>JAFWPA010000059.1 GCA_017509685.1 Bacteroidales bacterium
AATTTGGGCTCTTCTGGCAGCACGTCGCGCTCTTCCGCTTTCGTCGGACGGGGGCAGGGTGCAATCTCTACGAAACAGTTGAGCAGCTCCTGCACGCCGAAGTTGTTGAGGGCGCTCCCGAAGAATACGGGGTGCCCCCGTAGGTGTCCACGATGATCTTACGGCCCGTAAGACCGGTGTCCCCGTGGGGACCGCCAATCACGAACTTGCCGGTGGGGTTCACGTGCAGCACATAGTCGTGGATGAGGGCGGCGGTGGCCTCCGGCAACTCGGCCTTCAGGCGCGGGATGAGGATGTTCTCCACGTCCTCCTTGATTTTGGCCTGCATGGCTTCGTCCACCTTGGCCTGGCCGAACTGGGCCACGGCTTTCTCATAGGGCATACGGCCCAGGCTCCTGGGCACGAATTCGTCGTGCTGGGTGCTCAGGACAATGGTGTGCACCTTCACAGGCTGATGGGTTTCCCCGTCATATTCAATGGTGAACTGGCTCTTGGCGTCGGGACGCAGATAGGGCATCAGGCCAATCTCGTGGTGCCGGATACGGGCCAGGATTTCCAGGATCTTGTGGCTCAGATACAGCGGCAGGGGCATATAGTCCTCGGTATCCCGGCAGGCATAGCCGAACATCATACCCTGGTCGCCGGCACCCTGCTCCTCCTCCGTGGCACGCTCCACGCCGCGGTTGATATCGGCGCTCTGCTCGTGGATGGCGCTCAGCACGCCGCACCCGCTGGCGTCAAACATATATTCGGCCTTGGTGTAGCCAATCTTGCGGATGGTATTGCGCACGGTGTTCTGGATGTCCACATAGGCCTCGGCCTTCACCTCGCCCATCACCACCACCATGCCGGTAGAGCAGAAACTCTCGCAGGCCACCTTGGCCTCCGGGTCCTGCTTCAGGAATTCGTCCAGGATAGCGTCACTGATCTGGTCGGCCACCTTGTCCGGGTGTCCTTCGCTCACCGATTCACTGGTAAATAAGTAGTTCTTAGCCATATCACAAAAAAATTAGCCCCAGGCATATATGCGGAGGCTAAAAAACACAAAACACTGATATGAAATGAATTTTAGCATTTTTTAACGTGGTTGCAAGCAGCCAAATCTATCCACATATATTTTGGGGCTGCAAAGGTAGAACAAATTTTTGTATCTGCAAAATTTTTGTTGGGGGGCTTACGGCCTCACCCAGTGGATCCGGACCCCGTCCCGTTCCATGCCGCGGAACCAGGTCATCTGGCGCTTGGCGAACTGGTGGATGGCGTTGCCCAGGGCGATGACCATGTCGTCGTAGCTCAACTGCCCCAGTACATACTGTGTAACGAATTTATACTCAAGACCATAGTAGATAAGGTCATCGGCCGGAATGCCGCTTGCCAGCAGCCCCTGAATCTCTTCCACAAGACCCTCCTGCAGGCGTTCTTCCAGGCGGCGGTCGATGCGCGACACCCGTTCTTCCCGCGTGACCAGCGTACCTATATAATATACATGCTGAGGGAGGGCGTCGGCCGATACCCCGTTGCCCTTCTCGAACTTGTAGGCCCGCGTGACGCTTTCGATCCACAGCCCAGATCCTCCGCACAGGATGGGGACGGCCCCGCGGCGGCGGATATCGGCATACGCCTTGGCGAAGGCGGCCTGATACTCGTAAATGTTGAACTTGGCACCCGCCGGAGCAATGTCGATGAGGTGATAAGGAACGTCGCCGTACTCCCGCAGGTCCTTCCCCGTGCCGATGTCCATCCCCACGTACACCTGGCGGCTGTCGGCCGATAATATTTCGGCATTACCCAGCGCCTGGGCCAGCCGCACAGCGTACCGCGTTTTTCCCGAGGCCGTGGGGCCCAGGACGCAGATGAGGTCGATTTCGCCGGCGGCGTAAGCGCGCGCCAGAGCCGCCGGATCCACGGTTTCGGGGTCCGGGAGTTTGGCCATGGGCGGGATGCCAGGGCGGTCGGGAAGCAGTTCGGTCTTGTTCATTGGGGGCGAAATTACGAAAAAAGTGCTACCTTTGCAATCCCATGCCCAAAGCAAAGAGCACCATACAGATCAAGAACCGCCGGGCCTCGTTCGACTACGAGTTCCTGGAAACCTATACCGCCGGCATCCAGCTGGTGGGTACGGAGATCAAGTCCATCCGCGCCGGGAAGTGCTCCCTGCAGGATGCCTACTGCTTCTTCGTAGGGAACGAGCTCTTTGTGCGGGGGATGAACATCGCCCTGTATCACTGGGGCACCTGGAACAGCCACGAACCCGTGCGGGACCGCCGGCTGCTGCTGAACCGCAAGGAGCTGCGGCACCTCCAGCAGGCCGACAAGCAGAAAGGCCTCACCATCATTGCCGTCAAGCTCTTCATCGCCGAAAACGGTTTTGCCAAACTGGTGATTGCCCTGGCCAAGGGTAAGAAAGAGTACGACAAGCGCCAGTCCATCAAGGAAAAGGACGTGCGCCGCGAAATGGACCGGGGAGACTACTAGTCCATACTTTGCTCCGTGCTCACGGAGAGATACATCATACGGGCATATTCCTCCGGGGTAACGGAGGCGAAGAAGTAGTTGACGGGGTCTACGGGACGGCCGCCCCGGCGCACTTCGAAGTGCAGGTGCGGCGCGGGAAGCGTGGGAGAGATGCCCACGGTGCCAATCTGCTGGTCCCGTTTCACGCGGCGGCCCTTGACGGCCGATATGTCTCCCAGCAGGCAATACCTTGTGACATAGCCGTTTCCGTGGTCGATTTCCACGGTGTTGCCCAGGCCTTTACGGCTGCGGACCACCTGGGAGACCACGCCGTCGGCCGCGGCATAGACGGCTGCGCCCTGCGGGGCCACCAGATCCAGGCCGTCGTGCTGGACCTGCAGCTTGTAAACGGGATTGTACTTCATCCCCACGGAGGCGCCGGTCTGCACATAGGACATCCCGTGCAGCGGCAGGCAGAGCGGCGGAACGCTGTCCCGCTTCTCCTGGAGGATGCGGAAGACCTCGGCGAAATTGCTGTCCACGCTGCCGGCCATCAGCATCAGGGTGCCGGAGGTGGAGGCGGCGGTGGACACGTAGTAGTTCTCCGAGAGGGAGTCGGAGATGGTGATGAAGTTGGCGGCCGATGCGGCATCGGCCGACGGAACCTGCGACTTGAAAAGGCCGATGTAGATGTCGTTGTCCTTCTCCATAAGCCCCGTCACTACGTCGGAAATGAGGTTTTCCTTGGCCACCATCTGGGCGTAGCGGTCCCTGTACAGGCGGTTTTCACGCTCCAGCTGGCGTTCCTTGTCGGTAGAAAAGAACAGGGCGAACAGCACGTACAGCACGATGGCGAAAGAAACGGTGGCCACCGAGTACCGCAGCACGCTGCCCAGCACTTTCTTGAACTTGGAGGGTTTCTTTTGCTTCTTGGCCATACTACTGTTCGGGTTTACGCACCATGGTGAAATAATCCTCGGGAGAGATGTCCAGGTCCATGTACAGGGCCGGGTTCATGTAGTCCCTGCGGTAGTGGACTTCATAGTGAAGGTGGGGGCCGGACGACCGGCCGGTGTTACCTGTGAGGCCGATACAGTCTCCGCGCTGAAGGTGGTCGCCAACAGATACGTCGATGCGGGACATATGGGCGTAACGGGTCTTGTAACCGAATCCGTGTTCCACCTCTACGTGGAAGCCATAGCCCTTCCTGCGGTCCGTGACCACTTTGGTCACAATGCCGTCTCCGGTTACGTAGATGGGGTTGCCGGGCTTGCAGGCGAAGTCCATACCTGTGTGGCGCTTGCTGAAGCCTGTGAAGGGATCGGAGCGGTAACCGAACGTACTGGACAGCCGGTAGGTGGAACGGTCCGGATTGATGGGCGGAATGGCCGGAATGTGCGCTGCCATGTCACCGGCATTCTGCTGGAGATGGGCCACTTCATCAAAGGATTTGGACTGGATGAACAGGCGTTTCTCCAGCACGTCCAGGCGCTTGGTAAGATCCAGAAGGGAGGTGCCCTGAAGGTCGTCGTAACGGTTTTCACCGCCGAAACCGGACCCGCGAACGGTCTGGGGAATCTCGTCCATACCGTAGACGGAACGGTAGATGCGGTCGTCCCGGATTTCCAGCTGGGAAACCATGTCTTCCCAACGGTCCAGCTGCTGGGAGATCTGGTCTACACGGGTCCTCCATTCCATGTTCTGGAAGCGCAGAATGGCCGTTTTGGGCAAACTGAAGTCCCAGATGTAGGCCGCCCACATGAACAGCACGAACAGCACCAGGCCCAATACCCCCACCAACGGCAGGCTCCACCAGTCTTTCCGCGGGGGCTCCTGCAGTTCGAACGTCAGGGTTTCGGGATCCAGGACGTATTTGGGTTCTTCTTTTTTCTTTGCCACAGACTACAAAGTTACGAAAAATTTCCATTACGGAAAATCACGGAAAAATGCTTAAATTTGCAAGCTATATTAAAACTGATATATGACATCTAAAGAGATTCGCCAGAAATACCTGGACTTCTTCGCCGGTAAGGGGCACACCATCGTGCCGTCGGCGCCCATGGTCATCAAGAACGACCCTACGCTCATGTTCACCAATGCGGGCATGAACCAATTCAAAGATATTTTCCTGGGCAATACCGCGCCCAAGTTCCCCCGTGCGGTCGACAGCCAGAAGTGCCTGCGCGTAAGCGGCAAGCACAACGACCTGGAAGCGGTGGGCCACGACGGCCGCCACCACACCATGTTCGAGATGCTGGGCAACTGGAGTTTTGGAGATTACTTCAAGAAAGAAGCCATCGACTGGGCCTGGGAACTGCTCACGGAGGTGTACAAGATTGACAAGACCAAGCTGTACGCCACCGTTTTCGAGGGCAGCGAGGAAGACGGTACCGCCCTGGACACCGAGGCCCGCCAGGCCTGGCTGAAGCACCTGCCGGAGGACCACGTGCTCACCGGCAACAAGCACGACAACTTCTGGGAGATGGGCGACACCGGTCCCTGCGGTCCCTGCAGCGAGATCCACATCGACCTCCGCTCCGACGAAGAAATTGCCCGGATTCCCGGCCGGGAACTGGTGAACATGGACAACGACGAGGTCATCGAAATCTGGAATCTGGTGTTCATGCAGTATGAACGCAAGGCCGACGGCCACCTGGAGTCCCTGCCCGCCAAAAGCATCGACACCGGCATGGGCTTCGAGCGCCTGTGCATGATTCTCCAGAACAAGAAGAGCAACTACGAGACGGATGTCTTCTCCGGGATCATCGGCCAGGTGGAGAACCTCTCCGGACACAAATACGCCGAAGGCGGCAACGTGGAGGTGGCCATGCGCGTCATCGCCGACCACGTGCGCGCCATCGCCTTCTCCATCGCCGACGGCCAGCTGCCTTCCAACGTGAAGGCCGGCTATGTGATCCGCCGCATCCTGCGCCGTGCCGTGCGCTACGGCTATACCTTCCTGGGCTTCACCGAGCCCTTCCTGTGCCGCCTCATCCCCCAGTTAGTGGCCGATATGGGCGAAGCCTATCCGGAACTCCCTGCTCAGCAGAAGCTCATCTCCAACGTGATCAAGGAAGAAGAAAACGCCTTCCTGCGCACGCTGGACCGCGGTATCCGCATGCTGGAAGACAATATGGCCAAGAACGCCGACACCAAGGTGGTGGCAGGAACCGATGCATTCGTGCTGTACGACACCTATGGCTTCCCTATCGACCTCACCCAGCTCATCGCCGCCGAAAAGGGCTACACCGTAGACCTCAAGGGCTTCAACGTGGAACTGGAGAAGCAGAAGGAGCGCGCCCGCAACGCCACCGCCAACGAATTCGGAGACTGGATGGTGTTCAAGGAGGCCGATGTGGAATTCGTGGGCTACGACGTCCTCCGCATCAAGGGGGTCCATCTCCTGAAGCAGCGCACCGTGAAGCAGAAGAACAAGGAGTACTTCCAGTTGGTCTTCGACCGCACGCCTTTCTATGCTGAAATGGGCGGCCAGGTGGGAGACACCGGTTTCATCGAGGGTGAAGACGGAGAACGCATCCAGATTCTGAACACCGTGAAGGAAAACAACCTCACCATCCATCTGGCCGAGCGTCTTCCTTCCGTGAGCAGTCAGACTTTCTACCTGGTGGTGGACAACTCCCGCCGCCGGCACATCCAGAACAACCATACCTGCACGCACCTGCTGCACCAGGCCCTGCGCGTGATTCTGGGGACCCATGTGGAGCAGAAGGGTTCCTTCGTGGGCCCGGACTATTTCCGCTTCGACTTCTCGCACTTCCAGAAGATGACCGACGAAGAGCTGCGCGCCGTGGAAACCCGCGTGAACCAACTCATCCGCTCCGACTTCCCGCTGGAGGAGAAGCGTGACGCCACCATGGAGGAAGCCCGTGGCATGGGCGCCATGGCCCTGTTCGGCGAAAAGTACGGAGATGTGGTGCGCGTGGTGCGCTTCGGAGACTCCGTAGAGCTCTGCGGCGGTACCCACACGCCCCGCACCGGTACCATCGGCCTGTTCAAGATTGTATCTGAAAGCGCCGTGGCCGCCGGCGTACGCCGCATCGAGGCCGTCACCGGAGGCAAGGCCATGGAGACCGTGAATCACATGGAAGACCTCCTGAAGGGCCTGAAGAACCTCATGAACAACGTGCCGGACCTCCAGGGCGCCATCGAAAAGCTGGTAGCCGAGAATGCCGACGCCCGCAAGCAGCTGGAAGCCGTGGCCAACGAGAAGGCCGCCGCCCTGGCCGAAAAGCTGGAAACACAGGCAGTGGAAGTGAACGGCATCAAGGTGGTACGGTACGACCATGCGTCCGATCCCGCCATCGTGCGCAACGTGGCCCTGTTATTGCAGAAAAAGGTCCAGAACTTTGTGCTGGCCGGCGCCTTTGCCTGGGACGGCAAGCCCAATCTGGTGCTCCTGTACTCCAACGACCTCGTTGCAAAGGGCAAGAACGCCGGTAAGGACATCCGCGAAGCCGCCAAGTTCATCCAGGGCGGCGGCGGCGGACAGCCCGGCCTGGCAACCGCCGGCGGACGTATGGTCGAAGGCCTCCCCGACGCCTTAAACAAACTAGTCGAGATTGCAACTGCATAAGGATTGAAAAAACTAGACCAGTTTCTACTAAAATCTTTCATAGGACCGTTTTTGGCGATCCTGGGGATTGTTACGTTCATACTGGTCATGCAGTTCCTGTGGCTGTACATTGACGAGCTGGTGGGCAAAGGCCTGGAGTTCAAGGTCATCCTGGAATTCCTGATGTGGGGCAGTTGCCAGACGCTCCCCATGGCTATTCCGCTGGCTACGCTCCTGAGCTCCATGATGACGCTGGGAGACATGGGAGAGAAGTTCGAGCTCACGGCCATGAAGGCGTCGGGCATCTCCCTGGCCCGCGTACTGGTTCCCATGACGGTGGTAAGCGTTTTCATCTGCATAGGCGCCTTCTACGTAGGAGACCGGCTGGTCCCCTACTCCATCAACCAGATCTACACCATGCGGGACGACATCGGCCGCACCAAGAGTGAGATCAAAATCCCCACGGGAACGTTCTACGACGGCATCGAGGGATACATTCTGCGGATAGAGCAGCGGGACAAGAAGACGGGGATGATGTACAACATCCAGGTGTACGACCACACCGTGGACAAGGGCAACACCCGCCTCACGGTGGCCGACAGCGGCATCATCAAGATGTCCAAGTCCAAGGACTACCTCACGTTCCAGCTGTACGACGGCATCAACTACCAGGAAACCAATACCCGCAAGTACAAGGACACCACCCTTGCGCTGAACCGTATCCAGTTCCAGAGCCAGGAACTGGTGATACCGCTGGAGAACTACGCCTTCCATCACTCCGACAGCGCCCGTTACGGGGAACAGGTGAAATCCATGAACCTCAAGTCCCTGTACCACGGCCAGGACTCCCTGGAGGACCTGGTGCACAAGGGTACCCTGAAACACGTGAAGGACTTCTCCAAACAGAGTTACATTAACTACCGGGACCAGTTGGACACCACCTGGCGGGAGAAGGCCACGGCCCGGCTGGATCCGCCGTCCGACGAGCGCTGGAAAACGCCCCAGGACAAGAAGCGGGGCCTGGAGAACGCGGCGTCATCGGCCCGGCAGTACGAGAGCGTGGCCCGCGGGCAAAGTATGGAGTCCTATGACTACACCCACCTCATTTACCGCACCAACGTGGAAATCTGGAAGAAGTATGCCCAGGCGCTGGCCTGCCTGCTGCTGTTCTTCATCGGCGCACCGGTAGGCGCCCTGCTCAAAAAGGGCGGCCTGGGGGCTCCGGCGGTGATTTCCATGTTGTTCTTCGTACTGTATTGGGTTATCGACATCACCGGTGAGCGCCTGGCCAACAACGGTGCCACCACCGCTTTCATCGGCAAGTTCATATCGGCCTTCGTGCTGGCGCCCATCGGGGCCTTCCTAACCGTCAAAGCGGTGAAGGATGCCAGCCTGTTCAATTTGGACGGCGGCAAAATCTGGTTCCGCAAAATCAAGAGCAAATTCTTCCGTATGTTCAGAAAAACACGTATAGTCTATATGGGAACGCCCGAATTCTCGGTGGGTCCTCTGGATGCCCTGCTGAAAGCCGGACACCACGTGGTGGGCGTTGTCACCGTTCCCGACAAACCCAGCGGCCGCGGCCTCAAGATGAACGAGAGCGCCGTGAAGAAGTACGCCGTAGCTCACGAGTTACCGCTGCTCCAGCCCGAAAAGCTTAAGGACGAGGCTTTCCTGAAAGACCTGGCCGCCTGGAAGGCCGACCTCTTTGTGGTGGTTGGCTTCCGGATGCTGCCGGAAGTGGTGTGGAGCATGCCCAAGTACGGCACCTTCAACCTGCACGCCGCCCTGCTGCCGCAGTACCGCGGCGCCGCCCCCATCAACTGGGCGGTGATCAACGGGGAAAACATCACCGGCGTCACCACGTTCATGATTGACCAGAAGATTGACACCGGCGGCATCATCCTGCGCGCCGAATGTCACATCGACCCCGCCGATACGGCCGGTGACGTGCATGACAAACTGATGGAACTGGGTTCCCAGCTGGTACTGGAAACCGTAGAAGGCATTGTGCAGAAGAATGTGGAACTGCGCGTGCAGCGCAGCTTCATCCAGGGTTCGGAGCTTTTGAAGCCCGCTCCCAAACTTACACGCGAACTCCAGCACATTGACTGGGACGACACCACCCGGCACATCTACAACCTCATCCGCGGCCTGTCTCCGTTCCCCTGCGCCTTCACCGAACTGGTTTCCGGCGAAGAGACCTTGCAGCTCAAGGTCTTCTTCGGCGAAATGCGCACAGACCTGCACGCCGCCCCCGGCACGGTTTTAAGCGACGGCAAGACTTACTTCGCCATAGCCACCCAGGACGGTGCCATCGCCATCACCGACCTGCAACTAGCCGGCAAAAAGCGTATGGACGTGAAGTCCTTCCTGCTGGGCTTCCGCAATCCCACCTCCTACACCACCACCCCCGGCACCTCCAAGTCCGAGATTGCCAAGGCGGCCCCCAAGGAAGATGAATAGTATTATCATATTAGGTAACGGGGCATTCCCGACAGAGGCATATCCGCTGTATCTGCTGGATTCGGCAGAGGGCGTGGTGTGCTGTGACGGAGCGGTGGAGCAGTGGCTGGCGCATGATGCATCGGCCTGTCCGCTGGCGGTGATCGGAGATATGGATTCGCTGCCGGAGGAACTGCAGGAGCGGTTTGCTTCTGTGCTGGTGCACGAGGCGGAGCAGGAGGACAATGACCAGACCAAGGCCTTGCGGTGGGTGCTGGAGCATCATCCGGAGGTTTCCGAAATTGTGTTCCTGGGCGCTACGGGGCTGCGGGAAGACCATACCATCGGCAACCTGGGGCTGCTCATGGACTATCCCCGGCAGTTTGACCTGGGAGAGCGCAGGCTGTCCATGGTGTCTGACTTCGGCACGGCTTTCCCGGTCACGGACAGCTGCGACCTGCACCTGGGCGAAGGGCGCCGCATTTCGCTGTTCAGCGCCGACAACACCCTTCGCATCACCTCCGAAGGCCTCCAGTGGCCCACAGACGCCGTGGTTTTCGACGCCTGGTGGAAAGCCACCCTCAACCGCACCACGGCGCCCATCGTCTCCCTGCACTTTAACCACCCGTCTTTGGCCCTGGTCCTGGTGGACTAGGACTTTAATACAGGGGGCGCTGTACTCCTTTACAATCCGAGGCGGGTGTTTTCGCCAACTATTTGACACACTGTTGATTACAACATTTCCTCCGGGTAAAAACGCTGTTTTATTTTGCTGCGGCTTCGGCCAGGATTCTCTCCAATTCTTCCCTGTCCATCTTGCCTTCCAGGCACATAAGCGTGAATTCGGAGGCCTCCTTGTTGACTAGAACCACAGAGTTGACGGTGCTGCCGCTTCCTGCAGTGAACAGGCGGGTTACCTCTCCGTTTTCCTTTGTTTCGAACAGGAGTTCATACTTCTTCCCGTTCAGAAGGCGCTTCACCTCGGCTTCCAGTTTAGAGGCTACGCCGGGGTCCTCGGCGTCCAGCATATAAAAGCCGGTCATGCTCTGAATGATGGGCGTGAGGTCTACATTACCGTCTTCTATGTCAATATCCGGGATCTTGCCAATCATGCGGAACATAGCGGGAGACACATAGACAGCGCTTATGCCGTCCAGGTCGGAATACTTGTTGTAGAGGTCTTTGCCACTCTGGGCGAAAGCTGTGACGGCCGCGAGAAGTGTAGCCAATATGGTGATTATCTTTTTCATTTCCAATATGTTACTTTGTTTTCAGACTGTTCAATAATGTCAGCGCTACGGGCAACCATCTGCCCCATGCGGCTAAAAGCCTGTTCCATGGCGGCATAGGCCAGGTACGGATCCGTAAAGGTATCTTTTGGCTCGGGAGTGCGCAGAAGGGCACTTAGTCCGATGCCCGCCACCACGGCCACGGAAGCGGCGATACTCCAGACGACGGCACGACGGCGGGGCAGGCGCACCTGCAGGTCCTTCGGCACGGGGAGGCTTTCATCGGCCCCGATGCGGTCCCAGTCGACCATGGTCATTCTTTCTATGTCTTGGATGCGTTTCATAGGCTTTGTTTGAGTTTTTTGCGGGCCAGGCTTACCTGGACGCGGATGTTAAGGGGACTGAGTCCGGTTTTGTGGGCGATTTCCTCATAGGTGAGACCTTCCATCACCCTTAGCGAAAGCAGTTTGCGTTGCGTTTCAGGCAACCGGCCGATGGCTTCCCGCACGTGTTTCAGTTCCTCCCTTGTCTCCAGCGCATCATCAGCCGGAGGTTCCAACGCCACCGTTTCGTCTGGTGGTTCCGAGGGTCGGGCCTTGCGGATGCGGTCTATGCAGAGGTTCCTGAGCAGCATCGTCCCATAGGCCGATGGATTCTGCACCATCTCCAGGTGGTCCCGCAGGTTCCAAAGCTTGAGGTACAGCTCTTGGACGGCATCCTTGGCATCGGCCTCGTTCTCCAGAATGTAGTAGGCAATGCGGTAGAACCGGCCCTTCAAGGGAATCCAGACGTTATGGAACGCTTGCTCAGTCATTGGCAGCAGCCATCAGTTTGTCCAGCGTCACATTTCCCCGCACGTAGATGAGCGTGCCTTCCGGGTCCCACAGGATGCAGTCGCGAATAGCCGTTCCGTCGTCAATGCCGTAAATGCTCAGGCGGTCCCCGTCCTCTTTGGCTTCCAATATGAGTTCCATTCCCTTAAGGAGTTGTTGTACCTTTTTTACGAAACGGCCTTTGACAGCGGCTTCGGCATCTTCGAAATCCAGCACCGTGAGACGGCGGATTTCGCTGAAAGCGCGGAGAATTTCCCGGTCTTCCTGGTCTAAATCGGCATCACAGAACGCCAGTGTTTTCACAAAGGAAAGCGCCAAGGGGCCCAGGGTCACGTTGTCGAATCCGTCATAATGCCGGTATTCGTCAACCAGCGTCTGAACTTTGTTGATGGGTTTTCCCGCCCAAAGGAAAGTGGCGGTTAACAATAAGGTAAGAGTAAGCAAAATCTTTTTCATATCTGTCTTCAAGCGCTTGCATATAAAAGACGGAACAGAGAAAGAAATGTTAAAACGCTATTTTCCGAAATTCCGCGAAGCGAAGGGCAGGGCGGTGTAGAGGGCGCGGTGCCAGTATT
Source organism: Bacteroidales bacterium (assembly GCA_017509685.1). GTDB lineage: Bacteria > Bacteroidota > Bacteroidia > Bacteroidales > UBA932 > Cryptobacteroides. The sequence goes on from JAFWPA010000059.1 coordinate 12,110, forward strand.
CCCAGGTGTGGCCGCCGTTGTGGACGCGCAGTTCGCAGGGGATGCCGGCTTTACGCATCTTCAGGTGCAGGTCCACGGAGAGTTGCAGCAGGTGGTCGTCGTCTCCGCAGTCCAGGAACCAGGCCACGGTTTTCAGTTCTTCCTTGGTCACGGGACCCACCCAGTCAATGAAATCCAGGGCCGAATGATCCCGTACGGAACGGTCTGTGAGGGCGAGTTTGCTGCCTACGCGGTCTGTGCCGCGGATGTCGCGGTCCTTGTGGTCCAGCCAGGCGCTCATGCCGTAGGCGCTGGAAAAGAGTCTCGGGTGATGCTGGGCATAGACGATGGCACCGCCGCCGCCCATGGACAGGCCGATGACCGCCCGCAATCCCTTCTCCCCGCCGCAGTGGTACTTCCGTTCCACTTCCGGCAGGAATTCGTCGAAGAAGAAGTCCTCGTAGGGCCAGTCCTGCACGTTGAAATAGCCGTTCTGGTAGCCGTGTACGTCCTTGTCTCCGGCATTGGGCATCACCATCACGCAGGGGCGCACTTCACCGCAGGCGATGAGTTCATCGGCCACTTCCTTCATGCGGCCGCTTTTCACCCAGTTGCTGTAGTCCCCGTACAGGCCGTGCAGGAGGTAGATTACGGGATAACGGTCCCACTGGTTGTATCCGTCGGGAAGGTATACGTTGTACTTCTGCTCACAGCCGAGCTTGGTGCTGAAGATGCTGCCCGTCTCTATGCGGCTTTGGGCCGATACCGCCAGGGGCAGTATCAGCAGAAGGGCGAAAAGAATCTTTTTCATGCTTTACGGATGAACCAGGGTTCCAACCTTTTCTCCGGCGAGGAGTTTGGTGAGGTTGCCGGTGGCGTTCATGTCGAAGACGATGATGGGCATCTTGCCGTCGGAGCACAGGGCATAGGCGGTCTGGTCCATCACTTTCAGGTGCTTGGAGATGGCCTCGTCGAAGGAGAGTTCGTCGTACTTGACGGCCGACGGGTCCTTCTCCGGGTCTGCGGTATATACACCGTCCACGCGGGTGCCTTTGAGGAGGGCGTCGGCCCCGATCTCCAAAGCCCGGAGGGCTGCGCCGCTGTCCGTGGTGAAGAAGGGGTTGCCGGTTCCGCCGGCGATGAGGGCCACGCCGCCGCGTTCCATCACCTTGACGGCGTCGTCGCGCATATAGTATTTGGCGTGCGGCTCCATGGGGGTGGAGGTGAAAACCACGGCTTCCACGCCTTGGGCCTTGATGAACATGCTAAGGGCCAGGGAGTTGATCACCGTGGCCAGCATACCCATCTTGTCTCCGTCTACGCGATCGAAGCCCTTGTTAGCACCCTGAAGGCCACGGAAGATGTTACCGCCGCCGTTCACGATGGCAATCTGAAGACCGGCCTTGGCTGCCGCCGCAATCTCCTTCGCATACTTTTCCAACCATTCGGTTTCCAGGCCCTTTCCGGCAGGGCCGCCCAGGCTTTCGCCGCTGAGTTTGAGTAAAACGCGTTTGTACATGTGTATCGATTTTGAAACAAAAGTACCTAAATAGTGGGATAATTCCAAGAAAGATTCCTATATTTGCATACTAGAAAAAACCTAAATTACAGATAATGGCTAATTTTTTAACCTCCTCTATCGGCAAGAAGTTTATCCAGAGCGTCAGTGGCGCTTTCCTCATTGTCTTCCTGCTTCTTCACGGAACCATTAATTTCTTCTCCGTCTTGGACTCCATGCACGGTAATTTTGGCAAAGTGGCCGCCGACAATTTCCCCTACACCCACGGGGACGGCTGGTTCCAGCTGGGCTGCGACTTCATGTCCTCTCCCTTCATCAAGATTATGGTTCCCGTCCTGGCACTGGGTTTTGTCATCCATATTGTATATGGTATCTGGCTCAGCTACGAGAACTTGAAAAAGCGCGGTGGTCTCAAGCGCTATGAGGTAGCCTCCAAGGCCAAGAACGACAGCTGGAGCGCCAAGAACATGGCCGTCCTGGGCATCATCATCCTGGGTCTGCTGGCTTTCCACCTCACCCACTTCTGGGCCAAGATGCAGCTGCAGGAGTTCATGGGCGCCGAGGCCGAGAATCCCTACTACCTCCTCATCGCCACCTTCCGCAATCCCGTGGTCTTGTGCTGCTATATCATATGGTTCATCGCCCTGTTCCTCCACCTGGAGCACGGCTTCTGGAGCATGTTCCAGACCATCGGCTGGAATAACAAGAAATGGCTCAAGCGCCTGAAAGTCATCGGCATCATCGTAGCCGCCCTCATCGTGCTGCTGTTCGTTGCCACGGCCGTCAACGCCTACATCGAAAGCCTGGGCGGAACTGCATCAGCCCAGTGGACCGAAGCCCTGCTTGCAAGTTTTTAAAATTTTTCTTGCAATTGTAATTTCTATTGTTCATCTTTGTGAGCAGAATGAGAAAGAACAACAATAACTGGTGGCGCACTTACAGCTCAATCCTGTAAGTCGCTTTGCCGTAGTTATATGTATTGAAGGCCCGCTGACTTACAGTGGGCCTTATTTTTTGATAATGATTTTAAAACACTGATATTATGAAACAGAAAAAGTACATCCTTCCGGACACTGAGATTCCTACCCATTACTTTAACATTCAGGCCATCATGCCCAACAAGCCGCTGCCTTTCCTGCATCCGGCCACTAAACAGCCCCTGAAGCCCGAGGATCTGTATCCCATTTTCTGCAAGGCCTGCGCCGACCAGGAACTGAACCAGACCGACGAATGGATTCCCATCCCCGAAGAAGTACGTCAGCAGTATGCCGCCTACCGTTGTACCCCGCTGGTGAGAGCCTATGAGCTGGAAGCCGCCCTGGGAACGCCCGCCCACATCTACTTCAAGAATGAATCTGTGAGCCCCGCCGGCAGCCACAAGCTGAACAGCGCCATCGCCCAGGCCTATTATGCCAAGGAGCAGGGCATCACCAACCTCACCACCGAAACCGGCGCCGGCCAGTGGGGGGGTGCGCTCAGCTATGCCACCAAGAAGTTCGGCATCGACTGCGCTGTCTATATGGTAAAGGTGAGCTATGAGCAGAAGCCTTTCCGCCGTTCCATCATGCAGGCTTTTGGCGCCACCGTCACGCCTTCTCCGTCCATGAGTACCCGTGCCGGTAAGGACATCATCACCCGCAACCCCAACGACCAGGGCTCCCTGGGCTGCGCCATCTCCGAGGCCATCGAACTGGCCGTGAGCACCCCCAACTGCAAATATGCCCTGGGCTCCGTGCTGAATCACGTGTGCCTGCACCAGACGGTAATCGGCCTGGAAGCCGAAAAGCAGATGGCCATGGCCGGCGAGTATCCGGACATCGTGGTCGCCTGCTTCGGCGGCGGTTCCAACTTCTGCGGCCTGGCCCTCCCGTTTATGCGCCACAACATCCAGGAAGGCAAGAAGACCCGCTTCATTGCCGCAGAGCCTTACTCCTGCCCCAAGCTCACCAAGGGTAAATTCGAGTACGACTTTGGCGACGAATCCGGTATGACTCCGCTGCTGCCTATGTTCACCCTGGGTCACACCTTCAAGCCCGCCGCCATCCACGCCGGCGGTCTGCGCTACCACGGCGCCGGCGTCATCCTCTCCCAGCTGATGAAGGACGGTTACATGGAAGCCGTAGACATCGAGCAGCTGGATTCCTTCAAGGCCGGCGTCCTGTTCGCCCGCACGGAAGGCATCATTCCTGCTCCGGAAAGCTGCCACGCCATTGCCGCCACCATCCAGGAAGCCCTCAAGTGCAAGGAAACCGGCGAGGCCAAGACCATTCTCTTCAACCTCTCCGGTCACGGTTTCGTGGATATGAGCGCCTATGACCAGTACTTCTCCGGCGAGATGCAGAACTATCACGTCTCCGAAGAAGACCTGTCCAAGTTCATCGCCAGCGCCGATGCACTGAACAAGTAGTCGGCGTTTTTGCTAAAATTAGTTAGCAAAAACACCCACCTCAGCGTTCTGTGTATTGAGGCATGCTCTGCGGCAGGCCATCCCCTACACCGGCCTCGTCTGTTCAAACAGCCAGGCGGCGACGTCGGCGGGGAGGCGCGGGGAGAGGACGTCGCAGACGTGCGCGTTGTAGGCGTTGAGCCAGGCGCGTTCGTCGGCCGTGAGCAGTGAAAGCTCCAGGCAGGAGGTGTCGAAGTGGCACAGCGTCAGCGTTTCGAAGCCCAGGAAGGAGCCGAACTCATTGTCTCCCACGGGGCGCACCAGCACCAGGTTTTCGTGGCGGACGCCATGCATGCCTTCGCGGTAGATGCCGGGCTCTATGGAGACAATCATTCCGGGCTCCAGGGGTGTAGCGTTGAAGTTTTGCCGGATATCCTGCGGACCTTCGTGATCACACAGGAAGAATCCCACGCCGTGGCCGGTGCCGTGGCCGAAGTTGCGCTTGGCGCGCCACAGGGGTTCGCGGGCCAGGGCGTCTATCTGGCAGCCGGCGGTTCCGCGCGGGAACACGGCCATAGACAGGTCTATATGTCCCTTCAAAACCAATGTGTAGTCTTCGCGCTCCAGCGGCGTGCACGGGCCCAGCGGAACGGTGCGCGTGATGTCCGTAGTGCCAAAGAGATACTGCCCACCGGAATCCACAAGATACAGGCCGTGGGGCTCCAGCAGCGCTGAACCGGTGGCCGGTGTACTGTAGTGCGGCAGGGCCGCGGAAGGCCCGTAGGCCGATATGGTCTCGAAACTGTCTCCCCGATACCCCGGAACGGCGGCACGCAGCCGCCCCTGTTCACGGGCGGCCTCCCACTCGTTCACGGAACCCACGTGACGGGACAGCCAGAACAGGAACTGCTCCATCACCAGGCTGTCTTCCACGTGCGCTTCCCGCATCCCAGCCACTTCCACAGGGTTTTTCACGGCCTTCCACAGAGGCACGGGAGAGCCTACCTCCAGCACTTCCGGCAGCAGGTCTCCGTCGTCTATCGCGTCCCGGAGCGCTATGTTCAGGCTGGAAGGATCGATGCAAATCTTGTCTATACCGTCCATCTCTACCCGCAGCGAGGCCAGGGTGAAGAGGATGTCGTCGTAGTCCTGGATAGAGACGCCGTCGGCCTGCAGTTCCTGGAAACTGGCGGCGGTCTCAGAGTCGGGGTCTTCGTAGGCGTCCTTGCGCACGAACCAGAAGACGTCGTCCAGGGTGACCAGAAGATAGGAGATGACCACGGGATTGTACTCGATGTCGGCGCCGCGCACGTTCAGCAGCCAGGCAATCTGGTCCAGCTCGGAGATGAGGATGGCATCGGCCCCTCTCAGGACCAGCCACTTGCGCAGCCGGTTGATGCGGGTTTCCCGGCTCTCCCCCGCGAGGTCCTCTCCCAGCGTGATGATGGGCGAGGAAGGAATGGCGGGACGGTCAGTCCACAGGGACGACAGCAGGTCCGGGACGGACACAATCTGGGCCGATGGTACCGCTTCCTGCAGCCGTTCCACGGCGTCCATGGTCTGGCACAGGCCGTCTACCGCGATGATGGGCTCGTCCAGCCCCAGGGAAGCCAGCCACTCCGGAATGGGCACCTGCTCCGGCACGCGCAGTTTGTGCAGCACGAAACCGGTGCCGGCCAGCTGCCGGTTGGCCTGGATGAAGTAACGGGTATCCGTCCACAGACCGGCGTGATCCTGCGTCACCACCACGTCTCCAGCCTCACCGGTAAAGCCCGAAAGCCATTCCACCTGTTTCCACCGGGGAGCGGGGTATTCACTGGCGTGCGGGTCGCTGCCCGTGAGAATCACGATGTCCCACCCGTTTTCCCGCATCAGGCCGCGGAGGGCCTCCAGCCGTTCCGAAAAGATTATTGCCATAGTACGATATTTGCACAAATATAGCTATATTTGTATGAATTTAAAACAGAAAGCTATGACTGAAGATCCGCTCGAGAGAATCGAACGCGAAGAGCGTGAAAAAAAGGAAAAGAAAGGCCCCAGGACCGTCATGACCATCCTGGCCGCAGTAGCCGTGATCCTGGCCTGCATACTGGCCTATATGTTGTATCAGCGCAATTCGCTGGTAAAACAGCTGGAAGGCGAAAAGGCCGAACTGGCTCAGCAGATGGTAGCCCTGCAGGAAGATTTCTCTTCCTTGAGCAGCGACTATGAAAACATCAACCACCAGCTGGATACTTCCCGCGAACAAGTGGCCATGCTCATCGAGAAACTGAGCAAGACAGAGGCCACCAACCGCGCCAAAATCCGTCAGTACGAGAAAGAACTGGGTACCCTGCGCACCATCATGAAGGGTTACATCGTCCAGATTGACTCCCTGAACACCCTGAACAAGAAACTTACGGCCGATGCCGCCGCCGCCCGCCGCGAAGCCGCCGAAAGCCGCCGCGCCAACGAAGAACTGAGCCAGCGGGTAGAGAACCTGTCCTCCCAGGTGAACGCCGGCAAGGTGCTGCGCGCCCGCGCCATCTCCCTCACCGGTTACTACAGCAACGACAAAGCCGGAGACCGCCACAGCCGCATCCGCTATATGGTGGCCAGCCTGTCGCTGGTAGAGAATTCCCTGGCCGACAAAGGCCCCGTGCGTGTATTCGTAAGAGTGAAAGATCCCGAGGGCGTGCTCCTGATGAACAATGAGTCCATCGAGTTCACCGTGGCCGGAGAAACCCTGCAGTCCACCGCCTCCCGCGAAGTGGACTATGAAGGCGCCGAAGTGGATATGTCCATCTACATCAACGACACCGGCGAATTCATGAAGGGTGTCTACACCCTGGAAGTATACACGGAGCAAAGCCTGCTGGGCCGCGCGGAATGCATGCTCAGGTAATATGATTTACATTCACGTCCCCTTCTGCAAGAGCTTCTGCACCTACTGCGACTTCTACTCGGAGATTGCACAGGAGGGTATGTTCGCCCGCTACACGGACCAGGTGTGCGCGGAAATCCGTCGCCGCAAGGCCGAGATGGACAGCCAGCTCAATACCCTGTACTTCGGGGGCGGCACCCCTTCGGTGCTGCCGCTGGGAGACCTCACCCGCATCCTGCTCACTCTGGAAGAATGCGGTCACGGCGGTCCGTACACGGAGTTCACCCTGGAAGTGAACCCGGACGACATTGTGGAGAAAGGACGCCCGTACCTGGACAGCCTCCGGATGCTGGGCGTAAACCGCATGAGCATTGGCGTGCAGTCCTTCGACGACGACCTGCTGAAATGGATGAACCGCCGGCACGACGCCGCACGTGCCAAACAGGCCTTTGCCCTCATACGGGAAGCCGGTTTCACCAACGTGAGCATAGACCTCATCTTCGGCCTCAGCAACCTCTCCAACGACGTATGGCAGAAGACCATCGACGAGGCCCTGGCCCTGAACCCGGAGCACATTTCCTGCTACCAGCTCACCGTGGAAGGAGACAGTGTCCTGGCACACCGGCTGGAGAACGGCGAGTACGAGGAAGCCCCCGACGAAGTGTGCCGCCGGCAGTACGACATCCTCTGCGAAAAGCTGCGCTATGCCGGCTACAACCACTATGAGATTTCCAACTTCGCCAAGCCTGGATACGAAGCCGTGCATAACGGCGGTTACTGGCAGCGCCGCCCGTATGTAGGCCTGGGCCCCGCCGCCCACTCCTTCAGCGGACGCGGACGCAGCTGGAACGACGCCACCCTGGATGGCTACGGCCACACGGAAGAATCCCTGAGCGTGGAAGACGAGAAAGTGGAGACCCTGATGCTGGCCCTGCGTACGGCCCGCGGCGTAGACGAAGAATTCCTGCAGGCCAACTGCATCCCTGGCAGCATCCAGCAGCTGATGCAGGAGGGCGCCCTGGTGAAAGTGGGCCGTCGCTACCGCATTCCAGAAGACCATTTCTTTGTATCCGACGAAATTATCCGAACCTTGGTATGACCTATATCAGAAGAGCCGTCAAATACCTGATTCAGTTAACCTTTATCTTCATCGTGCTCATTGGCATCCTCATGGCTGCCGGCATGATTCCCGTAGACGTGGCCCTGGCTTTCAAGAAAGGCTGGCAAAGCGTCTGGTTCATCCTGGCCCTGTTCGCCTTCATGGCCGCCATCTATCCGTTTTTCGGATACGGCAAGCGCAACATCCGGGCGCAGGGGGATCCCGCCGACTATTGGGAAGCCATCGGCCAGGCTATGGAAGGGCGCGGCTATGTAGAGGCTGCCTGCCTGGAAGACGGCACGCACAAGTACCACCTCAAGAGCGGCATCGCCCGGGTGGCCCGTTTGTGGGAAGACACCATTACCATTACCCCGCAGCTGGGCGGTTTTCAGGCAGAAGGCCTGCAACGGGACCTGGCCCGCGTGGTAATGTCCATTGACCATAAAATCAACCGTTATGAGTGATTCACAAGGATTCAAAACCGTGGCCACTTTTACTGAAAAAGCAATGGCCGACCTGTGTGTAGCCAAGCTGGGAGACAACGGCATCCCCGCCGGCGTCTTTGGCGCAGACTCCTCCTACCCGTCCCTGAGTTTTGCCAGGAACATCGAGGTTAAAGTGAATGAAAGCGATTACGAGGCGGCGATGAGCATCTTGGCCGCCGCCGACAAGGCCGAGTAAAACTCCTGCCCGAAAGCTTCTGTAAGCGGCCCGCGGAGGAATTCGTACACACGGATTCCTTCGCGGCGCCCTTTTTCATAGGCCTCCTTGCAGATATGCCAGCGATGCAGGTTCAGGCCCACGCGGCCGCCGCCCAGGTCTACCACCCGGATGGGATACAGGCTGCAGGAAATGGGTTTCCGAAAGGTACCGTGGCCCTGACAGAACTGCCGCTCGATGGCGCACATACAGCTGCCGTCGGCCGTAAAATGACAGAAGGCGCATTCCTCACTGCCTTCCACCAGGGGCGTTACGATGTCCCCTTCCCGGTCTATCTCGAAGAAACCCTTGGCATCTACGGCAGCGCGGCCTTCCGGGCGCATCAGCGAGCTGTAAATGGGATAATTCTGCTCCAGGGGTTCCAGTTCCTCTTCCTTCAAGGGAGCGCCGCTGTCCCCTATGATACAGCATTTGCCCTTGCACACGGCGTAGTCGCAGGCGAAAAACTCCAGGATGACGTCCTCGGAAACCAGGACGTCGCCAATCTCTATGATGGTGCCGAAACCCCTGCTCATGGTACAATGTATTCAACGCGTCCGCCGGCGGCAATCGTCTTCAGGAACTCTTCTACCTGCTCTGCATCCATGTAGCCGATGGCGTCGGCGAAGCGGGAACGGATGTCCTTGTTCACGGCATAACGGGCCAGCACGGTAGCTACACATCCCTCCGGCGTATCCATCAAATCACGCATACCGGCATCTACCTTTTGTTTCCATGTCTTGAGACCAGCAGCGTCTACCGGCTTGCCGGCCGCCTGCTGAATGGCCGCACGGACGGCCGGAAGAGCCTCAATGGGGCCACCGGGACAACTGATGAGTACCTGGAAACGCTCCTGCGGCTGTACGCAGTAAAGCAGGCGCACGGAAGGAGACACGCCGTAAGCCGAGAGATGCTGGACCAAGGCGTCCCGCAGGGCCTGCAGTCCTACATAAGCCGTATAGAAATGATCCGTGGTCATGGCATATTCCGCATCCATCAGCACGTGGAAACCGGGAGTTCCCACCGTATCCGTGACCGTGGTGACGCCGCTTAGCGTATGCATTTCGGCTGACTTGCGGATAATCTGCCCGCGCTGGGTCTGGAAATTGCCCAGATAGCGCTCCAGCAGCTTTTTCACCTCTTCCTTGGGCAGGTTGCCGGACAGGATGAGCACGCCGTCGTTCATCCGTTTGAAACGGTCTTCATAGAACAGGAAAGCCTTCTTCCGGGTTTCGGGACTCAGGGCCTGCTTCCACTTGTAAAGGCTGCAGGTATAGCCGGGATTCAACTGCCGGAACAGGACACCCTCCAGGTCTTCATCTATCATTTGCTGCTGCACCTGCCATATCTGAAAATCCTCCAGGCTGGGCCGACGGGAAGTGGTGAGCGCCAGCAGGGACTTCAGCACCAGCGGCAGCCGGTCCTGCGGTGCGCTTCCGGTGATTTCCGTGCTGTTCAGGTCTACACGAGTTTCCAGGGAAATTCCATTGGCCGCCAGCATATCGTGGAATTCGGCCGCCGGAATGCCCGCCACGTCGTACAGGGAAAGCAGGGGGCCGATATAACCGCCCTCCCCTTCCTGCAGGCCGGGAATGTGCGCCAGGCCGCCGTTCAGCTGCAGGGCGTACTGGAAGCCCCGGGCCTGAGGCATCTGCTTGAAAATCACGCGCATCCCGTTGGAGAAGGTCCACATTTCACCGCCGGAGACCACTTCGGTCTTCTCGCTCTTGAGTTTCACCTTGGCCACGCCCATATTCAGGGCCGACAGTCCGGCGCTGTGCCAGGAATAGTCCTTCCCGCCCGACCCGGTGACGCGGGCCTCCAGGTAATGGCCGATAAAGTGGTTGAGCGCCGTCCCGTAATCCAGCGTATCCCGGCTGGTACGGTAGCTTAGCGTGAGGTTGGCGGCGTAGTCGAAGAAGGCCGATGCATACTTGCTAAGGAGACCGGCATAAACGTCGCTTTCCAGCGCTTTCTTGGCAAAGAGACGGTATTCTTCCTCGAAGGGCGCCAGCTGCGTACCATAACGGTAATGAGCCAGGCAGCGCGCAATCCAGTGTTCGTCCAGGACGGGGTCCGACGCCTCTTTCCACATGGCGGGATCCATCACGGCGCGGGCGTCTTCCAGTTCCTGACGGCCGATTCCTTCCGTCTCAATCAAGGACAGCACGGTGGCCACGATGGCAGCCGCACGGTCCAGGTATTCTTCCGGCGTTTCCACCGTAACCCGGAAAGATTCGTCGGTGCCGCCTGTTCCCAGGCCTTTATATTCTATCTGAAGGGGGGCGTAGGGAATACGGGCCTCCCGGAGTTCCTTTTCCAGCCGATGACGTACGATTACCTCCAGTTCCCGGGAGAAAATGTCCGTGACCAGCGCCTGCATGGTGTTGCGCTGTTCCGGGGGAACGGGCGGCGCCTTGTAGCACACCGACACCCGGGAAGGTTCCCCTTCGGCCGCGCGGGACATCCGGATTACGGGGACCTGGACATCGGCCCATTCCTGTGCGGCCATCACCTTCCCCTTGGGACGGCGGGGGGCCATGATGGACAGCATGTCCAGCTTCTTCTTGATTTCCGCGGGGTCTATGTCGCCGCTTACCATCAGCGCCTGGGAAACTTTGGGGGTGTCCAGCAGGGAAAAGGCGCTGATAAGGATGGAATCCAGCACTTCGGACCGGTATACGGGGACGTGAGGGAAATGATGGACGGTGGAATCGGCCCTGGCGGCCACGGCGATATGGGCATAGCCAAGGTCGGCCGGGTTTTTCACCAGGTAATAGGTGACACCGCACCTGAGAGTCCCTTCCTGCACGCGTTCATCCTTGGCTAAAGCCGGAAGTGACTGCGCAGGCACGGGATTTGTCATCAGGAGGACGGCAAGCGTCAAAAAGCCATATTTAAGACGATTCCACATGGATTCAAACAAAGGCGCTGCAAAATTACCACTTTTTTTGCTATATTTGCAACCTGTTTGTGAAACAGAAAGTATTTAACCTATAATAAGAAGAAGAAAATGAAGAAGATTTTCGTTACTGTGCTCAGCCTGGCCGTGGCCGCTGTCGCCGCCTTCGCCCAGGACTACAATGCCGCTATGGAAGCTTACAACAACGCTGCCGTAGCCGAAACCAAAGCAGCCCAGATTGCCGGTTTCCGTGAGGCTATGAACCTTTTCGCCGCCTGCGAGGATGAAGATGCTCCCGCCCAGGTAGCCAAGTGCCAGGACAACATCGTGAACATCTCCTTCGGTATCGTCACCGACGACATCAAGGCCAAGGACTTCGACAAGGCCCTGGTATCCCTGGACGCCGCCGTTGCCGCCGCTCAGGAGTTCGGTCAGGATGTGGAAGAGCGTAAGAACAAGCAGCTGGGCAACATCTACAACGGTGCTGCCAACGCCGCCTTCGGCAAGAAGGACGCCGCCGCTGCCGTTGAAAACGCCCAGAAGGCCATCGAAATCAACGAGGCCGTAGGTGCCACTTACTTCTTCCTGGGTTGGGGCCTGTCCCAGCAGAAAGATGTGGACGGCGCCATCGAGGCCCTGGAGAAAGCCAACGAGATGGGTATGAGCAAGCAGGCTCTCCCGCTCCTGTCCAACCAGTACCTCACCAAGTGCCAGGCCGCCAACAAGGCCGGCAAGTTCGCCGAGGCTGTTGACATGGCCGGCAAGGCCCTGGAGTACAACCCCAACAACGCCAACGCATACAAGCTGCGCGGCAACGCCTACGTTTCCCTGAACAAGATGCCCGAGGCTATCGCCGACTTTGAAAAATATCTGGAGGTGAACCCCAACGCCAAGGACGCCGAGTCCATCAAGAAGACCATCGCCCAGCTGAAGGCTGCCAAGAAGTAAATCAGCTCACCGTCATTTCACAGACGGCGCAGTCAAAAGTGAGTTGGAGCCGCTCTTTCCCGTTCCGGAGGAAGAGCGGTTCTGCTTTTTTCACCTTTCCCTGCTTGGGGCACAGGCCCAGCTGGTGGCGGATGCAGTATTTGGTGCGCATCAGCTCTCCGTTGCAGGCGTATTCCATTTTATAACTGCTGTCCAACGCCTTGGCTCCCCGGTAAAGAGGGCGTGCCCGGACCGGCAGCGCGTCCAGTTGCAGGGCCAGGTCTCGGCGAATACCGTTGATGGCGGCCACCGGAAGGAAGGGGACAGGGCCCTGTACGCTCACAGACGGCTGTCCAAAGGCATAGTGGCCGCTGCGCTTGGCCAGCTGGGCTTCCAGGGTTTGCAGCATTTTCTCCGGGTCGCGGGCCGTATCGGCCGGTGCATCCTCCTGCACGGTGACCTGGCGGCCGTCTTCGGAAATGGCGGTCACCTTGATCTGACCGTTTACCAGGGCCACCGACAGTTGTACGTCGATTTCTCGGATGGGCCGGGCAGCATCCAGCTGCCGCTCAAACGCAGCGCTGATGTTGCGGTACAACTTGACGCCGGGCACCAGGCCTTCCACCTTCTTGCAATGAACAGTGAGGCCTTCGCAGACATCGGCCCGGAAACCGCCGCTGTCGAAGGTGAAACCGTCGCCGTTGGCCAGCCGGATGCCGGCCGATGCAGGCTCCAGCACAAAACCGTCCCGGGTGAGACGCTGCACCTTTCCTACGTACTCTCCGCCGCCTTCTGCGGCCCATTGACCGCGCTTGCCGTCCATAAACAGTTCGGTATAACCGCGGTTGAAGGTCTTCTCCAGATCCGGGACAAAACCGCCCTGTACATGACCGAAGGAGGCCCGGCAGTAGCGGTCCGGGTAACGGGCCACCAGGGCATCCAGCGCCTCTGAATAGGCCTTGACCACGTTGCGCACGTAGGATTCGCCCTTGAGGCGGCCTTCTATTTTGAAGGAGGAGACGCCGGCATGGGCCAGTTCTTCCAGCCGGTGCAGGAGATTGTAGTCTTTAAGGGAAAGGAGGGGTTTGTTGCGTACAATCACCTTCCCGTTTGCGTCTTCCAGATCATACAGGCTTCGGCAGGGCTGGGCACAGGCGCCCCGGTTGGCGCTGCGGCCGGTGAGTTTCTCAGAAAGGTAGCACTGGCCGCTGTAACAGACGCACAGCGCGCCGTGTACGAAGAACTCAATTTCTGTCCCCACCGCGCCGCAAATGGCCCTGATCTGTTCCAGGGACAGTTCCCGTTCCAGCACCAGGCGTCCAAAGCCCAGGCTTTCCAGCCCCCGCGCCTTTTCCGGGGTACGGATGGCGCACTGGGTGCTGGCGTGCATGATGATTGAATCACTCATGCCCAGCACCTGGGGGTCCTGAACAATGAGCGCATCCACTCCGGCCAGTTCCAGCTGCCTGACCAGCTCCTGCGCCTGCGGAACCTCTTCCGGATACAGAAGGGTGTTGACCGTAGCGTAGATGCGTGCCCCGTAGCGGTGTGCATAGGAGCACAGCCGGGCAATGTCCTCGACACTGTTCCCCGCCGCCTGCCGGGCCCCGAACGCCGGACCGGCGATATACACGGCATCGGCCCCGCAGTCAATGGCCGCGATGCCAATTTCCGCCGTCCTGGCCGGCGCCAGCAGTTCCAGTGCCTTCATGGTGCAAAGTTACAAAAAACTCTTTCAATCCTGCCTACGACATAACTTATTGATTATCAGCACTGTTGGATTTTTTCTTTAGGCTCCGAGGGCTAAAGAAAATCCTGAATAACACTGACAATCAATCACTTACGCGACCACCTTGACCGGAGAACTCCAGAGACAACAACTCCTCTCCCAGCTGGTGAAGGGCCCGCTCAATCTTTTTGACTTGAGCAGGTCGGGGTTTGGATAGTCCTTGGGCATAGTGCCAGAGTTGTTTCTGGTTAATGCCGGTCATACGTTCCAAGGCAGACTTGGTGAAAATCTTACAATACATCTGCAAAAAGGAACGTGTATCCAGACGAAACACAATCTGGTATTCCCCCTGCAATTCTTCGGGAACAGGTTCTCCATAGTCGATACAAGCCTCCTTCAATACAACTAATCCTTCTTTCAGGTTTTGTTTCACCTTCTCCAGAGTATCCCCTATTCCACCTACACCAGCAATCTCTTCTACATAGGCTCCATAATTGTGCTCGGCTTTTTCTATGACTGCATGTAATGTAACCATCATAAAACTATTTTAGATTTGCTTCCCTAAATATGGCACTGTACAGGCCTTCAGGCATATCATCACTGTCTTTGCCAGGAACACTGATTGAACGAACAGCACTTTGCTTTCTAAAGACGCGATGATCTCCTCTTGTTCTAACGTGATGCCACCCGTTCATCTGTAACAGAAGCACCACTTCTTTCACTTTCTTTGTCATGCAAAAGTAACTATTTTTCTATTGTTTTGCAAATTTTACATCAGTTCCATCACCAGATCCACATCGCCGTAAGAGCGGGACTGGCTGCTGTACTTTTCCAGGTAGCGGCGGGAGAGGGATCCGCGCCAGACAATGTCGTCGCGGGAGTAGAGGGGCAGTTCCAGTTCCACGCCATAGCTTTTGGATTCCACCTTCACCACGGCGTTGCATTTCCAGGTGTTGCGGGTGCCGCCGTCGTCTTCTACGATCATCAGGGCGCAGGAAGTGAGCTGCTGGCTCCACTCGGAGACCAGGACGGCGTTGAAGGGCACCTCCTGTCCCACCTGCTTGCGACGCACCACTATCATAAAGTCGGTGATGGTAGGGTCGTACAGGCGCAGTTCGGCCTCGGTGCTGGCCACGAAGTTCTCGATGGCCCCTATTTTTACGAAAAATTCACTGGCCCCCGCGAACCAGGAGTCGTATTGCCGTTTGGTCTTCAACGAACGCAGCACCAGGGATTTCAGTTCCGGGTCCTGCGTGGATTTCACCAGGATGTCGCCCCCGCCGGTGCCCCAGGAAGGGTCTTCCCGGCGACGCAGTTCCAGAGACTTGTACTCCGCGTCCGAATTGCGGTTCACCACCCAAACGGGGCGCTCCAGGCTCATCTGTTCGTCTACGAGCACCTTCTTCACGCTGCCGTCCGGCTGCACGGCGTAGCCCTCGTTTTGGGTAGCACCCTCGCCGGGGTCATAGGTGATGACGGGCAGCGAAGAGCCGTCCCATTCGTCCGACGAAGGCCAGTAAATCTGGACGTCAGAGAGAGCCAGCGAATCCAGCCAGGCCGATGCTTCCCCGTCGGAAGCCTTGGTGCCCAGGAGGACTTCCCGCAGCGCATCGCGCAAGGGGTGGCGCCAGCCGTCGGCCGCCTTGGTAGAGGCATCCTCTCCCACCCCCGTGCCGGGAGCGGCGAAGAGGTCCTTCATCCGGTATTCTTCGTCGTAACCGTTGCCGGCCGATGCCATCGCCGCCCGGTGCACCTCCTCCAGGTGCTCTGCCTCCAGCGGGACGGCCGACAGCAGCCGCGCCACCTCCGGCAGCGAGACAAAGGCCGGCATCTCCTCCGAAACCGGGACCTCAACGTCTGTATCATCCAACTTGCCGCAGCCCGTCAAAAGGGCCGGAACCAGGGCCAGAAGACCCGCAAAGATAGAACCACTGTACCGCATAATCCTTTTTTCCGCAAAGTACAGCAAACTTATCCGTTTCATCAAAATTGAAACGGATAATCGACAAAAAAGGCCTTACACCGTTGTGCAGGGCCTATCTCATGTAAAAGATAAAGCGATTTTTGTCGTAAAAATCGGTAACGATGTCGCATTCTGGGAAGCCTGCGCCATCGAAAACCGCCAGCGTCTGCTTTCCCAGGGCCTCGTTGATCTCTGTAAGCCCCTTCCCTTCGGGGGAAAGGAAGCGCTGGGACCAGCGTGCGATGGCCCGGTAATACAGCAACGGATCTTCGTCCGGGACGAAGAGCGCGATGGCCGGTTCGTAGTCCAGCACGTTGCGGCGCATCTGCGGCTTTTCCTTCTCCATGATGTAGGGCGGATTGGAGAGGATGAGGTCGAAACTGCCGAAATTGAATTCCTGTTCGGTGTCCAGGACATCGGCCGCCACAAAAGTGGGTGCCAGGGCGCCTTTTTCCTTCAGTTCCTGGGAGAAGTTCTGGCTGCGGGCCACTTCCAGGGCCTTTTCGGAGATGTCCACCCCCACCACGCGCGCACCGGGAACCGACAGCGCCACAGACCAGGCGATGTTGCCCGACCCCGTGCACAGGTCCAGCACCCGGACGGGTTCCGCGCTCTTGCCGAAGGGGATGCGCATGCGGCGGGTCATATCGGCCAGCTTCACCGCCTCCCGCACCAGGAGTTCCGTTTCGGGCCGGGGGATGAGGACGTCCGAGGTGACGCGGAAGCTGCGGCCACAGAATTCGGCCTTGCCAATCACGTACTGGATGGGCTCGCCGGCCTGCAGGCGCTCCAACGCATCGGCCAGGGGCTTTTCCCCTTTCTTGTCTATCTGATACTGGGGGTCTACGATGTGCGTGTAACTCTTGGTGCCGATAACGGCCTCGCACAGCATCAGCACGATGCTGCGGGCCTCGGCCGTAGGGTACAGCGGTTCCAGGGCGGCGATTCCGCTTTTCAGGAAATCCAGCAGCAGCATGAACTAGGCGTTTTCGATGATGGTGGTAAGGAAGTCCGTGATGCCGATGCCGGCGGCTCGCACCATCTTGGGCACCAGGGAGGCGTTGGTCATGCCGGGGATGATGTTCACCTCCAGGAAGTAGATGCCGTCCGGGGCCGATATGTAGTCCATGCGCACCAGGCCCTTGCAGCCCAGGCAGCGGTAGATGTTGCGGGTGATTTCCTGGATTTTCTCCGACAGGATCACGGGAATCTCGGCGGGACATACCTCCCGGCTGAGACCGTTGTACTTGGCATCGTAGTCGAACCAGCCGGTGGTGGGGATGATCTCGATGACCGGCAGGGTCTTCACTTCGTCGCCGTCCCGGTAGGCGGCGCAGGTGAGTTCGTGCTCACAGGAAATGGCGGTCTCAACGATAACCGTATCGCCTTCCATAAAGGCATAGCGGATGGCTTCCGGCAGGTCCTGGGCCTTATCTACCTTGGAGATGCCGAAACTGGAGCCGCCGCCGGTGGGTTTCACGAAAAGGGGCAGGCCCAGGCGTTCCACCGTGTTCTTGCAGAAGGCCTCTACGTCATCTCCCTTCCGGATGAAGGCGTCTGGAGCCAGCTTCACGATATCCGTTCCCCGCAGATAACTCTTGCAGGAATACTTGTCAAAGGCCACGGTGGTGACGAAGGCGCTGCAGGTAGAGTGCGGCACGCCCAACATCTCCAGATAGCCCTGCAACAGACCGGTTTCTCCGGGGGCGCCGTGCTGCATGATGTAGGCGAAGTCGAACTTGATCTTTTCGCCCAGCACCATCACGGAGAAATCCGACTTGTCCACCACGGGCTGTGCACCCTCCGGAAAAGCCTGGCGCATGGAATTGGCCTTGCGCATGGCCACCAGCTTCCAGTCTCCGAAGCGGGCGAAGATTTCATAAACGTCATAGCGGAACTCGTCTATGCGGGAAGCGGTGAACTCACCGCTGCGGCAAGACACTTCCCATTCCGATGAATCGCTGCCGTAGATTACGGCTATGGATTGGTACTTGGACATGCTTTATTCGAAGTAATAATTTTCCAAATCTGTCTTTTCCGGGGTTTCTTCCTCCCCTGCGGGCGTGCACCAGACTCCCTTGAGGGACTCCGGGAACACGTCTTCGGCCGATATGCCCAGGGTGCCGTCTTTGAGCACCTTCTGCATCCACAAGCCCCAGATGGGCAGGGCCATGTTGGCGCCCTGGCCCAGGTTGGTATTGGCAAAGTGGACATAGCGGTCCTCGGCACCCACCCACACGCCGGCGGTGATGGCGGGCGTATAGCCGATGAACCAGCCGTCGGAGTTGTCGTTGGTGGTACCGGTCTTGCCGGCAATCTCTCCGGTGAGGCCGTATTTCAGGCGCAGACGCACGCCGGTACCGTTGTCCACCACGGCGCGCATCATCTGGATCATTTCTCCCGTGGCCCGCTGGGAAAGGGCCACGCGCTTGCGGTCGCTGAACTGGCCCAGCACATTACCGTCGCTGTCCTCAATGCGGGTGACGAACATGGGCGATGTATACACGCCGCCGGAAGGATAGGTGTTGTAGGCGGTGACCATGTCGTACACGGAAAGGTCGGCCGCGCCCACACACAGGGAAACCACAGGGTCTATGAAGCCGCCGATACCCATCTTGCGCATCATGGACACCATGGAAGGGGCGCCCAGCTGCTTCATCAGATAGGCCGATACGGAATTGGAGCTGTGTGCAAGGCCCCAGGTAAGGTCTACCATGGTTCCGTCGGCGTGTTCATCCTGCGGAGACCAGGTTTCGTCCTCGGTCTGGATAGCGATGACCACCGGAGAGTTAAGCACGGGGTCGCAGGGCGTCATGCCGCTCTCCATGGCCTGGGTGTACAGGAAAGGCTTGATGGTGGAGCCCACCTGGCGTTTGCCCTGGCGCACGTTGTCATACTTGAAGTAACGGTAATCCGGACCACCCACGTAGGCCTTCACGTGACCCGTACCCGGCTCGATGGCCATGAAGGCGGCACGGAAGAAGGACTTGTAGTAGCGGATGGAGTCGTTGGGCGTCATGGTGGTGTCCCGGTAGCCGGGGGCCTCCCAGGTAAAGACACGCATCTTCACGGGGACGTCGAAGCTGGCCTCAATCTCCGCGTCGGTGTGGCCGGAAGCCTTCATCATGCGGTTGCGGTCGCTCCAGCGGCGGGCCTGCTGCATATTCTTTTCAATGACGGACTTCTCTGTGTCGGCCATGAACGGCGGATTGCGGCGGTACTTGAGTTCCTTCCAGAAAGCCGGCTGGAGATCCTTGCTCAGGTGCTCCGTGATGGCTTCCTCGGCATAACGCTGCATCTTGTAGTTGATGGTGGTATAGATGCGCAGGCCGTCCTGGTCCAGGTCGTAGGGCGTTCCGTCGCTCTTTGAATTCTTGTTGAGCCAGCCGTACAGGGGGTCGTCGGCCCACAGGAGGGAGTCTACCTGATAGTCTTCATAGAAGTAGTAGGAGTTGCGCCTGGGCTTGGCGGCGCTCATGGTACGGCGCAGCATATCCCGGAAGTAGGGGCCCACACCGGTGGTACGGTCTCCCTGGCGGGCATGCAGCACGATGGGCAGGGCCTGCATGGAATCACACTGGGCACGGGTGATATACTTCATGCCGCACATACGGTCCAGCACCAGGTTGCGGCGCCGGAGGGCGCTCTCCGGGTTGATGGCGGGGTTGTAGCGCGTGGGCTTGTTCACCATTCCCACCAGCACGGCGCTCTCTTCCGTGAGCAGGTCTATGGGCTTTTTGCCGAAGAACTGGTTGGCAGCCGATGAGATACCGTAGGAATTGGAGCCGAAGAAGATGGCGTTCAGGTACATGTCCACAATCTCCTCCTTGGTATAGTTGCGCTCCAGCTTGATGGCGGTAATCCATTCCTTGAGTTTGATCCAGATCATCTTGAACTTGCCAACATGCTCCCCACGGGGATACAGCGTCTTGGCCAGCTGCTGGGTGATGGTGGAGCCGCCGCCCTGGGAGGAATCCCGGGACAGCAGGGTTTTGAACAGCACGCGGCCCAGGGATTGCAGGTCCACGCCGGAATGCTCATAGAAGCGCTTGTCCTCTGTGGCTACGGCAGCCTGCACCAGCGAGGGTGCCAGTTCCTCATAGCTCACGAACGTACGGTTCTCTATATGGTAGGTGGTAAGGATCTCCCCTTCCTCTGCGATTACCTGAGTGGCCAGCTTGGTGTCCGGATTCTCCAGCTGCTCAATGGAGGGGATGTCGGCGAGGGCCCATACCAGGCCCAGCAGGACGAACAGCGCCACCACCGGCGTGATGAGCAGAATCCAGAACCACTTTACGATTTTTTTCTTCCGGGCGTCTGTCATGGTCAAAATCTACCTATATAAACAAGACCTTAGGTCTTGAAAAAATTCCAAATACAAAAGTAATCAGAAAATTTGGATTTATCCCCGAAAACTGCGTTACTTTGCAGCATGAACGAGAAAAATTTAGTGATTGTAGAGTCTCCCGGAAAGGTAAGGACCATCCAGCAATACTTGGGAAAGGACTACCTTGTGAAGGCATCTGTGGGTCATATCCGGGATCTGGAGGAGCACAAGCTCAGCGTGGACGTTGAAAACGGTTTCCAGCCGGAATATGTAATCCCCGCCGACAAGAAAAAGGTAGTGGCCGAGCTGAAGAAGCTGTCGGCCGGTGCCGCCACCGTGTGGCTGGCGTCCGATGAGGACCGCGAGGGAGAGGCCATTTCCTGGCACCTGCGCGAGACCCTGGAGCTGCCGCGGGAGAAGACCCGCCGCATCGTGTTCCACGAAATCACCAAGCAAGCCATCCTGGAGGCCATCGAGCACCCCAGGGACATCGATATGAACCTGGTGAACGCCCAGCAGGCCCGTCGCGTGCTGGACCGCCTGGTGGGCTTTGAGCTGTCCCCCATCCTGTGGCGCAAGATCCAGCCCAAGCTGAGCGCCGGCCGCGTGCAGAGCGTGGCCCTGCGCCTGATTGTGGACCGAGAAAAGGAGATTATGGCGTTCCGCCCGGAACCTTACTACCGCGTGGAAGCCACCTTCCGCCCGGAAGGCTCCCCGGTGAAAGTAAAAGCCCTGCTGGACACCCGTTTTGCCACGGAGGAAGAGGCACGCCGGTTCCTGGAGGATTCCATCGGCGCCCGCTACAGCATCGTTTCCCTGGAGAAGAAGGAAGGCGTGCGCGTTCCCGCCGCCCCCTTCACCACCTCTACGCTGCAGCAGGAAGCGGCCCGCAAGCTGCGCTTCCCGGTGTCCACCACCATGCGCGTGGCGCAGACCCTGTACGAAAGGGGTCTCATCACCTATATGCGTACGGACTCCACCAACCTCTCTTCCCTGGCACTGGGTACGGCCAAGCAGTTCATCCTGAACAACTTCGGCCCCGAGTACCACCATTTCCGCCAGTACCACACCCGTTCCAAGGGAGCGCAGGAGGCCCACGAAGCCATCCGGCCCACCTATATAGACAATGTAAGCATCGAAGGCACGCCGCAGGAGAAAAAACTGTACGAGCTCATCTGGAAGCGCACCATCGCCTCCCAGATGGCCGAGAGCCGCGTGATGAACACCACCCTCAAGGTGGGAATGGACAAACGCACGGAACAGTACGGCATCCAGAGCGCAGAGCTGCTCTTCGACGGCTTTATGAAGGTGTACCTTGAGGGCCGCGACGACGAAGAGCCCGCCGAAACCGAAGAGGTGATGCTGCCGGAACTGCACAAGGGAGACGTGTTGCTGGAAGAGGGCGTGAACGCCCTGTGCAAGTTCACCGCTCCGCCCGCACGTTACTCGGAGGCCACCCTGGTGAAGAAGCTGGAAGAGCTGGGTATCGGCCGTCCTTCCACCTACGCCGCAACGGTGGACACCCTCACCCGCGGCCGCGGCTATGTGGCCAAAGGCGACAAACCGGGCCAGGCTTTCAAGGTGACAAACCTTTCCCTCAAGGGCGGAACCGTCAAGTCTTCCCAGAAGACGGAGACCGTGGGCGCAGAAAAAGGTAAGTTGCTGCCTCAGGAGATCGGCCTCATCGTGACGGACTTCCTGGTGGGCAACTTCACGGACATCCTGGACTACGACTTCACCGCCAACGTGGAGGCCGATTTCGACGATGTGGCCGAGGGCAAGAAAGCCTGGAACGACACCATTGAAGCCTTCTACATGCCTTTCCACCGCCACGTGGAGGAGGTGATGCAGGACCGCAGCTACAGCAAGGTGACGCGGGAGATCGGCATCGCCCCGGACGGCGACAAAGTGATTGCCGCCTTCGGCAAATTCGGCCCGTATGTGCAGAAAGGAGAGGGCGAGAAACGCCAGAGCGCATCCCTGGCCAAAGGGCAGCTGATTGAAACCATCACCCTGGAAGAAGCTCTGAAACTGCTGGAACTGCCCCGCACCGTGGGCCAGCTGGACGGCGTTGACGTGGTGGCCACCCGGGGAAAATTCGGCCCTTACTTAAAATACGGAAGTAAAAATGTGAAACTTCCCCGTTCGGCCGACCCTCTTACCATCTCCCTGGATGAATGCGAAGCCCTGATTCGCGAATCCACTCAGGAAAAAGCCGCTCCGGAGTACATCGCCGAGTTCGGTGACATAAAAATAGTAAACGGCCGTTATGGCCCTTACATCAAGCAAGGTGCTTCCAATTTTAAAATCCCCCGCGGAAAAGATGCCGCTACGCTTACAGAAGCTGATTGTCAAGCAATTATAGATGCTTCCGAGCCCACAAAAAAATTTGGCCGCAAACGCGGAAAATAAAAATTTTTTGTATCTTTGCCCCGGTTAGTTTTAAAATGTAAGTAGTATGTCCAGTTATCACATCGACGCCGTGGACCAGAAAATCCTGTCCTACCTTGTCAAGAACGCCCGTATGCCGTTTTTGGAAATCGCCCGCGAATGCGGCGTTTCCGGCGCAGCCATTCACCAGCGCTTCAAGCGTCTGGAGGCCAACGGTGTCATTACGGGTTCCCGCTTGCAGGTAAAGCCGCAGGCCCTGGGTCTCAATGTGTGCGCCTTTGTGAGCATCACCTTGTCGGAAAGCACCAAGTATCCCGAAGTCATCGCCAACCTCAAGAAGATTCCGGAAATCGTTGAGTGTCATTTCGTTACCGGCAAGTACGCCATCCTGGCCAAACTCTACTGCCTGGACAACGACCACCTGATGGAAGTGCTCCTGAACACCATCCAGAAACTCCCCTACATCCAGTCTACGGACACCATGATCTCCCTCGATGAACCCATCGAGCGGCAAGTATGGGTTAAAGATTTTAAGAGTACTACCTACACGGGCCGAGATTAAGAATGGCCTGCGCGAGGGCCAAGTCCTCTGGAGTTGTAATTTTGATATTGTACCGTTCACCCTCGATGAAGGTGAGCGGTATGCCGTATTTTTCGGCTACGGAGGCGTCGTCGGTGAAGAGGGTGTCGTAGCCTTGGGCATAGGCGGCTTTGAGCTGTGTGCTATGGAAGATCTGCGGGGTCTGGGCGCCCCAGATGCGGCTGCGGTCGATGGATTCTCCGGTAGAGGAAAGGCGGCCGTCGGGGCCTTTGGCCAGGACTTTGAGGGTGTCCGTCACGGGCAGGACGGGGATGACGGCCGGGGACGACTGGGCGGCGGCGAACAGTTCCCGGATCTTGTCCACGGAAATGAGCGGCCGTACGCCGTCCTGGACGGCGACGACGGCGTTGTCCGGCACGAATTCCAAGGCGTTCTTCACGGAATGGAAGCGGGTGAAACCGCCCTTGACCAGGCGCTGCGGGCACACAAAATTCACTTTTTGGCAATATTGGCGCCAAGAGGCAATATGGCTTTCCGGGAGCACCGTAATCACGTGTACGTCCGGCACGGCTTCCAGGAATTTTTCCAGCGTGAGACGGAGGATGGGTTTGCCGCCCAGTTCAAGGAACTGCTTGGGTACGGAAGCCCCCATCCGGGTGCCCGTTCCCCCTGCCGTTACGATGAGATACTTATTTTGGTCCATGGCGCAATTTCATTACGCAAATGTAAGTTTTTTTTCGTAATTTTGAAGGCTAATTCGAAAATAGAGAAACAACATATGGCATTCCGCTTCCTGAACCAAGAATTGGCTATGGACCTGGGTACCGCCAACACTATCATTTTCCAGAATGACCAGATTGTGTTGGACGAGCCGTCCATCGTAGCCATCGACAACCAGACGGGCAAGTGCATCGCCCTGGGCCAGAAGGCCAAAATGATGCACGAGAAGACCAACCCGGGCATCAAGACCATCCGCCCCCTGCGGGATGGTGTCATCGCCGACTTCAATGCCGCCGAGATGATGATCCGCGGCTTCATCAAGCAGGTGAACGCCCGTCATCGCAGCATCTTCGCCTCCAACCTGAAACTGGTGGTGGGTATCCCCTCCGGTTCCACGGAAGTGGAAATCCGCGCCGTCCGTGACTCCAGCGAGCACGCCGGCGGCCGCGATGTTTATCTCATCTACGAGCCCATGGCTGCAGCCCTGGGTATCGGCCTGGACGTAGAAGCTCCCAAGGGCAATATGGTGGTGGATATCGGAGGCGGTACCACCGAAATCGCCGTCATCTCCCTGGGCGGCATCGTACAGCAGGAATCCATCCGTATCGCCGGCGACGTCTTCACGGCCGACATCCAAAACTACCTGCGCCAGCAGCACGTGATCAAGGTGGGTGAAACCACGGCCGAAAGGATCAAGATCGCCGTGGGCGCCGTCATTCCCCAGCTGGACGTGGAACCGGAACCCTTCCTGGTGCGCGGCCCCAACCTGATGACCGGTCACCCGGTAGAGGCCCTCATCCCCTACCAGGAGATTGCCCACTGCCTGGACAAATCCATCGCCCGCCTGGAGGCCGCCATCCAGTCCACCCTGGAGCAGACGCCCCCGGAACTGTACTCCGACATTGTGGAGAACGGCATTTTCCTGAGCGGCGGCGGCTCCCTGCTGCGCGGCCTGGACAAACGCCTGTCGGAAAAGATGAACATCCCTTTCCACGTGGCCGAAGACCCGCTTCGCGCCGTGGCCCGCGGTACCTGCATCGCCCTCAAGAACACGGAGAACTATTCCTTCCTCATGAGATAAGCCATGCGCAAACGGACAACGTGGCTTTCTGTATTGGTCTATGTGGTCGTTTTCATTGTTTTGGAAATGGTCGCATTCCAACTGATATCCGCCAACGCTCCGCTGCAGCGCACCTGGGCCGCCAAAGGCGCCCACGTATTCATGGCCAAGGTAGGTGGAAAATCCACCGCCATCAGCCAGTACTTTACCCTCAAGTCGGAGAATGAAGCCCTGGTCCGGGAGAACGACGCCCTCATGCAGGAACTGCTGCAAGCCCGGGAACAGCTGAGAGCCTTCCACACGGAATCCCTCTCCCCGGAGCAGTCCCTCGGCTTCACGGCCATGCCCGCCGAGGTTGTGATGATGAGCAAGAACGGCCAGCACAACTACCTCATCCTGAACAAGGGATTTGAGGACGGTGTGCAGGAGAAGTCGGGCATCATCACCCATAACGGGGTGGTGGGCATCGTAGACGCCGTGAGCGCACACCACGCCTACGCCTTCTCCTTCCGGAACAACGACATCTCCATCAGCGCCCGGCTGGGCCACGAAGGCGGCTCCGGCCTGCTTGTGTGGGACGGCACTTCCTCCAACAGGGCCATCATCAAGGAGATTCCCCTGCAATACCTGTACAGCCCGGGAGACACGGTTTACACCAGCGGCCATTCCCTGCTGTTCCCGCCCGACATCCCGCTGGGTTTGGCCGGGCAGTCCCACGTGGTGAACGGTGCCACCAACGAGATAGAAGTGGAACTGTTCCAGGATTTCAGCGCCATCCGTTACGTGACCGTCGTGCACAACAATTCGTTTGACGAAATTCAGCGGTTTGTACAATGAGAAAGTCCGGATTCTGGTTCATCTATTTGCTGCTTGTCATTGTCCAGCTGCTGCTCAACAACTTCCTGCGGGTAAGTCCGTACCTGATGCTGAGCATCCTGCCGGTCATGGTGTTGTGCATCCCCATCCGGGTAAACACTACGGCCACCATGTTCATCGCCTTTGCCACGGGTCTGGTCATCGACCTCCTGTCCGAGGGCCTGCTGGGCCTCAACGCCCTCGCGTTGGTACCGGTGGCCCTGCTGCGCAACAGCATCATCCGCCTTATCTTCGGCACCGAGCTCTTTGCCCGCAATGAAGACTTCTCTCCCCAGCGCAACGGATTCGGGAAAGTGCTGCTGGGCGTCTTCATCGCCCACGCGCTGTACCTGGCCATCTACGTATGGGTAGACGCCGCGGGCATGCGCCCCTTCTCCTTCAACGCCATCCGTTTCGCCGTGTCCCTGGTGGCCGGCGTGCTGGTCTCCCTGCCCACGCTGGGGCTTCTGGCTCCGGATCCGCGCCGATGACCCAAGACGGACGTCATATCCGTCTGCTGATTGGCCTGGGAGCTGCCGCCCTTTTGCTCCTGGGCAAAATTTTTTCTCTCCAGATCCTGGACAACCGGTATAAGGAAGACGCAGACCGCAACTCCACCATCTACGAAACCATTTACCCCACCCGCGGCATCATCTATGACCGCAACGGGAAAATCCTGGTGGGCAATAAGGTGGCCTACGATATCCTGGTGAGCCCCCGGGAAGTGCAGGAGTTCGACACCCTGGCCCTGGCCACCGTGCTGGACGTAGACCCCGAATTCATCCGCGCCAGGCTGGAGGATTACCACCGTCGGCGCACTTCTATCGGCTTCCAGGCGGTGACTATGCTGCGCACCGTCCCGGCCGAGACCTATATGCGCTTCGACGAAGTGAAGTACAAGTTCCCAGGCTTCCGCGGCCAGGTGAGAAGCATCCGGGACTACCCCGTGAACGCGGGCGGCAACCTGCTGGGCTATGTGTCGGAGGTGAACCAGAGCTACATTGACAAGCACCCCGGCGAATACCGCAGCGGAGACTATGCGGGAATGACGGGCATCGAGGCCGCGCGGGAAGCAGAGCTTCGCGGAGAGAAAGGCTATCACATCTACCTGCGCAACTCCCGCAACCAGATTGAACAGTCCTACAAGGACGGCGCCGAAGACAAGGAGGCCGTCCCGGGCCGCAATGTCGTCACCACCATCGACGCTGACCTCCAGCAGTTCGGGCAGGAGCTCATGCAGAACAAGGTGGGCTCCATCGTCGCCATCGAACCCGCTACCGGGGAGATTCTGGCGCTGGTATCGGCCCCCGGTATCGACGTTAGCATGCTGGCCGATATCGGCAAGTACTGGAACGAGATCTCTTCCAACCCCTACAAGCCCATGTACAACCGCGCGGTGCAGGCATCCTACCCGCCCGGCAGCGTGTTCAAGCTGGTAAACGGGCTCATCGGCCTGGAAGAGGGCGTACTGCGTCCGGAAATGACCTATCCCTGCTACCAGGGTTACCACTTCGGGGCGGGGCACAAGTTGGGCTGTCACGTGCACAAGAGCCCGCTGAACATGGAAGAGAGCATCATGATGAGCTGCAACGCCTATTACTGCTACGTGTTCAAGAACATCCTGGACCAGAAGAAGTTCGACGACGTGACCCAGGGTCTGGACCACTGGCGGGAGATGGTAATGAGCTTCGGCTTCGGCCGCAAGCTGGAGAGCGACTTCCCGGCCGAGCTCAGCGGCAGTATCCCCTCTTCCAAGACCTACAACCGGTCCTACGGGCGCGGACGGTGGAACTCCACTTCCGTGATTTCCCTTTCCATCGGCCAGGGAGAAATCCTGGCCACCCCCATGCACCTGGCCAACCTGTGCGCCACCATCGCCAACCGCGGGCACTACTTCATCCCGCACATCATCAAGGAATCCGAGGGTGTGGAAATCGAGGACCGTTTCTATGAGCCGCAGTACACGCTGGTGGACACCCTGCAGTTCCCCAAGGTAATCAAGGGCATGTGGCGGGCGGTGAACTCCGGTCCCGGCATGGGCGGAACGGCCGCCATCGCGCACGTGGATTCCCTGGACATCTGCGGCAAGACCGGTACGGCGCAGAACCCCCGTGGGGCCGATAATTCCGTGTTCATCTGCTTCGCGCCTATGGACAACCCCAAGATTGCCATCGCCGCCTACGTGGAGAACGGCGGTTTCGGCGCCACTTACGCAGCGCCCATTGCCTCCCTGATGGTAGAGAAATACCTGAAGGGACAGACTTCCCGCCCGGCGCTGGAAACCAGAATGAAAGAAGCCGACCTCATGGCCCGTGTGAAGCATGACTGAGAGAGATCCATATAAGAGGCAGTCCATAGACTGGTGGCTGGTGGGGACGTATCTCCTGCTGGTGCTCATCGGCTGGGTGAACATCTATGCCGCCACCCATACGTCCGAGGCTGCGTCCCTGCTGGACTTTTCCGGCCGTGCGGGCAAACAGTTCGTGTGGATTCTCACGGCGCTGGGGCTGGCGGCTATCATCCTGTTCCTGCTCCCGGCCAAACTGTGGGAGGGCATCTGTATACCCTTGTACGGATTTGTGGTGGCGCTGCTGGTGCTGGTAATCTTCGTCTCCTCCAACATCAAGGGTTCGCATTCCTGGTTTAGCCTGGGACCCATCAGTTTCCAGCCGGCCGAAATCTCCAAGATATCCACTTCCCTGTTGCTGTCCTACTGGCTCAGCCAGCAGGGATTCAAGATGACCCGGCTCAAGGACTTCCTGGTGGCGTGCCTCATCATCGGCCTGCCCATGCTCATCATCGTGGCCGAGAGCGAGACGGGCAGCGCCCTGGTGTACATCGGCTTCATCTTCGTGCTGTACCGGGAGGGGCTTTCCGGCTGGTGGCTGGGACTGATTGGCCTCATCATCCTGCTGTTCATCACCACGCTTACGATGGGCCCTTTCTGGGCTATCCTCATCATGATTGCCGTGCTGGTGGCGTGCAACGCCTACATGCAGCCGTCGCGCTTCTGGAAACGGGTGGCCATCTTCGGCGGCGTGGTGGTGGTGATCGCCCTACTGCCCACCCTGCTTTCCTGGCTGGGAAACCTGGTGACCGCACAGATGGATGCGCTCAACGACCGCATCTGGGTACCGCAGGCCGATGAGACCAAGGACTACTTCTGGGGCTTCATCCTCAAGATCAAGCCCATCTACGTGATGCTGGGCGGGGCGGCCGTGGCTTTACCGCTGCTGATGTGGTGGGCCTATCGGCAAAAAGACACCTTCTTGGGCATTTCCCTCATCGCCTTCGTGGTGGGCGTGATGATGGTGTTCTCCACGGACTACATCTTCAACAACGTGCTCAAAGACCACCAGCGCAGCCGTATCGAGGTTTTGCTGGGCATGAAGGAAGACCTGGCCGGCGCGGGCTACAATGTGAACCAGAGTAAGATTGCCATCGGCTCCGGCGGACTGTTCGGCAAGGGCTTCCTGCAGGGGACCCAGACCACCTTCGGCTTTGTGCCGGAACAGAGCACGGACTTCATCTTCTGCACCATCGGCGAAGAGTGGGGCTTTGCAGGCAGCCTGCTGGTTATCGCGCTGTACGTGTTCCTGATTGTACGGCTGGTCACCGACGCCGAACGATGTCGCGGCCACTTTGCCCGGGTGTACGGCTACTGCGTAGCCTCCTGCATCTTCATGCACCTGTTTATTAATGTGGGCATGACCGTGGGCCTGATGCCCGTTATTGGCATTCCCCTGCCGCTCCTTTCCTATGGCGGCTCCTCCCTGTGGGCGTTCACCATGCTCATTTTTATCTTCCTGGCGCTGTACCGGGACGAGAAGAAGTATTTTTAGCGACCGGGCTGTTTTGTTGCCTGGGGTTTGGTTTCACGCTAAGTGCTTGATTATTAGCGCTGTTTGGCATTTTCTTTATCCCGCGCGGAGCAAAGAAAAAACCCAAATGCACTGATACACAAATAGTTAGCCAGCGAGCTGAAAAATCCGATTTTTTTGCTTACCTTTGCAGTCCCACATTACGCCTTGGTGGTGGAATGGTAGACACGAGGGACTTAGGCTGGTTCTTTGAAATAATTATTTGTAAGACATGATGGTTGATCTTAACTTTGCGTGTATGAGCAAAGCTAAATATTCAATTGAAGATGTCAAGCAGGCTGTTTCTGACAGCAAGTCTGTAGCGGGTGTCTTGAGGCAATTAGGGCTTAGGCCCATTGGTGGGAACTATAGAACCATAAATAGGATAATAGCGGAAACCCAAATCGATACTTCTCATTTTACTGGGCAGGGATGGAATGTCGGATTGGCCTTTAAGCCGAACAAGGGCATCTCAGATGAAGACATATATGTAAAAGAGTCATCATATAAATGCTCTTGGCGGTTGCGCGAGCATTATAAGAAAACTACAGGCATCGCTCATTGCGAAAAATGTGGTTTGGATAGTTGGCAAGCTCACCCTATTCCGCTTGAGATTCATCATATCAATGGT
>JAFWPA010000060.1 GCA_017509685.1 Bacteroidales bacterium
AGCGTGGAGATGAAGAACAATACCACGCCCTACATCGTCCTTTCCCGTACTTCCGACGAATTCCTGGAGAAGCTCTTCGAGATGGAGGTTCCGGAAATCTACGACGGCCTCATCACCGTGAAGAAGGTGGTCCGCATCCCCGGTGAGCGCGCCAAGGTGGCCGTGGAAAGCTACGACGACCGCATCGACCCTATCGGCGCCTGCATCGACGTGAAGGGTTCCCGCATCATGGGCATCGTGCGTGAGCTGCGCAACGAGAACATCGACGTCATCCAGTGGAGCGCCAACCCGCAGCTGATGATCCAGCGCGCCCTGAACCCGGCCCGCATCTCCCGCATCGACCTGGGCAGCAGCCCCGAGGAAAAGATCAAGGTCTACATGCAGGCCGATGAGGTGAAGAAGGGTATCGGCAAGGGCGGCGTGAACATCAAGCTGGCAGGTATGCTGGTGGGCCGCGAGATCGAGGTCTGGCGTGAAATCCAGCAGAACGAGGAAGAGGAGGACGACGTGCTCCTGAGCGAGTTCACGGACGTCATCGATCCTTGGGTGATCGAGCGCCTGCAGGCTATCGGCTGCGACACCGCCCGCAGCGTCATGGCCCTGGATCCGGCCGAAATCGCCACCCGTGCCGACCTGGAAGACGAGACCGTGGAAGAGGTCCTGAAGATCCTCCACGCCGAATTTGAAGAATAATTTAGCAAAAAAAGGGGTTACTATATGGCAGAAATCAGACTTTCGAAACTGATCAAACAATTCAACATCGGGCTGGACACCCTGGTGGATTTCCTCAATTCCAAGGGCGCCGGCATCGAGGACGCCAACCCGAACCTGAAGGTGTCGGACGAGTACCTGCCGGAACTGCACAAGAAGTTCGGCAAGGACCTGGAACTGAAAGAGGCGGCCGAAAAAGTGGACGTCAAGCTCACCGAAATCCTGGACAAGGCCGGCAAGAAACCGGAAGAGGAAGAGGACGAGTTTGAGCCCGAACGGGTAACCGTGATCAAGAGCAACAACCTGTCCCGCAAGACGGAAACGGTTGCCGAACCCGAGCCCGTGGTGGAGCCCGAACCCGAACCGGAGCCGGAACCGGAACCCGAACCGGAGCCCGTCATTGAACCGGAACCCGTCGTCGAGCCCGAGCCCGTAGTGGAGCCGGAACCCGAACCTGTTGTCGAGCAGCCCGAACCCGAAGCAGAGCCCGAAGTGGCTCCCGCAGAGGAAGAAACCCCCGCACCGACCCCGGCGGAGGCCCCTGCAGAGGAGTCCAAGGCCCCCTTCAAGGTGGTGGGCAAGATTGACCTGGCCCAGTTCGACCCCAAGAAGACCAAGAAGCGCGAACGCATCAAGAGCGGCGGCACCCAGAAGGTAGACGTCACCAAGGTCCAGGCCGAAAAGAACCCCAAGAAGAAGAACGACAACGCCGCACAGCAGGGCGGCGGCAAGCGCAAGAAGGGCGACCGTTTCAAACCCGCCATGACGGAGGCCGAGCAGGAAGAACTGCAGAAGGAAATCCAGAAGCAGGTGAAGGAAACCTACGCCAAAATGAACGAGAGCACCCGCAACAACTTCGGCGCCAAGCACCGCAAGGAGAAGCGCGAGATTGCCGCCATCCGCTCCCAGGAGGAGATGGAAGCCGCGGCCGCCGAGAACAAGGTGCTCAAGGTCACCGAGTTCGTAACGGTAAACGATCTGGCCACCCTCATGAACAACACCCCCGTGGTGAAGGTCATCGGCGCCTGCATGTCCCTGGGTATGATGGTGTCCATCAATCAGCGTCTGGACGCCGAAACCCTGGTGCTGGTGGCCGAGGAATTCGGCTACAAGGTGGAATTCGTGACCGCCGAACTGAGCGAGGAAATCGCCCAGCAGGAGCCCGACAAGGAAGAAGACCTTGTGGAGCGTCCTCCGGTGATCACCGTGATGGGTCACGTGGACCACGGTAAGACTTCCCTGCTGGACAACATCCGCAATTCCAACGTCATCGCCGGTGAGGCCGGTGGCATCACCCAGCACATCGGCGCATACAGCGTCACGCTGGACAGCGGCCGTCACATCACCTTCCTGGATACCCCCGGTCACGAAGCCTTCACGGCCATGCGTGCCCGCGGCGCCCAGATGACCGACCTTGCCATTATTATCGTTGCGGCCGACGACGCCGTGATGCCCCAGACCAAGGAAGCCATCGCCCACGCACAGGCGGCCGGCGTGCCCATGGTCTTCGCCATCAACAAGATTGATAAACCCGGTGCCAACGCCGACACCATCCGCCGCCAGCTGTCCGAAATGAACATCCTGGTGGAAGACTGGGGCGGCAAGTACCAGTGCCAGGAAATATCGGCCAAAAAGGGTATCAACGTGGACAAGCTCCTGGAGAAGGTGCTCTTTGAGACCGACCTCCTGGAACTGAAGGCCAACCCCAACAAGCTGGGCAGCGGCGCCGTGATTGAAAGCTCCCTGGACAAGGGCCGCGGTTACCTGGCCACCGTGCTGGTGCAGGACGGTACCGTGCGCGTGGGAGACGTGATCATCTCCGGCAGCTACTACGGCCGCGTAAAGGCCATGTACAACGAGCGCGGACAGAAGGTGGAGAGCGCAGGCCCTTCCACCCCCGTCTCCCTGCTGGGCCTGAACGGAGCCCCCGCCGCCGGTGAGAAGTTCAACATCATGGCCGATGAAAAAGAGGCCAAGTCCATCGCCCAACGCCGCGAGCAGCTCATCCGCATTCAGGGCATCAAGACGCAGAAGCACCTTACCCTGGAAGAGATTGGCCGCCGTATCGCCATCGGCAACTTCAAGGAACTCAACGTGATTGTCAAGGGTGACGTGGACGGCTCTGTGGAAGCCCTGTCCGACTCCCTCATCAAACTTTCCACCGAGGAAGTGCGCGTGAACGTGATTCACAAGGCCGTGGGTGCCATCAGCGAAAGCGATGTCCTGCTGGCCGAAGCCTCCGACGCCGTGATCATCGGCTTCCAGGTGCGTCCCAGCGCCG
>JAFWPA010000061.1 GCA_017509685.1 Bacteroidales bacterium
CAGCAGCCCATCAAGGCCCCGTATCTGGTGAACACCCCCGACTTCGTGGGCTGCCATGTCCCGTCCTACCTCCGCAAGTATGATGTTCTGAAGGGCATCAAGGAAGGCGGCACCCTGCTGCTGAACAGCCTCTGGGACGAGGAAGAGACCATCAAGAACATCCCGGACAACGTGAAGGCAGTCATCGGCCGCAAGCACGTGAAGGTCTATATCATCAACGCCACCAAGATTGCCGCAGAGATTGGCCTGGGCGGACGTACCAACACCATCCTCCAGAGCGCCTTCTTCAAGATCACCGGCATCATCCCTTACGAGGATGCCGTGAAGTATATGAAGGACGCCATCGTGAAGTCCTACGGTAAGAAGGGCGAGAACGTGGTGAACATGAACTACGCAGCCGTAGACCGCGGCGGCGAGTACACGGAAATCAAGGTTCCGGCCGAATGGGCCAACCTCACCGCCAAGTTCGAGAATCCCAACAAGGACCGTCTGGCCCCCGGCTTCGTCAAGGACATTGCCGACATCGTGAACGCCCAGGCCGGTGACACCCTGCCCGTGAGCGCCTTCATGCCTTACGCCGATGGTACCATGCCCGCCGGCACCGCCGCCTTCGAGAAGCGCGGTGTTGCCGTGAACGTGCCCGTCTGGGACGCCGAGAAATGTATCCAGTGCAACAGCTGCGCCTTCGTTTGCCCGCACGCCGCCATCCGCCCGTTCCTCCTCACCGCAGAAGAGGCCGCCAAGGTGCCCGCCGGCGTGAAGCTGGCCGACGGTAAGGCCAACCTCAAGGACTACAAGTACGCCATCGGCATCTCCGTGGACGACTGCACCGGTTGCGGTAACTGCGTAGACATGTGCCTGGCCAAGGACAAGGCCCTTGCTATGGTTCCTTATCTTGACGCCAAGGACGATCAGGCCGCCTATGACTACCTTAATAAGAAGGTGGGCTACAAGGAGTATGTGGACAAGAAGGCCAACATGAAGAACAGCCAGTTTGCCCAGCCTCTGTTCGAGTTCTCCGGCGCCTGCGCAGGTTGCGGTGAGACTCCCAACATCAAGGCCATCACCCAGCTGTTCGGCGACCACATGATGATTGCCAACGCCACCGGTTGCTCCTCCATCTACGGCGCTTCCTTCCCGGCCAGCCCGTACTGCACCAACGCTCAGGGTCACGGTCCCGCATGGGCCAACTCCCTGTTCGAGGACTTCTGCGAATTCGGTCTGGGTATGAAGCTCGGTTCCGACCGCGCCCGCACCACCGTGGCCAACGCCATGAAGCAGGCCCTGGAATGCGACTGCTGCAGCCAGGAGATCAAGGCCCTCGCAGCCAAGTGGCTGGAGGCTCCCCAGGATCCCGCTGTCACCCGCGAGGTGGCCGACAAGATTGTCCCCCTGGCCAAGGAATGCAACTGCGACACCTGCAAGAAACTGGTGGAATACGAGCACTTCATCGTTGCCCGCAGCCAGTGGATCTTCGGCGGTGACGGTGCCTCCTACGATATCGGTTACGGCGGTCTGGACCACGTGCTGGCCAGCGGCGAGAACTTGAACATCCTGGTACTGGACACCGAGGTGTACTCCAACACTGGCGGCCAGAGCTCCAAGGCTACCCCTGTGGGCGCCATCGCCAAGTTCGCCGCTTCCGGTAAGAAGATCCGCAAGAAGGACCTGGGCATGATGGCCATCTCCTACGGCTACGTTTATGTGGCCCAGGTGGCTATGGGTGCCAGCCCCGTGCAGTTCTTCAACGCCATCAAGGAGGCCGAGGCCTACAACGGACCGTCCCTCATCATTGCCTACAGCCCTTGTATCAACCATGGCCTCAAGGCCGGCATGGGCCTGAGCCAGAAGGAAGAGAAGCTGGCCGTGGATTGCGGCTACTGGCACCTCTACCGTTACAACCCGGCTCTGGAAGGCACCGACAAGAACCCGTTCAGCCTGGATTCCAAGGAACCCGACTGGAGCAAGTTCCAGGACTTCCTCAAGGGCGAGGTCCGCTTCGCTTCCCTGTACAAGATGTTCCCCGAGCAGGCCGATGAACTCCTCGCCAAGACCGAGGAATTCGCCAAGGTCCGCCTGAACACCTACAAGCGTCTCGCCGGCAAGTAATTGTCAACGTCATCTATCGAAAAGGCCTCGCTCACAGGAGCGGGGCCTTTTTATTTGGCAAATATATTATTAAAGGTATCGTTGGCTAAATCGTACGCAGCCTGGATGCGGCGGGCGTAGGGCAGGAAGGATTCGCCTTCGGGGGTGAGGGCCAGGATCCGGCCGCGCTCGAAGAGGGCAAAACCCAGGGAGGCCTCCAGGGAAGCGATCTGGGAACTCACGGCGGGCTGGGTGATTCCCAGGCTGCGGGCGGCGGCGGTGAAACTTCCTTGGTCCACCACTGCTAAAAAAGCACGGATTTTGCAGTCTTCTATCATAAAATCTTTTGATTTTGACAAATTTAATGTAAATTCGTGATTTGTAAAACACACATTATTAAATTTTACATGAAACGTATTCTTCTTACCTTAAGCGCCATTGCTTTGACGGCAGTCATGGCCCTGGCCCAGCAGCCCACCCGGGAGCAGATGGAAGCGCTCATCGCCCAGATGCCCCAGATTCCTAACTCGGAGGCCTACACCATCGGCCATCTTGACAACGGACTCACCTACTACATCCGCCACAACGAGCTCCCCGCCGGCCGCGCAGAGTTCTACCTGGCCACCAACGTAGGTGCCATCGAGGAGGAATATCCTTCTCAGGACGGTCTGGCCCACTTCCTGGAGCACATGTGCTTCAACGGCACAGAGCACTTCCCCGGAAAGGGCATCCTGGACTATCTGCGTTCCATCGGTGCGGAATTCGGCCGCAACATCAACGCCTCCACCGGTTTTGAAGAGACGCAGTATATGCTGAACAACATCCCCGTGCAGCGGGAGACCGTAGTGGACAGCTGCCTGATGATTCTGGCCGACTACTCCCACTTCGTCCTGAACCAGCCCGAGGAAATCGACGCCGAGCGCGGTGTCATCATCGAGGAGCGCCGCACCCGCCGCAACGCCTCCTGGCGTACGATGGAGGCCGCCCTCCCCTACTACTTCGGCCCTGACTCCAAGCAGGCCACCTGCACCCTCATCGGCACGCAGGAGCACCTGGAGACCTTCAAGCCCGAAAGCCTGGTAGCCTTCTACCACACTTGGTATCACCCCGCAAACCAGGCCCTGATTGTGGTGGGCGATGTGGACGTAGCCCGCACCGAGGCAAAGATCAAGGATATCTTCGGCGTCATCCCCGCCAAGGAAGATCCCCTTGCCAAGCCCATCCAGAAGATTGCAGACCACTCCGAGCCCCGCGTGGGCATCATCACGGACCCCGAAACCACTTCTCCTTCCGTGGAGATCATCTGGCACAGCGAGGCCCTTCCGGAGGGCATCAACGCCACCTACACCGGCCAGGCTACCGAACTGCTGAAAGGCGTTCTGAGCCAGGTGATGTACGAGCGCATGAACGACATCACTTCCAAGCCCGGCTCCCCGTTCCTCAACGGCACCTTCGGCGTTTCCAGCCTCATCTATGAGGACATCGACGGCGTCATGGGCGAAGTCACCCTGCGCGAGGACAACATCCTGGACGGCTTCAGCGCCTACTACACCGAACTCGTCCGCCTGAAGAAATACGGCATCACCGACGCCGAATTCAACCGCGCCAAGGCCGATATTATCTCCATGTATGAGACCCGCGCCAACCGCGCCGAGACCCGCCAGAACGCCGAATTCGTACGTCCCATCATCTCCAACTTCTTTGACAAGCAGCCCCTGGTGGAACCCAAGGACGAACTGGAGTTCGTGCAGATGATGTTCGGCCAGCTCAATGCCGCCGCCATCGGCCAGGTAGCCGCCCAGCTGTGGAACGGCCACGAGAACCTGGTTGTGATTTACAGCGGTCCCCAGAAGGAAGGTATCGCCACCCCCACCGCCGAGCAGCTGCTTGAGGTGATGGCCAAGGTAGAGGCTTCCGACATTGCCGCTCCCGCCGGTGAAGACATCCCCGAAGCCTTCCTGGATCCCGCCAAGCTCAAGGGCTCCCCTGTTGCCAAGACCGCTACCACCATCTACGGCGCCACCGAGTGGACGCTGAAGAACGGCGTGAAGGTGATTGTGTATCCCACCGACCTCCAGAAGGACCAGATCCTCTTCAACCTTTATAAAGAAGGCGGTCTGTCCCTGGTTTCCACGGACGACATCGCTTCCTTCGACGACAACGTCTTCGGCCTGTTCATGAACAACAGCGGTGTTTCCAGCTTCTCCGGCACCGTGATGGCCAAGATGCTCACCGGCAAGAACCTCAGCGTAACTCCTTTCTTCGACCCGCTGGAGAACGGTATAAACGGCCGCAGCACGGTGAAGGACTTCGAGACCGCACTGCAGCTCGCTTACCTCTTCTGGACAGATCCCCGCTTCGATCCCGAAGAGTGGCAGAATGGCATCGACCAGCTGGAGAGCGTTCTCCCCAACCTGGTGAACCAGCCTAACTACAAGTTCCAGAGCCAGCTGTACAAGACCATGTACAGCGACAACGCCCGCCGTCAGCTGGTCTCCCAGGAGATCGTGAACCGCGCCAGCCTGGCTGTGGTGGAGAAGAACTGGAAGAAACTGTTTGCCGATGCCGCCGGCGCCACCCTGGTAGTGGTGGGTGACGTGAACCCCGAGGCCGTGAAGCCCCTGGTAGAGAAATACATCGGCTCCCTGCCCAAGGGCAAGAAGGCCCTCAGCTGGATCGATCCTCACGAGGACTATGCCCAGGGCAAGGTCCAGAACATCTTCGAGGTAGATATGCAGACGCCCAAGAGCACTGTATACCAGATTTACAACGCCGATATCGAATACACCTACACCAAGGACGCCGCTATGGACGCCATCTCCTACATTATGGATATGCGTTACACCAACAGCCTGCGTGAAGAAGAGGGCGGCACCTATGGCGCCAGCACCTCCGGCAGCATCCGCCGCCGTCCCAAGCAGGTAGGTATGTTCCTGGTGGGTTGGGACTGCAAGCCCGCCCTCTGCGACAAACTGCGTGAACTGGCTGTCAGCGGCCTGAAGGACCTGGCCGAAAACGGCCCCACCGACGAAGAAATGAACGGTGCCAAGCTCAACCTCCAGAAGAACATTCCGGAAAGCCGTCAGCGCAACAACTGGTGGCTCAACAGCATCGAGCTCTATCTCACCTACGGTCAGGACCGCGACAAACTGTACGAGGAAGCCGTGAACAACCTCACCAAGGCCGACATCACCTCCCTCCTCAACGAAATCCTGTCCTCCGGCAACTTCATCGAAGTGGTGATGAAGCCCGCCGCCACCGCCGAGGCCGAGTAATCTCCCTCTGACATAACTGAAAATGCTGCGCCATTATCCGGTGCAGCATTTTTTTATCCTTAAGTTAGGCGACGGCACATACACCCAAACCGTCGCTTCGCGACCCCTCCCATGCGCCGCGCTCTACGAGCGCTTGCTTTGGGCCCCTCCCTCTTACCCGGCCGAGGGTGGCCAGGGGTTTGGAGTGTATGTGCCTTCGCCTATCTATTCGATGATACCGGCCACAAAGAGATTGATGAGCGGCCGGAGAGGAGAATTGGTGGTGAGACTGATCATAATGACTGTCTCGCCTTGTTGCAGATTGGTGGTGTCCAGGGTGAAGCGGCAGGTGCCACGTTTGCCGGCGGGAATGTCCGGGCAGTCGACGGCTTGCAGGGCGGCGTCTTCGGCGTCGGCCTGATAGACGTGGAAAGTGGATTTTCCGCGGTTGTTGCAAGAGAAGGTCACGTCCAGTTTCTTGCCGGCCTTCACTTTGCCGAAGTTGAAAGTGCTTTGGTCAAAGTACGGCAGGGCGGCGTCTTTGCGCTGTTTTTCGGTCCAGCCAGCGAAGTTCTCCTGCGTCCAGGCGGTGACCACGATGGGAGCCGATGCTTTCTTGCCGTCAATCACGGGAGTAGCACTATACTCGTGCCGGCCGTATACCCCGGGGGCGGCGTCTACGGTGCAGCTGAGAGTGGCCGTGCCGCCGGCGGGGATGGGATTGGGATCTACGGAAACGGTGAGGTGATCACTGACGTCCGTGAATGTGACTTTCATGGCCTTTTTACCCAGATTAGCCACGGTAGCGGTTTCGCTGGTGCTCAGGCCCTGGCGAACGGTGCCGGCGTTTACGGCGCGGCTTTTCATCCCCAGGTTGCCTATCTTTTCGGCCCCGTAGAGTTCCTCGTTGGACTTTTTCTTGTCATGCACCACGCCGCGCAGGCGCAGGATCACCGGCTTCTTAACGCCGGAGATGTAGGCGGTGAGGGTCTTGTCAAAAGGCATGGGGCCATCCTCGTTCTTGTAGGTGGCCGATATCACGCCCGTGCTCCCGGGCTGGATGCTGCCCCTGGTCCATTTTACGTCCGTACAGCCGCAGGAAGAGACCACCTCGAAGATGGAGACGGGCTCCGACGTGTTGTTGGTAAGGGTAAAGCTGCAGCTGAGCGGGCCGTCGGCCACGGAAACGTCACCGAAGTTGTGAACGGTCTTGTCCCAGCTAAGCGGCTCATTACCATCCGGCAACGCCATTGCCAGCAGGGCGAATATGGAGAGAAACAGACTTTTCATATACACAAAGTTAGTCACAGTTCTTTTCAAAATCAAATATAATGCCTATCTTCGTGCGTTAGAAAACACAACAACAATTAAAAGATAAAGATTATGCCTAGAAAAATCAATCCCGACCTTTGTGTAGCTTGCGGTTCCTGCGCCGATGTCTGCCCTGTGGGTGCCATCACTGCCGGCGACGCCGCCTACTCCATCAACCCCGACGAATGCATCGACTGCGGCGCCTGCGAAGGCACGTGCCCCAATGAAGCGATCAGCGAGGCCTAAAAACCATTCATTATTTTATGAAAAACGGGACTGAGCCACTCTTGGTTCAGTCTCTTTTTTTCACTTTTTTTCGTATATTTGTAGGTTAAAGTTTGAGGCTATAGAATGGCAGAAAAAATCAATACCACCTACAACGATGATTCCATCCAGACCCTGGAATGGAACGAGCACATCCGCAGGCGCGCAGGTATGTATATCGGCCGTTTGGGTAATGGTGAACGCCAGGGAGACGGCATCTACGTGCTCCTGAAGGAAATCATCGACAACTCCATCGACGAATTCTCCATGGGATTCGGCAAGCGGATAGACATCACCATCGAGGACAAGACGGTGACGGTGCGGGACTATGGCCGCGGCATTCCGCTGAACAAGGTGATTGACGCCACTTCCAAACTGAACACCGGCGGTAAGTTCGACGATACCAACTTCAAGAAGAGTGTGGGTATGAACGGCGTGGGTACCAAGGCCGTGAACGCCATGAGCGTGGATTTCTACGTAGCCTCTTACCGCGACGGCCAGTGCTCCTATGCCCGTTTCTCCCGCGGCATCCTCAAGGAGAGTGACATCGTTCCCTCCAACGAGAAGAACGGTACATACATCAAGTTCACGCCCGACGAGGAAATGTTCAACGACTTCGCTTTCCGCATGGAATTCGTGGAGTCCATGGTGAAGAACTACTCTTACCTGAAAAAGGGCCTCACTCTGATGCTCAACGGCGTAGCCTACAAGAGCGAAAACGGCCTGCTGGACCTGGTGTCGGAGAATATGAGCGAAACTCCGCTCTATCCCCTCATCCACCTGGAGGCCGAAGACATAGAGATTGTCCTCACCCACGGCAACAGCTACGGTGAGAACATCGCCTCCTTCGTGAACGGCCAGAACACCCGCGACGGCGGAACCCACCTGGCCGCCTACCGCGAGGCTATCGCCAAGACTTTCAAGGACTTCTTCAAGAAGGATTACAAACCCGAAGACATCCGTCAGGGCATCGTGGGCGCCATCTCCATCCAGATCCAGGAGCCCATCTTCGAGGGCCAGACCAAGACCAAGCTGGGCAGCACCTATATGTGGGAGAAGCAGGTGAAGGCGGCCGATGGAACGTCGGCCGTGGACCGCGGTCCCACCATCCGCACCTTCGTGAACGACTTCGTCACCAAATACCTGAACGACTACCTGCACATGCACATGGACATCGTTCCGGTGATCGAGGAGAAGATCAAGGCTTCGCAGGCCGAACGCGAGGAAATCGCCGGCGTGCAGAAAAAGTCCCGCGAGCGTGCCAAGAAAACGGCCGTGTACAACCGCAAGCTGCGTGACTGCCGCTACCACTTCAGCGACAACAAGTTCCCCAAGGGAATGGAAGACCAGCGGGAGAAGACCTCCATCTTCATCACGGAGGGTGACTCTGCATCCGGTACCATCACAAAGGTGCGCAACGCCAACAACCAGGCGGTGTTCTCCCTGCGCGGCAAACCCATGAACTGCTTCAAGGAGAGCCGTAAGAAGGTAGCCGAAAACGAGGAACTGAACCTCCTCATCGCCGCCCTGGGCGTGGAGGAAGATCTGGACAACCTGCGCTACAATAACATCATCGTAGCCACCGATGCCGATGACGACGGCATGCACATCCGCATGCTGGTCCTCACCTTCATCATGAAATATTACCCGGACCTCATTCGCCGCGGCCACGTATTCATCCTGCAAACTCCCCTCTTCCGCGTGGGCAACAAGAAGGAACGCCGCTACTGCTACTCCATCGAGGAAAGGGACAAGGCGGTGAAAGCCCTCAAGAGCGGCGTGGAAATCACCCGCTTCAAAGGTCTGGGAGAGATTTCCTCCGACGAATTCGTAGACTTCATCGGAGACAACATGCGCCTGGATACCGTAAAGCTGGCCGACGAAGAGTCCATCCAGACCATTATGGAATTCTACATGGGCGTGAACACCTACGAGCGCCAGCACTTCATCATGGACAACCTGCGCTCGGAAAAAGAATTGGAAGACATCAATATCTAAGGATATGGCAAAGCTACAAGTGAAAACCACCGTGAGCCCCCGCTGGGCCAAGTTCTGCGGCTGGGCGCTCAAGAAAATGGGTTGGGAAAGCGTAGGCGGTCCCATGAAAGAGTCCAAGGCCATCGTGCTGGGCGTTCCCCACACCACCGTGTGGGATTTTCTGGTAAGCTACCTCTTCTATACCCAGTTTGGCAAAGTGGCCCACATTATGGTGAAGAAAAGCTTCTTCGTATGGCCGCTGGGCCCCATCCTGCGTGCCTGCGGCGCCGTACCCACAGACCTCTCAAGCCCGGCTACCACCGTAAAGAGCGTCATTGACGTGATGGAAGGCGTGGACGAATTCCACCTGGCCCTGGCCCCGGAAGGCTCCCGCTCCCTGGTCAAGCGCTGGAAGAACGGCTATCACCTGATTGCCAAGGCAACCGGCGCCACCGTGTATCTGGGCTACTATGACTGGGGGCGCAAGAGAATCTCGGTAGGAGAACCCTTCGAAATCACGGACAACGCCGCCGAAGACATGAAGCGGATCTACGACCATTATCGGCCCCTGGGCCTCCAGGGCTACCACAAAGATCAGTTCGCCGTCCCCGAATCCTAAACCCTTCTGAATGGCAAAGAAAATCAAAAATCCCTATAGGGCCTGGCGCAAGTATCGCAAACGCGAACAGACCTGCACCACGCTGCACAAAGTCTTCGACCACTCCACCAATACGTTTGCAAAACGCATTGCATACCAGTATGTGGACGGTGGTCAGCAATACACCTACGAAGAATTCCGCCGCAAGGTAAACCAGCTGTCCATGCGCATGACGCGCTTCGGCATCAAGCACGGAGACCGCGTGGCCATCTTCTCCCAGAACATGCCCAACTGGGTGGTCGCTTTCTTCAGCGCCACCGTGTTCGGCCGTGTGGCCGTGCCCGTGCTGCCCGACAGCAGCGAGCACGAGCTCACCAACATCCTCAATCACTCGGAGTCCAAAGTGCTGTTCATCTCCCAGCGCATGATGCCCAAGCTCAGCGACGAGTGCCGGCAGAAGCTCACCCTCATCGTGGACATCGAGACCTTCGAGTTCATCAAGAAGGACAAGGAAGACTTCAAGTGCAACGGCTGGGTGAAAGACCCGCAGCCCGACGACCTGGCTTGCATCATCTACACTTCCGGCACCACCGGCAAGGCCAAAGGCGTGATGCTGAGCCACCGCAACATCTGCAGCAACCTGGCATCGGCCTTCAAGGCGCAGCCTGCCTTTCCCCGGGACCGCTTCCTTAGCATCCTGCCGGCCGCCCACGCCTACGAGATGAACGTTTCCACCATCTACTCGTTCTACGTGGGTGCCACCTGCTACACCCTGCAGAAACCGCCCACTCCCACCATCCTGCTCAAAGCGATGAAGGAGGTGAAGCCCACCATCGTGTGCTCTGTTCCGCTCATCATCGAGAAGGTGGTGCGCAACAGCGTCCTTCCCACCATCCAGAAGAGCCGCGTGCTCTCCTGGGCCGATAAGAGGATTCCGCACATCCTACGCCGCTTCATCGGCCACCGGATGGTGAAGACCTTCGGCGGCCAGCTCAAGTTCTTCGGCATTGGCGGCGCCAAGCTGGATCCGGCCGTGGAACAGTTCCTGCGGGACTGCCACTTCCCCTACGCCGTGGGCTACGGCCTCACGGAGACCGCTCCCCTGGTGTGCAACCTGATGGTTCACAAGAGCAAGGGCGTCGGGTCCATCGGCCCGGCCTCCTACAAGGTGGAAATCCGCCTGGACAACGTGAATCCGAACAACGGAGAAGGAGAAATGGTAGTGCGCGGCGACAACGTGATGCTAGGTTACTACAAAGACCCCGAACGCACCCTGCAAGTGATGGACGACGAAGGCTGGTTCCACACC
This sequence comes from Bacteroidales bacterium, assembly GCA_017509685.1. Classification (GTDB taxonomy): domain Bacteria; phylum Bacteroidota; class Bacteroidia; order Bacteroidales; family UBA932; genus Cryptobacteroides. Next base: position 10,802 of record JAFWPA010000061.1, read on the forward strand.
AACGACGTAGCCACCATGGACGAAGACGGCTACTATTATATTAAAGGCCGCCTGAACAACACCATCCTGGGTCCTTCCGGAGAAAACATCTATCCGGAGGAAATCGAGCAGGTCATCAACAACATCGAAGGCGTGGAAGAATCGCTGGTGATGGAACGCGACGGCAAGCTGGTAGCCCTGGTGAAGTTCGACGACAACGCCATCGACTGGAACCAGACCACCGAGGACAAGTGGTTCGAAGAACTGGAAGCCCGCAAGAAGGCAGTAATGGACTGGGTGAACAAGACCGTAGGCAAGAACTCCAAGATTAGCGAAGTAGAGGCCATGAAAGAGCCCTTCGAAAAGACGGCCACCCAGAAGATCCGCCGCTTCAAGTACAAGGACTCCCACGGCGACGAACCCGAAAAGCCCACGCACGAAGAATAAAACAAATAACCACATAAGATATGAAAGACCCCAAAGAAATTGCTCTCCAGTTTGACATCAAGGGCACCATCAAGGAAATCAAGCCCCTGGGCAACGGCCTTATCAACGACACCTTCCGCGTGAAAATGGACGGGCCGGAGGACTATGTGCTCCAGCGCATCAACAACGCCATTTTCAAGGATGTGGAACTGCTGCAGCACAACATCGACTGCGCCACGGCCCACATTCGCAAAAAAGGTGGCATGACCCTTACCTTCATCCCCTGCAACGCTACGGGCAAGACCTACTGGACCGACGGAGAAACCTACTGGCGCGTAGCCGTGTTCATCCGGGACGCCTATACTTACGAAACCGTAAATCCGGAATACTCCTACTATGCCGGCAAGGCCTTCGGCGCCTTTGAAGCTATGCTGGCCGATATCCCCGACACCCTGGGAGAGACCATCCCGGACTTCCACAACATGGAACTCCGTGCCCGCCAGCTGCACGAGGCCATTGAAAAGGACCCCGTGGGCCGTATGGCCGAACCCGAGGTACAGGCTATCTTGAAAGACCTGCTTTCCTACGAGGAGGAAATGTGCAAGGCCGAACGCATGTACCGCGAGGGCAAGCTGCCCAAGCGCATCTGCCACTGCGACACCAAGGTGAACAACATGATGTTCGATGCCAAGGGTAACATCCTCTGCGTCATCGACCTGGACACTCTGATGCCGTCCTTCGTGTTCTCCGACTTCGGTGATTTCCTGCGCACCGCCGCCAACACCGTGGCCGAGGACGATCCCGCCATCGACAAAGTGGACTTCAAGATGGATATCTTCGAGGCCTTCGCCAAGGGTTATCTGGAAGGCGCCACCTTCCTCACTCCGGTAGAAAAGGACAATCTGCCCTACGCCGCCTGCCTCTTCCCCTACATGCAGGCCGTCCGCTTCTTCACGGACTACATCAACGGAGACACTTATTACAAGATCAAGTATCCGGAGCACAACCTGGTACGCACCCGCAACCAGGTAGCCCTCTTCCACGCCGCCATGAACAAAGTGCCGGCCATGGCCGAATTCATCCAGAAGCACTAGCGAAGAAAAATAAAAAGAGCCCACCGTATTGGCGGGCTCTTTTAAGTTTTCGGTCTTAGATTTTACTCTGCAACCACATTGAATTTGAAGGTGGCCTTGATGGCTTTGTAGAGCTTCACGGAAGCTTCGTACTCACCTACTTCCTTCACCTCACCGGCGAGGATGGTAATGTCCTTCTTGTCAATGTTCAGACCCTTGGCGTTGAGAGCCTCGGCCAGGTCCATGGTGGTGACGCTGCCGTAGAGCTTACCGCTCTCGGAAACCTTCACCTTCACTTCCACGGTCTGGGCGCTGATGGTAGCGGCAAGAGCCTCGGCATCGGCAACCAGCTTGGCCTCTTTGTGGGCGCGCTGCTTCAGGGTCTCAGCGTGCTGCTTCTTCACGGACTCGGTGGCCACGATGGCAAAGCCCTGGGGCACCAGATAGTTCATGGCATAACCGGCCTTCACTTTGACAATTTCACCGGCGTAACCCAGATTGGTTACATCTTTCTTAAGCAAAATTTCCATAAGGCAGATTATTTAAGGAGGTCAGTGACATACGGGAGCAAGGCGATGGAGCGGGCGCGCTTGATGGCCTTGGCAACTTTACGCTGGAACTTGAGGGAAGTACCGGTGATGCGACGGGGAAGAATCTTACCCTGCTCGTTCAGGAACTTCTTGAGGAACTCAGGATCCTTGTAATCTACATACTTGATACCGGCCTTCTTGAAGCGGCAGTATTTCTTCTTGCGAACCTCTACGGTCGGGGGGTTCAGATAGCGGATTTCTTTATTTTCGTTTGCCATAATTGTGTCCTCCTAAATTATTCAGCAACGGGAGCTTCGGCGGCGGGAGCAGCCTTGGCAGCCTTGTTAGCGCGACGTTTTTCGGCGTAAGCGACGGCATCCTTGTCGAGGGCGACAGTGAGGAAGCGGATGATACGCTCGTCACGGTGATACTGGGTTTCGAGGGTGGCAACGAACTGAGAATCGGCCTTGAACTCGATCAGGTAATAAAAACCTGTGGTCTTGTGCTGGATGGGGTAAGCGAGCTGACGCAGGCCCCAGTCCTCTTGGTACACAACCTCCCCACCGTTGTCGGTGATGAGCTTGACGTACTTGGCAACCGCTTCCTTCATCTGGGTCTCAGACAAAACGGGAGTTGCAATGAAAACGGTTTCGTACTGGTTAACCATTGTTTGTTAATTAATTGTTAATAAATGCTTTACACCTTCTTGAGACCAGTGGTAGCTCAAAAAGGACTGCAAATATAGGGCTTTTTTCCGGGAAAAACAAATTTTTCGGGCGCAGGAATTACCGTTTTTTCCAGCGCTTGTGGGTCCAGAGGTAGTTCCAGGGCTGGAACTCCAGGTCTTCCTGCAGAAGACGGAAGTAGCGCTGCATCAGATCCAGGGGATCTTCCCCGGCGGCGTGGTCGCAGATGGGGACGATGGTCATGGTATAGCCGCCGTCCTCACGGCAGCGGTAGCGCAGGAAGGCTACGGCCATATCCAGCTTGCAGGCCAGGGCGGTAGCGCCGGTCATGGTCTCGGTGGTCTGGTGCATGAAGTCCACCACGGGATGCGTGCCGTAGGAATAGGGGAACTGGTCCGTGATGAAAGAATAACCGAATTTGACGTCCCGCTTGCCCAGGGCGAAGCGAAGGACCTGGTTGGTCTCTACATAGCCGTCGAAGCCCTGGTCCCGGACGGGAGCAGTGCGGTTATCAGCCATGACGCGGTCCCAGAGGGGGCTGGCCAGTTCATTGTAGGTGACGGCGAAGGCCTCCGGGGTAATGTCAATGGGTTCCCCGTAACTGTAGTTCTTGATGCCGCCGATGAGCTCCCAGTTGCCGGTGTGCGCCTGCAGGATCATAATCTGCCGGGCGCCGGCGTACAGGCGGTTCAGTTCTTCGGGGTTAGTGAGTTCCACAATGCGGCTGTCATGTAAACGCTTACGGCCTTTTTCCCCGCGGCAGGCGCCGAACCAGAGCATTTCCGTGAGGGTGGTGCCGAAGTGGCGGTAGAACTGCCGGGAGATCTGTTTGAGTTCCCCGTACTGCTTGTCCGGGAAGCTGCGGGCCAGGTTGGTCATCACTACGTCGTTGCGGTAATGCAGGAAACCGCCCACGAAGCCGCCCAGCCGTCGGCCCCACCAGCGGTGCCAGCCCAGCGGGAGACGACCCAGGAGGCGGAGGAATCCCTCCACCAGCCATACGCCGAATGACCTCTTCTGTTGCATAACCATTTGCAAAGTTAGTCCTTTTTTCTTATATTTGTGAAATATGAGAAAGATTTGGATTACCCTGTTCCTGGCGCTGGGCTGCGGATTATCGGCCCGGGCGCAGGAAGTCACTTATGCTCTGCCGCAAACCACGCTCACCGTGAAGGTGGAAGTGGAGCAGGAAAGTTTCATCGCCGGTCCTTACGCCGCCTACGCCAAGAAGTTACTGAACCTGGACGTGCGGGAAAAGGATGGCCAAAGTTGCACCGTCACCGCCCTGGAACTCATCCCCGGGGTAGAAGCAGACCCTAACGCCCTGTTCACCTGCGACGCAGACAACGCTAATCTCCTGGCCCTCAGCGCCCAGGGGCTGGTAGCCCTGCAGGACCGGGCCGATGCCTCCACCCTCTCCTGGCGCTTCCTTCCGCCCGCAGGCAACGGCTTCACCGGCACCATCACCAACCCCGACAAGGAGGAAACCCGCATCTCCTACAAGACCGTCCAGACCGAAGAAGGCGTGATCCAGGTCCCCGTGGAGCATAAGGTGAAACAGGCCAAGAACGCGGAGGACAAGGCCGCCGAGGCCGCCGAAATGGTGCTCCAGGTGCGCAAGGACCGCCTGAACATTGTATCCGGAGACACGGACGCCAACTATGCCGGCGAGGCCATGAGCGCCGCCCTCCGGGAACTGGACCGCATAGAGGAAGAATACCTGGCCCTGTTCTGCGGCCGCAGCGTCAAGCATACCAACGTTTTCTACTTTGACGTGATTCCGGACCCCGACCTGCACGTGCAGCGCTACCTGGCCTTCCGTCTCACGGACAACGGCCCCGTACCCGACGGCGTGAAGGGCGTTCCCTATTACGTGGAGCTGGAGCCCCAGCCCATGAACTTCCCCGAAGACAACCGTCCCAAGGGCAAGCCCACGGTCATCCGCTACCGCATCCCCGTCGTCTGCAACGTGCATCTCACCCGGGACGGCCAGCGCCTGCTCAACGCCCGCGTACCCGTGTTCCAGCTGGGTATGGAAGCCATCCTTTCACAGTACAAATAACCACTAATACATATGAATATCCAAGATTTAGATCCCAAGGTGGTCTGGAAGAATTTCCACGCACTCACCCTGCTACCCCGTCCCTCTTACCATGAGGAAAAAGTAGTTGAACACCTTTACAACTGGGGCTTGGCCCATGGCTTTGAAACCATCAAGGACGGCGACGGTTCCATCGCCAACGTCATCATCCGCGTCCCCGCCACGCCCGGCTGCGAGCATATGAAGGGCGTCATCCTGCAGGGCCATATGGACATGGTACCGCAGAAGACTTCCGACAGCGCCCACAACTTCCTCACGGACCCCATCAAGGCCTATGTAGACGGTGAATGGGTCACCGCCGACCGCACCACCCTGGGCGCCGACAACGGAATCGGCCTGTCGCTGGCGATGGCCGCCGCCGAGGATCCTTCCGTAAAGCACGGTCCCCTGGAAATACTGGCCACCTACACCGAGGAAACCGGAATGGACGGCGCCAACGCCCTCAAGCCCGGCCTCCTCAAGGGAGACATCCTCCTGAACCTGGACTCCGAGGAAGAAGGCGAACTGTGCGTGGGTTGCGCCGGCGGCCTGGACGCCATAGCCAGCTTCAAATACCTGAAATACAAGACGCCCCTGGGCTATAAGGGACTCAAAGTCACCGTAAAGGGCCTGCAGGGCGGTCACTCCGGCATGGATATCTCCCTGTACCGCGCCAACGCCAACAAGGTAGTGGCCCGCATGCTCCTCCCCGTGATGGAGATGCTGGGCGTAAAGGTGGTCAGCTTCACCGGCGGCAGCCTTCGCAACGCTATCCCCTTCGAGGCCGAAGCCGAACTGGTGCTCCCGCAGGAGAACGTGGAAGCCGTGGTGAAATGTCTGGAGAACGCTTTCGCCGAAATCAAGGCCGAATTCGCCGAGTCCGACCCTTCCGCCGCCCTCTATATTGACAAGGTGCCCGCCGCAGCCAAGTTCATCCAGAACAGCGTGATGCTGCGCGCCGTCAAGGCCATGCTGGTGTGCCCGTCCGGCGTCATCCGCATGAGCCGCACCATGGAAGGCCTCACGGAGACCTCCATCAACATGGCTATCGTGCGAACGGAAAAAGGCAAGATCACCATCAGCAGCCTCATGCGCAGCGCCGTGGACACCGCCAAGGCCGCCCTGGCCCAGCGCGTCCGCTGCGTCTTCGAACTGGCCGGAGCAGACCAAGTGGCCTTCAAGGGCGGTTACTCCGGCTGGACGCCCAAGTTGGACACCCCCGCCAACAAGGTAATGATGGAACAGTTCCAGAAAGTCTATGGCAAGCCCATGAAGATCATGGCCACCCACGGCGGCCTGGAATGCGCCATCATGGGTGCCAAGTATCCCAACTGGGAGATGGTCTCTATCGGCCCCACCATCAAGTATCCCCACAGCCCCGACGAAAAGGTGAACATCGCCGCAGTCGCCCGCACCTGGGAGTACCTCAAAGCCGTATTAGCCAATATTCCTGTCAAATAAAGTAATAATATATGTTCAAAGGACAACCTAAAGGGCTCTTCGCCCTCGCTTTGGCCAATACCGGTGAGCGCTTCGGCTACTACACCATGCTGGCCATCTTCATGCTGTTCCTCCAGGCCAAGTTTGGCTGGGACCAGGCTGTATCCAGCCAGGTGTACTCCATTTTCCTGGCCCTGGTTTATTTTATGCCCGTCGTGGGCGGTATCCTGGCCGACAAGATCGGATACGGCAAGTGCGTCGTAACCGGTATCTGCGTGATGTTCGCCGGTTACCTGGCCCTCTCCATCCCTACGGGGGCCAACACCATGGGCATCGTGCTCATGCTGGGCGCCCTGCTCATGATTTCCGTGGGTACGGGCTTGTTCAAGGGCAACCTCCAGGTCCTGGTGGGCAACCTGTACGACGATCCCAAGTATTCGGCCAAGCGTGACGGCGCCTTCAGCCTGTTCTACATGGCCATCAACATCGGCGCCATGTTCGCCCCGTCTGCCGCAACCGCCATCACCAACAGCTTCCTGGGCAAAGCCGGCCTCATCTACAAGGCCGCCATCCCCGCCCTGGCGCACCAGACCCTGAACGGCACCATCACCGCCGACAACGCCGCCCGCCTGAGCGAGCTCCAGGCCATGATGCCCGACGCCTCCGTGGCCGCCATGGACCCCGCCGCCTTCAGCACTTACTACATCGAGCACCTGTCGTCGTCCTATAACATGGGCTTTGCCGTGGCATGCGTGTCCCTCATCGTTTCCATTCTCATCTACTTCTTCTGCCGCAGCTGGTTCAAGCACGCCGATGTGAATGCCAAGCAGGCCGCCGCCACCAACGCCCCCGTGCAGGAACTCACCCCCAAGCAGACCAAGGACCGCATCACCGCCCTCATCATGGTGTTCGCCGTGGTCATCTTCTTCTGGATGGCTTTCCACCAGAACGGTCAGTCCCTCACCTGGTTCGCCCGTGACTACACCCTGCCGTATGCCACCGGCGCCGTGCGTATGGGATTCAATATCTGGATCCTGGCCCTCATCGCCGTGAGCATCTACACCCTGTTCGCCATCTTCCAGTCCGAGACCAAGAAGGGCAAACTCATTGCCGGATTTATCACCGCCGTCCTGTGGGGTGGCGCCTACTGGATCTATTCCGGCATGCCCGATCCGCTGGCCATCGAACCCCAGCTGTTCCAGCAGTTCAACCCCTTCTACGTGGTGTTCCTCACGCCCATCTCCATGGCCATCTTCAGCGCCCTGGCCAATAAGGGCAAGGAGCCTTCCGCCCCTGTCAAAATCGGCCTGGGTATGTTCGTAGCCGCACTGGGTTATCTGATTATGGTATTCGGTTCCCTGGGCCAGCCTTCACCGGCACAGCTGCAGGGCACCGTCTCCCCGGATCCCGTGGTTCCCATGTACCTCATCAGCACCTATCTGGTCCTCACCTTCGCCGAGCTGCTGCTCAGCCCCATGGGCATCTCCTTCGTCACCAAGGTGGCCCCGCCCAAGTACAAGGGCCTGATGATGGGTCTGTGGTTCGCCTCCACCGCCATCGGCAACTATCTCAGCTCCATCCCCGGCCTCCTGTGGAACAACGTTCCCCTCTGGGCCAACTGGGCTATCCTGATGGCTCTCTGCGTCATCGCCGGCGCTATCATGTTCGGCATGATGAAAAAGATTAACGAAGCCACGGCCTCCTAGTGCCGAGATTATACATCATATCTGGTCCTAACGGCTCCGGGAAGACAACCGCTTCTTACAGCGTGCTCCCGGAGCTGCTGGACTGCAGCGAATTCGTAAACTCCGACGAATTCGCCAAGCATCTGTCGCCTTTTGCACCGGAGAGCGCATACATCACGGCCAGCCGCCTGATGCTGCGCAAGGTCAATTACCTCTTCGACCGGCGGGAAGACTTTTGCATAGAAACCACCCTGGCTACGCGGGCGCTGCTCAAGATGACCCGCAACGCGCAGGAGAAAGGGTACTACGTCACGGTGCTGTATTTCTGGCTGAGCCAGCCGGAGATTGCCATCGAACGCGTAGCCAAGCGGGTGCAGGCCGGTGGCCACGACATCCCGGAAGAGACCATCCGGCGCCGCTACTACATGGGCCTCAACTACCTCTTCCACCAGTATATGCAAACCTGCGACAAATGGATCCTGGCCGACAATTCCAACCCGCCCTTCGAGGTCATCGCAGAAGGCTCCAAGAAGGGTCTGGTGATCCGGGACATGGCCAAGTACAACATTGTCCGCGGCATGGTCACAGACAACCTGCAGCCGCAGACGCCCATAGAAAACGTAACGGAGTTCATTGCCAAGGAAATAGCCAAGGCCCCCTTAGCACACGACGGAGTACCGTACCAAAGCGACCAAGTGCAGAATGATTTGCAGTAAAGCATACTACTTCAACCTGTTCCAGGTAGATGAAAATCTGCTGGACAGTCTCACGCAGGAAGGACTTCGCAGTGGCGGCAGCTACTGCGACCTCTTTTTTGAGAATACCACCTACGGCAGCCTGCTGCTGCGGGACGGTGCCGTCACGTCGGGCGGCAACCACGTAGACTTCGGGGTGGGCATCCGTGTCCTCGCCGGAGAAAAGACGGGGTTCGCATACTCCGAGAGCACATCGCCGGCCGATATGACGGCCTGTGCCCGCGCCGCTGCGCAGATAGCATCGGCCCCTGTGGACGTGAGCCCTTACGGGACGCGTAACCCCATCCGCGGAGAACCGAATCCCGCCGCGGACCGCTATCCCCTGGCCCAGCCGTGGAGAGGCGTGCCCATGAGCAGCTTCCTCCCCTTCCTGCAAAAGCTGGAGGCCGACATCCAGCGCCGTGACACGCGCATTGTGAAGGTGATTGTGAACCTGGCTTTCCAGGTGAGCGACATCCTCATGTACAACAGCAGCAAGGAGCTCAAGTGGGACACCCGCCCCATGGGCAGCGTGTCTGTGTCCGTGGTCTTCCAGCAGGGAACCCAGACCGAGAACAAGAGCACGTCCCGCAGTTTCCGCTGCGGCGCCGAAATGCTGAGCGACGCCCTAATTCAGGAGATGGCCGCCGACGTGGTAAAAGGAATCGACGAACGCTTCGCCGCCCGCCGGCCCAAAGGCGGGCAGATGCCCGTGGTGATGGGCGCCGGCGCTTCCGGTATCCTCCTGCACGAGGCCATGGGCCACGCCTTCGAGGCCGATTTCAACCGCAAGGGCACCTCCATCTTCGCCGACAAGATGGGCAAACAGATATGCCCAAAAGGCATCCAGATCATCGACGACGGCACCCTGGCCGGCAACCGCGGCGCCCTCAACTTCGACGACGAAGGCATCCCCGGGCAGAAGACTTATATGGTAGAGGACGGCGTCCTTACGTCGTACCTGCACGACCGCATATCGGCCGTCCATTACGGCGTGCGGCCTACGGGCAACGGCCGGCGGGAGAGCTTCCGCTACGCCCCCCTTCCCCGTATGCGCGCCACTTATATGGAAAGCGGCACCGCCAAGGCGCAGGACCTCATCGCCAGCGTAGGCAAAGGCATCTACGTGGACGAATTCTCCAACGGACAGGTCCAGATTGGCGAAGGCGACTTCACCTTCTATGTGAAGGCCGGCTTCCTCATCGAGAACGGCCGCCTCACCATGCCCGTCAAAGACATCAACATCATCGGCAACGGCCCCGCCGCCCTGGCCGACATGCAGGGAGTGGCCGACGACCTGGCCATCGACCCCGGCGCCTGGACCTGCGGCAAAGAACAGTCCGTGCCCGTTTCCTGCGGCATTCCCACGGTACTCATCGGGCATTTAACGGTTGGAGGAGAATAGATGAACGCATTGTTGACACAGCAGGAAATAGCCCTGGCCCAGCATTGCCTGGCCTATGCGCAGGAGCAGGGCGCACAGGGCGTGCGCATTACCCTTTCCAAGACCCTGATGAACCTGATAGGGCTGCTGAACGGGCAGGTGGACAAGACCGCCCATGCCCTGGACCGCAGCCTGCAGATCCAGCTGCTGGTGGACGGACGGTTCGGCACCTTCTCCAGCAACCGCCTGGAACAGAAGGGCCTGGAAGAATTCATCCGGGACGCCATAGGCACCGTACGTATGCTGGAGGCCGATTCCTACCGCGCCCTCCCCGCCCCCGAACGCCTGGTGAAAAACGCCGTCACCGGCCGCGAACTGGACCTCTACGACCCGGCCTACGATGACCTCACCGCCGAACAGCGCCGCGAAATGGCCCTGCAATCCACGGCCTGGCCCCAGCCCGGCCTCATCGCCGAAGAAGGCGAATATTCGGACTCTGTCTTCGATTCCCTTACCCTGGACTCCCAGGGACTGTATGCGCGGCACACGGAAACGTCTTTCGAGATAGGTTACGAATCCACCGTAGAGGACGCAGAAGGCAACCACCTGTCCAGTTACTGGTGGGACGCCACGCCCCGCTTGAAGGACCTGAAACTGAAGGGATGTGCCGAGAAAGCGTTCCGGCGGGCGAAGGAACAGATTGGCCCACAGGGCGTTCCCAGTGGCAAATATACCCTGATCGTAGACAACGAATGCGCCGCCAAACTGCTTACCCCGGTGCTCAATGCGCTGGGTGGATACAGCCTGCAACAGAAGAATTCCTTCCTGGTGGACAGTCTGGGTAAAAAGTTGTTCCCGGAGTCCCTCACCATCCTGGACGCCCCCCTCACCCAAGGCGACACCGGCTGCCGACTCTTTGACAGCGAAGGCGTAGCCACCCGGGAAATGCCCGTGATAGAGAAGGGCGTGGTGAAGACCTATTTCCTGAACACCTATATGAGCGCCAAGATGGGCCTGGAGCCCACCATAGAGGACATTACCCGCGCCAAGGTGCTGCCCACGGGCGGCTGCTCAACTCAGGAAGATGTGTTACAGAAAGTAAAGGACGGCATCCTGGTCACCGGCTTCAACGGCGGCAACTCCAACCCCGCCACCGGCAATTTCTCCTACGGCGTGGAGGGCTTCCTCATCAAGGATGGAAAGAAAGTGCATCCCGTGCGCGAAATGCTCATCACCGGCGACTTCCTCACCCTGTGGAACAACCTGGTGGCCGCCGCGCAGGACGCCCGTCCCTGCCAGTCCAAGCTGGTCCCTACCCTGGCCTTTAAAAACGTAGATTTCAGTGCCTAAGACCGCCGTTGTCATATTGAATTACAATACCGCCGACTACCTGCAGCGGTTCCTGCCGGGGCTCATCGCTTCCTGCAAAGGGCTGGACGCACAGGTGGTGGTGGCCGACAACGCCAGCCAGGACGGCTCCGTGGCGCTGATGCAGGAGCGTTTCCCGGAAGTGCCGCTTATCCTCCTGGATAAAAACTACGGGTTCACGGGCGGCTACAACAGGGCACTGGCACGTATAGAGGCCGATTATTTCGTCCTCATCAACAGTGACATCGAAGTCCCGGACGGCTGGTTGAAGCCGCTCGTCGAGTGGATGGAAGCCCATCCCGATTGCGGCGCCTGCGGCCCCAAGCTCCTCTCCTACGCCCAGCGGGACACCTTTGAATACGCCGGCGCGGCGGGCGGCCTCCTGGACCGGTACGGCTACCCCTTCTGCCGCGGCCGCATCCTGCAGAAAGTGGAAAAAGACCACGGTCAGTATGATTCGCCGGCTAACGTCTTGTGGTGCAGCGGCGCCTGCTTGCTGGTACGCGCCAGCCTGTGGAAGGAACTGGGCGGCCTGGACGAGCGTTTCTTCGCCCATATGGAGGAAATCGACCTATGCTGGCGCATGCAGCTGCGCGGCTGGAAAGTGACTCTGGTCCCGCAGTCGTACGTCTGGCACATCGGCGGCGGCACCCTCCCAAACGAGTCCCCCTTCAAGCTGCGGCTCAACTTCCGCAACAACCTCCTCCTCCTGGAGAACAACCTCCCCGGCACCTTCGCGGCGCAGGGACTCCCGGAAAAGGAGGCCCGGCGCAAGGCCAGGAGGCGTATTTTCACACGAATGTGCCTGGACGGACTGTCGGCCATGGTGTACATGACAACCAAACGCTACAACTTCTACCAGGCGGTGGTGCAGGCGCACGCGGAATACCGGAAACTGCGGCGGCCTGGAGAGATCCCTCAGAATCCGCAGCAGCCCGAAGGCCTCTTCAATGGCTGGATTGTGCCGCGAGGATTGTTCGGAAAAAAGTAGTATATTTGCATACTTATACTTATAGGTAATAGGCACTATGAAGATTATCATCGAAGGCGCAGGACAAGTGGGCTCCCATCTGGCCAAGATGCTCAGCAGCGAGGGCGGTGAGATTACCGTCATCGACAACGACCCCGAGCGCATCCGGGCCCTAATGTCCACGGCCGACGTTGCCACCATCCAGGGGCCGCCGTCCAAAATCAATCTGCTCACGGAGGCAGGTTGCGCCGATGCAGACCTTTTCATCGCCGTCAATCCCACCATGCACCAGAGCGTGAACATCGTGAGCGCCCTGCTGGCCAAGAAACTGGGCACCAAGCGCGTGATTGCGCGCATCGACGACGAAGCCTACCTGGCCCCGGAGAACAAGCTCCTGTTCAAGGATATGGGACTGGACATGATGTTCTTCCCGGAAAAGGGCGCCAGCGACGAAATCCTGGAGATGCTGCGTCACAGCGCCGCCACCGATTCCATGGACTTCGCCCGCGGCAAACTGCAGATGGCCGTCTTCAAGCTGGACGACGACTCCCCCCTGCTGGACATGGACGTGAAGACCTTCGCCCATTCCGTAAAAGACAAGCACCCGGAGGCCGAATTCCGCATTGTAGCCATATCCCGGGGCGGCAGAACCATCATCCCTTCCTTCGACACTACCTTCAAGGCCTACGACTACCTGTACATCATCGCCCTCCGCGACGCCCTGCCCGCCCTGATGAAATTCCTGGGCCGGGACAAGCTGGAAGTGAAGAAGGTACTCATCATGGGCGGCAGTGAGATTGGCCAGATGGTGGTCACCCGCCTGGCCGAACAGAAGCTGGACGACATCAAGATCATCGAGATTAACGCCCAGAAGTGCCGCAAACTGTCGGAAACCCTGCCCGACGAAGTGAGCGTGGTGAACGGCGACGTCCGGGATACCGACTTCCTCCAGGAAGAGGACATCTCCGGCTACCAGGCCGTGCTGGCCGTCACCGGCCACGACGAAACCAACATCCTCACCTGCGTGGTGGCCAAGAAACTGGGCGTCCCGCGCGTGATTGCACAGGTGGAGAACCTGGAATACGTGCGCCTGGCCGAGGAAATGGGCGTGGACAGCGTGGTGAACAAGAAACTGATCACCGCAAGCCGCATCTACAAGTTCACCCTCAGCGACAAAGTGCGTTCCGTGCGCTATATGAGCGGAACGGACGCCGAGGTCCTGGAATACACGGCGGCCCCCGGCTCCAAGATTACCAAGGCCATCCTCAAGGACATCGACTTCCCCGCCAACGCCCTGGTGGGCGGCATCATCCGCGGCGGAGACAGCTTCATCGCCGTGGGTCATACCCAGATAGAACCCTATGACCGGGTAGCGGTTTTCGCCCTGCCCGACGCAGTGAAAGACGTAGACAAACTATTTAGATAAACGATATGAGTATCCAATCGGATCACATTGAAAAATTGGTTCAGCGCCGGGCGAAAGCCCGTCTGGGCGGCGGAGAAAAACGCATCGAAGCCCAGCACGCCAAAGGCAAGAAAACGGCCCGTGAGCGCCTGGAACTGCTGCTGGATCCCGGCAGCTTTGAAGAATACGACATGTTTGTGCAGCACCGCTGCACCAACTTCGGGATGGATGCTTCCCACCCCGACGGAGACGGCGTAGTCACCGGTTGCGGCACCATCGGCGGCCGCCAGGTGTACGTGTACGCCCAGGATTTCACCGTGAGCGGCGGCTCCCTGTCCAAGACCATGAGCGAGAAAATCTGCAAGGTGATGGACATGGCGCGCAGGAACGGTGCTCCCTGCATCGGCCTCAACGACAGCGGCGGCGCACGCATCCAGGAAGGCATCGACGCCCTGGCCGGTTACGCCGAAATCTTCGAGCGCAACATCCTGGGCAGCGGCGTGGTTCCGCAGATCAGCGCCATCATGGGTCCCTGCGCCGGCGGTGCGGTGTATTCCCCCGCCCTCACGGACTTCACGTTCATGGTGAAGAATACCTCCTACATGTTCCTCACCGGCCCCGCCGTGGTGAAGAGCGTCACCGGAGAGGAAGTGAGCCAGGAAGAACTGGGCGGCGCCAGCGTGCACGCCAGTAAGAGCGGCGTGTGCCACTTTGCCTGCGACACTGAGGAGGAGACTCTGGAAGGCATCAAGGCCCTGCTGGCATTCCTTCCCCAGAACAACCTGGAGACCGCTCCCCTGGTGGAGACTTCGGACCCCGTGAACCGCGTGGACGACGCCCTCAACAGCATTGTCCCCGACAATCCCAACAAGGCATACAACATGTACGCCGTGATTGGCAGCATCGTGGACGACGGCAAGTTCCTGGAGGTGCACAAGCAGTTTGCCAAGAACATCATCGTGGGCTTCGCCCATATGAACGGCCGCAGCGTGGGTATCGTGGCCAACCAGCCGTCCGAGTTGGCCGGTGTGCTGGACATCAACGCCAGCCGCAAGGCCGCCCGCTTCGTGCGCTTCTGCGACGCCTTCAACATTCCGCTGGTCACGCTGGTAGACGTTCCGGGCTTCCTTCCCGGCACGCAGCAGGAATACGGCGCCATCATCACCAACGGCGCCAAACTGCTGTACGCCTACGGTGAAGCCACCGTCCCCAAGGTCACCGTCACCCTGCGCAAGGGCTACGGCGGCGCCCACATCGTAATGAGCTGCAAGCAGCTGCGCGGAGACATCAACTATGCCTGGCCCAGCGCAGAGATTGCCGTGATGGGAGCCGACGGCGCCGTTAACGTTCTCTACGCCAAGGACATCAAGGCCGATCCCGAACATGCCAAGGAGATTTTCGAAGAAAAGAAAAAGGAGTACACAGACTTGTTCTCCAACCCTTACCAGGCCGCCCAGAAGGGCTATATCGACGACGTCATCGAGCCGCGCAACACCCGCTTCCGCGTCATCCGCGCCCTGGAGCAGTTAGCCGGCAAACGTGAGGAAATACCCGCCAAGAAACATGACAACCTTCCTTTATAGCCTACTTCTGACCGCCGGCGGGGACAGGATGGCCCAGACCGACCCCCACGGCTGGACGCTCACCCTCATCAGCGTGACGGTAGTGTTCAGCGCCCTCATCGTGCTGTACTTCGTGTACAACCTCTCCGGCAACATCTTCTCCGGCAAGTTCAAACGCGCCCCTAAGCCCAAGAAGAAGCGCACCGCTGCGTCCGGCGAATCCGCCGAAGTGGCTGCCGCCATCGCCCTGGCGCTGGACATGGAAAACGGAGGAGACACCTACGCCGCCATCGCCACCGCCGTGCACCTCTACCTGAACGACAACGTGCACGACGTAGAGCCCGGTATCGTCACCATCGCAAGAAAAGAATCTGCGTGGAATAACAAAGCATTGAATTTCAGAAAATTACCCAGATAACATTTATCGCCATGAAAGAATATAAGTTCAAGATTAACGGCAAGGATTACGCTGTGGTCATCGGAGAAGCCGATGGCAAGATGCTCACGGTGAACGTGAACGGCGCCGACTATCAGGTAGAGCTGGAGAACGCTCCCGTCGCCGCACCCGTACAACCCGCTGCTGCTCCCGCAGCGGCTCAGCCGGCCGCAGCACCCGCCGCAGCCCCCAAAGCCGCCGGCGCCGGCACCACCATCAAGAGCCCCCTGCCGGGCATCATCATTTCCATCGACGTAAAGGAAGGCCAGGCCGTCAAGCGGGGCCAGAAAGTAGCCGTAATCGAGGCGATGAAGATGGAAAACGACATCCTGGCCGAATGCGACGGTACCGTTACCGGCATCCACGCCAACAAGGGTGATTCCGTACTGGAAGGCGCAGACATCGTAACCATCGGCTAATGGAAACCGTTATCGACAGCCTGCAGCAGTTCTGGCAATTCACGGGATTCGCCAACTGCACCTGGCAGCACCTGGTGATGATCCTCATCGGGTTAGTGTTCATTACGCTGGGTATCGTGAAGAAGTGGGAGCCCCTGCTGCTGGTGCCTATCGGCTTCGGCATCATCGTGGGCAACATCCCGCTGTTCTTTGACCCGGCCACAGGCCTGGGCCTCAAGATTGGCATCTACGAGGAGAACTCGGTGCTGAATATCCTGTACCACGGCGTGCGCAACGGCTGGTATCCCCCGCTCATCTTCCTGGGCATCGGTGCCATGACGGACTTCAGCGCCCTCATCTCCCAGCCCCGCCTCATCCTCATCGGCGCGGCGGCCCAGCTGGGTATCTTCGGCGCTTATCTGCTGGCCCTGGCGCTGGGTTTCGCTCCCAATGAAGCCGGTGCTATCGGCATCATCGGCGGCGCCGACGGCCCCACCGCTATCTTCCTCAGCTCCAAGCTGGCCCCCGAACTGATGGGTGCCATTGCGGTATCGGCCTACTCCTATATGGCCCTGGTGCCGGTGATCCAGAAGCCCATCATGCTGCTCCTGACCACCAAGAAGGAACGCCTCATCCGCATGAACAAACCCCGCGTGGTGAGCCAGCGGGAGAAGATCATCTTCCCCATCGTGGGCTTCATCTGCACGGCGTTCATCGTGCCGTCCGGCCTGCCCCTGCTCGGCATGCTCTTCTTCGGTAACCTCCTGAAAGAGAGCGGCGTCACCAAGCGTCTGGCCGCTACCGCCGGCGGTCCGCTCATCGACGTGGTCACCACCCTCATCGGCCTCACCGTGGGCGCTTCCACCCAGGCCGATGTCTTCCTCACCGGACGCAGCGTGCTCATCTTCGGACTGGGCCTCGCATCCTTCGTGATTGCCACCACCTTCGGTGTGAGCTTCGTCAAGTTCATGAACCTCTTCCTGCCCGAAGGCAAGAAGATCAATCCGCTCATCGGCAACGCCGGCGTGAGCGCCGTCCCCGACGCCGCGCGCGTATCCGAGGGCGTGGGCCTGGAAGCCGATCCTTCCAACCACCTTCTCACCCACGCCATGGCTCCCAACGTGGCCGGCGTGATTGGCTCCGCTGTAGCGGCGGGTATTCTGCTGGGATTCCTGGGATAAAGGATGAGAAGAGCCGCCCTCACAGGCCTGCTGGCCGTCTGTTCCCTCCTGGCGCAAGCACAGGAGGAGAAGCCCAAGACCGGCTGGGTATTCACACCCATGCCCAATATCAGCTATAATTCAGACGTTGGCCTGCTGCTGGGAGCGTACTCAGACTTTTTCTACTACGGGGACGGCACCGTCTACCCCAACTTTCTGCATCACACCAGTATTTCAGCTGCCTTTGCCACTAAGGGCAGTTGGTACGTTCATGGGATGTTCGAATCCGTGGCACTGATTCCGGGCCTGCGCATCAGCGCATCGGCCACGTACCGGGACGCTCGGGTGAACATTTTTTACGGATTCAACGGCGTTGCGTCGCCCTTTCATCCCGAACTGGAACTGAACAAGGATACCCGTACGGCCTGGTACACCAACAGCCGCCGCCTGCTGCGTGTGGCCGGCGCCGTGCAGGGAAAAATTACCGGTCACCTGCACTGGATGGGCGGCCTGGTGTTCCGTCACGTGATGATGGACGACTTCTCCCTCAAGAACTACGATTCCGGGAAAAGTCTCTTTCTGTACTACCGCCAGACAGACCTCATCCACGAAGACGAGTTCAAGGGCGGTACCTCCCTGGAACTGAAGGGCGGCGTCACCTTCGACACCCGGGACGTGGAACTGTTCCCCTCCAAGGGAATGTACGGGGAACTGATGCTGGTGGGAAACGGGGACCTGAAGCAGTGGCGATACAGTTACCTGCAGCTGGCCGCCCAGTGGAAACATTTCGTTTCCATCATCCCCAAGTGGCTCATCTTCGCCTATCACCTGGGCTTTCAGCACACTCTGGCGGGGGAAATCCCCTACTACAACCTGAACGAGTTGGCCACCATCTCCTACCTGTACGAGGAGAACTGCGGGTTCGGCAGCCGCTACAGTATTCGCGGACTACGCCTTAACCGCGTGGCCGCGGCGGGTTATGCCTGGGCCAATTTCGAAATGCGGGTGATTCCGTTCAAGTTCAATCTGTTCAAACAGTACTTCGAAATCGTTTTCAATCCCTTCCTGGACCTGCTCTCCATTACCAAGACCTACCGGGAAGAGGAAATGATGTATAAACTGACACCCACGCCCGGAGAACTGCAGCCCGGTATCCCGGCTATGTGGTATACGGGCGAAAAACGCCCCGTAATGGCCACCGCCGGCATGGGGGTCAAACTGCAAATGAATACCAACTTCATCTTGTCACTGGATATCGGCAAGGGCTTCGACCCGCAGCTAAGTGACTTGTTTATTGGAATGGCCACCACATATGTCTTTTAAAACACTACCTTTTGTGGCCGCTGTCGTGCTGCTGGCAGCCGCCTTCGTCGCAATCCCGCAGAGAAAGAGCGAAATCCGTAGAAGCAGCCCGGAGCGTCAGGGAATGAACGGCAAGTACCTGACCCTCATTGACAGTACCGTGAACGCCTCCATCCAGGACGGGGACGTCCCCGGCGCCGTAGTGGGCGTCGTGCGCAACGGCGCGCTGGTTTTCGAGAAAGCGTACGGCAACAAGTCCATCTACCCGGAAGAGGAGCCGATGACCGTGGAAACGATGTTCGACCTGGCCTCCGTCTCCAAGTGCGTGGGCACCACCCTTTCCATTATGCAGCTGATAGAACGGGGCAAACTCCGCCTGGTGGACTCCGTGGCCCGCTATATCCCGGGGTTCAAGCCCTGGGTGGACCCTAAAACCGGCGAAAAGGTGCCCATCCGGGTCCAGGACCTGCTTACCCATGCCTCCGGCCTGGACGCTTACATGGACGACATGGACGGTTACCTGGCAGAGTTCGGTCCCCTGACGCCGGATTCCCTGATGAAGGTGATCGCCACCCGCATCCCGCGCAACTTCAAACCCGGCACCGACGTCCTGTACAGCTGCCTCAACTTCATCACGCTGCAGCACATCCTGGAAACCATCACCGGAGAACGCCTGTGCGACTATGCCCAGAAAAATGTATTTGACGCACTGCACTTAAAACACACCTGTTACTTCCCCTGGGGACAGGATAACGCCCTGCGGCCCCTGGCGGCACCCACGGGAAAACAGCCCGACGGCAGCGTCCTCCGCGGCATTGTGCACGACCCCATCGCCCGTATCATCAACGGCGGCAATTCCGGCAACGCCGGCGTGTTCTCCAACGTGGAAGACCTGGCGGTCATCTGCGCCGCCCTGCTGAACGGCGGCATTTACAACGGCCACCGCATCCTGAGTCCCCTCACCGTGGACCGGATGTTCGCGGTACCCCCGGCCAACGACCCCAAGGTGGCCCGTGCGCTGGGTT
Organism: Bacteroidales bacterium; assembly: GCA_017509685.1. Classification (GTDB taxonomy): domain Bacteria; phylum Bacteroidota; class Bacteroidia; order Bacteroidales; family UBA932; genus Cryptobacteroides. Next base: position 30,445 of record JAFWPA010000061.1, read on the forward strand.
GGGACTGCTACTACCCCGAACCCTACACCAGCGGCGACATCTTCGCCGTGCAGAATCTCCGCGGCCACACCGGCTTTACCGGCACCTCCGTCATCCTGGATCCGGACACCAACACAGCCGTCATCATCCTGGCGCACCGCGTGCATCCCGTGAACGACGGCTCTGCCAGCCGCCTGCGCAGTACTGTCGCTTCCATCGTGGCGGCTTCCATCGGCCGATAAAGGATTGGAATTGTAACAATATTTTGTTATCTTTGTAAGAACACTGAATAACTAATTACACATTCTATATGGACAAACTCCAGGAATTGACCCAACAGTTGTACAACGAGGGTCTTTCGAAAGGAAAAGAAGAGGGCGAGGCCATTCTGGCACAAGCCAAGGCACAGGCCCAAGAAATTGTGAAAAAAGCGCAGGAGGAGGCCGCAGCCATCCTCGAAAAAGCGCAGAAGGACGCACAGGACCACAAGATCAAGGTGGAAGGAGACGTGAAGATGGCCTCCATCCAGGCCATCCAGGCCACCCGCGCCAGCATTGAGAACCTGATCGTAGCCAAGGCCACCGAGCCCGCCAAGGGCGCACTGGCCGAAGAAGCCTACCTCAAGGAAATCATCACCGCCGTGGCCCAGCGCTTCAGCACCCAGGAAAGCGCCGACCTTGCGCTGGTGCTGCCGGAAAAACTCCAGAAGAACCTGGAGCCTTTTGTGAAAGGTGAACTCGGCAAGACCATCGGCAAGGGCGTGGAGGCCACGTTCTCCAAGAAGATTGCCGGCGGCTTCGTTATCGGCCCCAAGGACGGCGGCTACTTCATCTCCCTCACAGACGAAGCCTTCCAGAACCTCATCGGCGAATACCTGCGTCCAGCCACCAAGAAAATCCTCTTCGGGGAATGAGCAATTTCGAATACATCATCTCCAGTCTCCCCTACGTAACCGCAGACTTCAAGTACGAGGAAGGGCAGGGGTTCGGGCAGGTCATCGATGAAATCAAGGAGAATCTGGGCGACAGGGACACCGAAACGCTGGATTTCCTCCTCAAGGGATTCGAACCCGATTCCCTGAACGAGGACTTCTATGCCGAAGCCCTTTCCCACTCCCTCCGCTTCATCCGGGAATACTTCCGCTTCGACCTGAACCTGCGCAACGCCAAGGTGCGTTACCTCAACAGGGAGCTGGGACGTCCCGAAGGCCAGGACCTCATCCTGGGCAACAAGAAGCAGGAAGGCGTGGAACTGGACATAGACCTGTTCCGTTTCCAGACCGGAGAATTCGAGGAAAACGCCAAGGTGGAAACGGCCCTCACCCTGGGAGACCTGCTTTCCCGGGAAAAGGAACTGGACGACATCGTCTGGGAAAAGGTGAACGCCCTGGAAACCTTCCACTACTTCGACATCACGGCCGTGCTGGCCTACGTGGCCAAACTGCACATCGTGAACCGCTGGCTGGCCCTGGACGAACAGAAGGGCCGCGAACTGTTCCGCCAGCTGGTTCAAGAAGTAAAGGGCACATACAAAGGAGTAAAATTTGAAGCATAATATGAAAACGAAAGGTATCGTAACGGGCATCGTGAGCAACCTGGTCACCGTGAAGGTGGACGGGCCCGTGGCCGAGAATGAAATCTGCTACATCGACCTGCAAGGGGTAAAGATGATGGCAGAGGTCATCAAAGTGAACGGAGAAACCGCTTCCGTGCAGGTGTTCGAGTCTACGCGCGGCCTCAAGAACGGAGACAGCGTAGAGTTCGAAGGCCGCATGCTGGAAGTGCAGCTGGGCCCCGGCCTGCTGTCCAGCGTTTATGACGGCCTGCAGAACAACCTGGCCACCATGACGGAGGTCTTCCTCCAGCGCGGCGAATACACGGACCCGCTGGACCACCAGAAGAAGTGGGCGTTCACGCCCATCGCCCAGCCCGGCGACAAAGTGGTGGCCGCCGACTGGCTGGGAGAAGTGAAGGAAGGCTGGCTGCCCCACAAAATCATGGTCCCCTTCTCCTTCCAGGGTGAATTTACGGTTAAGAGCATCATCGGCGCCGGAGAATACACCGTGGACCAGGAGGTTGCCGTTCTCACCAACGAGGAAGGCGAGGACGTAAAGGTGACCATGGTCCAGAAATGGCCCGTGAAGGTGGCCGTGAAGGGTTACAAGGAGAAACCCCGCCCCAACCGCATTATGGAAACGGGCGTGCGCGTGATAGATACCATGAACCCCATCGCCGAGGGCGGCACGGGCTTCATCCCCGGTCCTTTCGGCTGCGGCAAAACCGTGCTCCAGCACGCCATTGCCAAGCAGGGAGACGCCGACGTCATCGTGATGGCCGCCTGCGGCGAACGTGCCAACGAGGTGGTGGAAATCTTCACGGAGTTCCCGGAACTCATCGACCCCCACACCGGCCGTCACCTGATGGAGCGTACCACCATCATCTGCAACACCTCCAACATGCCGGTGGCCGCCCGTGAGGCATCCGTGTACACGGCCATGACCATCTGCGAATACTACAGGGCCATGGGCCTCAAATGCCTCCTGCTGGCCGACTCCACCTCCCGCTGGGCCCAGGCACTGCGTGAGATGAGTAACCGTATGGAGGAACTTCCCGGCGCCGACGCCTTCCCCGTGGACCTTTCGGCCATCATCTCCAACTTCTACGCCCGCGCGGGCATGGTGGTCCTGAACAACGGCCAGACGGGCGCCGTCACCTTCATCGGCACGGTATCCCCTGCCGGCGGTAACCTCAAGGAGCCCGTGACGGAATCCACCAAGAAGGCCGCCCGCTGCTTCTACGCACTGGAGCAGAACCGCGCCGACCAAAAGCGCTATCCCGCCGTGGGCCCGCTGGATTCCTACTCCAAATACCTGGACTATCCGGAAATCAAGGAATACCTGGACGAAACCGTGGAGAAAGGCTGGGTTGACAAAGTGCTCCAGGCCAAGAACCTCATCCGCCGCGGCAAGGAAGCCAGCGAGCAAATCAACATCCTGGGAGACGACGGCGTGCCCATGAGCTACCACGTGAACTTCTGGAAGAGCGAGCTGGTGGACTTCGTGATCCTGCAGCAGGACGCCTTCGACACCATCGACGCCCTGTGCCCGCTGGAGCGCCAGCGCTTTATGCTGGACCTGGTCCTGGAAATCTGCGAAAAGGACTACGACTTCGAAGATTTCGAGAAATGCCGCGAGTTCTTCAAGAATCTCATCAACGAACTGCGCCAGATGAACTACAGCGCCTACGAGAGCGAGCAGTTCTGGGCCTACAACGAGTCTGTTAAGAAAATGATTGCATAGCCATGATACAAGCCTATCAAAGAGTATATACCAAACTGGAAGGCATCACCAAGGCCACAGTATCCCTGCGCGCCAAGGGGGTGAGCAACGATGAACTGGCCGTTGTGGCCGGCCGCCTGGCCCAGGTGGTGCGCACCAAGGGCGAACTGGTGACCCTGCAGATTTTCTCCGGCACGGAAGGCATCCCCACCGACGCCGAAGTCACCTTCCTGGGGACGCCGCCCACCCTCAAGGTGAGCGAGCAGCTCTCGGGCCGATTCTTCGACGCATACGGCCACCCCATCGACGGCGGTCCGGAAATCGAGGGTGAGGAGCGTCAGATCGGCGGTCCTTCGGTGAACCCTTACAAGCGTCGGCAGCCCTCCGAGCTCATTCCTACCGGCATCGCCGGCATCGACCTCAACAATACGCTGGTCTCCGGCCAGAAGATCCCCTTCTTCGCAGACCCCGACCAGCCGTACAACCAGGTGATGGCCGATGTAGCCCTGCGCGCCGATGTGGACAAGATCATCCTGGGCGGCATGGGCCTGTCCAACGACGACTACCTCTTCTTCAAGCATTCCTTCGAAGCGGCCGGCGCCCTGGACAAGATCATCTGCTTCATCAATACCACCGAGAATCCCCCGGTAGAGCGCCTGCTGGTGCCCGATATGGCCCTCACCGCCGCCGAATACTTCGCCGTGGAGAAGAACGAAAAGGTGCTGGTGCTGCTCACCGATATGACCCTGTATGCCGACGCCCTGTCCATCGTGTCCAACCGTATGGACCAGATTCCTTCCAAGGACTCCATGCCCGGCTCCCTGTACAGTGACCTGGCCAAGATCTACGAAAAGGCCGTGCAGCTGCCCACAGAAGGCTCCATCACCATCATCGCCGTCACCACCCTGAACGACGGTGACATCACCCACGCCATCCCGGACAACACCGGTTACATCACCGAAGGCCAGCTCTTCCTGCGCGCCGACTCCGACACCGGCAAGGTAATCATCGACCCCTTCCGTTCCCTGTCCCGTCTGAAACAGCTGGTGCAGGGCAAGAAGACCCGCGAGGACCACTCCCAGGTGATGAACGCCTCCGTACGTCTGTACGCCGATGCCCAGAACGCCAAGACCAAGCTGGAGAACGGCTTCGACCTCTCCGACTACGACCACCGCTGCCTGGACTACGCCAAGGACTATGCCCGCGAGCTCCTGGCCATTGACGTGAACATCACCATCACGGAAATGCTGGACACCGCCTGGAAACTCTTCGCCAAATACTTCACCCCGGCCGAAACCGGTATCAAACAGGCACTCATCGATAAATATTGGGCTAAATAATGGCCATTAAATTCCAATACAACAAAACATCCCTGACGGAACTGGGCAAGCAGCTGAAGGTTCGCCAGCGGGCTCTCCCTACGCTACAGAACAAGGAGAGCGCGCTGCGGCTGGAGGTACGCAAGGCCAAGGCCGACAGTGAGCGTTTGATTGCGGAACTGGACGACGCCCTCAAGCGGTACGACTACCTGGCCGCGCTGTGGAACGAGTTCGAACCCGGGCTCATATCCATCGTGGACGTAGACCTGTACACCAAGAAGGTGGCCGGCGTGAAGACGCCCGCCCTGGGAGAGATCCACTATGCCATCAAGGAGTTCAACGCCTTTGTAAAGCCCGCCTGGTTCGCCGACGGCGTGGCCATCCTCAAGGATCTGAGCCGCCTGGGCATCGAGAGCGAGGTGTATATGGAGAAGGCCCGCATCCTGGACTACAACCGCCGTAAGACCACCCAGAAGGTGAACCTGTACGAGAAAGTGCAGATCCCCGGTTACCAGGAAGCCATCCGCAAGATCAAACGCTATATGGAAGACGAGGACAACCTGTCCAAGGCTTCTTCCAAGATTGTCAAGAAACGTCACGCAGAGGAAGAGGAGGCCTCCCGGGTATGATAGCTTCCATGACCAAATATTCCTTCATCCTGCTTAGCGGGAGACAGGAAGACCTGCTGGAACAACTCCAGCAGATAGGCCTGGTGGACATTACCCGCAGCTCCAAACCCATGGACGACAAGTCCCGGGAGCTGATGTCCGAGGTAGACCTCACCAACGGTCTCATCCAGGGCCTCCAGAAGATCCAGGTCCCCGAAGGGACCAAGCCGGAATTCATCGACGGAGACATCGTCCGTCTCTCCGGCGGCATGATCATGCGTTACAACGACGACCAGGTTGAAATCAAGGCCCTTGAGAAAACCATCGAGAACCTGAATATCTGGGGACAATATGACCTTGACGCCGTGAAAGAACTGGAAGAGGCGGGCGCTCCCCTGCACTTCCACATCCTCCCCCGCAAGGCTTTCAAGCCGGAATGGAAGGATGAATATGCCCTCTTCGTCATCCGTAACGGCAAGAAGACCCTCCACTTCGTGGTATTCGGGGAAGACGACCTGCCCGGAGAAGTTCCGGCACCCACCGAAGACCTGGAAGAGAAGAAGAAAGAGCTGCGGGACAAGAAGAAACACTATCAGGTGGTTCTGTCCCGCATAGCCAGCGCTAAGGAGCGCATCGGTGAACTGGAGCAGCACAGGGCCGAAGCCCTGGCCCAGCTGGACCTGTACCTGGCCGAAACCGCCGCCGTCCCGGCCGCCGAGGACACCATTGTCACCCTGGTGGGCTACGCCCCCACGGAGAAAGACGAAGAAGTGACCGCGGCCCTGGAAGAAACCGGCGTGTTCTATCTGAAGGAAGAGGCGGTAACGGAAGACAATCCGCCCATTACCTTCAGCAACAACAAGTACGTGCAGATGTTCGAGCCCCTTACAGACATGTACGGCCGCCCGGCCTACGACGGCTTCGACCCTACCCCGTTCATCTCCGTATTCTTCCTGCTGTTCTTCGCCCTGTGTATGGGAGATGCCGGTTACGGCATGATCCTGGTGGTGATAGGACTCCTCCTGAAGAAAGTTGACAGTTTCAAGAGCCTGGCCCCGCTGGTGATTACCCTGGGTGTGGGTACCATCGTGGTGGGCTTCTTCCTGCACACGTTCTTCTCCATCGACATCTCTACCTGGAAGGTATTCGAGCCCGTGAGCTTCCTGTTCCTTCCGGCCGAAATCGGCGGCTATGCCGGCGGTATGGTACTCTCTATTATAGTAGGTATCGTGCACATCTGCCTGGCCCTGCTGGTGAAGGCCTTCTTCGCGGTGCGAAACAAGGGTCTGGCCGCCTCCCTGGGCACGCTGGGCTGGACGCTGCTCATCGTGGGCGGCGTCATCGTGGGAGGACTTGCCCTCACCGGCGTGCTGGACAGCGAGCTCACCAAATGGATCATCATTGTGCTGGGCATTGTGAGCGCCCTGGGTATCTTTGTATTCAACGATCCCCACCGCAACAAGCTGGCCAATGTGGGACTGGGTCTATGGGACACCTACAACACAGTCACGGGCCTGCTGGGAGACGTACTCAGCTACCTGCGTCTGTATGCCCTGGGTCTGGCCGGCGGAATGCTGGGCATGGCCTTCAACGAGATGGGCAATATGGTGCTGGGTGACGGCTCCAACGCACTCCTCTGGATTCCTTTCGTGCTGCTGGTGGTCATCGGCCACACGCTGAACATCGCCATGTGCGCCCTGGGCGCCTTCGTACATCCGCTGCGTCTGAACTTCCTGGAATTCTTCAAGAATTCCGGCTACGAAGCCGCAGGCCGCAATTATAACCCGCTAAAGAAATAACTAATAAATACATCAAATTATGGAACAAATTTTAGGTTATCTGGGACTGGGTCTGGTACTTGCGCTGGCAGGTATCGGCTCCTCCATCGGCACAACTACCGCCGGCAACGCGGCCGAAGGTGCTCTCAAACGTAAACCGGAGGCTTCCGGTAGCTACATGGTGCTCTCTGCACTGCCCGCTACCCAGGGTATCTACGGCTTTGTAGCCTTCTTCCTGATGCTGGGTAAATACACCAGCGGAACCATCAGCGGCGCCCTCTGCTTCGGCATCGGCCTCTCCGTGGGCCTCGCCTGCCTGCTCTCCGGCATCCGACAGGGCCAGGTATGCGCCAACGGCATCGTGGGCGTCAGCCAGGGTCACGACGTATTCACCAACACCCTCATCTACGCCGCTCTCCCCGAATTCTACGCCATTCTGGGTCTGGTTGGAGCAATTATGGCCCACTAGGCCAGCAGCTTGGCAATCTGAGCATCCGTAGCTTTGGAAACGAGGCTGCGGATTTTTTTTACCATCAGGTTGTAAGACTCCTCTGGAGAATGATCCACGTCTAGGGAAAGATCGCTGGCAGGGAAGCCGGCGAAGAAGGGCGTGGCGTTGTCGAACAGAGACTCGGGGGTACAGAAGGAGGAAGTTTGCCAACCGTTGTAATGAAGGTCAGGACCGCGGAACACGCGGATGATGTCGCCGGTAACCACGCGGCATTGCATCATTAAGCGCGTCATCAGGGCATCGGCCTGGCCTTTCTTGATGCCCAGCAGTCCCCTCACCTCCTTGATGCCGATGCTGCCGTTTTCGGCCAGGTAGTCCAGAATCTGCTGTTGGGCAGCGTCGGGCCGATACTTGGGAAGGGATTGCCGGTAATTACGCAGCTCGCGATACCACTCCACGGTAGCAAAGGCCGCCTTGCCACCCAGGAGGAACTTGCCATAGGCAACGTCCCCGCTTTGCACGCAGGGAATCTTCCAGTCCCAAGGCGTGTACGTAAGGTCTTCCTGGGAGTCGAACCAGTTCTGGGGAGGGGTCATTTCCTCGATGGAATAGCCGGGAATGACATTCTCGAAGAACGGCACGATGCCCATTTCCTGGATGGTCTCCAACATCGCTTCCGGTCCCGTCACGCGGAGCGGGACACTGGCCACTGCTTTACGGTCAAAAGACATACTAATATTCTCTGGGGCCAAAAATAACCGTACCGATACGCACCATCGTTGCCCCGTGCCGGATAGCCAGGGGCCAGTCCCCCGACATCCCGATGGACAGTTGGTCGAAATCCGGAACACCCATGGCCCGGATGCGATGGAACAGCGCCTCTATCCGCGCAAAATCCTGCTCGATGATGCGCACATCCTCCGTATTGGTTGCCATTCCCATCAGGCCCCGAATCCTCACCCCGGGAACACGGTTCTCCCCGCCGACAATCTCCAAGATCTCTTCTTCGGTGAACCCTTGTTTGGTTTCTTCGGCGCCCAGGTGGAGTTCCAGGAGGACGTCTACGGTACGTTGGTTGGCTACGGCCCAGGCAGAGATGGCTTCCAGGAGGTGGAGGGAATCTACGGACTGGACCAGGGAAACAAAGGGCAGGACCATCTTGAGCTTGTTGGTCTGGAGATGGCCGATGAAGTGCCACTGAATGTCCTTGGGGAGGAGGGGTACTTTGGCCGACAGTTCCTGCGGGCGGCTTTCAGCGAACACGCGCTGACCGGCGACATAGGCCTCCTGAATGGCGGAGACGGGGTGGAATTTGGAAACTGCCACCAGCGTAACCCCTGATGGCAGTTTCTTGAGAATGCTCTGTAAATGCTCCTGAATCATTTACGTTTCTTATTCTTTTCCATTTCGCGCTGCATGCGCTGGGCTTCTTCCAGACGCTGCTGCCACTTGCTCTTAGGTGCAGGCTTGTTCTCCTTCTCGGCGGCCTCTACCTTGGCAATCACGTCGTCGGGATTCACAATCCACTTGCGAATGATCCAGGTTTCCAGCATAGTGATGAGGTTGCTGAGCAGGTAGTAGTAGCTAAGACCAGAAGACAGGTTGTTACAAATGAAGAACATCATGATGGGCATCATGTACAGGCTCATGGCCTGCATCATCTTGGCGTTGGGGTCGTTGCCGGCCGTGGTCTGCTGCTGCATGATCTTGGAATAGAAGAACATGGACACAGCCATGAGCAGGGCGAACAGCGAGATGTGGTCCATACCCAGGATCGCGGTGTTCCAGTGGATGATGTCGTCGTAGGCGCTCAGGTCCTCGGCCCACAGGAAAGGCTGCTGACGCAGCTCGATGGAAGCCGGGAAGAAGCGGAACATAGCCCACAGGATGGGCATCTGGAGTAGCATCGGTAGACAACCGCCCATAGGCGACACCCCGGCCTTCTTGTACAGGGCCATGGTCTCCTGCTGCTTCTTCATGGCATCCTCCTGCTTGGGATACTTGGCGTTGATCTTCTCCATGTAAGGCTTCAGGGCCTGCATCTTGGCGCTGGAGGAGTAGCTCTTATAGGCGAACGGCAGCACCACAATCTTGATGAAGATGGTCATCAGGAGGATGATGATACCGAAGTTGTCGATACCCTTGTGCAGCCAGTCGAACAGCGGGATAATCACGTACTTGGTGAATATGCCGATGACCTTACCGCCCAGCGGAATCACTTTCTCATAGGAGTGTCCGTAGGCCTTGAGGCCGCGATAGCTGTTGGGGCCGAAGTAGAATTCAAAGGGGACCTCGATGCGGTCTGCGCCCGGGGTGATATCGGCCCGCAGGGCAGCGCTGCAGCGCATCAGGTCCTCGGAGCCCTTGGGCAGGAAGTCGATGCTGAATTCGCCGTAGCTGAAGTTCTTGGGGGCGCGCATGATGGCGCTGAAGAACTGCTGCTGGAAGGCGAACCACTCGATATTGTTGTTGAAGCGTTTGGAGCCCTTGCGGCCGTTGCCAATGTTACCCGGCTTGTTGTCGTCCGGGAAATAGTAATTGAGGCGGGAGTACTGGGTCTCGTTCTTGTAACCCTTCTCCATGCGCGGGATGATGGCGTCGAAGTCTACGTCGATGCTTCCCACGTTGCGGGGAATGAGGTGGCCCATTCCCACGAAGGAAACGGTCTCGTTCACCGAATAGGAATCTTGCAGCAGGGTGTACTTCTGCTCGATGTAACCGCCGCTGGCGAAAGGCAGGCGCATCACCACGGTGCTGTCCGTATTCTCTACAATCTGGAAATTAAACTTACGGGTGTCCACGGCCGTAGGGGCGTACACCACGTAACCCAGTTCGCTCTTACCCCCCTGCAGGATGTACAGGGGCTCCTTGCCATAAGTGAGGTAGTCCTTCACCATCACCGAATACGGCTGGGCGCCGCGGGTGGTAAAGACAACCTCCAGTTTGTCGTTAGCCAGTGTAATATACTGGGCCTCGGCCTGGGCGGCGGCGTTCAGTTCGGCGTCGGAATAGACCGGTGCCTCCGGAACGGCGGTGGCAACCTCCGAGGGAGCCACAGCCTCTTCCAGGGTCGCGGCGGCCTCCGGGTTATTGGCCCGCCAGATGCTGTCTTGCTGCCACTGGGCATAGGCTTCGGCCTGGGCGATGGAATCCAGGTGCGCCTGATAGGCCTGCTGTTTCTTAACCTGACGGCTCTGATACCCGAAGAACCCCATCATGATGAGGAAAATCAGGACAAAGCCGATAATCGAATTCTTGTCCATAGTCCTACTCCTGTTCCTCCGCTTCCTTAGCGCGGATCTGCGCCTTCAGTTCTTCCAGCTTCACCTTGGCGGCGTCGATGCGCTCCTGCATCTGCGCCTTGAGCTTTTCGGCGCCCTTGGACATGCCGAAGAAGCCGATGTTGTTCTCGAAGGTCTGGATCTCCTGCTGCAGGGCATTGAACTGCTCCTTGAGGCGGTCGGTTTCCGTCATGGGCCGACGTTCGCCGCGCGAGGCGCCGCCACGTTCGGGCCTGCGGGGACCACGGCTGCCGAATCCGGGGAACTTGGCGGTCATGGCCTCCTTGTAGGCGGCCTGGATGGCATCCTTTTCCTTGAACGGCACGAAGCCGATGGCGTTCCATTTTTCGGCAAAGGTCTTCTGGGCCTGGGCATCCGTCTCAGGATTGGGCTCATAGGCGTTGATTTCCTGGATGAGGGCCTTCTTAGCGGCCAGGTTGGTGCTCAGGCTGCCCTGTCCGTCGGGACGGTTGTCGCGGGCCGTGAAGAAAGCGTCGCAGGCGGCGCGGAAACGCTTCCATATCTGCTCGCTCTTCTTGCGCGGAACGGCGCCAATCTCCTTCCACTCCTTCTGCAGTTCGATGAAGCGGTCGCTGGTGGCTTTCCAGTCCGTGCTGTCCTTCAGTTTTTCGGCTTCCTCGATGATGGCCATCTTCTTGGCCAGGTTCTCGTTCATGCTGTCCTTGAACTCCGAGAAGCTGGCGCGCTTACGCTCGAAGAATTTGTCGCAGGCGGCGCGGAAGCGCTCGTACACCTTCTGGTTTTCCTTGCGGGTGGCAAAGCCGATGGTGCGCCATTCGGCCTGGATTTCCTCAATTTCCTTGGAGAGGGCGTTCCATTCGCTGGAGGAGGTAATTTCCTTGTTGGCGATGGCCTCCACCTTCTCGCACAGGGCCTCCTTGGCTTCCAGGTTCTTCTGCTGCTGGGCCTTCATTTCCTCGAAATGGGCCTGGTAGCGCTTGTTGATGACGGAAGTGGCGGCGCGGAAACGCTCCCAGATTTCCTCGCGGAATTCCTTGGCCACGGGGCCCAGGTCCTTCCACTGCTCGTGGAGTTTCTGGAGTTCCTTGAAGGCTTCTACCACGTCCTCTTCCTGGGCCAGGGCTTCGGCCTGCTCGCAGTAAGCGGTCTTGGCTTCCAGGTTCTTCTTGAAGTCCAGGTCCCGCAGTTCGCGGTTGATATCCACCAGGTCGTAGAACTTGGTGACATAGAGCTGATACGTGTCGTTGATATCCCGGAAGCTCTGCTGGGGCACGGGACCCACGTCCCGCCAGCGGTTCTGGATGTCACGGAACTTGGGGAAGGCGTCCTTCATCTCGCCGGGCTCTTCCACCAGGGCTTTGAGCTCCTCGATGATGGCCTGCTTCTTGGCCAGGTTTTCTTCCCGCAAGGCATCCTGCTCCTTATTATAATCGGCCCGCGCTTTCTTGTAATCCATATACAGGGCCTTGAAACCGGCCTCGATGGCGGCGAAGGGGCTCACGGGACCGCTCTGCAGCGGCACGGTGGCTTCCTCGGCGGGTGTATCTTCGTCGGGTTCTTCTACTGTGGCGTCTTCGCCGGCAGCGGCTTTCTCCTTGGAAAGCTTCTTGTAGAAGGCCGATTTGATGGCTTCGGCCTCCTTGGACCGCTTCATGCTGTCCTCACTGTCTTTCAGTTCCTGGAACATAGCCGTGAGTTCGGCCAGGGTTTTCTCGGCCAGGTTGACGGCTTCTTCCTTCACTACATCTGCAGTCTCGGGTACAGTCTCTTCCGTTACTACAGGCTTCAATTCTTCACTCATGTGCAAATAGAGATAAGGTTTAACAATAACTCACAAATATAAGAATTATTCCGTGAAAAAACGCTATTTTTGCAGCACAATCGTTTCCGCTATGCTAAGAATAGATATCATCACCGTTGTCCCCGAACTGCTGGAGAGCCCCCTTAGCTATTCCATCCCCGGCCGCGCCGTGAAAAAAGGCCTGGTAGAGATCCACGTGCACGACCTTCGCAAATACGGCCTGGGCAGCCGCCAGACCGTGGACGACTACTCCTACGGCGGAGACGCCGGCATGGTGATGATGGTGGAACCCGTATTCAACTGCATCAACGACCTCAAGGCCCAGCGGCACTACGACGAAGTGATTTTCCTGGCCCCGGACGGCGAGATCCTTACCCAGGGCATCGCCAACGAACTGTCCCTCAAGGAGAACATCATCCTCCTTTGCGGCCACTACAAGGGCATTGACGAGCGCATCCGGGAGCACCTGGTAACGCGGGAGATTTCCGTGGGAGACTTCGTGGTGAGCGGCGGTGAGATTCCCGCTGCCCTGCTGGCCGACAGCATCATCCGCCTGGTGCCCGGCGTGCTCACCGATGAAACATCGGCCCTTAGCGATTCCTTCCAGGACGGCCTGGTTTCCCCGCCCGTGTACACGCGCCCGGCCGAATTCAACGGCTGGAAAGTGCCCGACGTCCTGCTCAGCGGCAACCCCAAACTCATTCAGGCGTGGCAGGACGAACAAGCCGTTCAGCGTACACGCGAACGCCGCCCGGACCTGCTGAAATAACTATTGATTGTTCTGCTCAGACTCTTTCTGTTGCTGTTCCTGGAGTCTCTGATTCTCCTTTCTGATGGCGCGAAGTTCGTCCAGATAACTGGCCGTGATGACACCGGACGGCAGGGCGATGATGGCTACGCCGAAAAGGGATGACATCATGCTCACGAACCGGCCCAGTTCCGTGACGGGAACCATATCTCCATAGCCCACAGTGGTAAGAGTAACCGTGGCCCAGTACAGAGCGTCAAAGAAGGTTTTAAATGTAGGTGTGCCTGTAACAGGGTTGACGCGAGGCTCGGCGTTGAACATCACAAGCGCCGTAATGAATACATAAAACACCGAAATGCCAAGCACGCTTAGCAGCACGCGCTTTTCCTTTTTAATCACATGCATGAGCACCTGGATCTGGGAGGCATAACGGATAATTCTCAGAAGACGCAGGATCTTTAGCAGGCGGGCTATCCTCAGGAGTTTGAAACCTTCGGAAATCATGGTGAACGCCGGCAGGATGGACACCAGGTCAACAATAGCCCAGGGCGTAAAGGGATAAATCAAAAAAGACCAGCCGCCTTTTTTCAATTTAAGGTCGGCCGTAGACCATCTCCAGATATAGTCCAGGATGAAGATAGTAACGGTAACCTGTTCAATTATATGGAAGAGATAGGTTTCTTCCACGAACATAAGCGGGATGATGCTGACGAAGATGGTCACGACCATCAAGAGGTCGTAGGCCTGCGATGCTTTGTCCCCTTCTTTCCCGTTCTCTATAATCTCGAAGAGCCTTTGTCTGAAGTTAGGTGTCATAAGGATTTCACTTTCAAGCCCAAATGTAGTGAATTAGAAGCAAATAACAAAATAGAGCTCGCATCACTGCGAGCTCTACTTTGGTTAGTTAGTAGTGTATTCTTACCTTAAGAAGAAGGTTAATTAGTTGGTTAGAAGATGCGTTCTTTAATTTTTCTAAGGCAAAGATAAATAAAGTATTTTTATCTGCAAAATTTTTTTAACTTTTCTTTGCTAAATAAATTTTTTTAAAAACTATAACGCACCTTCAGAGTGGCGTTGATAGGGGCCTGCGGGTATACTCCGGAACCCAGCGAAATCTGACCGGTCTGGGGGGAATAGGCCTCCCAGCGCCATCCAGCGGCATAATAGAGATGGTTGAAGAGGTTGTTGATATAGAGTGTAACATCTAAGTTACTAGCCCCAAAACGAAACGTCTGACTTACGCTTGTTCCCACGATAAAGTACGCGGGAACCGCCAATTCTTCCCGCATGGAATTGTCCAGATACTGCTTCCCCACCAGTTTCCCGTTCGCGTTCACACGGCCCCCTTTCCAGAGGAAGAAGGTGCCTTGCAGCATCCCTATCACGGAAGGCGACATGAGCATGGTGGTGCGGCCGTACCGTACGGGGAAGGTGGCCCCGGAGTAGTCGTCATAGGGCACGTAGGAGGTATAGTCGGCAATCTGGTTCACGGAGAAGGTGGCGTTGGCGTCTACCCGCACCCAGGGACGCGGCTGCCAGGTGGCCGCCAGTTCCAGGCCCCGCCGCCAGGCGCGCGGCATATTCTCCTTGAGCGCATAGCCGGAGTCGGACAATCGGCCCGTCTCCAGCAGCATATCCCAGTATTCCATCCAGTAGATGTTGGCCGATGCCACCAGGTTCCCGGCGGTAAACTGATACCCCAGCTCCACGTCCAGCATCTTCTCCGGCCTTATCTCCAGACCGTCGCCCTTGATGTTCTCCTTGATGTCGGAGCGGCTGGGCTCCCGGTGGCCGAACGCCACGGACGCATAGGCCCGGTGCGGGCCCCAGTCGGCCGTCACGCCCGCGCGGGGATTGAAGAAGCGCCAGATATCGTGGTAGTCCAGGCGGTCCTCTTCGGCCTGTCCGTACTCAATCCAGTCGCTGTCCACGCCCGTGAAGTGGTAGCCGATCTGGCGGTACTGCAGGTCTGCGTAGGCTGTGAGGAAGGTAGAGGGGCGGTATTCGCCCCGCAGGAAGATGGACCGGTCCCGCTTGAGGCCCTTGTTGGTGTACCATTCTGGGGACGTCACATCTCCAACAGTCTTCAACCAGAGAACCTCCCCCCAGTGGCTGGCGCGGTAGTTACTCCAGTTAACGCCGAAAGTCGCGTCGAACATCTGTGACCGGTACAGCAGGCTGGAGTTGAACACCCAGTAGTCGTTGTTCATCTTCTTGCGGTAAGTCATGTCGGAGCGGGCAGGGACCGTCGTAGCCGGAAAACCGTAATTCTTAATTTTCCGGTTAGTCTTGTAGTACTCGTCATACCCGTCCCCGCGCGTGTAGTTCAAAGTATTGGTCCAGGTGATGTGGCTGTTCAGCGCAATGGTCTCGTTGAGCTGGAGGTGATGCTGGGTGTAGTTGTCGGTCTGGTTGGGATAGTAGCAGATGTTTCCTTCATCGTCCGTGTACTCCCCTGCCCCGTTGTACCGCCGGTCTATGGCATACTGCTCCAGGGAAATGCCGTCCCAGGTAATGCCGCTGCGCTGCGTGCCCATCAGGTACGTGAAACGGAACGACCGCCCGTCAGAGAGTTTGCCGATAACCGCGAACACAGAGGAAGAACGCACGAAGGCGTTGCGGATGTAGCCGTCCGTGCGGCCCAGATTGGCCGCCACGTTGAAGTACCATCCCTTCTTCATCAGGCCCGTAGAGCCCGCAAAAGAGCCGATAAAGGTGCCATAAGATCCCGCGCTCAACTCCACGGACCCGGTGGGAGATGCTCCCACGAAGGCCGTATTCATATTCACGCTGGCCCCGAACGCACCGGCCCCGTTGGCGGTAGTACCCAGACCCCGCTGCACCTGCACGCCCGACAGCAACGCGGTAAGTGCCGGGATGTTCACCCAGAACACCTCCTGGCTCTCGGCGTCATTAAGCGTGATGCCGTTCAGCGTCACGTTGATCTGGCTGCCCTTGGACCCGCGGATAGTCATGGCCGAATTTCCCAGCCCCGTGCCGCCCTCGTTGTAAGTGACCACCGACGGCAGCAGGTTCAACGCCATCGGCAGCGAATTCATCGGGTTCGCCTTGGACAGTTGGTCTTTGCTCACACTGGTAAATGTAACGGGAGTTCGTTCCCCGGCCCTGGAGGCCGACACCACAGCCGAATCCAGACGTTCGGCCTCCCACTCCTGCGCTCTCGCGCAGAACGGCAGCACGCACAGCGCCGCCACACAAAAAAACTTTTTCATTTTCCTTACGACGGTATCAACCGTATCAAGTTATGAGGGTCTAATCTCAGAAAATCTTCGATTATTCCTTGCTTAACTGACTGGGGGCCTAATCCCCCAGACCCCCTGGGTCGCTTCGCTCCGAACAATCGAAAAAATTCACCCCTAATTATTAATTAATTCAATTTGATATAATCTAGGCCAGTTTTTACCGGTGAGGTAGATGTGGCCGGAGGCGTCCAGGGCAATGCCGTTGAGGACGTCGGTGGCGCTGGTGTACAGGGAGTTGGGCAGCAGGCCGGTGCAGTCCAGGGCGCCTTCCACTTTGCCGGATTTGGGATCGATGATGACGATCATGTCTGTGAGGTACACGTTGGCCCAGATCTTCCCGTCAATCCATTCCAGTTCGTTCAGGTTGCGCAGGGGCTTGCCGTTCAAGGTGACCTGCAGTTTGCCCTGCGTCTTCAGGTTTTCGTCCAGGAAGTACAGGGTGGACGTGCCGTCGCTGGCGATGAGCCGCTTGCCGTCGGTGGTGAGGCCCCAGCCTTCGCGGGGATAGCTGAGGGTCTGCTTGTAGTTGAGGGTCTTGGCATCGTAGCGGAAGGCCACCTTGTTGGTCCAGGTGAGGACGAACAGGTCTCCGTTCAGGATGGCGGAACCTTCCCCGAAGTACTTCCGGTTCAGTTTTTTCTCTACGATGGGCTGGCCGGTTGCCAGGTCCACGGTGCGGATGGTGCTGGTCCCGTACTGGCCGGTGGTCTCATACAGGATGCCGTCGTGGAAGAACAGACCCTGGGTGTACGCCGCAACGTCGTGCGGATACTCCTTCACCACTTTGGGCCGATACTGCTTCACCTGCGCCTGGCAGGCGCAGGTGATACAGGCTATCAGCGCTATGAGCAGCAGTTTTCTCATCTCGGAGGCCGGCGTTACAGCCGGGCCTTGATGGCCTTGGTGGCTTCTTCGTAGCCGGGTTTCTCCAGCAGGGCGAACATGTTCTTCTTGTAGGCCTCTACACCGGGCTGGTTGAAGGGGTTCACGCCCAGGGTGTAGGCGCTGATGCCGCAGGCGAATTCAAAGAAGTACAGCAGGCCGCCCAGGTTGAAGGCGTCTACCTTCTCGAAGTTCACGCTCATCTGGGGCACGCCGCCGTCGATGTGGGCCAGGACGGTGCCCAGTTCGGCCATATGGTTGCAGTGCTCTACGTGCTTGCCGGCCAGGAAGTTGAGCTGGTCCAGGTTCTGGGGATCGCTCTCGATGACCACGCTGCGCTGGGCGTTCTCCACGTGCAGGACGGTCTCGAACATCACGCGGGAGCCTTCCTGGATGAACAGACCCATGGAGTGGAGGTCGGCGGTGTTGTTCACGCTGGCGGGGAAGATACCCTTGCCGTCCTTGCCCTCGGATTCACCGTAGAGCTGTTTCCACCATTCGGCCACGTAGGTGAGCTTGGGGTTGTAGTTTACCAGAATCTCCGTGCTCTTGCCATATTCCGTATGCAGGAGGTTACGCATGGCGGCATAGATGATGGCGGGGTTCTTCTCGCTCTTGATCTCCAGACCCTTGGCGGCGTCCAGGGCACCGGCTACCAGGGCGCGGACGTCAAAGCCGGCCACGCAGATAGGCAGCAGGCCCACGGGGGTGAGCACGGAAAAACGGCCGCCCACGTTGTCGGGAACCACGAAGCTCACGTAGTTCTCCTGGGTGGCCAGGGTCTTGAGGGCGCCCTTCTTGGCGTCGGTGATGGCCACGATACGGTCGGCCGCTTCGACCTTGCCGTAGTGGGTTTCCAGGAACTGCTTCACAATGCGGAAGGCCACGGCAGGCTCCGTGGTGGTGCCGCTCTTGGAGATGACGATGCATGCGACGTTGCGTTCGGCTGCCAGGTCCATCAGTTCCGCCAGGTATTCCTCGGACAGGTTGTTGCCGGCGAAGACTACCTCGGGGGCGTCCTTGCGCTTGAGCTGCTTGGCGAAGTTGTGACTGAGGGCCTCCATCACGCACTTGGCGCCCAGATAGGAACCGCCGATGCCGATGGCGATAACCAGGTCCACTCCCTTCTTCATCCACTTGTCGCGGATGGCCTCATACTCTTCCAGCTCGCGTTCTGTAATCTGGCGGGGAAGTTTCTTCCAGCCCAGGAAGTCATTGCCGGCGCCGGTTTCGTTCTTGAGTACGTCGAAGGCGTCCAGGGCCTTGGCTACATAGGTTTCATACTTGGCGGCATCTACAAAGGTAGAGCAACCTTTCACGTCTACTTTGATCATAATATAGGGTTATTTGTTTTGTTTCCGTTTAACTTTCAAAAGTACTCATTTTTTGCGGAATAATTGCTACATTTACCCATCAAAATGCAAAATACCTACATTGCCATAGACCTGAAGAGCTTCTATGCTTCGGCCGAGTGTGTGTCGCGGGGGCTGGATCCCCTCACGGCCAACCTGGTGGTGGCTGATGCCTCCCGGACCGACAAGACCATCTGCCTGGCCGTTTCGCCATCCCTGAAGGCCTACGGCATCCCCGGCCGCGCGCGCCTGTTCGAGGTGAACCAGAAGCTGAAAGGGACGGGCGTGCAGTTCATCATCGCCCCGCCCCGGATGGCGTATTATATAGAGGTAAGCAGCAAGATTTACAGCATTTACCTGCGCTTCATCGCCCCCGAGGACATTCACGTGTACAGCATCGACGAAGTGTTCATCGACGCCACGCAGTACCTGCGCATGTACAAGACTTCTGCCCACGACCTGGCGATGCGCCTGGTGCGGGAGGTGCTGCGGGAGACGGGCATCACCGCCACAGCGGGCATCGGCCCCAACCTGTACCTCTGCAAGGTGGCGATGGACGTAGAGGCCAAACATCAGGAGCCCGACAAGGACGGCGTGCGCGTGGCGGCCCTGGACGAATTGAGCTATCGGCGCAAATACTGGGCGCACCGGCCGCTCACCGATTTCTGGCGCATTGGGAAGGGCACCGTGAACCGCCTGGCGGCCCTGGGACTGTATACGCTGGGGGATGTGGCCCGCCGTTCCCTCACCGACGAAGAGAGCCTGTACAAGGCCTTCGGCGTGAATGCCGAGCTGCTGATTGACCACGCCTGGGGCTGGGAGCCCTGCACCATGTCGCAGATCAAATCCTATCGGCCTGTGACCAGTTCCCTCTCCAGCGGACAGGTGCTCACCCGGCCGTACAGTGCCCAGGAAGCCGGTCTCATCGTGCGGGAAATGACGGACTTGCTGGTGCTGGACCTGGTGGAGAAGAAGCTGGTGACGGACCAGATTGTGCTGCATATCGGCTATGAGAGCGGCCCCGCCGCGGACTACAATGGCGCTGTGGTAACCGACTGGTACGGCCGTCCTACCCCCAAACCGGCGCACGGCAGCGTGAACCTGCCCGGCGCCACATCGTCCACCACTATCATCCTCAAGGCAGCCATGGAGCTGTTCCAGCGCATCATCGACCCTACCCTGCAGGTTCGCCGTATCTACGTGGTAGCCAGCCACATCCTGCCGGAGGAAAAGGCCGACGGCCTGCAGCTGGGTCTGTTCGACCAGGCTCCGGTAGACCTGGACAAGGAGCGCCGTCAGCAGGAGGCCATCCTGGAAATCCGCCGCCGCTTCGGCAAGAACGCCATCCTCAAGGGGATGAACTTCGAGGATGCCGCCACCACGCGGGAGAGAAACAGTCAGATAGGAGGACACAAAGCATGAGAACCGACGAACAACTGGCCGAACAGCTCTACGCCGACATCATCGGCCTGCCGCACCCCGTATCCCGGCGGCACAAGCCCATGTCCATGCAGGACCGGGCCGCGCAGTTCGCGCCCTTCGCCGCCCTCAAAGGCTTCGACGAAGAAATCGACCGTACAACGGAAGAAGAAATGAACGAAAATCAATAAAGAAAAAGTGGTAAAGCCGTAAGCCGCTTTCTGTTTTTAAATCTGTCATTTATCTTCGCAACCTACCCCCCGGCATCGGACGGGCAGCCCTCATCTGCCGGTATATTTGGTCTTGCAGGCCCGGACAACATACCCGTCATACGTCGCCGCATGGCGTCGTGGGCTCTTACCCCGCGTTTTCACCCTTACCTTTCGGCGGTCCTTTTCTGTTACGTTGCCTAAAGATTACTCCCTACTGTGCTTTCCACAGACGGGTGCCCTTTCCTGTGCGGACTTTCCTCGGTTTCCCGCGACAGATCGCTTTACCACTTTATTTTGCGGCTGCAAAGGTAGCAATTATTTTGGAAACCACAGCCTCTGTTTCGTCATATTCATACCCGCGCGTAAGGCCGAACTTCAGCAGTTTCAGTCTGAACTGCGGGTCTCCCTTCAGCGTGCGGGCCTTGGCGGTGAGCAGGCGCTCCAGCTTGTCCCCCGCCTTTACCGGTTCAATTTCCTGCAACGCCTCCGTAATGACGGCGTCGGCGATGCCCTTACCGCGCAGCTGAAAACGGATCTTTACCGGACCCCAGCCCTGGATGGTGGCTTTCTCCCGGGCATAGGCCGATGCATAGCGGGCGTCGTCCACATAGCGGTCTTCCACCAGGGAGGCCACCACTTTCTCTGCGGCGTCGGCATCCCCCTCCATGTCCTTGAGGGCCTTTCGGCGGATGTCGGCCGTACAGTACTCGGCCTTGGAGCACAGTTTCTGCAGGCGCGAGAGGCAGCGGGAGGCGTCCATATCGGCTAGAAATAATAACCCAGCGACAGGTAGAAGCTCACCTTCTGGGTAACGTTGGACCAGCCAATCTGGGCCTTCAGCGGGCCGGCAATGGAGTTGTAGGCATAACCTGCCGCCACACCGGTGAGCAGGCGGGCGTTACCTATGTTGGAAAATTTTTCGAAGTCCACTCCCGCATTGCCCAGAAGAGATACGTAGTGATGGGTGCCCAGACGGTAACGGGCCTCCAGCTTGCCCAGGAAAATGTCATTGGAGCAGACAGCTACACCGGTCATTCCCACAAAGGGAATCTGCTGGTCCAGATAACGGCCGACCATATCGCCGCCAACCACGTTGCAGAACAGGATGGGAGGATTGGTGGCGAATACCATACGGGCGTTACCCTGCACCGTAAGGGTGAAGCGGTTCCAGGTGAAGGGGACGGTAATATCGGCCGCCAGGATACCGGCGAACTTGGTGGAGGCGTCCTGGTCCAGGCCCGTATAGACGATGGCTCCCCGCAAGCCAGCCGAAATGCCTTTGGTGGGGAAATAACCGTTGTCCAGTGTTTCTACGCGGCCTTCGATGAAAGCACTGGGATAAACCTTGGTGGACTGCTGCAGGGCAAAGCTGAGATTTCTCTGCCAGAGAATCTGGTTGCGCAGCCCCAGCCTTACATCGAAGAAAGACCAGTGCATATTGGAGAAAAACAGCTCCTGGTTGCTCATGATATAGGCCACGTTATAATAGGAGTGATCCTGGAACATGAACGCCTTTTCCAGATAAGTCATGTTGGCACGCGCGTTAAAGGTGGCGAAGGCGCGACCGTTATAGGAGTAGAGCAGGTCCAGTAACGGGTGGGTGCTCAGGCGCGCGGTAATGTCCAGCGAATGGCCGCGCATGGCGTTGGTGTTGAGCCCCACGTTGAGCAGCAGGGACACGTAGTCTTCGGAGTCCACGCGGGCGCCGAAGCCAATCTTGTGCATAGGTCCCCGCTTGCAGTAGATGAACAGGCTGTAAGGTTCCTTCTTTCCCCGGAGCTCATAATTGATATAATCGTAGGATCCCCTGCCGAAAATGCGGGCGATATCGTCCTCAATCTTGTCCCGGGTGACCACGGTGCCGGGCTTCACTTTCATGGTCTGGAGAATATATTTGGCATCTTCGGCATCCACGCCCACCACCTGGATCTGGCTGATGGCCACGGGCGTAAGGCCGATGTCAACCGCCGGTTTCGCTTGAAGTTTGCGGCCGGCGTTACCAAGGCGCTTTTTGAGGGCACGCAGCTGAGGAGCGGCTTCTACGGCAGCCTCATACCCACGCCTGTACAGCGTGTCCACCGCCGGCTGGTTGAAGCTGAGCATGTTATAGCCTTCCACATTGGGATGAATGTGGATGTCCAGCAAGGTCTGGTTCAGGTCGAAGGCGTCGTTGTCGAAGAGGTCCATGCTGGCCATCATGAGGTCTCCCAGATTCAGGATTTCGTCGGAGCGCAGGGAGCGTCCGCTGAGGTCTACGCCGATGATGATATCGGCCCCCATCCTGCGCGCGACGTTGGCGGGGAAGTTGTTGCGCAGGGCGCCGTCCACCAGCACCATCCCGTTGGTACGCACGGGGGCGAAGAGGCCCGGAATACTCATGGTGGAGCGCAGGGCCATGTTCACGGAACCGGCGTGCCAGATCTTGGCCTTCCCGGAAGCCATATCCGTAGCCACGCAGGCAAAGGGAATGGGGAATTTGAAGAAGTCCGTGGAGTCGCTGTAGCCCACCGTACGGGAGCTGATGATATGGTTCACGTTCTCGCCGAAGACGAAGCCAGAGGGCAGGCTGCCCATCAGATTTTCGCGGGCCATATTGTTCATGTCCGCGGTTCCGGCGCCCAGGCGCAGCTCGCGCGAGCGGCCGGGGGCGAAGGGCATATCGCCCTGCAGATAGTTCTTGTAATCGTCGGCCTTATAATAGAAGGGAAACTGCAGCAGGTACTTTTCCTTGTTACGGATGCGCGAATAAGGCATATACTTCCGGTCCACCTTGTCGCTCAGGGCCATGTCCCAGTTCATATTACGTATCAGGGAGTCCAGGTAGTCGGCCTCATAGCCCAGGGCGTACATACCGCCCAACAGGCCGCCGATGGAAGTCCCCACCACCATATCCACGGGAACGTCCACCTCCTCAAGGTATTTGAGTACGCCGATGGTGGCCGCCCCCTTGGCACCGCCGCCGGAAAGCACCAGGGCCACTGTAGGACGCGTCTTGCGGATTTCGGCCATACGGGCACGGATTGCTGCCACGGCCTGTTCGTCCTTCTTGTCCAGGCCGAAGGTAGAGGACGGAGGTCCCGAAATCTTGCTGGTTTGATTTTGGGCGGCTGCCGTAAGGGACAGCAGCAACATCAGGGCGGGGAGGATCTTTTTCATCATTTTTCTTGGTGTTTACCGGCCAGTAGGCCGCAGGCGGCGAAGATGTCTTCTCCGCGGGATGCACGGATGGTGGCGGTGATGCCGCCTTCTTGAAGGAAAACCCGGAAGGCTTCCATCTCTCTCTGCTGTGCAGGGCCGTACGGAAAGTCCGGGATACGGTGGAAACGGATCAGGTTCACCCGGCATTCCAGGTGCCTGAGCAGCCGCACCAGTTCTTCCGCGTGCCGGGGAGTGTCGTTCCAGCCGTGGAAGATGGTGTATTCGAAACTCACGCGGCGCTGGCCGGTGAAATCATATTGCTTGATCAGCCTTACCACCTCCGTGACGGACCACGCTTTCTGTACAGGCATCATCTCTTCCCTTTCCTCCGGGAAGGGGTTGTGCAGGCTCACGGCCAGGTGGCACCTGGATTCGTCCAGGTAACGTTTGAGGTTGGGCAGTACGCCGATGGTGCTTAGGGTAATGCGCTTGGGACTCCAAGCCAGTCCCCAGGGGGCGGTGAGGATGTCGATGACGCGCTTCACCGTTACCCAGTTATCCAGCGGCTCACCCATTCCCATAAAAACGGTATTGGTGAGTTCTCCCGCTTCCTCAATGGCAAAATACTGGCTGAGGATTTGGGCGGGCTCCAGGTTGCCGTGGAATCCCTGCCGGCCCGTCATACAGAACTTGCAGCCCATCTTGCAGCCTGCCTGGCTGCTCACGCACAGCGTCCTGCGGTCTTCGTCGGGAATCATGACGGCCTCAAAGTCCAGGTCCTGGTGCGGGAACAAGTACTTGCGCGTACCGTCCTGGCTGGTTTGCACGTCAATGGGTTCGATGAGGCCCACCTCATAGCGTTGTGCCAGCGCTTCCCTGCCCTGCTTGGACAGATTGGTTATCTCCTCGATACTTCTCACCCGTTTCTGGTACAGCCACTGCGCCATCTGCTTCCCGGCAAAAGCCGGCAAGCCCGCCTCAACGGCTATTTCCTTCAATTCGTCCGGAGTCTTTCCCAGTAAACGCATCTTCATAGCTACAAATGTAGTGATTTTGGGCAAAATAATCAACCCTTCGGCAGGGCTCGACATTCTTAACGCGCCACAGGCCTAAAAACAGACTAAGATCGTCGGTGGTGACGATCTTAATTGGTGTAGGGCCGAAATACGGGTTAAGATGGTTATGGGGCCGATGCCAGTAGGCAAAGCGAAAGGCGGCGGTAGTGGTCTTCGGACAGGATACCGGCGGCGTGAAGGCCGTCCAGCGTGCATTCGGCGGGGGCATGATGCTGCCGGTACAGCACGATGCTGTGGGCTTCGGCGCGGGAGATGTGCGGATGGCGGGCCAGAGAGTCCTCCGGCAGCGTCCAGATGGGGTAAGGCCGGGGCGGCGAGCAGGTGATGAAATCCTGCATGGCGGTCAGTTTCTCCGGGTCGAAGCGGTAGATTTCCAGCAGTTGTTCCACCGTGGAATATCCTTGCAGCTGGCTGCGGTGCTGCACCACCTTGCCGGCCAGATACGGGCCGATGCCTGGTAAATCCAGCAGCGCCACGCTGTCGGCCCGGTTGATATCCAGCTTGGGAATATCGATAAAGGGGGCCAGGCGGTCGTAGACAGAATCGGCCACCACGTAGCTTTTGGCAAAGTCTTCGGCCCGGCGGAAGCGTCCTCCTTTCTGCCGGTAACGGTCGATGGCTTGGGCCTGCTTCTCGCTGAAACCCAGCCGCTGCAAGTCCTCCACGCTCACCGTGTTGGGATTGAAGCGGAAGGATTCCACCTGTCGCGGTGCTGCCTTTTCCCGTACCTCCACGGCCTGGGGACTGTGCGGAGACTGCTTCCGTACGGTTTTCGGGGCCTCTTCCACCGCCGGTGCCAGGGAGTCGGCACGGGGATGGACATACACGTACACGGTATCTGGCTGGTCACGGTTGGCGACCAGACGCGTAACGGCGGCCTTGTGTACAAACAGGGCCACTTGATAGCCGATAATCAGGAATACCAGGGCGATGGCGCCCGTGATGAAACTGGCCGACAGGGGGCCTTTATTCTTCTTGTTCTCCGGTGGGGCCATAACGCTTCTTCTTCTGCGCTTTTTCCGGCGGGGCCCCACCCACCACAATGACTATTTCGCCTTTTGGCTCGTGTTCGCGGAACCATTCCAGCACCTGTGCCAGGGTTCCTCGCTTGTGTTCTTCGTGCAGTTTGGATATTTCCCGGGCCACGGAGCAGGGACGCTCCGGGCCGAAGTATTCTGCAAATTGTTCCAGGGTTTTCACCAGCCGGTACGGGCTTTCGTAAAACACCATGGTGCGCGGTTCCCGGGCCAGTTCCTGGAGGTGTGTCTGCCGGCCTTTCTTCTGCGGCAGGAAACCCTCGAAGGCGAAGCGGTCGCAGGGAAGGCCGCTGGAAACGATGGCGGGGATGCAGGCCGTGGCGCCCGGAAGGGTCTGAACCTCGATGCCTTCTTCGGCACAGGTCCTGGCCAGCAGGAAGCCCGGATCCGATATGCCGGGGGTGCCGGCATCGGAGATAAGCGCTACGTTCAGCCCGGCCAGGATGCGCTCCTTCACCAATTGCACCGTCTGGTGCTCGTTGAACTTGTGATGGCTCTGGAGCGGCTTGTGAATGTCATAGTGCTTGAGCAGAACGGAGCTGGTGCGGGTGTCTTCGGCCAGAATGAGGTCGGCCTCCTGGAGGACCTTGACGGCACGCAGCGTCATATCCTCCAGATTCCCCACCGGCGTGGGTACGATATAGAGTTTGCCGGCCACTATCCCAGTTTCTTGCGGATGGCCATCATGAAGCGGTACACTACGTCGGAGTTCATATTCCACTCCGGGAAATGTTCCTTGATATAGGCGACAGCCTCGTCAAGGCTATTCATATTGTTGAGTTCCGCGATGGTGTTGTCATACAGGGTGAAGTCCTCCTTGAACAGCGTGCCGATAAACTGCGCGCGGTCCAGCAGCGAGATCCCGCTGCGGATGTTCTTCACCATCATTCCCGGATTGTCCTTGCGCCAGGGCAGGTTGGCGGTGTCGTCCTCCTGGACGGGCGCCGCGGGCTCCGGCTGGGTCGCGGGTTCCGGTTCGGCGACGGGCTCCGGTTCGGGGACGGGAGCGACGGGTTCAGGAAAATCTGCGACGCCCAGCTCGACGCCGGTGAAATCCACTTCATCGGTCTCATCGGTCTCGGCGGGCACGGCGGCGGCCTGCGCGGCCTGCATGCCGGCGATGCGCGCTTCCAGGGCGCTGATACGTTCTTTCATCGCTGCCAATTCTTTTTGGCATTCTTGCAGAAAATCCAGTTCACTTTTTTCCATAATTTCGTATATTTGCAGAAAGAACCCTGCTTCACCTAACAAAGTTACGGAAATGTTTTTAGAAAATGCAAAAAAATCCGGCTGCATCGAAGTGATTTGCGGCTCGATGTTCTCCGGCAAGACGGAGGAACTCATCAGGAGGCTCAAACGCGCCCAGTTCGCCAAACAGAAAATAGCCACGTTCAAACCTTCCATCGACACCCGCTATTCAGAGTTCGATGTGGTCTCGCACGATTCCCACAGCATTTCCTGCACTCCTATCAACGACCCTAAACTGATCCTTGACATCGACCCCGACGTCCAGGTGGTGGGTATAGACGAAGCCCAGTTCTTTAACGAGAGCGTCGTAGAAGTTGTCCAGGAACTGGCCAACAAACGCGGCGTCCGCGTCATCATCGCCGGTCTGGACACAGACTACCTGGGCAAGCCTTTCGGCCCGATGCCCGCCCTGATGGCCATTGCCGAAGACGTTCAGAAGGTGCACGCCATCTGCGTACACTGCGGTGCCCTGGCCAACCATTCCCACCGCCTCTCCGCTTCCAAGAAACTGGTGGTGCTGGGAGAGAAAGACACGTATGAACCCCTTTGCCGCGAATGCTACCAGAAAGCCATGGCAGAAGATAACGAATAACAAATAACACTGATACTATGAAATCGACCAAATTACTTATGACGGCCCTTGCCCTCGTGGGCGTCGTTGCTTGCCAGAAAACCGAAATCCCTGCCGTGCAGGAAGAACAGGAAGAGGTCATCGCTCCCGAAGAGTCTCAGGAAGCACAGCCCCAGCAAACCATGGATATCAAGTCTGTGGGTCGCATCCTGAACGAAGTTGCCGAGACCGAGGAAGTTCAATCGGCTCTCCCGGATATCATGGTGGAGATTAACCTGGCAAAGATTCCCTGGCACCTTGAATTCAACATTGCCCAGGCCGACGGTGAGCAGGCTTCCTATGTGAAAGGTACCCTGGGTCTTACCAAAGGCTTGTACCACCTCGTTGTCCTGGATCTGGACCTGATGGTTATGGATATGGTTCCCGTTGTGGGCACCATCGACATCCCTCAGATTTCGAAATATCTCCTCTTTGCTGCCATGGAAGATGATAACGCCATTTGTGACGAATATCTGAAGCTGGCGACTGCCGGTCTGGACATCTCCATTTTTGGCATGTACAGGTTAGCCTTCCTGCGCGGAGAAGATATGGAAGATCACCGTACCATCGACCTGTATCTGTGCGATCCTACCAATCCGGATTCCGTTGCCTTCCCGCTCAGCACGCTGCTGAAGATGTTCCAGGCGGCATAATTCGGTCCGAACCATACATCTTACCTTGATTTAATGCCCAAAACCAGGGTAAGATTGTCGCAATTGACAATCTTACCTCGATTAGAAGGCCTAAATCAAGGTAAGATTGTATAATGGCTATTTGAAACCATAGTCCTTGGAACGTATAGCCTGGGTTATGGTAAGTTCAGATAAATAAAGCGCCTGGGACAACTGTAGTGAAGACAGGCCCAGTTGCTCGTGCAGCCGGACAGCCACGAGACACTTTTCCTCCTGGGTAATCGTTTTAAACAGGCGGCCGGGGTAACTGTTTCGCAGTTCCGTGTTGGCAATTTCCTTGATTTCTTTTTGGGAGAATTCAACTTCCTCATCCAACGAGCGAGCGATTTTGACAGCAGTTTCATACTCTTTGACAAGGCAGGTATGGTACTCCTTAGCCGAACCAAATAGCTCTTCAACCGCTCTGGCCTTGATATAATTGCATGGCAAGATACCCAGAACCGGATGGATCTCCCACTCTGGAGGCAACAAATCATCGGAGCCGGCAATTTTGCGCAATGCCGCCTTCGAAAAAGTGGAAGCCGGTGTACCCCGAATCACCGCAGCTAATTCATTGAAATAAAGGTAGCCGCTCCCCCACTTGTGTCCGCCGGGGCCGCAATAGTCTTTCTCATAAGGATTACGCACACAATAGAGAATTTGCGCACGCAGGGTATCATCATCCAGGATTGGAATCAATTTACAACCATAGTCAGGAGGCATCGGCCGGCGTCCATTCTTCAAAAGCATCTCCGACAATCTTCTTTTCAAGAAAGAAAACACCTTCATACACTGTTCGCCGGTTCCGTTCAGAATAATGTGCGTGTGGTTGGGCATCAATTCAAATGCATAGATGTTCACACCAAACTTCAGGACAGAAAGTGCCACTCCGGCCATACCCATCCTATAATCATCTTCGGAATGAAAAATCCATCGATCCTCTAAACGGTCCAGACACAAGTGGTAATTTCCCAACGGCAGGTTTTTATATTCTTCTCTTGTTTCTCTTTTCATAAGGAAAAATAGTAAAGCCACCCATCTTTCCTTGAAAAACAGGCTCAAACCAGGGTAAGATTGTCGAGCTCGACAATCTTACCTTGATTTATTAGCCTAAACCAGGGTAAGATTGTAAAAGTGATAGAAAAGAGTATTAGTCCTGAACGTTGGCCAGAGCCTCGCGGATCTTGGCTTCGATTTCTTCGGCCAGTTCCGGATTGTCCAGCATGAGCTGCTTCACGGCTTCGCGGCCTTGGGCCAGCTTGGTTTCGCCGTAGGAGAACCAGGAGCCGCTCTTGGAAATGATGCCCAGTTCTACGCCCAGGTCCACGATTTCGCCGCTGCGGGAGATGCCTTCCCCGAAGACGATGTCGAATTCGGCCTTCTTGAAGGGCGGGGCCATCTTGTTCTTGACCACCTTCACCTTGACGTGGTTGCCCAGGGCTTCGTCACCGTCCTTGATCTGGGTGGTGCGACGGATGTCCAGGCGCACGGAAGCATAGAACTTGAGGGCGTTGCCGCCGGTGGTGGTTTCGGGGTTGCCGAACATCACGCCAATCTTCTCACGGAGCTGGTTGATGAAGATGCAGCAGGTATTGGTCTTGGAGATGTTGGCGGTGAGCTTGCGCAGGGCCTGGCTCATCAGGCGGGCCTGCAGGCCTACCTTATTGTCTCCCATCTCCCCTTCAATCTCGGCGCGGGGCGTGAGGGCGGCCACAGAGTCGATAACTACGATATCCAAGGCGCCGCTGCGGATGAGGTTATCCGCAATCTCCAGGGCCTGTTCACCGTTGTCCGGCTGAGAAATGAGCAGGGTGTCCAGGTCTACGCCCAAAGACTTGGCGTATGAACGGTCGAACGCGTGTTCAGCGTCGATGATGGCAGCAATGCCGCCGGCCTTCTGGGCCTGGGCGATGGCATGGATGGCCAGCGTGGTTTTACCGGAACTCTCCGGGCCGTATATCTCGATGATACGGCCTTTGGGGTAACCGCCGATACCCAGAGCATGGTCCAGGGCAATGGAACCACTGGGGATTACCTGGGAAGCGTCCCATTCCGGCTGGTCTCCCAGCTTCATGATGGTTCCCTTACCGTAGTCCTTTTCAATCTTGTCGATGGTTGCCTGGAGGGCCTTCAGTTTGGCTGCTCCCAGATTGGCGTCTGCTTCTTTAGCCATAGTTCAATTTAATTTTTAGCGTGTCCTGTAAAACCGCATTGACAAAGTTACAAAGAAAGTGCTGAATAACCAATTCAATTTTACGCTGCAAAGATAATTTTAGCTTGTGCCAAACCACAGCACAAATAAAAAGGGCAGAAAAAATCCTAAAAATTTCTTGCATCTAGGAAAATTATCGTTACATTTGCAACGAAGTTTTTCATAGTTTAAGTTTAGGTTAAGTAACCGGCCCTCCGCAGTGATGCAGGGGGCCGGTGAATTTTTCGGGATAAAAAATGCTAACCGCAGTAAAAATACTGCGCTACAAGCCGTCTCATTAGTTTCGTATCGTTACGCGCTTCGCGGTGCAGATTGGCGTCGTTGTGGGAGCGAAGCGCCTTGAGGATACCGTCTATCATGCGGGGGCGGAAGACATCGGCCCGCTCGTAAACCGCCCTCACCTGCTCCAGGCAGTCGGCGCTTTCGGTGCAGCAAGTGGGCAGTTGAGCCAGCGTAGCCAGGCGTGCGGCGTTCTCCTCCTTATGAATGTCCATATCCACATACGTCTCGGCGGCCAGCTTAAGCGCCTCTTCCTTGGGCATCTCCAGGCCGATACGGGCCGCCACGCAGAGGCCGGCCATCAGCTGATAAATATCGGCGCTGCAGTCCGGGCAGCGCATCTCGAAGGTTTGCTTGCCCGTGGTGTCGTGCTCGGCGGGAGCCTCCTGCGGATTGGCCTGCGAGCACATGTCCATCCCAGCGCTCCAGCCCAGCGGAACACGTACCAGCGCGCTGCGGTTGCAGTCGCCCCAACACACGTTGGTGGGCGCCTCCTGGTGCGGCACCAGACGGAAGTAGGAGGTAGGATTCTTGTTGCCGAAAGCCGTGATGGACGGAGCCATCTTCATCAGGCCCGCAATGGCGCGGCGGGCTTCCTCGCTCAGTTTGCCATCGGCTCCCAGGGTGGCGTTGCGGCCGTCGCGCATCAGGCGCATATGGATGTGCATACCGCTGCCGGCCTTGCCGGTGGTAATCTTAGGTGCGAAGCTCACATCCAGACCGTATTTGTAGGCCAGGTTGCGGATGACCCACTTGGCCAGCAGAAGCTGGTCGGCAGCCGTTTCCACAGGGCAAGGAAGGAATTCAATCTCGTTCTGCTCGTAGACCTTGCCGTCCAGGGAGAAGTTGCCCACCTCGGAGTGGCCGTACTTGATTTGGCCGCCGGTCTTGGCCACGTGGTCCATACAGGCGCGGCGGAAGTCGTTGAGCTTGGCAAAGGGTTCGCTTTCGTGGTAACCCTTCTGGTCCGTAGCCGGGAACAGGGGGTCTTCGTCGGTAATCACATAATACTCCAGTTCGCCCATGGCCTCGAACTGCAGGCCCGTAGACGCCTCAAAGGCCTTTTCGGCCCGCATCAGCGTAGCGTGCGGCGCGCAGTCGAAGGGATGGCCGCTCTTGTCGAAGAAACCGCAGAGGAAGCACAGCGTGGGAATCTCGTTGAAGGGATCCACAAAGGCCGTGCGGTAGCGCGGTATTACATAGAGGTCACTGTTGCCCGCCTCGATGAACGACGGAAAAAGGCTGGAGCCGTCTACACGCTCCCCTTCCGTAAGCACCGTCTCGGCATAGGCCAGGCTGTTCACAGTAAAGTTCAGGGTTTTTACGCGCCCGTCTTCGGCGGGATACATAAAATCGATCATTCGGATTCCGCGCTGCTGAATGAACGTCAGCATATCTTCGCGGGTGAAGGTCTGCGGCTGTTTCTGAAGGTAAGCCACCACCTCATTGGGATTCAGTACAATACTTTTGTCCATTATTTCGTTTTAGTGTAATAGGCATTTACGGCCTTGCGGTAGGCGATGCGGGCGCCGATGAGCTGGTCCTGCGCCGCCGAAAGTTCCACGGTTGTGCGGGCCAGGGCCGAAGCCGTCACCTGGCCGGCCCGGTAACAGGCCTGCATACGCTCAAGCGCCTTTTGGGCATATTCCACGGCTTCCTCCCGTACCTGCATCTCGTCCCAGGCGGTAGTGAGTTCCAGGCGCAGCATCTGCTCCAGAAGACGGAGCCGGCCGTTCAGATAATCGCGGTCATTTTCGGCCATCTGGACCTGGGCGCCGTAGCGGCGGGAGCGGGCCACAGCCTTCCCGATATCGGTAAGGGGAATCTTAACCATGGCGAACACCAGTCCGTTGGGAGACTTCCGGGTCCCGGGCTGGATGAGGGCGTTGTACCCGTAAGTGGCTCCCACGGCCACCTGCGGCAGAAATTCGCCCACCGCCATCTTCTTTTCCAATTTGCGGGCCTGCACCTGCATCTCCAAAAGCCGGGATTCCGGCGTGCGGGTCATATCCGGATCATCCACCAGGACCGTTTCCGGCGCAGGCGTCTGCCACAAATCCTCCGTGAGCCGGATACCCGGCAGATCCAGGTAGGAATACGGATAGCCTATCTGGTCCAGCAGGTCCATCTTGGCCAGACCCAGACCGCCGTTCAGGCGGCGGCTCAAAGCTTCTGTTTCACTGCGCTTTAGGCGTACCTGCAGCAGGTCCTCATCCGTGACCAGGCCGGCCGCCAGCGCACTGGACAAATCCTTTTCCAGCATGTCCAGCAGGCCCAGCGTCTCGTCCAGGATGCGTCGCTTCTCCTGCAGGGCCACCGCCCGCCAGTACTTGCTCTCCACCGAGTCCCGCACAGCCTTCACGGTCATATCGGCCTGCAGGCGGGCGGCCTCCACGCCCAGGGATGCGAGACGGTTCCCGTTGATGATGCGGCCGCCGGCGTAAATGGGCTGGGTGAGCACTACAGAAGCGCCATAACCGTACTCCAGCGTTTCAAAATAGGGTTTTATCCCGTTCTGCCGGGCGAAGTCCGTAATATAGGCGTTCAGGTTATTGGCGGCGTCGGAATTGCCCAGCACGTCCCGGAGTGTAATCTTCAGCAGCGGATGGAAGGCGTCATAAGCCACGGCGTTCACACTCACGCGCGGAAAATACTCCCATCGGGCTTCGGCCCGTTGGGCCTTTGC
This sequence comes from Bacteroidales bacterium, assembly GCA_017509685.1. Classification (GTDB taxonomy): domain Bacteria; phylum Bacteroidota; class Bacteroidia; order Bacteroidales; family UBA932; genus Cryptobacteroides. Next base: position 63,754 of record JAFWPA010000061.1, read on the forward strand.
CCCCACCACGCGCAAATCCGCGTTCTTGAGGTCCCGGTTTCCGTCCTCACAGTAAGACAGACAGTCCTCCAGCGACAACTGCACGTCCTGGGCCCGCAAAGTAGCGGCGCCCAGCAGCAGTAACAGCAGTATCCATAATCTCTTCATCACTTACTGTCTTCCTTTTTATACAATTGCCAATAGGAAATGGGCATCACCAGGGTAATCAGGAAAATGGTGAGCATGGTGCCAAAGCAGATGGTCACGCCCATGGGCATCCACAGCAGGTCTCCGCTCAGGATCATGGGCAACACCCCCAGCGCCGTAGTGCAGGACGTGAGGAAAATGGGGCGCATGCGCCGTTGTCCGGACAGCAGGGCCGCCGTACGTACGTCCTTCCCCTGCTCGAAGCGGGCGTGCTCCGCGTATTCAAACATCAATATGCCATTCCTAACTATAATACCCACCAGCGATATGAGTCCCAGCACTGCCGTGATACTGAAATCCAGCTTGAAGATCCACATGCCGAACGAGGCGCCGAAAAGGCACAGCGTACTGAGCAGCATCGTAAGGACGGCCAGACGGGCTTTGTGGAAGTGGAACAGCAGGAACAGGAACAGGACGGTGCAGGCAGCCAGGAAGGACCAGGCAATTTCCGGTCCCACCTCCTGGTTGATAGCGTTCAGGCCCGCGTAATTCAGCGTCACATCTTCTGGCAACGTTGGCAGGATCTCGCTGTCCACAAACGCTTTCAGTTTCTTCTGCATGGCAGGCTGGCTCACGCCGTACTTCAGGTCGCTCACTACGTTCACGAGCGGGCGCGCCTCGAGGCGGAGCAGCTGGTCCAGGGCCCAGGAGGGCTGGAGATCGGCCACCTGACGCAGCGGAACGGTAACGCCCGGCACGGTTGTGGGCACCAATTGGTCGGAGACGGCGGGATAGCCGGAATCATCCCCAATGCCCTGGGTATATAGATTCACGGGCAGCGGCCGGTTCTCTTCCCAGAGCGTGGCAATGGTCTCTCCGTTAAGCGTACTGGCCAGCGTGAGGGAAACCAGTGCGCGGGAAACGCCCAGGCGGGCCGCCTCATCGGCATCCAGCACTACATCCACAGACGGCGCAAAATTATCCACGTCCGTGTGCACCCACTGCGTCTCCCGGTCCATCGAACGCAGGAAGGCAGCTATCTTTTGGGCCGGCTCCAAAAGATGGTCGCGGTTGTCCGAAGAAAGCTGTACCACAATGGGCGCCAGCACTGCCTGGTAGTCCATTTGCTTGAAATGGATCTGACAGTCGGGGAACAGGTGTTCGTAGCGGTCTACCAGCACGGACAGGAGTTCTTCCGTGGCCTTCGTAGAGACCGTGGTCACAATCATCTGGGCGCTTTGGGCCGATGGCAGAAGGGGTGCGTAGGTTACATTGAAGCGGGGAGCTCCGGTGCCCACGAACGTCGTGGTGGCCACCACGCGCGAGTCCTGACGTATCAGGGCGCCCAAGGAATCGGCCCGACGCTGCGCCACGCCGATATCCTGGCCGGCTTCGGTGTATATCTCTACGGCAAAGTAGTCACGGGCGGCCTTGGGCATCATCTGGATATTGAGCTGGGAGAACATCAGGATGCCCAGCGCCACAGCGATTACGCCACCGCAAAGCGTAAGTTTCGGATGACGGAAGCACCAGGCCAGGCAGGTCTCATAAATACGCTGAAGGAAGTCGAAGAACGCATCCTGGATGCGGCCGGCCAGATTCTTCCGTCGGCCCGGTTCTGTGGGGACGATGTATTTGACTTCCAGGGCAGGAACCACCGTCACGGCATAGAACAGGGACGTCATCAGGGCAATGAGGATGACCCAGGGGAACAGGCTCACAAAATCGCCCAAATAGCCCGTGATGATGAGCTTGATGGGGAAGAACATCAGGCAGATGGCCAGCGTGGCGATGAAGGTGGGCATAAACAGCTCCTTGGCGCTGGAGGCGGCGGCATCCACCCCATGCAGACCCTTGGCGGTATGGGCCATATAGCCGTCCATGGTGATGATGGAATCGTCCACAATCATACCCAGGCACACGATGAGCGCCGCCAGGGTGACGGTATTGAGCGGCATCCCGGTCATGTACATCACGGCGATGGCCACGGCCACGCACACGGGAACGCCGGAACTGGCAATGAGGGCCGGCCGGAGGGGGAACAGCATCAGCATCACCAGGATCACCACCAGCATGGAGATAAGCAGGTCCCCCAGGAAGTTCCAGACGCTGCGGGCGACTACCCGCGGCTGGTCGCAGATGCGGGTGATGGTCACGCTGGGCGGGAGCCCCTGCTCATAATCGGCCAGCACTTCCTCTACACGGTCCCCGAAAGAGACGATGTCGTTGTCTGGCCGCATCTCGATGTTCAGGACCAGGCAGGAGTGTCCGTTGTAGGATACGAAGGATTCCGGCGACTTGTACCGGCGCTCGATGGTGGCAATGTCCTTCAGGCGCACCACGTGGCCGGCGGGATCCGAGTACACGATGCGCTCGGCCACTTCCCACTCGCTGCCCACCGTTTCGCGGACGTGGATGCGCTCGCTGTGGTCACCGTCCTTGAAAGTGCCCGACGGCACGGCGAAGGAAGCGGCCTGGTAATTCAGCAGCAGGGCGGTGGGGTCTATACCGTAGGCCGACAGGCGGTCCCGGTCCAGGGACACCGCGATTTCCTCCTCCTGGGAGCCCACCACGGTAGCCTTGGCCAGCTGAGGGATACGGCGGAGGCGTTCGCACAATTCATCGGCATATTCCTGCAATTCCGTGTAGCCCTTGTCGTGAGACTCCAGGGCGATAAGCATGGAACTGGTATTCCCGAAGTCGTCCAGCACCGCCACGGTCAGGACGCCGGCAGGCAGGGTGAGCTTGCGGGTTTGAAGGCCCAGTTTGATCTTGGACCATACTTCGTCTTTCCTGGACTGGGGAACTTCCTTGCGAAGATTGACATAGAGGTAGCACATTCCGTCCCGGGATACGCTTTGCAGCGATTCCCGTTCCACTTCCTTATAGGTAAGCAGGAACTCCTCCAGGGGTTTGGCAAGCTGCATCTCCACCTCCGCGGCCGTTGCGCCCGGATAGATGCCCGCCACCAGACCCTGTTTGATCTGGAACGAAGGGAATTCGTCCTTGTTCATCCGCTTGAGCCCCCAGCCGCCAACAGCCAGGAGAGCGATGATGAAGACGGCCACAAGGCCTCTCTCCCGGATGGACCAGCGCACCCAGGAGGCAATGTTTCCGTCTTTGAACTTTTCCCTTACGGCCATTACTCTACGGTTCTTACTTTCATTCCGGAAGACACCTTCCGGCGGCCTTCGACAATCACCCGGTCACCTTCTACCAGCCCGTCACTCACCAGGATACCGTCCTTGCTGTAACCGGCCACCGTAATATACCTTTTATATACAATACCGTCCAGCACGGTCCAGACATAGCGTCCGTCCATATCCGTGAGTACGGTGGAAGTGGGCAGGACGATGGCTTCCGCTCCGGTAGCGCCGCCCAGCAGCACCTTGCACACCATGCCGGGCATCAGCCCTTCGGCCGTATTCTTCAGGGAAACCGTACAGCTGTAACTTCTGGACAGGGCCGATGCCGTGATGCCTTTGACGGCCAGCGTCCCGGACAGGGTCTTTCCCAGGGCGGGGACCTCCACGGACACGGACTGTCCGGCCTCATATTTACCGAAATCGGATTCGGGCAGGGAGAAATGCGCCTCCAGCCGGTTCAGGTCCACCACGCGCACGAGGGGTTCGGCCAGGGTGATCTCCACGTCTTTCGCGGGCCACACCTTTTCCACCACTCCGTCGAAGGGGGCCTTGACCTGGCAACGCTCCAGGGCTGCCTTGGCGGCGGCCTCGCTGGCGCGGGCCTGCTGCACCTGTGTCTCCACCTTTACATAATCGGCCTCGGAAATGGTTCCGGTCTCGCGCACCATCTTCACCCGTTTCAGGGCGTCCTCGGCCTGGTCCAGCGACGCGCGGGTGAGGCGGTAGGCGCTTTCCAGGGACTCGGAGCGAATGCTGGCGACCAGCTGCCCCTTGCTCACCTTCTCCCCCTCCCGTACGGGCAGGGAGACCAGCGTCCCGGAGGCGGGCGCGTTCAGGACGTCCGTGCGGGCCGATTCTACCGTGCCCACAAAGCCCGTGGTACGGGTGTCGGAGCCCTGGCTCACCGCCATCACTTTGACGGTGACCGGTTCTACGTTCCTTTCGGGGGTATGGATGACCCGCCGGATGCAACTGTTCAGGCACAGCGGCAGCAGGGCCATCAGCAGGAGGGCGGTCTTCTTCTTATTCATTTCGGGTGGCAATGCAGTTAGCACGGGACCGGAGCACCTTTCCTTCGAATCCGTCAAAGGAGATGTCTCCCGTATATTCCAGTTGGAAAACGACCATATTCTCATAGCGTACGCCCGACCCGCAAACCGTGAGGTCGTAGCCGATACCCAAATCTTCATTAAGCTGCCGCAGCGGCACGATGCGCCGTACGGGCAGCAGCAGGAGGGTGGTGCCGTCTACCTGGGCATCGAAGACCACGGGGTCTCCGCCCAGGATGTTCATGGTCACCTTCAGCGTGCCCGCCTGGTCTCCGGCGAGAATGTGCATCTGGCCGGATTCAGGAACCAGCCGGCGTGTCATTACGGTGTCTTTCTTGACAAATCCCATGCAATCGGAGACGACCCCGGCGAGGTCAATGCTTCCGCCGGTTTTGAAAGTATAATCTCCCCGGTATTGTCCGGGGACGTCTTTGGCGCAGGCGCAGACCATCAGGAGAGCGGCGGCTATGATCAAAATCCTTTTCATTCCGACAAAAATAACGAAAAATATTCTAAAGTCATAAATCCTTTATATCTTTGTGAACTTTAACGATTTTCCTATGAAAAAATTCCTGCTGTCCATCGGCCTCATTTTCGCCTCTGTATGCCTCTTTGCCCAGAACGGCAAAGCCGACAACATTGTGGGCGCTTTCCAGTACGGAAGCGGCATCGACGCCTATAAATTGCGCATTATCAAGCTGGCCGACGGCACTTATGAGGGCGCCGTCTACTGGGTGGCCGACATCCTGGACAAGGACGGGAAAAAGTACCTGGACACCAAGAACCCCGACAAGACCCTTCGCAACAAGCCGCTGGACCAGGTGGTCCTTTTCAGCGGCCTGCGCTACGACCCCGCCAAGAAACATTGGAGCGGCACCAAGATTTACGACCCCAACCGGGGCATACGCGCCAAGATGACGGTCTCTTTCAAAGACGTCAATACATTGGAAGTGGTGGGAACCCTTCTGGGATTTACTGAAAAGGTGGAGTGGGTAAAAATCCAGGAATAGACTGGAGCGAGATACGAGTCTCGAACTCGCGACCTTCGGCTTGGGAAGCCAACGCTCTACCAACTGAGCTAATCTCGCTTATGGGAAGGCAAATATAAGACATTTTTTCGTAACTTTGTCAAAATTTCGGAAAAATGGCTATTCAAAAACCTTCCATACCAAAAGGAACGCGGGACTTCGGCCAGAAAGAAATGGCCCGCCGCAACTATATCTTCGACACCATCCGCGGGGTTTTCCGCACCTACGGCTATCAGCAGATAGAGACGCCGGCCATGGAGAACCTGTCCACCCTGCTGGGCAAGTACGGCGAGGAAGGTGACAAGCTTCTCTTCCGCATCCTCAATTCCGGAGATGCCTTTGCCGGGGCCGATTTTGACAAGCCCCTGGTACCGCAGATCTGCGAAAAAGGCCTCCGCTATGACCTTACGGTGCCCTTCGCCCGCTACGTGGTGCAGCACCAGAACGAGATTTCCTTCCCCTTCAAGCGCTTCCAGATCCAGCCCGTCTGGCGCGCCGACCGTCCCCAGAAAGGCCGCTACCGTGAGTTCTACCAGTGCGACGTAGACGTCATCGGCAGCCGCAGCCAGGTGAACGAGCTGGAACTGGTGCAGATGGTAGACGCCGTCTTCGGCAAGCTGAACGTGCGCGTGGGCATCCACATCAACAACCGCAAGGTCCTCACCGGCTTCGCGGAAATCGCCGGCGCCCCCGACAAAGTGGTGGACATCACCGTCGCCATCGACAAGCTGGACAAAATCGGCCTGGAGAAGGTGAAGGAAGAGATGGCCGATAAAGGACTGGGGGCCGACGGCATCGCCGTCATCGAGCAGATCCTGTCCCTCACGGGTTCCTTCGAGGAAAAGCTGGCCGCCATGCGCGGGCTGTTCAACGGCGGAAGCGCCTCCGGCGTGGTCTCCGAGACGGGCCTGAAGGGCCTGGAGGAACTGGAAGAGCTCTTCGGCTTCATCGCCGCCGCGGGTGTCAAGGCTCCGGTGGAAATGGACCTTTCCCTGGCCCGCGGCCTCAACTATTATACCGGCGCCATCTTCGAGGTGAAAGCGCTGGACTGGGAAATCGGCAGCATCTGCGGCGGCGGTCGCTACGACAACCTCACCGGCATCTTCGGCCTTCCGGACCTCTCCGGCGTGGGCATCTCCTTCGGCGCCGACCGCATTTACGACGTCCTCACGGGCCTGGACCTCTTCCCCGCTTCGCTGGAATCTTCCACGCAGCTCCTTTTCGCCGTGATGGGGGCCGATGAACTCCGCTACGTCCTGCCCCTTGCGCACGCGCTGCGCGTTGCAGATGTAGCTGTGGAGGTGTACCCAGAGGCCACCAAACTGCGCAAGCAGTTCGAGTACGCCGAGCGCAAAGCCATCCCCTTCATCTCCATCAACGGCTCCTCCGAGATAGAGGCCGGCACGTTGAATATCAAGAACTTAGTCACCGGAGAGCAGAAAGCTTTCCCGGCCGATGACATGGCCGCTATACTGGAATTCCTGCGATAATGCTCTTCATACCCAAGAACTACCATAACATCCTGGGCGGTGTGGAACAGACCGAGAAGGCCATCAAGGCCGTCAAGGACATGTTCCAGGTGAACCTGAGCGCCCAACTGGCACTGCTGCGCGTGACGGCACCCATGATGGTGCTCTCCGGGCAGGGCCTCAACGACGACCTCAACGGCGTGGAACGCCCCGTGCGCTTCCCCGTCAAAAGCATGGACGAAGCCCAGGCCGAAGTGGTGCACTCGCTGGCCAAATGGAAACGGCTGAAACTGGCCGAACTCCATACCGCTCCCGGCCGGGGCATCTACACGGACATGAACGCCCTCCGTCCCGACGAAGATCTGGACAACATCCACTCCATCTACGTGGACCAGTGGGACTGGGAAAAGGTGATGCTGCCGGAAGAACGGAACGAGGAATACCTTCGTAAAACCGTGCGCCGCATCTACGAGGCCGTGAAGGTGACGGAGAACAAACTGTATGTGGAGTTCCCCCAGATTGTCCCCATCCTGCCGGAAGAGATTTTCTTCATCACGGCCGAGGACCTGCTGCAGCGCTACCCCACCCTAACGGCCAAGGAGCGCGAAAACGCCATCGCACGGGAATACGGGGCCGTATTCGTGATGGGCATCGGCGGTCCCCTTTCCAACGGGCAACCGCACGACGGCCGCGCCGCAGACTACGACGACTGGTCCCTCAACGGCGACATCCTCCTGTGGAACCCCATCCTGGAAAGCGCCTTTGAGATTTCTTCCATGGGTATCCGCGTCGATGCGCCCACGCTCCACAGCCAGCTGGCCGCCCGTGACCAGCTCTGGAAAGAGGATCTCTACTTCCACCGGCTGCTGCTGGATGGCAAACTGCCCCAGACCATCGGCGGCGGTATCGGCCAGTCCCGCCTGTGCATGTACCTGCTCCGCAAAGCCCACATCGGAGAAATCCAGTCGGCCATCTGGCCGGAGCCCATGCGCCGCGCCTGCGCCGACGCCGGCATCGAATTAGCATAAAAATTTGGCAGTTTCAAAAAAACTTCTTACCTTTGCAGTCCAATACCGCGGAGTAGAGCAGTCGGTAGCTCGTCGGGCTCATAACCCGGAGGTCGTAGGTTCGAGTCCTGCCTCCGCTACTAAA
>JAFWPA010000062.1 GCA_017509685.1 Bacteroidales bacterium
GTGCCAGCCGAAAAGGCTATATGGTTTCCCTGGCCTACGACTACAACAACTCCATGGTGGCTCCGTACACCAAATCCTGGGGCGCCTCCGTGGCTGCCTACGGGGATATGGACGCCCTGCCGCTGTACCAGGAGATCCAGGTGGACATCAAGTCCATGCAAACCGTCTCCCTGTATGGAAAGATATCCAAAGTGCGCGCTTCCCTGGGCGGCGTAACGGCAGAACAGGGCTACAGCCTGGGTGCCCAGGCCTACGGCTACCTGGCCGGTGGGCACTTCTATCCGTCCATCGACGCCACCGCCGATTTCGGCTTCCTGCTGCCGATAGACCGCAACAACTCCCTGTGGCTGCGCACGGCGGGAGGACATAACTTCGGCGATCCGCAGACGGTATTCGGCAATACGTACTTCGGCGGCTTCCGCAACAACCGCGTGGATTACCGCAATGCGTTCCAGTACCGTACCGCCCTGGCTATGCCGGGAGCCGGCATCGATGCCATCCAGGCACACTCCTACGCCAAGGCCACGGCCGAGCTGAACTTCCGGCCCATCCGCCTGAACGACTTCGGCGCCCTGGCCTGCTATCCCACCTGGATCCATTGCTCCCTGTTTGGGATGGGCCTGTCGGCCTGGAATCCCGGACAGCCGCACCAGATGTACTACAGCGCGGGTGTCCAGGTTACCACGGAAATCGTGTTCCTGAACTATCTCAAAACCACCCTTTCCATCGGCTATGGCCATCTGTTCGCCCCTAACGGCGTACACGGCAACGAAATCATGCTTTCCCTCAAACTCCTGTAATGTCTTTCGTAGCCGCCCTCCTTCCCGTCGTCATCTACATCCTTGTGGTGTATATGCTGGACAGCTTCGCACTTATCAGCGTCAAGCGTCTGCTCCTGCTGGTGCTGTGCGGAATGGTGGCGGCCCTGGCCTGCTTCGGCCTTTTCAGTCTTACGGGCTCTTTTATCCCTGAAAGGGTGGCCGATTATGTAAATCCGGTGGTGGAGGAGCTGGTGAAAGGCCTTCCGCTGCTGTATCTGGCCCGCAATAAGAAGATGGTCTTTTTCATCGACAGCGTGATCTGCGGCGCGGCGGTGGGCGGCGGTTTTTCCATCCTGGAGAATCTGTTCTACCTGCTGCTGGGGGACCCGATGAGCATGGGCACCGTCCTGTTCCGGGGCCTTGAGGTAGCCCTCATCCATATGGGCTGCAGCGCCCTGGTTGCCGCTGGACTGATGTTTGCCGTGCGCCTGGTGGAACGCCGCCGCTCCCGGCTGGAAATCAAGCGGAAGGATGTCTGGATGACCGTTTTCCTGCTGGTGGCGGCCCCGGCCCTGCACGTTTTCCATAACGCCTTCCATTTCAACCCGCTCCTCCAGTTCCTCTTTGTGTTCGGTGTGATGGGCGGCCTCCTGGTGTGGACGTACCAGTACGACGGCGATATGATTCACCGCTGGCTGGACAGGGGACTGGACAAGCAGATAGAACTGCTCCAGTCCATCCGGGAAGGGAAGCTGGCGGAAATCAAAACCGGCGCCTACCTGCTTTCGGTGAAGGATTCCTTCCCGCCGGAGGTCTTTTTCGACCTCATCTGCTACGTGGAATTGAACATTGAACTGTCGGTGGCCGCCAAGAGCCGTTTCATGCTGCACGAGGCCGGACTGGCGCTGCCCATGGACGAGGAAGAGGCTGCGCTCATCCGTTCCCAGTACGAGGAATACCGGCAATTGGAGAAAAGGCTGGGGCAGAGCGCCCGGATGACCATCGCCCCCGTGGTGAAGTTTTATCCTGCCGATAAAAAGGCCCTGGAAGACCTTCTGGCTGAGTGCCGCGCTCCACGGCGTTAGTTTCGTTTGCATTTATGGACACATTTTACGATATTTGTGTTCATTATGGTGTATTCCTTTCAGGAACTGTTGCTTAGCGTATCACTGGCGGTGTATGTAGCCGTCTGCGTGGTGGTGGGCGTTGTCCGCTGGGGCCACAAATGCGAGCCCTATGCCAAGCACCTGGATTACTATTATCCCGGCTGGCGGGCGCTGGCCCTGAGCGCCCTGTCCAACCTGTCGCTTACGCCGGTCATTTTCCTGCCCGGTGAGGCCGATGCCATCCTGCAGCTTCGCATGACGCTTATTCTGGCATCTCCTTTCCTGTGTTCCGTACTCATTTTCAGTTATTTCGGAAGAGTACTCCAGGTTTCGTGGTGGCGCAAGCCCATCTATGCGATGAGCGTGTCCTATGTGGTAATGGAGGTCATCGCCCTGGTGTGTACGCTGCTGCCGGGAACGCAGATGCAGGGCGCCTTCCTGCGCTGGTATTTCATTGCCGGCGGCATCCTGGCCCTCCTTTACCTGCTTAGCCTGATCCTGGCCCTCCGGATGATCATCCGGCCGCTCGCCCGTTTCTCGGAAGAGAGTTTCTCCAACCCCGACGACTTCCCCGAGCAATATGCCAAGTCGCTGATTTACATCCCGTTCCTGCACTTGGTGATGAGCTGGAGTACCACGTTCAACGGCCATGTTCCGGCCCTTTCCTTCGGTCTCTTCATGCTGTCTGTCCTCACCGTGATTATCCTGCTGGGAGCCCTCTCTCCCCACCGCGCCCTGGAAGTGGAGCGCCTGGAGACGGAACTCATTGCCAATGAAGAGACATCGGCCAAGGACGATACTTTGTCGGCCGAGGGGAAAGACGCCATCCTGCAGGCCATCCGCAAGCGGGTGGAAGAGGAGCAGGCCTTCCTGGACAACCACCTTACCCTGGGCAAGCTGTCACAGGACTGCGGGTACAACCGGACCTATGTCTCGGTGGTGCTGAACGAGACCCTGGGCGGCTTTTTCAACTACGTGAACCGATGTCGCCTGCAGTATGCCGAGGCCTACAGACAGGAGAATCCCAAGGCCGATGTAGACGAGATATCCCTGAATTCCGGCTTCAACAGCCGCCAGTCTTACTACAACGCCCGCAAGCGTTTATAGTAAAAATACGTATATTTGCACGACAGACTCCGACCCATTATCATGAGAACATTATATCTGACCAATACCCTTACCCGCAATAAGGAAGTTTTCAAACCCATCCACGAAGGCCGCGTGGGCATGTATGTGTGCGGCCCCACCGTTTACGGAGACGCCCATCTGGGCCACGCCCGTCCGGGCGTCACCTATGATGTGCTGTTCCGCCTGCTGCAGTATTTGGGCTATAAGGTGCGCTATGTGCGCAATATCACCGACGTAGGCCACCTGGAGCACGACGCCGATGAAGGCGAGGACAAGATTGCCAAGAAGGCCCGCCTGGAACAGCTGGAGCCCATGGAGGTGGTGCAGTACTATACCGAACGCTACCACGAGGCCATGCGTCTGCTGAACGTGCAGTCTCCTTCCATCGAGCCCCGCGCCAGCGGCCACATCATCGAACAGATAGAGACCGTAAAGAAGATCCTGGCGGCCGGTTATGCCTATGAGAGCAACGGCAGCGTGTACTTCGACGTCCAGAAATACAACCGGGACCACAACTACGGCGTACTCAGCGGCCGTACGCTGGAGGCCACGCTGGAAGGTACCCGCACGCTGGACGGCCAGGGAGACAAGCGCGCCCCCTACGACTTTGCCATCTGGAAGAAGGCCGAGCCGCAGCATATCATGCGCTGGCCCAGCCCCTGGGGAGACGGTTTCCCCGGCTGGCACCTGGAGTGCTCTGTAATGGGCGAAAAATACCTGGGTCAGGAGTTCGATATCCACGGCGGCGGCATGGACCTGATGTTCCCGCACCACGAATGCGAGATTGCCCAGAATGTGGCCTCCCGCGGCACGCAGGGCGTGCACTACTGGGTGCACAACAACATGATCACCATCAACGGCCAGAAGATGGGCAAGTCCCTGGGGAACTTCATCACCCTGCAGGAACTGTTCAAGACCTACAGCCCCATGACCATCCGCTTCTTCATCCTGCAGGCCCATTACCGCAGCACCCTGGACTTCTCCAACGACGCCCTCGCTGCCGCCGAAAAGGGATACAAGCGGCTGATGGCCGCCTGGCGTGAGATTGCAAGCCAGGTTGGCAATGAACCCGCCCATGACGTCAAACCCTCCCAGGCCGTAGAAGCCATCCGTGAAGCCGTGCTGGACGCTCTGTGCGACGACCTCAACACCCCCATCGCCATCGCCCACCTGTTCGATGCCGCCAAACTGATCAACGGCGGTACCCTACCCGAAAAGGACAAAGTGGCCATGAAGCAGCTGTTCGACGAAATCGTGGGCGGCGTGCTGGGCCTCAAGGACGAAGAAGCCGGCGCTTCCGGCAAGGCCGAAAAAGCCCTGGAAGGCGTGATGCAGCTGGTGCTGGACGCCCGCAAGAAGGCCCGCGAGGAAAAGAACTGGGCCGAGAGCGACCGCATCCGCGATACTCTGGCCGCCTTCGGCATCGCCGTCAAGGATACCAAGGACGGCGCCACCTGGACATTGGAATAGTATGAAATTCATCTCCTGGAACGTAAATGGCCTGCGGGCCGTGGCGGGCAAAGGCTTCGCCGACATCTTTGTGGAACTGGATGCAGACTTCTTCTGCCTGCAGGAGACCAAGATGCAGGCCGGTCAGCTGGACCTGGAGTTTCCGGGATATCAGTCCTACTGGAATTATGCCGACAAGAAGGGCTATTCCGGTACGGCCGTTTATACCAGACACACGCCGCTTTCCGTGCGGTACGGCATGGGCGTGGACGAGCACGACCACGAGGGCCGGCTCATCACCCTGGAATATGAAAAGTTCTTCCTGGTGTGCGCCTATGTTCCCAATTCCCAGGATGGGCTGAAAAGGCTGGATTACCGGATGCGCTGGGAGGACGACCTGCGCGCGTATTTATCGGCCCTCCCTAAACCCGTCATCTACTGCGGAGACCTCAATGTGGCGCACGAGGAGATAGACCTGAAGAACCCTTCTACCAATCACTTCAACGCCGGCTTCTCTGACGAAGAGCGCGGAAAGTTCTCCCAGCTCCTGGCCGCCGGTTTCGTGGATTCCTGGCGCTTCCAGCATCCGGAAGAGGTGAAGTATTCCTGGTGGAGCTACCGGATGAATGCCCGGGAGCGGAACGCCGGTTGGCGCATCGACTACTTTGTGCTGTCCGAATCCCTGAAGGACGCCATCGTTTCCACGGAGATCCACAATGAGATCTTCGGCTCCGACCATTGCCCCATCGAGCTTGTAACGAACTTATCATAGCCATGCTTTCCTTTACCTGTGACTACAACGAAGGCGCTCATCCCCTTATCCTGGAGCGTCTTGTAGCTGTTAATCTGCAGCAGGAACCCGGCTACGGGGCCGATGGTTTTACCGCATCGGCCAAAGCCCGCATCCGCGAAGCCTGCGGCTGCCCTTCGGCCGAAGTTTTCCTGCTCACCGGAGGCACGCAGACCAATTCTACCGTCATCGCCACGATGCTCCGGGACTACCAGGGCGTGGTGGCGGCCACCACGGGCCACATCGCCGTGCACGAGGCCGGCGCCGTGGAGTACACCGGCCACAAGGTGCTCACCCTCCCTTCCCGGCAGGGGAAGATGTGCGCCGCAGACCTGTCGGCCTTCCTGGAAGGTTTCTATGCCGATGGTTCCTTCGACCATATGGTGTTCCCCGGGATGGTGTACATCTCCTTCCCCACAGAGTACGGTACGCTGTATTCCCGGGAGGAACTGTCGGCCATATACGCGGTTTGCGGGCAGTATCAGCTGCCGCTGTTCGTGGATGGCGCACGCCTGGGTTATGGGCTCACCAGCCCTGCCTGTGACATCACGCTGCCGGAACTGGCACAACTGTGCGATGTGTTTACCATCGGCGGCACCAAAGTGGGCGCCCTCTGCGGGGAAGCCGTGGTATTCCCTTCCGGAAAAGCCCCGGAGCACTTCTTTACCATGGTCAAGCAGCACGGTGCATTGCTGGCAAAAGGCCGCCTCACAGGCATCCAGTTCGATGTCCTGTTCACGGACGGGCTGTATTTTAAGATTGCCCAAAACGCCATTGACCGGGCCATGGAACTCAAGGCCCTGTTTGTGTCCAAAGGCTATGACCTGTTCCTGGATTCTCCCACCAACCAGCAGTTCGTGCTGCTGGACGCCGCCGCCATGGCCCGCCTGGAAGGCAAGGTGGCTTACGAGGTATGGGAAAAACGGCCCGACGGCCGTTCGGTGGTACGTTTTGCCACCAGCTGGGCCACTACGCCGGAGCAGATAGAAACCCTGGCAAAACTCCTGTAATAACCGATAACCCTTTCCGATATGAAACGTTTTTCCATCCTGCTCATGGCCCTGGCCACCCTCATCTCTTGTGATGAGTTACAAAAATATATGAATGGTAAAGGGGAAGATGACGAAAACAGCCCCGACAAGGGGAAAATTGAGTTTCCGGACGGCGCCGGTGTCCAGCTGGATGACCAGGGAAAAGGTTCCCTGCGTATAGTTGCCACTCACTACTGGAGCGCCAACCTGGACGGGCACGGCACGGATACGTCCTGGCTTACCATGGAACCTATGTCGGCCGAGGAAGGAGGGGAGTACACCCTGCAGTTCACGGCCGATGGCCAGCCCACCAACGGCCAGTCCCGTGGCGTGGAGGTGATTATCAAGGTGGGAACGGAGCATAAGTTCCGCTTCAACGTGGACCAGGGCGGCCAAGGCGGCCAGGTCTATATTTCCTCCGTGTCTCTGAATCCTGCCGGCCCTTTGAACATGAAGGTGGGTGACCATGTAGAGGTGTACGCTTCTTACCTGCCGGAAAATGCCACAATGACAAATCTTCGTTGGGACAAGCCCGACGGAACGGACACCTTTGACATTGTTTCCAATAACCCGTTACAGGCCACCATCCACGCTATGAGACCCGGCAGTGCTACCATTACGGTCAAGGCCCCAACCCCCGACGGCCAGAATAACGGCCCCCAGGCCACGCTGGATGTAACCGTGACGGAGTAAAAACCCAAGCACTTGAATTGTTAGGAAGGCGGAAGTGCCTTCCCTTCCATCTTCTGCATAGTGCAACCTGTAACGCGCTTTTGGGCCTTTTCCGCGTTATCGGTTGCATCGGTATGTAAGCAATAACGCACTTTTACGGGAAAAGTGCGTTATACGTTGCAGAAGGTCTTAAGAGGCTAGAGACCCCTTACTGCGTCAGCTGATACACGCCCACGCCCAGCAAGGAGGCAGTGAGCATAATGGCACCGGCCAGGAGAACGCCTCCCAGGGCGGCCAGGGTGCTTTTCTTGAAATCCATATTCAGGATACTGGCGGCCAGCATACCCGTCCAGGCGCCCGTGCCCGGCAGCGGAATGCCCACGAACAGGAACAGGGCCCAGTAGAGGCCTTTTCCGGCTTTTGCCTCCAGTTTCCGGCCGCCTTTTTCACCCTTTTCCAGACACCAGGTGAAGAACTTGTCTATCACGGGCTTGTCCTTTCCCCATTCCAGCACCTTGCGGGCGAACAGGAAGATGATGGGGACGGGAACCATATTGCCGATGACCGCCACAATGATGGAAGGAATCAGGGGAAGTCCCCAGATAACGGCATAAGGGATGGCGCCGCGGATTTCGATGAGCGGCACCATGGCGATAAGGAAGACCCAGATATACTTTTTCATGGGATTATGCAGGTTGGTTAGCGGCGATGAGGGCCTTGATTTCCTCTTTGGCGGTGCGCCAGCGGGGGATGTCAATCTTGGTGCCGATGACTTCCACCACCTTGGCGGCGATGATGGAGCCCACTTCTCCGCAGACGCGCAGCGGCATCCCCAGGGAATGGGCATAGAGGAAGCCGGCGGCATAGGTGTCTCCGGCGCCGGTGGCGTCGATGGGGGTGGCAGGCCAGGGCTCTATGAAGTGGTATTCGTCGCCGGACTTGATCATGGAACCGGCCTTGCCTACTTTCACCACGGCAATCTTGGCGTGTTTGGCCAGTTCGTCAATGGCCTGGCGGGGTTCCATCTTGGTGAAGGCCTTGGCCTCGGACTCGTTGGCAAAGACAATGTCCACGTAGTTCTCCACCAGGTTGTGGAAGAATGCGTCGTTGGATTCCACCACATTATAGGAGGCCATGTCGATGGAGATGATGCAACCGGCCTGTTTGGCCAGGCGGGCCGCCTTGGAGATGAGTTCCTGGTTCTGCACCAGGTAGCCTTCAATGTGGAAGTAGTCGTAGCCCTGGAACTGTTCCAGGCTCAAATCGTCCGGGCCCAGTTCCAGCGTGGCGCCCATATAGTCGGCAAAGGTGCGCTCTGCGTTGGCGCCGGTGATGAACACCATGCACCGGCCGCTGGATTTCTGGCTGTAGAGCATCTGGGCCTTTACGCCGTACTGCTCCATGGTGCTCTTGAACAGATTGCCCAGGTCGTCGTTGCCTATCTTGCCCAGGAATCCCGACGGCATCCCGAAGATGGCTGTGCAGGTGATGGTGTTGGCTGCGCTGCCGCCCGGAACGTATTTTACGCCGTATCCCTTGAGCACTTCCCAGATGCGGTCTCCGGTTTCCATGTCCACGTGCTGCATACTGCCCAGCGGAAGGTGAAACTGTTTGAGGAGGCTGTCGTCCGGAAGGACGGCCAGGATGTCGGTAAGCGCATTGCCGATACCAAGGATGGATTTCATAGGGCGATAGGATTAACATACAAAAATAACCAATATTTGCGGAAAAACCATTACCTTTGTTATGGTATGGACAAGAAAGTAAAGAATATCCTGAGCTATGTATTCTGGGCGGTGGTAGCCGTTGTCCTGGTGTACTTCTGCCTGCGTGCCGTGGACTGGGAGCAGTTTGGCACTGCCATACGGGAGTGCAAGTGGGAATACGTTATTCTGTCCATGCTGCTGGGCGTGCTGTCTTTCTACATACGGGGACTTCGCTGGAGAATGCTCCTCAAGCCCTTCGACCCGGGAATATCCGTCATTACCTGCTTCAACGCCTACAATATATGCAATGTCGTGAACCTGGCGCTGCCCCGTGCCGGTGAACTGGCCAGAATGGCCATTGTGGCGAAAGATTCGTCCCGGGATGCCCAGGGGAAACGCCGTATGACAGCCGACGAAGTCCTGGGAACCATTGTGGTGGAACGCGCGTGGGATATGATTTTCGTGTTCATGATCGCTGTCCTGCTCCTGGTTCTGAAGTGGGATGATTTCGGCGCCTATTTAAGCGACCTTCTGCTGGCTATCGGCCAGCGGAAAGCACTCTGGGTACTCATTGCCGGCGCATTGCTGTTCATTCCCGTCATTGTCCTCCTTTCCTGGAGCCTCAGCAGCCGGGGTGGCGTTTGGGCTAAAATCTGGGGGTTCGTCACCGGAATGGGGAAGGGGCTGGTTTCATTTCGTCAGATGGAAAAGGGCTGGCTCTTCATATTGTATACCGTTTTCATCTGGACGCTGTACTGGCTCATGAGTTCTGCCATACTGTGGGCGCTCAAAGGCATGGATGCGTTTAGCGGTCTCACGCTCACAGACGCCCTGTTTCTGTCTGTCGTGGGCAGCCTTGCTTCCATGTTGCCGGTCCCGGGAGGATTCGGCGCCTACCACGGTCTGGTGGCCGGAGCCCTCAAGAGCCTCTGGAGCATTCCCGTGGGAACCGGTATGGTTTTCGCCACCCTCAATCACGAATCCCAGGTAGTTACCCAGGCTGTCTGCGGCCTGGCATCCTATATTCACGAGAGCTTTTTCCGCAAAAAGAAATGAAATTCGCCCTTATCGGTCACCCGGTGGCCGGCTCCCTGAGTCCGCGCCTGATAACCGCCGCTTACGACGGCCGGCACACTTATGACCTGCTGGATTTCGAGCGGTTTGAAGACGCGTGGCAGGCCTTTGTGCATGGATATGACGGCATCAACGTCACCGCACCGTTCAAACAGGACGCCTTCGCCAAGGTCGATGTCCTTGCCCCCCGGGCACAGGCCACCGGTGCGGTGAATCTGGTGGTTCCCTGCGATAAGGGCTATATGGGATACAATACGGATGTGGACGGAGTGCTTACGGCATTGGAAGGGTTGTCGCTTTCCCACGCCCTTGTGGTGGGCACCGGCGGTGCCGCCCGGGCGGCCGTGCACGCTGCGCAGCTGCTGGGCTGCCGGGTCACCGTCACGGGACGTTCGGTGGAGAAGGCATCGGCCCTGGGCTGCCCGGCCGTATCCTTTGACGAAGCGGCCTCTCTGCGGCCCGATGTTATCCTCTATACCCTTCCCGGCCGTGCTCCCGTGCCCTCCGGGCTGCCTTTCTCCCAGGCCGTGGTGCTGGAGGCCGAATACCGGATTCCGCAGCTGTGTACCATTCCTTGCCGCCAGTACATCAGCGGGCGCCAGTGGATGCTGGGCCAGGCGGTGGCCGGTTACCGCATCTTCACCGGAGAAGATCCCGATGTTGAAAAAATGCAGTCACTAATTTAACACTAATATATTATGTCACTGAACAAAGTTATGCTGATCGGTAACGTTGGAAATGACCCCGAAGTGCGTTACCTGGAATCCAATCCCCAAAATCCCGCCGCCAATGCAAAGGTGGCATCCTTCCGCCTGGCCACCACCGAAAGGTACCGTGACCGCAGCGGAGAACTCCGCGAAAACACGGAGTGGCACAGCATCGTAGTCTGGCGCAACAACGCCGATGTGGCCGAGAAATTTGTGCGCAAAGGCTCCCAGGTTTACATCGAAGGCAAACTGCGCACCCGCCAGTGGACAGACCAGACCGGTAACAAGCGCTATACTACGGAAGTGGTCGCCGATACCCTGCAGCTCCTGGGCAAACGCCCCGACAGCGAGAATGTGCCCCAGGGTGGTTACGCCCCGGCTCCCGCAGCGGCACCTGTTGCTCCCGCAGCACCGGTTGCACCTGCAGCGCCCGTGGCTCCCGCCGCACCCGTGAATCCGGATTACGCCGGTCCCCTTCCGGCCGCCGGTCCCTCCGACGACCTCCCGTTCTAAGCCATCGAACCATCCCTATGCAGAAGGTGGAAGGGTAGTGCCTTCCCTTCCGCCTCCTTCCCTTTCTATCCTAAATAGTGGATGAACAGCAGGGTGATGTCATCACTCTGCGGGGCTTCACCGACGAAGGCGGTGATGGCATCCCTTACGGCTTCCAGGTGCTCCTGAGCCGTTCTTCTGGTGTGCATCACTTCCTCCAGCCGTTCGTCTCCGAAGAGTTCGTGGTTGATGTTCTCGGCCTCGGTGACGCCGTCTGTGTAGAGGAACAGGGCATCGTCGTGATGAAGGTCTATGCTCTGCTGCTGGAAATCGAATTCCTGCATGATACCCAGCGGCAGGTTGGCCATGACGGGCACCATGTCAATCTTGTCCGTGAAGATGAGCGGGGCGTTATGGCCGGCGTTGCAATACTCCAGATGACCGGTCTTCATGTCCAGGACTCCACAGAAGAACGTGACGAACATATTGCTCTCGTTCATGTCGGACATGGAGGTGTTCATCTGGCTCACAATCTGGGTGGGGCTGGTTTCGCGGCCCGCCAGGGAACGGAACAGGCTGCGCGTCACGGCCATTACCAGGGATGCCGGAACACCCTTTCCGGAAACATCTCCCACGCAGAAGTACAGGCGTTCTTCCCGGATGAAGAAGTCATACAGGTCTCCACCCACTTCCTTGGCAGGCACCAGCATGGCGGCCATATCCAGGTCTTTCCGTTCCGGGAAGGCGGGGAAGATCTTGGGGATCATGGACATCTGGATGTTGTGGGCAACCTGGAGTTCGCTCTGGATCTTCTCCTTGCGCTCGTTCAGCTGCTTGTATTTCATCTGGTTCCTGGCCACGTAGCGCAGGATGAAGAGAATCATGAGTATGCCCAGGACTTGCAGCAGGAACACGCGCCTGCCAACGGTCTTGAGACTGCCGAAAATCTCTTCGTCGGGAATGACAATGGACAGGGACCAGCCTGTGCGGGAAACCGGTGCGAAGAACACGTGGTTCACCATACCCCGGGCGCGGATGGACATACTGCCGGTCTGGCCGGCGAGCATGGCATCGTTCAGCTGGGACACACCGGTGCTGTCTTCCATCTGCCTGGCAAAATCACTGAGCGAGGTTTTCATCACCAGGGTTTCGGCCGGGCAAACCATAAACTGGCCGGCGCGGCTTACCACCATGCTGAAGGCCGTGGGATACACGTGGATGCTGCCCACCAGTTCCGTGAGCCAGTCCAGGGAAATATCGGCGGTGATGACGGCGGCCGTATGGCCTTTTACATCCTTGATGGGCAGCGAGTAGGTGACCATGAGGATGTCGCCGCCGCCTTCGTCATAGTAGGGCTCGGACCAATATCCGCCATCCAGTTCGATGGGTTTGGTAAACCATTCCTGAGAAGGATAATCGTATTCCTCTGTGGCCAGGGACAGGCTTTCCAGCTTTCCGTCGGGCCGAATGGTGGTATAGGGAGAAAAGAGCGGATATTTCTTAAGATAGCCGGGAACCAGTGCCACCGTAGAGCCTTTGACCACCGGATTGTCGGTGATGATGCGCTGGGTCACGCGCACCAGGCTGTCGGGGGTGTTCAGGCACCACTGGGCAATCCAGACACTGTTGCGCACGGCGGCTTCGGCCTGGTTCACCACGTCCATAATCTTCAATTCCGTGGCCTCCAGCTCGCTCTCTGCACGCTGAGTGGCTTCCTGCTTGATTCCGCGGCGGGAGAAATAATACTGGGTAAGGGAAGTGGCCTCCAGGGTAACGACGGCTACAATAATCAGTAACAGTCCTCCCCAGGCACTTTGGCGGGCGACTTCCTTATCTGTGATTTCGCGCTTTTTCATACGTGCTAAGTTACGCATTTTTTTGGATTATTGCCGCTGACGGACGGCTTCGAACAGGAGGATGGCGGCCGAGACGGACACGTTGAGGCTGTCCAGGCGGCCCAGCATGGGAATGCGGATGTGGGCGTCGGCGGCCTGCCGCCACTGGTTGGTGAGGCCGGTGGACTCGGTGCCCATCACGATGGCCGTACCGCACTTCATATCCACGTCGTAGTACAGGGACGAATCCTGCAGTTGGGCTGTCAGGATCCGGATGCCGCGTGCCTTGAGGAACGCGATGATATCGGCCGATGCCGCCGCCACCACGGGGACGGTGAACACGGCGCCGATGGAAGCCCGGATAAGATTCGGGTTATAAAGGTCTGTGAGCGGATCGCCGATGAGGACGACATCGGCCCCGGCGGCATCGGCACTGCGCAGCACCGCCCCCAGGTTTCCCGGCTTCTCCACGCTCTCCAGCACCACAATCAACGGATTCTCCGGCAATTCCAACTCCTCCAGTGTAAGGGACTTATACGCTACTTCTGCCATAATTCCCTCGGTAGAATCCCGATAAGCAACTTTTCTGTACAGCGCCAGCGGGAGTTCTACATAAAGGCAATCCATTTCGGGAATGTCGGTACAGATTTCCGGACAGTAAAAGATGGTTTTTACCTGGAAGTTTCCCTCCAGGCAGTGTTCCAGTTCACGACGGCCTTCTACTACAAAAAGACCCTGCTCCCGCCGCACTTTGGATTTTTCCTGCAGCAGGAGCAGATTCTTGATTTTAGGGTTCTGGGCCGATGTGATCTGTTCGGTTCTCATCGAGATTGATTCGAAGGTTCAAGCAAATCTGCAGATTTGCCGGCCGGAGGCCGCGGGGGTTTTTAAGGGGGCAGAGCCCCCTAAGATAAGTCGTGGGTGAAAAATTCGTCAGAATTTTTCCGGCCTCATGGTAGGGAAAAATAACACATCTTGGATGGTCTCTTGTCCGGTCATGAACATGGTAAGGCGGTCGATGCCGATGCCGATACCGGAGGTAGGGGGCATGCCGTATTCCAGGGCGCGTACGAAGTCGTAGTCGATGTACATGGCTTCGTCGTCTCCCTTGCTCTTGAGGGCGGCCTGCTCCTCGAAGCGGTCCAGCTGGTCCACAGGGTCGTTGAGCTCGGAATAGGCGTTGGCCAGTTCCTTGCCGTTCACAAAGAGCTCGAAGCGCTCCGTGAGGGTGTCGTCGTAGCGGCAGCGCTTGGTGAGGGGAGACATCTCCACCGGGTAGTCGATGACGAAGGTGGGCTGGATGAGGTTCTTCTCACAGTATTCGCCGAAGATGGCGTCGATGAGTTTGCCCACGCCCATTTCCGGAGAGACTTCCACGTTCAGCTTCTTGCAGGTTTCCCGCAGTTGAGCTTCGTCCATTCCCTTCACGTCCACGCCGGCGTATTCCTTGATGGCGTCCAGGATTTTCAGGCGGCGGAAGGGGCCCTCGAAGGAAATCTCGTTGCCGCCGATGACCTTCTTCACGCCGCCGGTGGTCTCGGCCACGCGCTGGAGCATCTTCTCCGTGAATTCCATCATCCACAGGTAGTCCTTATAGGCGATGTACATCTCCACGCAGGTGAATTCCGGGTTGTGGGTCTTGTCCATACCCTCGTTGCGGAAGTTCTTGGCAAACTCGTACACGCCTGCAAAGCCGCCCACGATGAGGCGCTTGAGGTACAGCTCATTGGCAATGCGCATATACATATCCACATCCAGGGCGTTGTGGTGGGTGATGAACGGACGGGCCGTGGCTCCGCCGGGAATGGGCTGCAGGATGGGGGTCTCCACTTCCAGGCAGCCGGCCTCGTTGAAGCACTGGCGCATGCAGTTGATGATCTGGGCGCGCTTGACGAAGGTTTCCTTCACCTGCGGGTTCACTACCAGGTCTACGTAGCGCTGGCGGTAGCGGAGCTCCGGATCCTCGAAGCTGTCGTGTACGGTACCGTCGGCATCCGTCTTCACGATGGGCAGCACGCGCAGGGACTTGCTCAGGACGGTGAGTTCCTTGGCGTGGACGGAGAGCTGGCCGGTCTGGGTGTAGAAGGCAAAGCCCTTGATACCCACGATATCACCGATGTCCAGCAGCTTCTTGAACACGGTGTTGTACAGGGTCTTGTCTTCTCCGGGGCAAATCTCGTCCCGTTTCACATACACCTGGATACGGCCTTCGCTGTCCTGCAGTTCCATAAAGGAAGCGGCGCCCATGATGCGGCGGCTCATGATGCGGCCGGCGATGCAGACATCCTGGAAATTGTTTTCCTCTTCCTTATAGCCGGCGGCAATGGCCGCAGTGCTGGTATTCACGGGATACAGCGGTGCGGGGTAGGGGTTGATGCCCAACTCGCGCAGCTTGCCAAGGGATTCCCTCCGTCCGAGCTCCTGCTCGTTCAACTCATAATATGCCATAGTCAATGATGGATAAACGCACTATTTATCGGAAGAAGAAGGCAGCAGGTCGTGGAAATACTTGGTGAGCTTGCCTGAGATGTCGGAAGCCTTGTTGGTAACGGGATCCCAAACGGGGTCGTTGCCGACACTCTCCAGGGTTTCATCGGCAGAGCCGTCGGCATAATGGATGCCGGGAACCACGTCCCAACCGCTTTTCTCACCAGCCACCACCATGGGAACCAGGCTGGCCTGGGCCAGGTTGGTGTTGTTGTCGAAGAAGAGTTCTGCCTTCAAGGACTTGGAGATGCTTTTGGCAGCGGCTTTGGCGCTGTCTTCGTTTTCATAGTGGCTGTCGATGTCTTTCAGGTCCTGGACATCGGCTTCGGCAATCAGGATGGCCTGGCCGCCCATGAGGCTGAGCTTGTTGATTTCTGCGTCGTCCACATCCATGGAGATATTACCGTCGGTAATGTGCATATTGAACTCCAGCTTGCCGTCCAGCAGGAAGACGCTGGTGGTATTGTGGGTGAGCTCGAAGATGCCTACTGCAAAGTCTTCGGCAACGGTGACGTCGGTGCCGGTGAACTTATAGTCCGGAATCTGCAGGGTGAAGTTGGCGCCAATGGTATCATCGGCGTCCAGTTTGCCGTTGCCGTTCTTGTCGTTGATGACGGGATTCACCACCAGGTCCATAAAGGTGCCGCCATTCTGGGTCAGGTGAAGGCCGATGGTCTGGGGGACGTAGGCGCTGAGGGTGACTTCTCCCTCATAATACAGGAGGAGAGCGGTGCTGCTTTCGCCCTTGACTTCCATCTGGAGCTTGTAGTCCTTGCCGTTGTAAGGCATGGTGAGGCTCACGGGATTGGAGCTTGCGGTATAAGTGACCTTCTTGTCCTTGCTCACGGTAATCTCGCCGGTAATCTGGGAAAGTTTGATAAGGATTTCCACCTTGTTGCCGCTTTCTTTGACAAACAGGTTCCGCAGGTTTTGGACAAAATCTATTACGCTTTGGTCCGCCTGTCCTTCCTTGACAATATCGGAAAGTTCGTTGATAAGACCCAGGCCGGTCTGGCCCCAGGCTTTCCAATTATCGGGATCCACTTCATTCAAGGTAGCTACCAGAACGTCGGCCGTTTTCTGCTTCACCTCGCTGGGCGACATCGGGGTGGGGGTGGGATTGACGTCTTTCTTGCAGGAGAGCGCGCAAAGGGCTACGACGGCGGCGCTCACAATCAAATAGATTTTTTTCATTTCTTCGTAAAATTAAGAATAACGTACAAAGATAAGCATAATTTTTTTAACCGTTCGGTCCCCGGTTTTTCCCGCTCTTCCTTAAAACCGGGCGGGTGCTTGTATTTCCCCCGAAAAATGCGTAATATTGTAGAAATTGATAACCAAGCATATGAACAAATTTTTTCTGGCCGTAGCGGCCGCCGCCTGCCTGGCAGCCTGTGCCCCCAAAACGCAGTATCACCCGGAGTGGACCTACAACTCCGTAGTCTATGAAGTGAATATCCGCCAGTTCTCCCCGGAAGGGACCTTCCAGGGAGTGGAGCAGCAGTTGCCCCGCCTCAAGGACCTGGGTGTAGACGTGCTGTGGCTCATGCCCATGTACGAAATCGGCGTGGTGGAGCGCAAGGGAACCCTGGGCTCGTATTACGCCATCTCGGACTACAAGAAGGTGAATCCGGAGTTCGGCACCATGGAAGACTTCCAGAGACTGCTGGACGCCGCCCACGCACAGGGCTTCAAGGTGATTCTGGACTGGGTGGCCAACCAGACCGCCCCGGACCATGTGTGGATGGACGGCAAGCCGGCCGATTTTTATGAAAGGGATGCCGAAGGCAACGCCATCTGGGAATATGACTGGACCGATACCCGCAGCCTCAACTACGAGAACCAGGAGGTTTGGTGGGCCCAGGACGACGCCATGCGCTTCTGGCTGGAAAAGGGCGTGGACGGCTTCCGCTGCGACGCCGCCGGGGAAATGCCGGCCGATTTCTGGTACGGCATCCTGCCCAAGATGAACAAGGACTATCCGGAAATCTACCTGCTGGCCGAGGCCGAGCGTGATAATCTGGCCGACCCGCTGGTTACCTTCGACTGCAACTATGCCTGGGAACTGCATCATTTACTCAATGACCTGGCCCAGGGCAAGAAGACGGTCCAGGACCTCAAGGACTATGTGGCCCGGGACGAAGCCCGCTTCCCCAAGGAAGCCTTCCGCCTGGCCTTCACCTCCAACCACGACGAAAACTCCTGGGCCGGAACCGAGTTCGAGCGTGAGGGCATCTATGCCGATGCCTGCGCCGTTCTCTGCGCCACCCTTCCCCATACCCAGCTGCTGGTGTACACCGGCCAGGAAATCGGCCTGGACCGCCGCCTGGAGTTCTTTGAGAAGGACCCCATTACGGACTGGAGCGCCAACGCCTACACGGAATTCTGGAAGAAACTCATCCAGCTGAAACACAACCCGGTGCTGGCCGCCGGCGAGCGTGGCGGAAACCTGGACTGGTGGGAAGTCCCCGTCCCGGAGACCGTAGTGGCCTTCTCCCGTCAGCTCAAGGACAATCAGGTGATTGTGATCGCCAACTTCGGCCAGGAGCCCTATGCCCCTGTATTCAATATCCCCGATGTAACCTACACCAACTGCTTCACCGGAGAAAAGGTGGAGGCTCCGTACCAGCTTGAGCTGAATCCCGGAGAATATGTCGTCTTAACCCGATAAACTATGAAAAAAACCTTTTTGGCGCTTATGGCTTCCCTGGCTCTGGCCGCTTGCGGCGGCCCCGCCCCCATTGATCCGCCCAATTTGGAAGATGCCTCTTCCGACCAGATTGCCCGCGTAGAACCGCTCAGCTGGTGGGTGGGTATGAAAACACCCCTTCAGCTGCTGGTGCAGGGGCCGGACATTTCGGCCTGTGACGTGAACGTATCCGGAGAAGGTCTCCGGGTGAAGGCCGTCCACCGGGCCGCCAGTCCGGACTATCTCTTTGTAGACGTGGAAGTGGCGGCATCGGCCAAGCCGGGCACGTACTATTTCATCTTCACCCGCGAAGGGGAGTCCTTCAAGTATGCCTACCAGCTGCGAGAGCGCCGGAAGGGGAGTGCCCAGCGCGAGAGCTTCACCACGGCCGACATGGTCTACCTCATCATGCCGGACCGTTTCGCCGATTCCGACGCCACCAACGAGGAAGGATTCAGCCATATCGTCTCCCCGTACGATGACGGGTCCGAGCACCAGTGGACCATTCCCTTCCTTACTGACAAAATGGACCGCAAGGATCCGGTGGCCCGGCACGGAGGAGACCTCAAGGGCATCATCGACCATCTGGACTACATCGAGGACCTGGGTGCCACGGCCATCTGGTGCACCCCGCTGCTGCTGGACAACCAGCCGGCGGAGAGTTACCACGGCTATGCGTGCGCAGACTATTACCACATAGACCCCCGTTTCGGAGACAACGCCCTGTACAAGACCTTTGTGGAGGAAAGCCACAAGCATGGCCTAAAAGTAATCATGGATATCGTCACCAATCACTGTGGTACGGCGCACTGGTGGATGCACAATCCTCCTTTCAAGGACTGGTATCACGTGAACGAACCCTATATGCAGATGAACGCCCTGTTCTCCGTATATATGGATCCCAACGCCTCCAAGGCCGACCGTGACCGTCAGGAAAGCGGCTGGTTCGTGCCCTCCATGCCGGATATGAACCTGGACAATCCCTTTGTCCTGCGGTATTTTCAGCAGTGGGCCGTGTGGTGGGTGGAGTACGCAGACCTGGACGGTCTTCGCGTGGATACCTATCCCTACAACGAGCCCGAGCCCATGAGCAAGTGGTGCAAGGCCGTACTGGAAGAGTATCCCAACCTGAATATCGTGGGCGAATGCTGGGACTACAACATCCCGCAGCTGGCCTACTGGCAGAAAGACAACCCCAACAAGAACGGCTTTAACTCCAACCTGCCGTCCATCATGGACTTCCCGCTGGAGCACGCCATCCATCAGGCGCTGAACGAGGAGCAGGTGTACTGGGACGAGGGCATGACCCGCGTGTACACCGTGCTGGCCCAGGACTTCGTGTATCAGGACCTGAGCCATATGATGACCTTCTTCGCCAACCACGACCACGCCCGTACCGGCGACACCTTCGGCGCCGATCCCGACAAGATGAAGCTGGCCATGGCCCTGCTGGCCACCGTGCGTGGTATCCCGCAGCTGTATTACGGCGACGAAATGATGTTCCTGGAGCGCAAGGACTGCATCAGCCATGACGGCGCCAAGCGCATCGACTTCCCCGGCGGCTGGGAGGGTGACCAGACCAACCTGTTCACCGCCATCGGCCGGGCGCAGGCTCCCGCCCTGTATGCCCAGGCGGCCGATTTGCATGACTATACCCGCACCCTGTTCCGCTGGCGCAAGGGCAGCGATGCCGTCCAGAACGGAAAGACCCTCCACTTCCTGTCCCGCCGGAACGAAGGAGCCCGTAACATCACGGACAACAGCTATTCCTACTTCCGCTATACCGACAAGCAGGCGGTCTTCGTGTACATCAACAACAACCGCCAGCCCCGCGTACTGGATTGGAGCCATTACAAGGAATTTGTAGAGGGCCCCGTTACGGGTACCGACGTGATTACCGGCGAAAAGGTCGAATTGAAAGACGGCCTGTCCATCGCCCCCAAGAGTGCTTTAATTGTAGAATTTGACCGATAATGAAACGAACCCTTTCCCTTTTGCTGGCAGGTCTGGCCCTGTGCGCCTGCGGTGCCGGCAGTACCCGTAGCGTGGCCCCTTCCGGGGAAGTGAAGACGCTGCAAAGCCCCGACGGCAAACTGGCCCTTGCCGTGGGTCTCACCGCCCAGGGAACGCCCGTTTACTCGCTGGACCGCGAGGGTGCGGCCGTCATCAAACCCTCCCGCCTGGGTTACAAACTGATTAGCGGCCCGGATCTGTCCAAGGGATTCGTCCTGGCAGGGTCTTCCACCGACTCCTTCGACGAAACCTGGACGCCGGTCTGGGGAGAGGAAGCCGAAATCCGCAACCATTACAACGAGCTGCTGGTGTGCCTGAAAAAGGAGGACGGCGTGGCCATGAACATCCGTTTCCGCCTGTACGACGACGGTTTGGGTTTCCGCTACGAGTTCCCCATGGAGAACAAGCTCACCTATTTCAAGGTGGCCGATGAACTCACGGAGTTCGCCCTTACGGGAGACCACACCGCCTGGTGGCTTCCCGGCGATTACGACACCCAGGAGTACAATTACCACGAGTCCAAGCTGTCCGACGTCCGCGCCCTCAATTCCGTCGCCCGTCCGTACAACGCTTCCCAGACGGTGGCATCGGCCATGTCTGTCCAGACATCCCTGCAGATGAAAACCGCCGATGGCCTGTACGTGAATATCCACGAGGCCGAGGTCCTGGACTATCCCACCACCAACCTGGAGCTGGACGACAGGAATTTTGTCTTCACCACGCTCCTTACGCCCGACGCCCAGGGTGTGAAAGGCCGCTTGCAGGCCCCCTGCCACAGCCCCTGGCGCACGGTGCAGGTGTGTGAGAAAGCCACCGATGTCCTGGCTTCCCGCCTCATCCTGAACCTGAACGAGCCCTGCGTCCTGGAGGATGTTTCCTGGATCCATCCCGTGAAATACATGGGCGTATGGTGGGAGATGATTACCGGCAAGACGCACTGGTCCTACACCTCCGACTACCCGTCCGTCCAGCTGGGCGTTACGGATTATTCCAAGGCCAAGCCGCACGGCCGTCACGGTGCCAACAACGAGAACGTGCGCAAATACATCGACTTCGCTGCCGACAATGGTTTCGACGCCATCCTGATAGAGGGTTGGAACGAGGGCTGGGAAGACTGGTTTGGCGCCCAGAAGGACTATGTGTTCGACTTTGTGACGCCTTACCCGGACTTTGACCTGCCGGGGCTCAACGCCTATGCCCACAAGAAGGGCATCCGCCTGGTGATGCACCACGAAAGCTCTTCCTCCACCGTGAACTACGAGCGGCATATGGAGAAGGCCTACCAGCTGATGAACCAGTACGGTTACAACGCCGTCAAGAGCGGTTATGTGGGAGATATCATTCCTTACGGGGAGCATCACTACAGCCAGCCGCTCATCAACCACTATCACTATGCCGTTGTTGAGGCTGCCAAGCACCATATTATGGTGAACGCCCACGAGGCCGTGCGTCCCACGGGCCTGTGCCGCACCTGGCCCAATATGATTGGCAACGAGAGCGCCATGGGTACGGAGTTCCGCAGCGACATCAATCCCGGTCACACCACCATCCTGCCGTTCACCCGTCTGCAGGGCGGTCCCATGGACTACACGCCCGGTATCTTCGAGCAGGACATGTCCGTCACCGCTCCCGGGGAAACCGGCAAGATGCGCCATACCATCGGCAACCAGCTGGGCCTGTATGTGACCTTCTACAGCCCGCTGCAGATGGCGGCCGACCTCCCGGAGAACTACGCCCGCTTCATGGACGCCTTCCAGTTCATCAAGGACGTGGCCGTTGACTGGGACAAGAGCCTGTACCTGGAGGCCGAACCCGGCGCTTACATCGTGACGGCCCGTCACCCCAAGCTGTCCACGCTGAATGCCGCCGCCGAGAGCACGTCCAAGCTGTCCGATGCCAAGAAGGACATCGTCACCAACGCCGCCAAGTTCGTGTATAACCTGCCCGAAAACGCCACGGCGCGGGATCTGGCCAAGGCCAAGCCGCACGACGTATGGTATGTGGGTGGCATTACGGATGAAACCGCCCGCACGGTAGACGTGAAACTGGACTTCCTCAAGCCCGGCACGGTGTATGAGATGGTGCTGTACATGGACGCTCCCACCGCCGACTTCGAGTCCAATCCCCAGGCCTACAAGATTATCCGCAGCGAGGTGGTGAGCACCGACGTCATCGACGTGAAGATGGCCCGCTCCGGCGGCTTCGGCATGACCTTACGAGAGAAGTTTTAATCCATGGATATCATTACCATTTCCTGCGTAAACGACGGTAAAGATTACCAGTTGGAGCAGGGACAACCCTTATCCACCATCGCCCCCAAGGCGGTGGTGGATGACCGTACCGGCAAGGAGTATCCCGTGCTGGCCGCGCTGGTAGACCACCAGCTCAAATCCCTGGACTTCCCGGTGTTTTATCCGCACCGGGTAGAGTTTGTGGGCTACAACCATCCCGAAGGCCGGCGCACCTACCTGCGTTCGCTCAGCTTCCTGGCTCAGCGCGCCGCGCGTTCCGTTTTCCCGGAGAAGATTTTCAAGATCAACCACAGCCTGCCCAGCGGCCTGTACTGCAAGTTCCGCGGGGAGCACGTGGCCGATGAGGACATCCTCCGCCTGCGGGAAGAAATGCGCCGCCTGGTGGCCGAGGACCTGCCGTTCACGCACGAAAAGATTCTGTCGGCCCAGGCCGAAGAGATCTTCAAGGAACAGCATCAGCCCCTGAAAGCGGGTTTGCTTAATTCCCTGGGCAGCTACTTCTGCACGGTGTATTACCTGGACGGGGTGGCCGACAATTTCTACGGCCCGCTGGTGCCTTCTACCGGCTATCTGAAGGTCTTTGACCTGATGCCCTTCCACCACGGATTCTGCCTGCAGTATCCCCGGTTCGAGGACATTACCCGCACCATTCCCCGTCAGAAACAGCTCAAGCTCACCGTTACCCTGAAGGAGTACGGCCATTGGTGCAAGACCACGGGCGTGGTGAGCGTGGGGGCTCTGAACCGCCGCCTGCTGGAAGGCGAAGCCGTGGATCTCATCAACATCTGCGAGGCCCGGCAGGAGCGGGGATACGCAGACCTGGCCGATAAGATCTATGCCGCCCGGGACCGCGTGAAGATTGTGTTCCTGGCGGGACCGTCTTCCAGCGGAAAAACCTCTTCCTCCCTGCGGGTGGCCCAGCAGTGCAAAGTGCTTGGGCTGAACCCCAAGGTGATAGAACTGGACAATTACTTCGTGGAACGCGACCGCACGCCCAAGGACGAATTCGGTCACTATGACTTCGAGGCCCTGGAGGCCATGGACCTAGAACTGCTGGGACAGCATCTGAACACCCTGCTTTCCGGCGGGGAAGTGGAGCTGCCGCGCTACGACTTCAAGCAGGGGAAACCTTTCTTCGAAGGCAAGAAGATGCACCTGGAGGAAAACGACATCCTGGTGATGGAGGGCATCCACGCCCTGGATCCCAACATGGTTCCTTCCGTGGACCAGAGCCGTATCTTCCGCATCTATGCATCGGCCCTTACCTCCCTGAAACTGGACGAGAACTGCTGCATTTCCACCACGGACAACCGCCTGCTGCGCCGGATGGTGCGCGACAACCGCGTGCGGGGCATCTCGCCGGCCGAGACCATCATGCGCTGGGCTTCTGTGCGCCGCGGCGAGGAAAAGTACATCTTCCCCTTCCAGGAAAATGCCGACGCCCAGTTCAATACGGCCCTGCTGTACGAACTCCCGATGCTGCGGTACTACGCAGACCCCCTGCTCCGCCGCATCCAGCCTTCCTCCCCGGCCTATGCCGAGGCCGTGCGCCTGCTCGATTTCCTGGCCTACATCGTGCCCCTCCAGCCCGCCGAAATCGCCGCCATCCCGCCCACGTCCATCATGCGTGAATTCATCGGAGGACAGACGCTATGAATGTAGGAATCATCGGTGCCGGGCATATTGCCGAAAAGGCCGCTACCACCCTGGGGGCCATGGATGATATGCATTGCCTGGCCATCGGCTCGCGTACCCTGGAAAAAGCGCAGGCTTTTGCGCAGCGTTTTAGCATTCCCCGTGCCTATGGCTCTTATGAGGAGTTGTTTGCGGACCCTGATGTGGAACTGGTCTATATTGCCACGCCCCATTCCTGCCATTTTGCGCAGGCGCGGGACGCAATCCTGGCCGGCAAGCCCTGCCTGGTAGAAAAGAGTTTCATGCTCAACGCCACCGAAGCGGCGGCCATCCTGGCCCTGGCGCGGGAGAAAGGCGTTTTTGTGGCCGAGGCCATGTGGCCGCGCTATATGCCCGTGCGGGAAATCGGCCGGGAACTCATTGCTTCGGGCGTCATTGGAGAGTCCAGAATGGTCAGCGCCAGCATCGCCTACAATGTGTCGGAGAAGGAGCGTGTCCTGACGCCCGAACTGGGCGGCGGCGCCCTGTTGGATCTGGGCGTGTACGTGCTCAACTTCGTGCGCATGTACTTTGACAGCCCCATCGAAAAAATCAACACCACCTGCATCAAGGCGCCTTCCGGCGTAGACGCCACCGAGGACATCACCCTTGTCCTGGCCGATGGCACCCTATGCTCCCTGCAGGCATCGGCCTGGTGCCAGGGCGGCAACGAGGCCGTGATTGCCGGTACCACCGGCTACCTGGTCTTTGACGACCTCATCCATCCCACCCGTATCAGCGTCTGCCGCAAACGCCACATCGTGGAGCGCGTGGTGGAACTGCCGCCGCAGATCACCGGCTTCGAATACCAGTTTCGCGCCTGCCGCGACGCTATTGTCGCCGGAGTCCTGGAAGCACCCCAGATGCCTCACAGCGAAATCCTGTACGTGATGCACCTGATGGACCGTCTCCGTGCCGAGTGGGGGCTTGCCATTTGACCCATGCTGCACATCCGTACTGCTACAGAAAACGATATCCCCGCCATCATGAAAGTGCTGGAGGCGGGGCGGAATATCATGCTGGAATCCGGCAATCTGAACCAATGGCCGGCCGGATATCCTACCGAAGAGATGGTTCGGAAGGACATCGGCCCGGGGTATGGAAAAGTGATGGAGGAAGACGGGAAGGTAGTGGCCTATTTCGCCTGCATTCCTTCACCCGATTCTACTTATGCCGTAATCGAAGACGGCCAATGGTTGGATGACTGTAAACCTTATTATGTAGTACATCGTATGGCCAAACTCCCCCATGTCCACGGGGTATTCCAGGCCATGATGGCTTATTTGGAAGGCATTACGGACAACATTCGCATCGATACCCACAAGGATAACCATATTATGCAGCACAACCTGTCAAAATACGGTTTCACGTATTGCGGCATCATTTATATCGCTTCCGGGGCCGAGCGCCTTGCTTTCCAACGGCTTCGATAGCCCACCATTGGCAACGCATAACGCACTTTTCACGGAAAAGTGCGTTATTGCTTACATACCGATGTAACCTACAACGCGAAAAACCCAGAAAAGTGCGTTACAGGTTGCAGGGAGATTATTTCTTCTGGACAAGCTGGCCGATGCCCCAGCAGAGGGCGGCTACGGCCATGCCGTTGATGGAGGCAAAGCCCCAGTGCACCATGTTGGCCACCACGGCGCCTGCCACGACGCCTGCGACGGCGCTCCAGTCAACCACCTTTTCCTGCACATCTTTGCCTTTGTGGGTAAAGTAGTGGAGGACGAGGATGATGCCCACGGGCGGCAGGGTGCAGTTGAGCACGTTGAGCCAGCCGCAGAAATTCCAGTACAGCCACACGGCGGCCACGGTTCCGATGATGCCGGAGAGGATGACCATGGTCTTCTTGGACAGGCCGAAGATGTTGGACAGGCCCAGACCTGCCGTGTACAGGGCGTTGTCGTTGGTGGTCCAGATGTTCAGGCCCAGTACCAGGACGGCCAGGTAAAAGAGGTTCAGGTTGAGCATCACCTCGAAGATGTCATTACCGCCCGCATAGATGCTGGACACAGCCCCGAACAGGAACATGAGGCTGTTGCCGATGAAGAAGGCCACCACCGTGGTCCACAGTCCCACCTTGGCGCTCTTGGCAAAACGGGTGAAGTTGGGTGTGGCCGTACCGCCGGAGACGAAACTGCCCACCACCAGGCCGGCACCGGCAATGATGCCCAGGTCCTTGGTGCCCTTGGAGAACTGCTCTACCAGGCCGGCGTCACCGTGCTTCACAGCCAGAACCATGGCTACGGTACCCAGAATGGCCACAGCCGGAACGGCGATGTAGCTTACGATGGTGAGGCTCTTGATGCCGAAGTAGGCGCTGGCGGTCATCAGCACACCGGCCACGAGCACCAGTACATAACCCTGCCAGGGCATGAAGTCGGGAGTGACCTCCAGATGCAGGATTTCCTTGGCCACGGGGATGGCGAACATGGCCAGTCCCACGCCGAACCAGCCCGTCTGCGTGAAGCTGATCATGGCGCTGGGGAGCCAGCTGCCCTTGGTGCCGAAACTGCGGCGGGCCAGCATGTCCAGGGAAAGACCGCTCTCGGCGCCAATCCAGCCCAGGGCGCCCGTGTAGGCCGCCAGGATAAGGCCGCCCAGAATGAGGGCCCATACGAAGCCGTTCCAGTCCAGGCCTGCGGCCAGTTGCTGGCCCACCCACATGCTGGCGCTGAAGAAGGTGAAGCCCAGCATCACCATGAACATGCTCAAGGTGCTTTTACGGCCGCTCTTGTCT
This sequence comes from Bacteroidales bacterium, assembly GCA_017509685.1. Taxonomy (GTDB): domain Bacteria; phylum Bacteroidota; class Bacteroidia; order Bacteroidales; family UBA932; genus Cryptobacteroides. Next base: position 26,613 of record JAFWPA010000062.1, read on the forward strand.
ACCGGAGCGGTCGTGTAATCGAAGTCCGTTTTATTATTTTTCATATTGCTGAAGGATGGAATTGATAGCATTGATACGCTGCATGGCGATTGTTTCCAGCGACAGGGCGGGGGCGTTCTCCAAAAGGCACGTCTCGTCGGCCCACAGCTGCTCGAGGGTATCGTCCGTCAGGCCGCTAAAGTGCGTGACGTCCAGCCACTCGGAAAAGCTCAAAGGCTTGTCGAAGCCCAGTTTTTCGGCCACCAGGGCTTTGGGGTCTATGAGCGAAGCCCGTCCCCAGACGCCCTCCCAGTACTCCAGGGCCTCGTGGAAGTGAACCGGAATCTCGTACCGGCGGGCGCCACCGTCATAGATGATGCACTTCTCCAGGATGGAGTAGGGATGGTCCAAGACATAGCGGCGGAATTCGGGAGACACGGCGCCGCCCTTCCAGCCGAAGTCGATGTCGGGCACGTTGATGCCCGTGGCGCCCTGATTCTCATACACCGTGAACACGCCTTCGTAGAAGAAGCATTCGAAGCCTTCGAACTCGGGGAAATACCTACGGATCTGCCGGGCCATTTCTTCCATGAGGTCGATGGCGCGCGTGCCGCCGATGGTGAAAAAGACAATCTTGCGGATGCTGCCTCCCTTTCGGCGGAAACGGTCCACCACCTGGTTCAGGCACAGGCGAAGGGTGTCTCCGGTGGCGATGATGTCGCCAATCACCAGCGTGCGGTCCCGGGTGATGCGCAGTTTCTCGTACTTGATTTCCAGGCCCGTGATGATATGGTCTTCGATGATGCGCTCGCAGGAGACGAAGTGTATGTCACTCACCCTGATGCCATTGCGGTGGCACGCCTCTTCTATGGGATAGTTCAGGCCCCCGCGCAGGATGGTGAGAATATCGACATCGCCGCCCTGGCCTTGTGGAAACAGATGGCGGAGGGCGGCGACGGTGGGAGGAAGCATCGACAAATAGGAATCAAAGCCGACGACTTCCGGAAAAGCCATCAGGCGACGGGTGCCGGCATGGCTCAGGATGAAATAGTGATTGGTGAACTGCCTGGACTGCAGTTCGTATATACTTGTCTCTTGTTGCAGGCCCACAAACCGGAGGCTCGCAGATGGAAGACGGTTGGACATAAAAAACCCGATTAAGAACTTAACCGGGATACAAATGTACTACACTCCCGCCGATCTTCCAAATATAATTGAGAAAAAACTTCGTATCTTTGCAGTCAATGGCAGGCAAGGAATTCATACAGATACGCGGCGCGCGGGCTAATAACCTGCAAAACATTGACGTGGACATCCCCCGGGGCGAATTCGTGGTGGTGACCGGCCTCAGCGGCAGCGGCAAGAGCTCCCTGGCCTTCGACACTATCTATGCCGAGGGACAGCGCCGGTATATGGATACCCTTTCTACCTATGCCAAACACTTCATGGGCATCCTGGAGAAGCCGGAGGTGGAAGAGATTACGGGCCTGAGCCCCATCATCGCCATCGAGCAGAAGACCACCGGCAACAATCCCCGCTCCACGGTGGGCACCATTACGGAAATCTACGACTTCCTGCGCCTGCTGTACGCCAAGGGCTCCCGGGCGTTCTCCCCGGAGACGGGCAAGGAGATGGTGCGCTACACCGACGAACAGATTGTAGACCTCATCCTCACCCAGTACCAAGGCCGAAAGTGCTATCTGCTGGCGCCGCTGGTACGGGGCCGAAAAGGCCATTACCGGGAACTCTTCGACCAGCTGCGCAAGCGCGGTTATACAGAGGTGCGCATAGACGGCGATATCCTGGAACTGCAGGAAGTGCAGGCCCTGGACCGCTACAAGCCCCATTTTATCGAACTGGTGGTGGACCGCCTGAAACCGGAGGCCGGCGAGGACCGGCGCATCCGGGAATCCGTGGGCCGGGCCATCAATATCGGCAAAGGATCCGTGGCCGTCCTGGACCAGGAGAGCGGCAAATTAAGCCACTATTCCAAGCACCTGGTGGACCCGGAGAGCGGGCTTTCCCTTCAGGAACCGCAGCCGCATAGTTTCTCCTTCAACTCGCCGCAGGGCTATTGCCCGCACTGCAAGGGCCTGGGCACCATTGTGGACGTAAACATAGACACCATCATCCCGGACCGCAGCAAGAGTGTGGCCGATGGTGCCATCGTGCCCCTGGGCCGCGTTAGGGAGAACCGTAAATTTGACATCATCCGCGCCATCGCGCGCAAATACAATTTCAGCCTGTACGACCCCATCGACGCCCTGTCCGACGAAGCCGTGAGCCTGCTGGTATACGGCTCCGAGGACCTTTTCCGCGTGGGAGAAGGCTCTCTCACGGAGATGGAAAGCTGGGACGGCGTCATTGAAAACATAGAGGATACCATCACTTGCCCGGTGTGCAACGGGACCCGGCTGAATAAGGACGCGCTGTGCTTCCGCATAGACGGAAAGACCATCCCGGAAGTGGCCGCCATGGAAATGACGGAGTTGCGGCGCTGGCTGGATACCATCCCGGAAGGCTTCAACGAAAGGGAGAAGAACGTGGCCCGGGACATCCTCAAGGAACTGCGGGAACGCGTCCAGTTTATGCTGGACGTGGGCCTGGATTACTTGTCGCTGGACCGTCCTACGGGCTCACTGTCCGGCGGCGAGAGCCAGCGTATCCGCCTGGCCACCCAGATAGGCTCCAAGCTGGTGAACGTGCTGTATATCCTGGACGAGCCTTCCATCGGCCTGCACCAGAAGGATAACCGCAAGCTCATCGCTTCCCTGAAGGCGCTTAGGGACGAGGGCAACTCCGTGATGGTGGTAGAGCACGACGCCGAGACCATGATGAGCGCCGATTGGCTGGTGGACGTGGGCCCCGGAGCAGGGGAGAACGGCGGCCGCATCTGCCTCAACGGTCCCCTGAAGGAACTGCTGAAAAGCGGTGAATCGCTCACGCTGGACTACTTGCGAGGAAAGCGTCGCATCGAGGTACCATCGGCCCGCAGGAAAGGCAACGGCCTTTTCCTCACGCTCAAGGGCGCTACGGGGAACAACCTCAAGAGCGTGGATGTGAGTTTTCCGCTGGGCTGCCTCATCGGCGTGGCGGGCCTTTCCGGCTCCGGCAAGAGCTCCCTGGTGAATGAGACCCTGATGCCCATTCTCAAGCAGAAGTTTTACCGCTCCAAGGAGCGCCCGCTGCCTTACACCTCCCTGGAGGGCATCGAGAATATAGACAAGCTCATCGAGATAGACCAGAGCCCCATCGGCCGCACGCCACGGTCCAATCCCGCCACCTTTACCGCCGTCTTCAACGACATCCGCACCCTCTTCGAGGAAACGCCGGACGCCAAGGTCCGCGGTTTCAAGGCGGGCCGATTCTCCTTCAACGTCCCCGGCGGCCGATGCGAGGAGTGCAAGGGTGCCGGCATCAAGGTCATCGAGATGAACTTCCTGCCCTCCGTGCACGTCCCCTGCGAAGTGTGCGGCGGCAAACGGTACAAGGAAGACACTCTGGCCGTGAGGTACAAGGGCAAAAACATCAATGACGTGCTGGAAATGCCCATTAGCGAGGCCTACGAGTTCTTTAAGCCCGTGCCGCGCATCGCCGCCAAACTGAAGGCGCTGGTAGACGTGGGCCTGGGCTACATCCATCTGGGCCAGAGCGCGGTCACCTTGAGCGGCGGCGAAAGCCAGCGCATGAAACTGGCGGCCGAACTGTCCCGCCCTTCCACCGGCAAGACCTTATATATATTAGATGAGCCCACCACCGGCCTGCACTTCGAAGACATCAAGGTGCTCATGGGCGTTCTGCAACGCCTGGTGGATGCCGGCAACACCGTAATCATCATCGAGCACAATCTGGACGTGCTCAAGAGCGTGGACTACCTCTTTGACATGGGCCCCGCCGGCGGCCGTGCCGGTGGCCGCATCGTGGCCCAGGGCACGCCGGAGGAAATAGCAAAGGATCCGGCTTCTGTCACCGGACCCTTTTTGAAAGAGGTGTTGTAGAGTTTATTCGGCGGGGAAGAGGCCGTAAAGCTCGGCGTCTATCTTGTCTGTGATGAACTGGAAGTCCTCCGGGCGGTTCTCGAACTTGATGTTGTCTACGTCGATAATCAGCAGGCGGGCTTTGTAGTCCTTGATCCAGTCTTCGTAGCGCTGGTTGAGGCCGGTGATGTAGTCGATGCGGATGGAACGCTCGTACTCACGGCCGCGCTTCTGGATCTGGGCAATGAGGTTGGGGATGCTGGAACGCAGGTAAATGAGCAGGTCCGGCGGGTTTACCAGGGACATCATGAGGTCAAAGAGATCGCTGTAGTTCTCGAAGTCCCGGGTGGACATCAGGCCCATCGCATGCAGGTTGGGCGCGAAGATGCGGGCGTCCTCGTAGATGGTGCGGTCCTGGATGATCACTTCCTTGTGCTTGGAGATTTCCACCACGTCCTGGAAACGCTTGTTCAGGAAGTAGATCTGGAGGTTGAAGGACCAGCGCTCCATGTCCTCGTAGAAATCTGCGAGGTAGGGATTGAAGTCTACGGACTCGAATTTGGGCGTCCAGCCGTAATGCGCTGCAAGCATCTTGGTGAGCGTGGTCTTTCCACTGCCAATGTTACCGGCGATAGCGATATGCATAGTATAATGTATTTAAAATAATCCGTACAGTTCCGCGTCTATCCTGTCTGTAATCTGGGCAAAGTCTTCCGGGCGGTTCAGGAAGTCCAGGTTGTCGGCGTCTATCTCGATGAGCCGGCCTTTGTAGGAGGAGATCCATTCTTCGTAGCGCTGGTTGAGGCCGCTCAGGTATTCGATGGAGATGGACTGTTCGTAGTCCCGGCCGCGCTTCTGAATCTGGGCCACCAGGTGTTCGATGCTGGAGCGGAGGTAAATCATGAGGTCCGGCTGCTTCACCACCTCCATCATCACGTTGTAGGTGTCCATGTAGGTGTTATAGTCCCGTTCCGAGAGATTGCCCTGGGCGTAGTTGTTGGCCACGAAGATGTGCACGCCTTCGAAGAGGGTGCGGTCCTGGATGATGACGTCCTTGGACTTGGAAATCTCCAGGACGTCGTGCAGGCGCTGCTGCAGGAAGTACATTTCCAGGGCGAAGGACCAGCGTTTGATGTCCTTGTAGTAATCGGCCAGATAGGGGTTGTAGGTCACCGACTCGAACTTGGGCGTCCAGCCATAATGGCGGGCCAGGAGCGTGGTGAGCGTGGTTTTTCCACTTCCGATATTTCCGGCGATTCCGATGTGCATACAGGGACGGGGTCTTTATTCTACAAAGTTGGCAAAAGTTTCGTAAATTTGCAATTGCTTTAGAACAACACTTATGCTCCATACACGCATTTTTCCTTTCAATCCGCTGGGTACCAATTGCGTCGTCCTTTGGGCCGATGGTTGCCGTCATTGCACGGTAGTTGACCCCGGCATGTCCTCCGACGACGGAGAGCGGCAGCTGCTGGACTTTTTCTCCCAGGTGGGGGTAACCCCGGACGCCATCCTGCTCACCCACGGCCACTTTGACCACGTGTGGGGCGTAGAGCGCATCCTGAAGATTTTCCCCGTTCCGGTGTACCTGCATCCCCTGGACAGAGGGATTCTGACCAACGGGGCTTCGGCCTTCCACGGTATGCCCTGCATGAACTTCCTGCGTCACGACTTCCCCACGGAGGATGTGGCCGATGGCGACACCGTCACCACCGGCGGCGTGCGCTGGAAGGTGCTGCACACCCCCGGACATACGCCCGGCGGCGTGTGCTACTGGTCGGAGGAGAACAACGTGCTGCTCAGCGGGGATACCCTCTTCGCCGGCAGTATCGGCCGCACGGACCTGGAGGGAGGGGACTATGACCAGCTGATGACCTCCATCAAGGAGAAACTCCTGAATCTGCCGGGCCAGACGGATGTGCTTCCCGGCCACGGCCAGCCCACCTCCATCGCGCGCGAGGGAATGACCAATCCTTTCCTGGAACCGTTCAACGAACCCTTGGAAGAGTCATAATGAACGTCGTCTGGCTGGATACTGTGGATTCTACGAATTCCGAGGCCTTGCGGCGGCTGGCTCAGTTGCCGTCTGGCACGGTGCTGGCGGCGCGCGAGCAAACGGCCGGACGGGGACAGCGGGGGAACACCTGGTTCTCGGAACCGGGGAAGAACCTCACGTTTTCCATGGTCCTGAAGGATCTTGCGATATCTGCCCCCGATGCCCCCAGGCTCAATTATCTCACCTCCGTAGCGGTGGCTTCCTACCTGGAATCCAGGGGTGTAAAGGCCGATATCAAGTGGCCCAATGACATCTACGTGGGCGGCCGAAAGATTTGCGGCATGCTGCTGGAGAACACCCTGGGCCCCGACGGGCGGCTCCTGGCTTCGGTGATAGGGATAGGCATCAATATCCATCAGAAAGACTTTCCGCAACTGGCGAATGCCACTTCACTATGCCTTTGCACGGGAAAGGAATATGAGCTGACAGCGGAACTGAAGGCGTTTCTGGATACATTTGAGGGGCTCTTGCCGCAGCTGCTGTCCGAGGAACTCTCCGCCGCCTATTCGGCCCGGCTTTTCCGGAAGGACGTTCCGGCGCGGTATCACGACCTCCTCACCGATTGCGAGTACCAGGGCGTCATCGAAGGCGTAGAGCCCGACGGCCGCCTGCACATTCGCAGTCTGGACGGCAGAGACTGCTATTATCGATTTAAAGAGGTAAGCTATATATTATGAAGAGAGAAGTCTGGTTGGATTTCCTGCGGGTGACCGCCTGCTTCCTGGTGATGACGGTTCATTCCACGGAACCGTTCTACCTGGGCGGCGAGGGTACCTTGGTGCAGTCATCGGCCGATGCCTTCTGGGTGAGCGTGTTCGAGGGCCTGGCCCGCTGCTGCGTGCCGCTGTTTGTGATGATCTCCGGCTACCTGCAGCTCCCGCTGCACCATTCCACCGGGGAGTTCTTCCGCCGCCGGGCCATCCGTATTGTGGTGCCGATGGTCATCTGGACCGTGGTGTACGCCCTGGTCTGGGGTCATCCGGTGGCCAATTTCAAGGGCTTGCTTCTGAACTTCAACTATGCCGCGGGGCATCTGTGGTTTGTGTATATGCTGCTGGGACTGTACCTGATCATGCCCGTGCTGTCTCCTTGGCTGGAGAAAGTGTCCCGCAAGGAACTGGGGCTGTATCTGGCCCTGTGGTCGCTTACGCTGTTCATCCCCTATGTGCGGTCGGTTGCCGGCGGTCTGGCCCCCATCATTTACGCCCGGGACGGCCTTCCCGCTCCGGCCCTGTTCCCCCTGTGGGGCGAGGCTTCCTGGAATCCCTTCGGCCTGTTCTACTATGTGAGCGGCTTCGTGGGCTACCTGTTGCTGGGCGTGTACGTGCGGCGGTTCGTCCCTTCCGGCCGGCTGGTACGTGTGCTGGGCTGGACATTCTTCCTGGTGGGTTTCATCTTTACCTGCTTCGGCTTCCTGCAGCAAATCTGTGAAGGCGGATACTTCCCGGTGGAAGGGTCCGTTGAAGTGGCCGTGAACTGGGAGTGCGCCATTGCCTTCTGCGGCTTCCCCGTGGCCCTCACGGCGCTGGGCCTGGTGCTGGTATTCCGCCCGATTGCCGTTCCGGAGGACTCCGGCTTTTATAAGTACATTATCCAGCCGCTGGCTGAGGCCGGTTACGGCATGTACCTCATGCACATGCTCATCCTGGGACCGGTTGCAGGCTGGCTGCACGGCATGTGGAGCACGCCGGTTGTGATTCTGGCCACGGCTGCCATCAGCTTTGTCGCCTCCGGCCTTATTGCCGTATTGGTGCGCCACATCCCCGTGGTGGGCAAATGGATTATCGGCTAAGTTATGGTAAAACTGCTCATTTTCGACTTCGACGGCACGCTGGCCGACACCCGGGAACTCATTGTGAAAACCAACCAGGAGGCCCAGCGGCGCATGCATTATCCGGTGTGCGAGCCGGAGCGTATCATCGCCACCATCGGTGTACCGCTGCGGGAAGGCATCCTCACCATGTATCCCCAGATACGCCCGGAAGAACTGCCTCAATGGGTAAAGGTATACCGGGAAGTGTTCGATTCCCTTAAACACCAGATTGTCCCGGCCCTTTTCCCGCACGTGAAGGAGACCCTTGCTGCACTGTGCAGCCAGGGCTACACCTGTTCGGTGGCTTCCTCCCGCGGATCGGAATCCCTGAACGACTTCCTGCGGGACATGGGTATCGCTCCCTATATTTCCTATGTACTGGGGGCCGATGACGTCACCCACGCCAAACCGCACCCCGAACCCGTGCTCAAGACGCTGCGGGACCTTTCCGTCCCCGCCAGCCAGGCCATGGTCATCGGCGACATGCCCGTGGATATCCAGATGGGCCTGGGCGCCGGCGCCTGGACCTGCGGCGTAAGCTTCGGCAATGCCGACCGCCCCACCCTGGAAGCCGCCGGTGCCCACTATGTCATTGACGATTTCGGCCAACTCACGGCCGTGGTGGATTCCATCGGCTAGCCGCCTGCGGCCGGGCTTGGAACGTTTGGTAACGAACTTTTGGCCATATTTTCGTAACGCCATGACCCGCGGGTTTTGGCGTTACGAGTTTTTGGGCTTTTTCTCGTTATGGGACGTTCCATTACCACTTCGACCAAACAATAACCCTGCAAAAAAAATATATGTTTTGCATGTTAAATTTTATGTTTTGAAGGATTTGTGTTTATTTTGTGCCTTATGAGGATTATCGTCGCGCCGGATTCGTTCAAGGAGTGCCTGTCGTCACCGCAAGTGGCGGCCAGTTTGGGGGCGGGAGCAAGGGCAAGATGGCCGGAGGCCGAGGTGGTGGAACTCCCCCTGGCCGATGGTGGCGAAGGCACCCTGGATATCCTGGCAAAAGCCTTACAAGCAACGCCAATGACGGCCGCTGTCCACGACCCTTTGGGCCGACCGGTGCAAACCCGTTATGCCATCTCGGGCCATACCGCCATCATAGAAGTTGCGCAGGCCGTGGGACTGTCCCTTTTGGCTCCCGAGGAACGGAACCCGTTAAAAGCATCCAGTGCCGGATTGGGAGAGCTTCTACTGGCAGCCCACGGAAACGGATGCCGCCATTATATGATAGGTATGGGCGGCACGGCCACCTGTGATGGCGGTGCCGGTATGCTCAGCGTGCCGGGAATCCTTCAGTTGCAGGATGCCCGCTTTGAATTGCTCTGTGATGTGGATGCTCCCTTTCTGGGCCCGAAGGGTGCCGCACGGGTTTTTGCGCCGCAGAAAGGAGCCTCACCGGAGGACGTGGAGGTTTTGGAAGACAGAATGAGGAAACAAGCTGCCAAGTTGCTGGTCCAAACCGGTGTGGATGTATCCTGCCTCCCTGGTGCCGGTGCTGCGGGCGGTCTTGCCGGTGCCCTTGTGGCTGCATTTGGGGCCGATATCAAAAAAGGCATAGACCGCATCCTGGACCTGGTCCACTTCAGGGATATGGCCGCCGGCGCAGACCTTGTCATCACCGGCGAAGGCAAGTCCGATGCCCAAACCCTGATGGGAAAAGTGCCCATGGGTGTTCTTCAAAACGCTGGCAGCACGCCGGTCGCCCTTCTTTCCGGCTGCATCGAAGACCGTGCAGCCTTGCAACAAGCCGGTTTCAGTTCCATCGTTGAAGTCAGTCCCCGTTCCATGCCACTTGCCCAAGCCATGAACCCTTCCGTTGCCACCGGAAACCTGTTCAAGGCGGTGAAGGCCCTTTAGTGGAACGTCTCATTACGAGAAAAAGCCCAAAAACTCGTAACGCCAAAAACCGCGGATCGTGGCGTTACGAAGATATGGGCATAAGTTCGTTACGGGACGTTCCAAACGTGCACGGGATGTCCCTGTCGAGCCCGAAGGCATTTGTTTTCTCGACACTTTTCGATATCTTTGCGAAAACGCACAGGATATGCTCAAGATTGGAGACAAGATGCCGTCTTTCGAGGTGATCGACCAGGACGGGAACGTGGTGAAATCGGAGGATTTCATCGGCAAAGGGAAAAAGACCATCATTTATTTCTACCCTAAGGACAATACGTCCGGCTGCACGGCCGAGGCCTGCTCTTTCCGGGACAATTATGCCGCGCTTACCGAGGCCGGTTACAACGTGGTGGGCGTGAGCAAGGACAGCGCCAAGTCCCACACGGGGTTCCGTGCCAAATATGAGCTGCCCTTCCGGCTGCTGGCCGATACCAGCACGCAGATGCTGCAGGACTTCGGGGCCTGGGGCGAGAAAAAGATGTACGGCAAGACCACGATGGGCACCCTGCGCCGCACCTTCATCTTTGACGAGAACGGCATCCTGGAACGCCTCATTGAGAAGGTGGATACCAAGGACGCCGCCGGGCAAATCTTAAACGCTTAGTCTCCTTATGCTCATTGCATTGACGGGATTTATGGGAAGCGGGAAAACCAGCGTTGGCCGCCTGGTGGCCGATGCCCTGGGCTGCCCTTTCCTGGACCTGGACGAAATCATCGTCAAAAAGGCGGGCCGCAGCATCCCGGAGATTTTCCAGGCCGATGGCGAAAAAGGCTTCCGCCGCCTGGAAAAGGACGCGCTGGAAAAGACCGTGGCCAAATATGCCGAAAACACCGCCGTGCTGGCCCTGGGCGGCGGCACCGTAACCGTTTCCGGAGCCGTGAAACTGCTGCAGGAAAAGACCCTCTGCATCTATCTGGAGGCCGATATTGACACCCTCATCGCCCGCTTGCAAGGCCAGACAGAAGGTCGTCCGCTGGCCGATGAAAACATGGCCGCACGCCTGGCGCAGCGCGAGCCCCTGTACCGGGAAGCCTCGCATGTAACCATCGATACGGCCGGTCTCACCCCCGAGGAAATCACCGACGAGATTATTATTTCCTGTTTGTAAATCTGCTTCGTTTTGCCTATCTTTGTAAGACTATGGGCATTAACGAACGTCAGTGGATTGTCAAGCCGGTAGAGCACCCTGAAAAGGCTGCCAGGCTGGCTACGGAACTCGGGATAGACCGGGTTCTGGCGGACCTTTTGGTTCAGCGTGGCGTAGAGACGTTCGAACAGGCCCGTTCTTTCTTCCGCCCCCGCCTGGAAGACCTGCACGATCCCTTCCTGATGAAGGACATGGACAAAGCCGTGGAGCGCGTGCATCAGGCTGTTACGGGCGGTCAGAAAATCCTGGTTTACGGAGACTATGACGTAGACGGCACCACCGCCGTGGCACAGGTGTATTCTTTCCTGAAACAGTTCACCTCCAAGGTGTCCTTCTATATCCCGGACCGCTACGACGAAGGTTACGGCCTCTCCTACAAAGCCCTGGACTGGGCAGGAGACAATGGAATCAACCTGGTCATCACCCTGGACTGCGGCATCAAGGCCATTGAAAAAGTGGAGTATGCCCGCACCAAGGGAATTGACGTCATCATCTGCGACCATCACCTGCCGGAGGAACAGCTGCCCAAGGCCGTGGCCGTACTGGATCCTAAACGGGAAGACTGCCATTATCCCTTCGACGACCTCTGCGGTTGCGGTGTAGGCTTCAAGCTGGCCCAGGGTTATGTGCAGCAATATGGCCTGGACAAGGCCCTGCTGGATCCGCTGCTGGACCTGCAGGTGGTTTCCATTGCGTCGGACCTGGTGTCCATGACCGGGGAGAACCGCATCCTGGCCCACTTCGGCCTCAAGCGCCTGAACGAGAATCCCCGCAAAGGCCTGCTGGCCATGATCAACCTCTCCAAGCTGGAGCCCGGCCATATCGGCATCGACGACATCGTCTTCAAGATTGGCCCCCGCATCAACGCCGCAGGGCGTATGGAAAGCGGCCGGCTGGCGGTAGAGCTGCTCACCGCTACCGATGACCGTACGGCGTTCCATATCGGCGAGCAAATCAACGACAATAACAACGAGCGTAAGTCCATCGACCGCGAGATTACGCAGGAGGCGCTGGATATGGTCACTGCCGGAAAAGCCCTGGCCACCGCCAACGTGACCATCGTGTACAACCCCACCTGGAACAAGGGCGTGGTGGGCATCGTAGCCTCCCGCCTGGTGGAAGCCTATTACAAACCCACGGTGGTGCTCACCAAGAGCAACGGCTTCGTCACTGGCAGCGCCCGCAGCGTGCAGGGTTTCGACCTGTATGCCTCCATCGAGAGCTGCGCAGACCTGCTGGAGAACTTCGGTGGCCATATGTATGCAGCCGGCCTTACCATGAAAGAGGAAAACGTCGCGGAATTCTGCCGCCGCATGGACTCCTTCGTGGCCGAAAACATCACCCGCGAAGAGCTCACCCCCATCGTGGAAATCGACGCCCGCCTGGATTTCTCCCAGATAACACCCAAATTCACCCGCATCCTCAAACAGTTCCAGCCCTTCGGCCCCGGCAACAACAATCCCGTCTTCATGACCGAAGACGTGTACGATGCCGGCAACGGCCGCAAAGTGGGCGCCGGCGGTGTGCACCTGAAACTGGACCTGATGCAGGAAAGCCAGCCATACCGCCAGATTGCCGCCATCGGCTTCAATATGGCCGATTACTTCGACCACATCAAGGCCGGCAATCCCATCGACGCCTGCTATTCCATTGTGGAAAATTTCTACCGCGGCTCGTCCACCATCCAGCTCCGCCTCAAAGACATCCGCGAGCGGGATGAACTAATCTAGTCCGGCCTATCGGTGGCCTAGGAACGTCCCATAACGAGAAAAAGCCCAAAAACTCGTAACGCCAAAACCCGCAGGTCATGGCGTTACGAAAATATGGCCAAAAGTTCGTTACCAAACGTTCTAAGCCCGGAAACCTGCGCCGTTAAGGCCCCGGGGGGTTAGGGGGCCGTCCCCTAATTAGAATAAGGTAGGTTCCCAGCCTTCGAAATCGGCCGGGGCGTCATCCTCGCCTCCTTTCAGGAGGTCGGAGGACTGGCCGGTCTGTTCAATTTCAGTGGCGGGAGCAACGTCATCGGCCTCCAGATCCACGTCGATGGCGTCATCGGCGTCCAGGCCTTCGGCGATGGTGGGGGCTTCGGGCTCCAGGTCGTCTTCGGGCTTGTGCAGGGGTTCGCCGAATTCCACGCGTTTGACTTCGTACGGGGAAACCTTCTTGCCCTTGGCGGTGACGCCCTTCTTGGCGATGAATTCCTCGGCGTCCACGGTTTCGGCTTCACGGTGTTCGTGCTTGCCGCCGAAGGTGAGAATCAGCTGCGGATGAAGGTCGTCGGAGATGTCCACCAGCTTGGAGCCACGGGCATCGGCGATGAACAGGACGGGGGAGTTGTTGCTCTCCGTGAAGCTGAAGCGCTTCACGTAGTAGGCCTTGGCGGCATTGTCCCAGTACAGCACCGTATACACGCGGCCGGGATCCAGCTTTTCAATGCGGATGACGTCGCCTTGGTACTTGTTCACCAGGTCGTAGGTGGTGGTGTAATAGCTGCCGTCGGCGAAGATGGCCAGTACGCGGTCCTGCCCGGCGAACTTGCCCAGGTGCTGTCCGCGGCCTTCCTCGTTCAGACGCTGGATATCGGGGTCGTACCAGATGTCCTTGCCTTCCAGGGTGGTGATGCCCTTGGACTTGAGCTGGATCTTGGCGATGGCGTTCTTGGTGACCAGGTTACCCCTGGAAGCGCGCCCCTTGATGGCCAGGGAGGAGAAGTCCCATTCCAACTGCAACTTCTTGAGCCCCTTCTTGGGACGCAGGTTAATCTTCACGGTTTCGGCTTCACCGTTGTGGTTCACCGTGAACCAGAGGATCTTGGAATCGGGGGCGCCGGTGGTGATGTCGTAGTCGTTGTCGCGGGTGATGGAGGTGATGGCGAAACGCTTGGCATAGTGGGTGGGGCCCTTTCCGTCGCGGTAAATCACGTTGTAGATGGTGCGTTCGTCGTTGCGGTTGAAGACGCCGGCATAGAGCAGGTCCTTGCCGAAGAAAGCCTTTTCGCTCACCTTGGTCACGCGGTACTTGCCGTCCTTGTGGATGACGATAATCTCGCTGAGGTCCGAGCACTCGCCGATGAATTCTCCGCCGTCGTCCTTCTTGAGGCCGATACCCACGAAGCCTTCCTCCAGATTGGCATACAGCTTGGCGTTGTTGGACACCACCTTGGTGGCGGCAATAGTCTCCAGGGAAGAGATTTCCGTGAGACGCGGCCACTGCTTGCCGTATTTCTTCTTGAGTCCCTTGAACCAGTCGATAGTGAACTCCGTGATGTGCTCCAGGTGGTCCTTCACTTCCTTCATCTGGTCTTCCAGGGCGTAAATCTTCTCGTCCAGGGCCTTGGTGTCGAACTTGGAGATCTTGCGCACGGGCTTCTCCACCAGTTTGAGGATGTCGTCCATCACGATGGGCCGATGCAGCAGATCCTGGTACTGAAGCATCTGTTTGAAGATGTCGTCCAGCTGCTCTTCCCAGCTCTTCTGGTTCTGTTCCAGCACCTTGTAGATGCGGTTTTCGAAGAAGATGCGCTCCAGGGAACTGTAGTGCCAGTCGTTCTCCAACTCGCCCAGTTTCACCTCCAGCTGCGCTTGCAGGATGTCCCGCGTGTGGTAGGTGTCATATTCCAGGATTTCGTCCACGGTGAGGAACACCGGCTTATTGTCCCGGATGACGCAGGCGTTGGGCGCAATCTTGGTTTCACATTCGGTGAAGGCGTAGAGGGCGTCGATGGTCTTGTCCGGGGAAACATCGGCCGGAAGATGGATGATGATTTCCACCTTGTCGGTGGTCATGTCATCTATCTTCTTGATATTGATCTTCTTCTTGTCCTTGGCCTTGATGATGCTGTCGATGATGGCCTGGGACGTTTTGCCGTAGGGAATCTCGGTGATGGTGATGGTGGATTTGTCCACCTTGTTGATGCGGGCGCGCACCTTCACCATACCGCCGCGCTTGCCTTTGTTGTACTTGGAGCAGTCTGCGATACCTCCGGTGGGGAAGTCCGGCAGCAGCTCGAAGGGTTCTCCCTTAAGGATGGCAATGGAAGCGTCGATGAGTTCGTTGAAGTTGTGCGGCAGAATCTTGGAGGAAAGACCGGCGGCGATGCCTTCGGTACCCTGGGCCAGCAGCAGCGGGAAGCGCACGGGCAGTTCCGTGGGTTCCTGGTTGCGGCCGTCGTAGGAAGTCATCCAGGGCGTGACCTTCTTGTCAAAGACCACCTCCTTGGCAAAGTTGGAAAGGCGGGCCTCGATGTAACGCGGGGCGGCGTTGGAGTCTCCGGTGAGGATGTTGCCCCAGTTACCCTGGCAGTCGATGAGCAGCCCCTTCTGGCCCAGGGTTACCAGGGCGCCCAGGATGGACTGGTCTCCGTGCGGATGGTACTGCATGGCCTGGCCCACGATGTTGGCCACCTTGGTGTAGCGGCCGTCGTCCATCGTGGCCATCGTGTGCAGCACGCGGCGCTGAACGGGCTTGAAACCGTCTACGATGTGGGGGACGGCACGGTCCAGAATGGTATAGGACGCATAGTCCAGGTACCATTCCTTGAACATGCCGGAGAGCTTGTACTTGCCGGCGTCGCTGCCCAGGAGTTTGTCAAACTTTCCCGAAGCCGCAGCGTCCTCGCCCAGCTCTTCTTCCTGTTCCTGTCCTTCGATGTCTTCCCAGTCTTCTGCCATAATTA
Organism: Bacteroidales bacterium; assembly: GCA_017509685.1. GTDB lineage: Bacteria > Bacteroidota > Bacteroidia > Bacteroidales > UBA932 > Cryptobacteroides. The sequence goes on from JAFWPA010000062.1 coordinate 42,169, forward strand.
GAACTCATATCCAAACCGGCGCAGCTCCTTGCGGGACTCCCGCCAGTCGGGGTCAACTTTTACAAATGTAGTTAAAAATACCTTCTTCTGGAAGAAGTCTTCCATTTCCAGGCGGGCTTCGGTGCCCACTTTCTTGAGGGCGGAGCCGCCCTTGCCGATGATGATGCCCTTCTGGGAATCCCGCATCACGTAGATGACGGCCGATATCTCATAGCGGTCCTCTCCCTCGTGGAATTCCTCAATCTCTACCTGGCAGGAGTAGGGGATTTCCTCGGAGTAGTTGAGGAAAATCTTCTCCCGGATAATCTCCGAGGCAAAGAAGCGGAGGTTCTTGTCTGTGAACTGGTCTTTGTCAAACCAGGCCGGGGCTTCCGGCAGCTGGGAGGAAACCGCCTCCAGGATGCTCTCCAGGTTGAATTTTTCCTGGGCCGATACGGGGATGATCTCCGCCTTCGGAAGCTGTCCTTTCCACCATTCCATGAGTTCTACCACCTTCTCCTGGGAGGAGATGTCAATCTTGTTGATGACCACCACCACGGGGCAGTCCACCTTCTGCAGTTTCTGGATGTAGGCTTCGTTCTTGTCGCCTTTCTCCACGGTGTCCGTCACGTACAGGATGATGTCGGCGTCGCCGATGGCCGTGTCTACGAAGGACAGCATGTTCTCCTGCAGCCGGTAGTTAGGCTTGAGGATGCCGGGGGTGTCGGAGTACACAATCTGGTAGTCCTCCCCGCTCACGATGCCCATGATACGGTGCCGGGTGGTCTGGGCCTTGGCTGTCACGATAGACAGCTTTTCCCCCACCAGGGCGTTCATCAGCGTAGACTTACCCACGTTGGGGTTGCCGATGATATTGACAAAACCTGCTCTGTGCGCCATTATACGTATGCTCCCATTTTGAGGATGTTCACTTCACCTTCCGTGAGGTAACGCCAGTCGCTCTTCTTGAGGCCTTTCTTGGTGAGGCCGGCGAAGTACACGCGGTCCAGGGCCTTTACGTCATAGCCCAGGGACTCGAAGATGCGGCGTACCACGCGGTTCTTGCCACTGTGGATCTCGATACCCAGCTGACGGTGGTCGTGGGCGTCGATGTATTCCAGCTCATCGGCAGCTACCACGCCGTCGGAGAGCTCGATGCCGGCCAGGATCTTCTGCTGGTCTTCCTCCTTGAGGGGAGCGTCCAGCACTACCTGATAAATCTTCTTCTTGTTGTAGGACGGGTGCGTGAGGCGCTCGGCCATCTCGCCGTCGTTGGTGAACATGAGCACGCCGGTGGTGTTCTTGTCCAGCCGGCCCACGGGGAACACGCGGGTGGGGCAGCCCTTCAGCAGCTCCATCACGGTTTTTTCGGCGTGGGGGTCGCTGGCCGTGGTCACGTAACCCTTGGGCTTGTTCATCACAATGTACACTTTCTCTTCTCCCTTCAGGCGCTGTCCGTTGAAGCGGATGTCGTCGGTGAGGATGTTCACCTTGGTGCCCAGTTCGGTCACCACTTCGCCGTTCACGGTGACTACACCGCTCTGGATGAGGGTGTCGGCCTCCCTGCGGGAGCACACGCCGGAGTTGGCGATGAACTTGTTCAGGCGCACCACCTCCTTGATTTCGGTGGGGGCGGTGTCGTCGTCGCTGTAACGGCCGTTCACCTGTGGTTTGCGGGAGAGCATGGCGTTCATGCCTTCATCGGCCTGGCTGCGCTTGGCGTAGGGCTTGCGGGCGCTGGGCTTGCTGCCGGGACGGCCGCTCTTGAAACCGGGCTTGTCGCTGTTGAAACCGGGTTTGCTGCCGAAGGACGGCTTGCCGTAACCGCTCTTGCGGGGACGGTCGTTGTTGCTGCCGTAGCTGCGGCGCTCTCCGTTCTGGGGACGTCCTTCGCCGTCACGGCGGGGGCGGTCGTTGTTACCATAGCTGCGGGGACGGTCATTGCCGTAACTGCGGCTGGTGCTGTAATCTACTTTTTCTGCATGACCCTCGGAGGGTTTGCGGGTGATACGTTTTCTCGTACCTCTTTTGTTGTCTTCCATAATGTTTTACGACTCACGTCGTTACTTAAGTTTGAAAATATATGTAATGGTTCCTGTCTGTACGGCAGGTGCATTTGCGTCCATATTGAAGTGGGCCTTCAGGGCTGCGTTACGGGCAGCGGCCCACAGGTTCTTGTCCGTGGCCGTGGTGCCCTCGGCGCCGGGTACGGCTTCCGTCACGGTACCGTACTGGTCCACTTTTACCTGTACTACCACGATGCCCTCCGTCTGAGTGCCATAGGAGGGTTTGGGAAGGGTGCCCACCACGTTGCGGCCCTTCACGTGTGCGTTGGCGCTGCCTTCGGTCTTGCCTTCCGGGGTGTTTCCGTCCGGCTGGCCGGCCTTGAAGCCCTCACTGGTCTCGGAGGCGGCGTGCGGGGTGGCGGCATCTTCGTTCTTGGTGCTCATCCCGGGGAACAGGGCCTTGCGGTCTATCTCCGGTTCGGCCGGCGGGGCGGGTACCTCCACGTCTCCGTGGGCGTCCGGCTGCGCCTTCGGGGTAACGTTGGGGCGGTCGTTCACCACGGGCGATTCCGCTTTCTGGACCAGGTCCACTTCCCGCGTCAGGTCTATCTCTTCGGCCTGCGGCTGGCGTCCTACCTTGGTGACTAAATTCCGGCTGTCCGGATTCTCTTCTTCAAATTCGATCACCAGGGAGCTGCGCTCCGGCGGCGGTGGATCCAGGTATTGAAGGCCGCTGGTAAGCAGCACCACCAGGGCAAGGGCGTGGACGCCCAGCGTAGCGATGACGCCGGTTGCCGTTGCGGTTTTCTCCCGCTTCCCCCTTATGCGCTGGTACGGCTGCATACCTGTTTATTCGGGTTGTGTGGCCAGGATTACCTTGTAGTGGTTTCTCTTGGCTATGTTCATCATCTGTACCACTTCTCCCACGGGGACGGTCTGGTCGCTGTAGATGGAGAAGGTGGGATCCTCTTCCTGCGACAGCAGGCCGATGAGTTCTTCTTCCACAACCTCGTAGGGAACGGGCTCGCGGGAGCCGTTCACGTGGTAGGTGTACACGTTGTCGCCCCAGTCCTTGATGCTCACGCTCACGGTGGCCTTGGCGTTCACCTGACCCGTGCTCTTGGGAAGCAGAAGCTTCAGGGCGTTGGGGTTGATGAGCGTGGAGGTCACCAGGAAGAAGATGAGCAGCAGGAACACGATATCCGTCATGCTGGATACCGAGAACGAGGCGTCTACCTTGGTGTTTCTCTTCAGGGCCATGGCTTATTCTTCTTCTCCGGGTTCGTGAAGGACGATGTCGATGAACTCCAGGGTGGAGCTTTCCATCTTGTACACCAGGTCGCTCACCTGGGAGGTGAGCCAGTTGTAGCCGAAGTAGGCGATGATACCCACGATAAGGCCGCCCACGGTGGTGAGCATGGCCGTGTAGATACCGTCGCTCAGGAGGGTGATGTCAATGTTGTTGCCGGCCTTGGACATGTTGAAGAAAGCCTTCACCATACCCATCACGGTGCCCAGGAAACCGATCATGGGCGCGCCGCCGGCGATGGTGGCCAGGATGGGGAGTCCCTTCTCCAGGCGGGCCACTTCCACGTTGCCGCAGTTTTCAATGGCGTTCTGGATGTCGGCCATGGGACGGCCCATGCGGTGGATACCCGTCTCAATCATGCGGGCCACGGGGTTGTCGTATTTCTGGCACAGGGTGACGGCGCTCTTGATCTTGCCCTCGTTCATATAGTCGCGGATGTCCTGCATGAAGTGAGGATCAATCTGGGAGGCGTTCTTGATCATCCACCATTTGCGGCCAATGAGGTAGATGGCCAGGAAACTGAGCGCCAGCAGCACCCACATCAGGGGACCGCCCATGGTGAACATGGACCACAGGCTGGTGTTCATCTGGGTAGGCTGTACGGGAGCAAGGGCCTGCGCCTCTTGCATAAGCGTGTCTGTCTGAAGAAGAGGAAGTAACATATTTCGGTTTTTAATACATTCAAACTAACCCGCAAAGATACAAAAAAAGTCCCTTTTTACAAAGGGACCCTTCTTTAGATCACTTCTATTTCCCCGGCTGGTATCCAGCCCTGACGGCCGTCGGCAATCTCTATCTGGGAGTAGCCGGACACGTTGTCCAGGATTTTGACGCGGGTGCCTTCGTGCAGGATGAAGAGGTCCTTGGCGCCGTTTGGCGAAGGGGAACTCTTGACGGAGGAGACGGGCCGCATCACAATAGCCTGGTCCTGGGCCCGGGCTTCCCGCATCTGCCACTGGGCGAAGTCCCAGCCGTTGATGGAGAGGATGAAGCACACGATGCCCACGAAGAAGCCCACGCGGCGGCGGCCCGGCGTGCTGCCCAGCAGGTACAGCAGGGCCATGGCCACGGCGGCGGCCAGGAACAGCAGGCCCAGCACCGCCCAGGAATTGGACGGCAGCAGGTAGCAGATGGCGTGGCCCCACTGCTCGAAGATAATCTCGGGAACCTCTTCAATGCGGTCCTGGGTGAGGCTGCGGGCGAACTCCAGGTTGTAGCGGACGTCGTCGTCGGACGGGTCCCGCCGCAGGGCGCGCTCGTACCACAGGATGGCCGGGGCAAGCTGGCCGTCCTTGAAATACGCATTCCCCAGGTTGTAGTACAGTTCCTTGGACATGAGTCCGGTGGCCTGGACGTCCTGCCAGTCCTTGAGGGCCCCTGCATAGTCTCCGTTGGTATAGGCCTCCACGCCGGCGTTCCACAGGGAGTCCGGATAGGAGAGCGCCTGGGCCTGCAGGCCCATAGGCAGCAGCAGAAGCAGAACGGCCAGCATAGCGGCCTTCACAGGCGTTTTCTTCATGGATGCGTCGATGGCGGTAATGGTGGAAACGGCTTTTTCGTAGTGTTCGTTCATGGCATCGTGGCCGGCGTCGGGGGCATAGCGGGCCTCTTCACAGGCGTCCAGCAGGGCGGTGAAGTCCGTTGCGGTGGCCTCCGGTACCCCGCGTGCCACCAGCGAGGCGGCGATGTTCTCCTTGCTCATATCGGCCATGTCCATGGCCATCTTTTCGCTCACGAAGCCCAGGAGGCTGCGGTGCAGCTCTTCATAGAAGGCCGTGTACAAGTTCTTGCCCAGGAAGTCCTTGGCCAGCGAAAGCCGCTTGAGCGCCTGGCGCGTGGCTTTGCGGCTGCGCGTGCCCACTACATCGGCCCTGCGGGCGGCCACCTTGCGGAAGCCCAGCCAGAATCCCAGGCCGGTGAGGAGGATGAGGATAACGGCGGCCCACCAGCCCTTGGAGTACACGAAGAAGCCTTTATCGGCCCCCAGACGGGTCTTGGTGCGGATGAAGCGGATGTCCTCTCCCAGGTTCTTCACGCCCTTGCGGTCCACCACCAGCGTGGAACTGCCGTCCGGCGCGGCCACCGTGGCCGATGCGCTGCGCATCACCTTGAGCGGCAGGGCGGCCGATGTGGTCACCGCGTACTTGCGCTTGGCCACGTTGAAATAGGCGTATTCCACAGGACCGATGGTGAATTCTCCCGGACTGCGGGGGATGAAGGGATATTCGAAGGTCTTGGAACCGGAGGTGCCGCTCTTGTCGGTGTTCACGCTGGTCTTGACGTCATAGACCTCGAAATCCGGCGGGAAACTGATTTTTGGGGCTTCCAGCAGGGCGATGTTGCCCTTGCCGGAGAGGGTGATAATCAGGGACGCGGCGTCATGCGTCTTCAGGGAATCCTTGCTCAGGCGTGCCTGGACGGTGAATTCACCCACGCCGCCACCGAAGTTGGCGGGCGGCGGGGCGGGCAGGGACTGTACGTGCACGGTGGCGGCCTTGGTGCTCACGCGCTGGCGCACGGTGGTGTAGTCGCTGCCGAAGAAATCGTCAAAGATGGAACCCGTGCTGCGGCGGCGCTGCACGTTCACCAGGCACACGATTTCGGCGGGGTCGATGGACAGGTCCCCGGTCTTCTGGGGGATGAGCACCCATTTGCGCAGGACGGCGCTGTTGTACATGGTTCCGTTCACCTGTTCCCGCTGGAATTCGATATTGGAAGGCGTCTCCACTTCCTGGCTCCAGAAGCCGTTGAAAGAGGGGAAATGGGCGTTCTCGAAGCCCACCAGATTGGCCCGGTGGTAGATTTTGAGGGTGGCCGTGACGGGTTCTCCCACCACCACGCTGCTGCGGCTCAGGGACAGCCGCATAAAGATATCCTGGTCCGAAAGCCCCGTGCTCTGGCTGGTCTGGGCGGCCTGGCTGTCGGAGGCGGACTGCTGCGGCTGGGCATTGCTGTTACCGCCGCCGCTGACCACCTGGATGCTCACGGGCTTGGATTCAATCACCGTCCCCTTTACTTTGGCCGATGCCGGGCGGATGGTGAAAGTGCCCGTGGACTTGGCCTGCAGGATATAGGTATAGGATGTCTGTGAGGAGCGGGTGGTTTTCCCGTTCACCATCTGGATGCTGGTGGAAGTGCCTTTCTGGGGGCCCCACACTACGTTGAAATCCCCGCCGGCGTCCCAGTTGAACTCCGACGGGCTGTGTTCTCCTTCCACTACGAACACCACGTTGAAGCGTTCGTCCAGCTCTACTATGTTGTGCACCTCCACACGGATGGTGGACTGGGCCCATGCGGCCAGCCCCACCAGGGAGGCGACGATACTCACAAACAGTCTTTTCATACTACCAATTCTTTTCCTTCTGACGGGACTTCAGGGCCTGGGCCTTTTTCTCGTCCACTTTTTCCTGTGTCTGTTTTTCCTTTTCCTGGATGGCCTGCAGCAGTTGCTGCGCCTGCTGGGGACTCAGCTGGACCTGCTGCTGATCCTGCTGCTGTTGTTGCTGCTGCTGATCTTTCTGATCCTGCTGTTGGTCCTGATTCTGCTGGTCCTGGTTTTGGTTTTGATCCTGATTTTGGTCCTGGTTCTGGTCCTGGTCCTGGTTCTGGTCCTGGTTCTGCTGGTCATTCCCGCCACCGCCGCCGTCGGGATTGTTCTCCAGCATCTTCCGGGCATAGACATAGTTCTCTTTCGCCTCCAGGTCGTCCGGGTCGATGA
>JAFWPA010000063.1 GCA_017509685.1 Bacteroidales bacterium
CAGCGATAAGACTCGGAAAGTAAACCGAACTTAGGGATAACATCCCAAAGTCAACAGATATCAGTAATAACAGTTAAACCGAGTCAACTAATACACGCGATAAGACTTCACTGATAGTCAACCAAAATCAGGAAAAGTCAGCCTGCCACAAGATTCTGCATTCTGTGGCTTCCAGCGGCGCCGGCGCCCACCCTAAAATCAAGCCTGCACCACTTACATAGGGAACCTGCGCCGTCCGTCTCTGCCGCAGGCGCTCATTGCGTAAAGCGCTGATTACCAAGTATATAAGAAATTTTCTTGACCCCCGGAGGGATCAAGAAAAATATATAAAACATTAATATTCAAGCGATTGCGAGATTCTGCTACCCAGAGGGCCCAGCCAAGGACCTATTCCGCAAACAGCGAAATCAGGTTCAGGATAACCTGGGAGGCTTTTTCCATGCTTTCCAGCGGGACGAATTCCATTTTGCCATGGAAGTTGAGGCCGCCGGCGAAGATGTTGGGGCAGGGGAGGCCGCGGAAAGAGAGGTTGGCGCCGTCGGTGCCGCCGCGGATGGGCTGGATCTTGGCCTTGACGCCGGCCATCTCCATGGCCTTCACGGCTTTCTCAATAATAAAGTAGTGCGGCTCTACCTGTTCCCGCATGTTGTAGTACTGGTCCTTGATGACGGCCGTGGCGGTGCCGGGGCCGTATTTGGCATTGATGGCGTCGGCTGCGGCGGCCATCTGCCGTTTGCGCTCCTCGAACTTCTCCCGGTCGTGGTCCCGGATGATGTAGGCGAAATCGGCCTCCTCTACGGTTCCCTTGAAGGAGATGAGGTGGAAGAAGCCCTCGTAGCCTTCCGTGTATTCCGGACGTTCGTCGGCGGGGAGCAGGGCGTTGAGTTCCTGGCCGATATGGATGGCGTTGCGCATCTTCCCCTTGGCATAGCCGGGGTGCACGTTGCTTCCCTGGATGTGGATTTTGGCCGATGCCGCGTTGAAGTTCTCGAACTCCAGCTCGCCTACCTCGCCGCCGTCCATCGTATAGGCGAAATCGGCCCCGAAACGGGGGACGTCGAACTTGACCACGCCGCGGCCGATTTCTTCGTCGGGCGTGAAGCCGATGCATATTTTTCCGTGCTTGAACTCCGGGTGCTCTACCACGTACTGCACGGCGTTCATGATTTCGGCCACGCCGGCCTTGTCGTCGGCGCCCAGCAGGGTGGTGCCGTCGGTGGTGATGAGGGTCTGGCCCACGTAATGCAGCATCTCGGGGAACTCCGAGGGCTTGAGCGCCAGGCCGGGCACGCCCTTCAGGGCAATCTCCCCGCCGTCGTAGTTTTCAACGATCTGCGGCTTGATATTGGCTCCTGAAGCATCCGGGGCGGTATCCACGTGGGCGATGAAACCCACGGCCGGCACGTCCTTGTCCAGGTTGGACGGGATGGAGGCCATCACATACCCGAACTCGTCCAGCGTCACGTCCACGCCCAGGGCCTGGAGTTCGTCCTTCAGCATCTTGAGCAGGTCCCACTCCTTGGCGGCCGACGGCTGGGTTTCGGACTCTTCGTTACTCTGCGTGTCCACCGACACATACCTTAAAAATCTATTTAACAGCTTTTCCATATCAGTACATTGTTTTGCAAAAACAAATGTACAAAAAAATGGCTATATTTGTGCAAATACTAGTAGTATGGAAGAAAAGAAAACCGTCTCCCTTCCGGAGAACGCACACCGGGAACTGAAACCGGGCGAGGAATACAAGCCCATCCTGAATCCCCAGCAGAAATATGCCGAGGCCACGCCGTATTCGGTGAGTATCGGTATCCTTATGGTTATCCTGTTCAGCGCCGCGGCGGCATACCTGGGCCTCAAGGTGGGCCAGGTGTTTGAAGCGGCCATCCCCATCGCCATCATCGCGGTGGGGCTCACCGGTGCCCTGGGCCTCAAGCAGGGCCTGCCCCAGAACGTAATCATCCAGTCCATCGGCGGCTGCTCCGGCGCCGTGGTGGCCGGAGCCATCTTCACCCTGCCCGCCATCTACATCCTGGGCGTGGAGGTGGAATTCTGGAAGATGGTCTGCAGCTCCCTGCTGGGAGGCGTGCTGGGCATCCTGTTCCTCATTCCCTTCCGCAAGTATTTCGTGAAAGAAATGCACGGGAAATACCCCTTCCCGGAGGCTACGGCCACCACGCAGGTGCTCATCAGCGGCGAGAGCGGCGGCTCCAGCGCCAAGACCCTCATCACCGCGGGCCTCATCGGCGGTCTGTACGACTTTTGCGTGGCCACCTTCGGCACCTGGGCCGAGACCATTTCCACCACCGTCATGGGTTGGGGCGCCGCTGTGGCCGATAAAGCCAAGGTGGTCCTGAAGATGAACACCGGCGCGGCCGTGCTGGGCCTGGGCTATATCATCGGCCTCAAATACTCTTTCATCATCTGCTGCGGCTCCCTGCTGGTATGGCTCATCATCATTCCGCTGATGAACCTCATCTGGGGCGGCGATGTCCTGGACCTGATGGGAACGGGCATTTCCACCACCGTGGGCCAGATGGCACCGGAGGAGATTTTCAAGACCTATGCGCGTCACATCGGCATCGGCGGTATCGCCACGGCCGGCATCATCGGCATCGTGAAAAGCTTCGGCGTCATCAAGAGCGCCGCGGGTTTGGCGGTGAAGGAGTTCAAACGCAAGCCCGGCACGCTGGATGAAAAGGCCATCCGCACGGAGGAAGACCTGCCCATGAAGACTGTCGTTTTCGGGGTGGTGATAGCCCTGCTGTGCATCTTCGCCTTCTTCGCCCTTGGCGGGGTGGTGGAGAACGTCTGGCAGGCCCTGGTGGGTCTGGTGATTGTGGCAGTGATTTCCTTCCTGTTCACCACCGTAGCGGCCAACGCCATCGCTATCGTGGGTTCCAACCCGGTTAGCGGCATGACGCTGATGACCCTCATCATCGCTTCCCTCATCCTGGTGGCCGTGGGTCTGAAAGGAAACACCGGCATGGCTGCGGCGCTCATCATCGGCGGTGTGGTGTGCACGGCTCTTTCCGTTGCAGGCTCGTTTATTACAGACCTCAAGATAGGTTACTGGATTGGCTCTACGCCCAAGGTGCAGGAAGGCTGGAAATTCCTGGGCGTGGCGGTGAGCGCCGTCACTGTATGCGGCGTGATGCTGGTGCTGAACAAGACCTATGGCTTTGTAGGAGACAACGCCCTGGTGGCCCCGCAGGCCAATGCCATGGCGGCCGTCATCCAGCCCATGTTCAGCGGCGGCGGCGCACCCTGGCTGCTGTACGGAATCGGCGCAGCCATCGCCCTGATTCTGAACTTCTGCAAGGTGCCCGCCCTGCCTTTCGCTCTGGGTATGTTCATTCCCATTGACCTGAACCTGCCCCTGCTGGTGGGCGGCGCCGTTTCCTGGTATGTGAGCACCCGCTCCAAGGACGCTGCTGTGAACACGGCCCGTATGGAGAAAGGCACCCTCATCGCTTCCGGCTTCATTGCCGGCGGCGCCCTCATGGGCGTTGTGAGCGCCATCCTCAAGTTCGCCAATGTGGACCTGTATCTCTCCGACTGGGCCGCTTCGTACGGCGAGGCCGTGGCCATAGTGCCCTTCCTGGGCATTATCGCCTATATGGTTTACGCATCCATGAAGACTGATAAATAAGCAGCATGAACGCAAACGAATTTGACGTCATTATCATCGGCGGAGGCATTACGGGGGCCGGGACGCAGCGGGACTGCGCCATGCGCGGCCTCAGGACCCTGCTCATCGAGCGCTCGGACATCGCCACCGGCGCCACGGGCCGCAACCACGGCCTGCTGCACTCCGGCGCGCGCTATGCGGTGAACGACCCCGAGAGCGCCCAGGAGTGTATCCGGGAGAATATGATCCTGCGCCGCATCGCCTCCCACTGTATCGACGAAACCGACGGCCTGTTCATCACCCTGCCGGAGGACGACCTGGCCTACCAGCAAACCTTTGTGGATGCGTGCCGCAACGCGGGGATATCGGCCGAAATCATAGACCCAGACCTGGCTCGGCGCATGGAACCGTCTGTGAATCCGGACCTGATTGGCGCCGTGAAAGTGCCCGACGGCAGCGTGGACCCCTTCCGCCTGTGCGCCGCCAATATGCTGGACGCCAAGATGCACGGCGGCCAGGTGCGCCTGCACACGGAAGTGACGGGCTTCATCAAGGAAGGCGACACCATCAAGGGCGTACACACCCGTAACCGCCAGACCGGCGAGGAAGTGGATTACTACGCCCCCGTCACCGTGAACGCCTGCGGCATCTGGGGGCAGCACATTGCCGAAATGGCCGGTGTGAAGGTGGGGATGTTCCCCGCCAAGGGTGCCCTCCTCATCTTCGCGCACCGCGTGAACAACCTGGTCATCAACCGCTGCCGCAAGCCCTCCAACGCCGATATCCTGGTGCCCGGCGATACCGTTTGCATCATCGGCACCACCTCCACCCGCATTCCCTTCGAGGAGTGCGACACCGTGGCGGTTACCCCCGACGAAGTGACCCTCCTGATTACCGAGGGCGCCAAGCTGGCCCCCTCCCTGTCTTCCACCCGTATCCTGCGGGCCTATGCCGGCGTGCGCCCGCTGGTGAGCGCCGACGACGACCCCACGGGCCGCAACATCTCCCGCGGCATCGTGTGCCTGGACCACGAGACCCGCGACGGCCTCAAGGGCTTCATCACCATCACCGGCGGCAAGCTCATGACCTACCGCCTGATGGCGGAAATCGCCACCGATGCCGTGTGTCGCAAACTGGGCGTGGAGAAGGCCTGTCAGACGGCCGATATCCCCCTCCCGGGCTCCGAGGAACAATCCTACGAGGCTGTAGCCCAGAAGATTTGGGAAAGTCCCACCACGGCGCAGAAGGCCGCCGCCGCCCGTATGGGAACCCGCGCCGCGCGCATCCGCACCGGCGACAAACGGGACGACGCCCTCATCTGTGAGTGCGAGGAAGTGTCGGTGGGCGAAATCAAGGCTGCCATCGACCGCCTGGAAGTTTCCACCCTTACGGACCTGCGCCGGCGCACCCGCGTGGGAATGGGTACCTGCCAGGGCGAGTTCTGTGCCTGCCGCGCCGCCGGTCTGCTGGTCAAGGCCCACGGTTGCGTGGAACGTGAGCGGGCCGACCTGGAAGACTTCCTCCAGGAGCGCTGGAAGGGCAATTTCCCCATCGGCTGGGGAGACACCCTCCGCGAAGCGGAATATACACAGTGGGTCTATAAACTAGTGTTGGGCCTATGAGATTCGATACCGTAATCATCGGCGGCGGCCTCACCGGTATGCTGGCCGGCATCACCCTGCAGAAAGCGGGGCAGAAGACCGCCATCATCAGCACCGGGCAGAACGCCCTGCATTTCTTCTCCGGTTCCTTCGAGAGCATCAAGGAGCCTTCCCAGCGCATCGTGGAACTCTTTGCCGAGGCCGGCGTGCGCCTGCACTACAGTCCCGGCGTGCGGCTGCTGCCGCTGGGCACGTTCAAGGAATCGGCCCTGGCGCTGGAGGACGTGGACATCTTCCCCACGCCCAAGTTCGCCCGCAAGGTGCTCATCGTGAATTTCTCCGGTTACCACGACTTTTTCACTTCTTTCCTGGCCGATGGCCTGGAGAAGCAGGGGATGACCTGCCGACTGCGTTTCCTGAGCCTGCCGGAACTGGAAACCCTTCAGCAAAGTCCCAGTGAGATGCGCTCCGTGCAGATTGCCCGTGTGATGGACCGCGTCTGGGAGAAAGTGGTGCAGGAGGTACGCGTGCTGCTCAAGGACGAGGACGCCGTGGTGCTGCCGCAGGTCTTCGGCCTGCAGGATACCTCGGTGCCTGGCCGTATCCGCCAGGGCATTCCCGCCCACGTGGTGTTTGCGGGCACCCTGCCTCCGTCGGTCCCCGGCATCCGCACGCTCATCCTCCTTAAGCAGCGTTACCAGTTGCTGGGCGGTACCTACCTGATGGGTGACGAAGTGATTCGCGCCCACACCCACGAAGGTGTGGTGCACTCCGTGGCCACCCGCAACCTGGACAACCATTATATAGAAGCCGCCAACTTTATCCTCTCTACCGGCGGATACTTCTCCAAGGGTCTCATCTCCAATCCCTTCCAGGTGCTGGAGCCCGTCTTCGGCCTGGATGTGGAATACAAGGAGGACCGCAACCAGTGGTACAACCCGACCTTCAAGGAGGACCAGCCCTATATGCACTTCGGCGTAAAGGCCGATGAAAACCTTCACGCCCTCAAGGACGGCAAGCCCCTGGAGAACCTCTTCGTGGCCGGCTCCATCCTGGGCGGCAACCGTCCCGAGTTTGGCTTCGCCGCCGGTCAGTGCATTAAAACCGCCCTGTTTGCGGCCGATCAAATTTTGAAGAAATGAAACTGCAGGAATATACATCCAGCCGCCACAATTTCGAAGAGTGCATGAAGTGCACCGTGTGCACGGCATACTGCCCCGTGCTGCAGGCCAACCCGCTGTACCCTGGCCCCAAACAGGCCGGCCCGGACGGCGAACGCCTGCGCCTCAAGGCCCCGTATTTCTTCAACCAGGCCCTCAAGTACTGCCTTAACTGCAAGCGCTGTGAGGTGGCCTGCCCTTCGGGCGTGAACGTAGCGGACCTTATCCAGAGCGCCCGCATCAAGTACGACACCACCCCGCCCAAGTTGCGGGACCGTATGCTGGCCTCCACGGACTTCATGGGCTCCCTGGCCCGTCCCGTGGCGCCGGTGGTGAATGCGGTGACCGGCCTGGGCGTGACCAAGACCGTACTGGATGCCACCCTTAAGATAGACCGTCACCGGGAATTCCCCAAATACAGTTCCCGCAGTTTCGAGCGCTGGCTCAAGCGGCGTCGGAAAGAACAGACTGTGTTCCCGGAACAGGTGGCCTATTTCCACGGCTGTTACGTGAATTATAACTATCCCCAGCTGGGCAAGGACCTGGTGAAGGTGCTCAATGCGCTGGGTGTGGGCGTGCAACTGCTGGAGAAGGAGAAGTGCTGCGGCATTGCGCTCATCACCAACGGAATGTCCGGCCAGGCGCGCAAGAATGCCAACCACAACGTGGCTCAGTTGCGGCAGGCCGTGCTGGACAAGGGCCTGAAGGTGCTCACCACTTCCTCTACCTGCGCCCTCACCATCCGCGACGAATATCCCAACCTGCTGGGCGTAGACAACGCCGACGTAAGGGAATCCGTCCTCCTGGCCACCCGTTTCATCTTCGAGAAACTGGAGAAAGGCGCTTCGCTCAAGTTCAAGAGCGGCTACCACAGGAAAATAGCCTATCATACCCCCTGCCACCTGGAAAGGATGGGCTGGGGCATCTTCTCCGAAAAACTGCTGCAGATGATTCCCGGGGTGGAATTCACCCTGCTGGATTCCAACTGCTGTGGTATTTCGGGCACCTATGGGTTCAAAAAGGAGAATTACGAAGTATCCCAGGCTATTGGCGAACCCCTCTTCGCCCAAATCCGTTCCGTGAATCCGGAAGTGGTGGCCTGCGACTGTGAAACCTGCAAATGGCAGATAGAGATGAGCACGGGCTACACCGTGATGAACCCCATCTCCATCCTGGCCGAAGCGATAGAAGACTAAACTGCTATGTTGAATTTCCTGCAACAGCCGGCCTATCTGCCGGCGCAGACCGGCCCCGAGGCCGATGCCAAGTACAAGCGCCTGCGCCTGTCGGTGTTCATCGGCGCCTTTATCGGCTATGCCGGTTTCTACCTGGTGCGCAAGAACCTGTCCATGGCCATTCCGGCTATGGAGCCCCTGGGTTTCGACAAGACGGAACTGGGTATCGTGCTGGGCCTTAACGCCGCCGCTTACGCCCTGTCCAAGTTCCTGATGGGCAGCGTGAGCGACCGCTCCAACGCCCGGGTGTTCCTGCCCCTGGGCCTCATCCTTACGGCCATTTCCATGTGCTTCATGATTGTGCCCATCCAGTTCCTGGGGGCCGGCAACAAAGCCCTGGCCATTATTGTGATGGGCGTGCTCAACGCCGCCGTGGGCTGGTTCAACGGCATGGGCTGGCCTCCCTGCGGCCGCGTGATGACGCACTGGTTCAGTCCCAACGAACGGGGTACTATGATGAGCATCTGGAACTGCGCGCACAACGTGGGCGGCGCACTGGTGGGCCCCATGGCCACTTACGGTGCGGTGTGGTTCGGCAGCTGGTTCTATGGCAGCCACACGGAGTTGTATTTCCTCATCGGCACCTTTGCCTTCCCGGCCGCCGTGGCCCTGTTTATCGCTCTGCTGGCCTACATGCTGCTGCGGGATACGCCGCAGTCCTGCGGCCTGCCGTCCGTGGAAGCCTGGCGCAACGACTACCCCAAGAACTATTCGGAGAAGCACGAACAGACGCTCACCACCAAGGAGATTTTCTTCCAGTACGTTCTGAACAACAAGTTCCTCTGGTTCATCGCCCTGTCCAACGCCTTTGTTTATATGGTAAGGTATGGCTGCCTGGACTGGGCTCCCACCATCCTCACGGAAAAGGGCATCGACCTCAAGAGCGCCGGCTGGGCGTACTTCGCCTATGAATTCGCCGCCATTCCGGGAACCCTGCTGTGCGGCTGGCTGTCGGATAAGCTCTTCCATGGCCGCCGCGCCCTGCCTACGATGCTGTTCATGGCACTGGTGCTGGTTTTCATCGTGCTGTACTGGCTCAATATTGACAACCTCACCGTGGTCATCATCAGCCTCATCGGCATCGGCTTCTTCATCTATGGCCCTGTGATGCTCATCGGCGTACAGGCCCTGGACCTGGCTCCCAAGAACGCCGCCGGCACCGCCGCCGGTCTCACCGGCTTCTTCGGCTATTTCCTGGGCACCTTCATCCTGGCCAACTCGGTCATCGGCTGGGTGGCGCAGAACTTTGGCTGGAGCTGGACCTTCCTGCTCCTGATAGCCGCCTGCATCCTGGCGATAGTCTTTATGGGACTCACCCTGAAGGAAGAAAAGAAATAGCGTCTGCTCGGCAAGTTGCTAATTATCAACGCAATACAAATCGACGGGTGCACCTGAAAGTGCACCCGTCGGGGTGTAAGTCACTGTGAATCAGCGTAATGTGCTCCAGGCTAGAACACCAGCAGGAAGATTCCTGCGGCCAGGCAGGCGCCCAGCATGGGGCCGGCGACGGGAATCCAGCTGTAATTCCAGCCGCTGTCGCGTTTGCCGGCAATGGGCAGGATTGCGTGTGCGCAGCGGGGAGAGAGGTCGCGGGCCGGATTCATGGCATAGCCGGTGGTGCCGCCCAGGGACATACCCAGGGCCATGATTACGCAGGTGACGGGCCAGGCGCCCAGGGCACCCGACGAGGCCATCACGGAGCCCACCTGGAAGGTGTTTCCTTCGTGGCCGATAGCCAGGATGAGGAACACCAGCAGGCAGGTGGCAATGAATTCGCTCAGGAAGTTGCGCCAGGGGTTCCAGATAGCAGGCATGGTGCAGAAGGTGCCCAAGATGGTATCCGGCTGGTCTGCGGTGGCCTTGTAATGATCTTTATAGAATAACCAGACCAATACGGCTCCGGCGAAACCGCCCAGCATCTGGGCCACGATGTAACCCGGAACCAGGTTCCAGGCAAACTTGCCGGCGATGGCCAGGCCCAGCGATACGGCCGGGTTCAGGTGTGCGCCGGAAACAGGGCCAGCTACCAGCACGCCCATCATCACGGCCAGGCCCCAGGCCAGGGAGATGACTACCCATCCGCCTCCTTGGGCTTTGGATTTGTTCAGGGAACAGGCGGCGCACACGCCATCGCCGAAGAGCACCAGTATCAGCGTGCCCAAAAACTCGAAAACGTAAGGATTCATAGTTTATTTGTTTATGGTTCTGCCAATGGCATCGGCCCAGCCTTCCTTAGCGGCCTTGACATCGGCGCCGGAAGGGGTGAAGGCACGTTCTACCTGCCACTGGGCTTTGATTTCCTCCAGTGAGTTCCAGTATCCTACGGCCAGGCCGGCCAGGTAGCAGGCGCCCATGGCGGTGGTTTCCGTGATCTGCGGACGGATGACGGCGGTGTCCAGGATATCGGCCTGGAACTGCATCATCAGGTTGTTGCGGGAGGCGCCGCCGTCCACTTTCAGTTCGGAGAGCTTCACGCCGGCGTCCTTCTCCATGGCGTTCACAATGTCCATGGTCTGGAAGGCAATGCCCTCCAGGGCTGCACGGGCGATGTGGGCCGCCGTGGTGCCGCGGGTGATACCGCAGATGACGCCGTGGGCGTACTGATCCCAGTAGGGAGCGCCCATACCGGTGAGGGCGGGCACGAAGTACACGCCGCCGTTGTCCGGCACGCTGGCCGCCAGGGCTTCAATCTCCGAAGAGGAGCGGATAAAGCCCAGGCCGTCCCTTAGCCACTGGACCACGCTGCCGCCCACGAAGATGGAACCTTCCAGGGCGTAGTTCACGGTGTCCCCTATCTTCCACGCGATGGTGGTGAGGAGGTTGTTCTTGGAAAGGATGGGCTTGGTTCCGGTGTTCATGAGCAGGAAGCAACCGGTGCCGTAGGTGTTCTTCACGCTGCCGGGCTGGGTGCACATCTGGCCGAAAAGGGCCGCCTGCTGGTCTCCGGCGATGCCGGCGATGGGAACCTCGTGGGCAAAGAGGGTGGTCTTGGTATGGCCATAGACCTCCGAGGAAGACTTGACCTCCGGCATCAGGGAAGCCGGGATGTCCAGTAGTTCCAGCAGCTCTTTGTCCCATTCCAGGGTGTTGATGTTGAAGAGCATCGTGCGGGACGCGTTGGTCACGTCCGTCACGTGCACCTGGCCGCGGGTGAGCTGCCACACCAGCCAGCTGTCCACGGTGCCGAAGCGGAGTTTCCCGGCCTCGGCCTTCTCCCGCGCCCCGGGCACGTTGTCCAGGATCCACTTGATCTTGGTGCCGGAGAAGTAGGCGTCGATGATGAGACCCGTCTTTTCGCGGATCTTGTCCACCAGCCCGCGGGCCTTGAGTTCATCGCAAAAGGCCGATGTGCGGCGGTCCTGCCACACGATGGCGTTGTGCACGGGGGCGCCGGTTTCGGCATCCCAGACGATGGTGGTTT
Source organism: Bacteroidales bacterium (assembly GCA_017509685.1). Taxonomy (GTDB): domain Bacteria; phylum Bacteroidota; class Bacteroidia; order Bacteroidales; family UBA932; genus Cryptobacteroides. The sequence continues at coordinate 11,046 of JAFWPA010000063.1, forward strand.
CCCGCTGGTTGGTGATGCCGATGGCGGCGATGTCCCTGCCGCTGATACCCATCCGGGTGATGGCTTCGGCAATGACGGCGGCCTCCGACGACCAGATTTCCATGGGGTTGTGCTCTACCCAGCCGGGCTGGGGAAAGTACTGGGTGAATTCCTGCTGGGCCACGGAACAGATATTGCCCTCGTGGTCAAAGACAATGGCTCTGGAGGAACTGGTGCCCTGATCCAGGGCCAGAATGTACTGTTTGTTCATATTACTCTTCGTGAAGGACGTTGGTATTGGAATAAACGCCCACGGCAACCATGTTTTTCACGGTTTTCAGGAAGCTGGACACCTTATGTATATAGGTCTCCGGGTCTTTCTGGTAGGAGTTGGCGTGTAAGGCGCCGTGGCATACGTACATTTCCTTGTAGCCGTGTTTCTTGGCGTCGAAGTTCTTCTGGAGGTTGTCAAACGGCACAAAGTCGTCGGCGTCTCCGTGAATGAACAGCATGGGGATGGTGCTCTTTTCCAGCTGTGTCAAGGAAGAAGCCTCCCAGAAGCTCCAGCCATGATTGTGCTTGGTCACCACGCTGGCGCTCTGCAGAATGCTCGGCGGAACAAAGCCGAAACTCTCCTTGCGGTTATGGTCAAACTGGAGGATCACAGAGGAGTATCCGCAGTCTTCTACGATGCACTTCACATAGTCGGGCAACGGGTCTCCGCTGGCCATCATCACGGTTGCGCCACCCATGGATACGCCGTGCAGCACCATGAAGTCGTCCTTGAAGAGGTCGTGGGCGATGGAAATCCATTTCTCCAGGTCCAGGCGGTCGTACCAGCCCATCTGGATCTCGTCACCCTCTGAATAGCCGTGGTACTGGAGATCCGGGAACAGGACGTTGTAATTGAAGAGGTCCCGGTACATGCGCACCAGATAGAGGAACACAATGTGGTTGTCTCCGTAGCCGTGCACCACGATGGCGGTACCCTGCGCTTCGGCGGGGTTGGCGGCGGGCACGTAGCAGGCGTGAATCTTTTTGTCGTCCCAGCTGCTGGTCCAGGCGTCCTTCAGGATGCCCCTGGTCTTGAGACTGTCGTACCAGGCGGTACTGCCGGGCATCAGGGAATCGGCCTTGTGACGGGTGCGCTCGATGTCGTCCACCCCATGCGGCGTGGGCTGAAGAGCGAAATGGGACATATATTTGCCGCCCAGACAGCCGCTGAGGGAAAGGGCCACCAGGCCGATGGCAGCGAGATGGAGAAGTCTTTTCATATTAGAAGATGTAGTTCAGGCCAACGTTGATACCCAGACCTTCGCCGTCGTTATTGTCGAAGCACTTGCCGAACTCGAAGTTGATGTTGAAGTTCTGGTTCATGATGATGTGCAGGCCGATACCGGCGCTCATGTGCAGTTTTTCAGCCTGGCCGGTATACAGGTCGCTCACCCTGACTGCTGTGCCGTCGGGGCGGGTGGCAATCTGGGTAAGATCTGCCGCCAGCGCCTTCAGCTGATCCAGTCGGTAGGGCTGGACCACCATGCCCAGGTCGAAGAACGGATTGGTGGCCAGGATGAAGTTCTGGTTGAAGAGCTTGAAGCGGACGAAGCTCCAGCGCAATTCAAAGTTGCCCCATACATACCCGTTGCCCAGGAAGCGGTTGATGACGGTACCGCGGATGGTGTTGGTGGTACCCAGACCGTCGGTGATGATGTTCTTGCGGTTGATGGGCATGATGGTCTGCAGGGTGTAGAAAGGCGACGTGCCGGCGATGAGGCCCTGATAAGCCACGTGGCCGCCGAATACCAGGCGGTCCGGCACCAGGGTGAAGAACTGCTTGAAGTGGACAGCCATCTTCAGGTAATCGTTGCGGTAACCGCCGCGGTTGCCGTTGAGGATATCCGGCGAGCCGAAGAAGAAGACTTCCAGGTTGGAGCCCCGGCTAGGGTTGTTCTCGTGGTCACGGGTGTCGAATACCACGCCGGCCTTGAATTCCAGGTGGTGACCGCCTTTCGCTTCCTGGGCGGGAATCACGCCGTGGTCCACGTAAACGTCGTACAGGGAGATGTCTTTGGCGCGATTGTCGTCCAGATCCTTGTTCACCGCGTGGTCGGTCTTATAATAATTATAGGCCAGACCGGCAACCCAGCCCCAGTGGCTGTTGCCAATCTTGCCCTGGGTGGTGAGCTCGAAACGGAAGTTATCCCGGCGCATCAGGTACAGGCCCTGGCCTTCCACAATCTTGTCCAGGTCCTTGATGTACTTGGATGCGGCGCCGTTGAAGCCGTAGAAGTTGCTGGTCTTGTTGCCCAGGTAAGTAAGGTCCGCCGATACGCGGATGCCGGGGATGATGTACTTGCTGTCGAAGAAGGCGTGGTACACGGAATTACCCTTGGAGTACCAGGAGGCTTCTACGTTGGCTTTCCAGATATAGTCCGGATACACGGAACCGTCGCCGTACCAGTAGATGTCCGTAAGGGCGCCATAGTGCCATCCCAGGTCCGAGGAATAGCCGATGGCGGGCAGGGGGCCGAAGTTGATTCCGGTTTTGACGATTTCGCTTTTCTTTTCCTCCTGTGCGGCTGCAGAAAGAACTACAGCGGAAAAGAGAAGGGTTGCGATGAGTTTTTTCATAAAATTTGAGTTAGTTATTAGTTTGTTTTCCTTATTCTATATTAGGGTCTACAAAGCTACGAAAAAAATATTTTTCAAAAAAGTGAAAAAAAATTTGCCAGGTGAAAAAAAATGTCTACCTTTGCAGTCCCGTTTGAAACGGGGTAGTTCATTGACAATACTGAGAGAATAGATTAGAGGTAAAGCAAAAGATAGAATTTAGTCTGTAATTTGAATACGGAATTTTCGTAGATAGATTGTGGACTACAATTTCAATAGGCAAGAGCAAAACACAGAAATGTGTGATTCACGTGCGGAGGCGACGGAAGTTGCGGCCGCACAAAATCGAGAAAGAAGATAAGAGCGAACGGAGGATGCCTAGGCTATCCGGAGGCGATGAAAGACGTGGTAAGCTGCGAAAAGGCTCGGGGATCTGCAAACAGGAATTGATCCGAGCATGTCTGAATGGGGCAACCCACTTGGTTGAAGACCAAGTACCACCGTGAGGTGGGGCGAACCCGGGGAACTGAAACATCTTAGTACCCGGAGGAAAAGAAAGAAAAGTCGATACCCTGAGTAGTGGCGAGCGAAAGGGGCAGAGCCTAAACCGGCGTGTTTACGGACATGTCGGGGTTGTAGGAGTCTCTACAAAGTTTCACTAATGAACCAGAACGCTGTGGAAACAGTGACCGCAGAGGGTGACAGTCCCGTACGGGTAAGTTGAGTGAGACGCTGAGACCACCTGAGTAGGGCGGGGCACGAGGAATCCTGTCTGAATCCGCGGGGACCATCCCGCAAGGCTAAACACTCCCGGAAGACCGATAGTGGACCAGTACCGTGAGGGAAAGGTGGAAAGCACCCCGAACAGGGGAGTGAAATAGAACCTGAAACCGTTCGTTTACAAGCGGTCGGAGCACGAAAGTGCGACGGCGTGCCTTTTGCATAATGAGCCTACGAGTTGTTTCTATGCGGCGAGGTTAAGTACTTCAGGTACGTGAGCCGTAGCGAGAGCGAGTCTTAATAGGGCGAGTGAGTCGCATGGAACAGACGCGAAACCTAGTGATCTACCCATGACCAG
>JAFWPA010000064.1 GCA_017509685.1 Bacteroidales bacterium
ACAGCGGCGCCCTGGTAACCTGGTCCAGCGACAACGTGGTATTCAGTTTCGAAGTCTGGAATCCCTATCTGGGCATGGAAGTGGGCATGACGCGCCATATCACGGAAAAGACCAATGCCCCCGCCTTTACCAGAGGGGAAGTGCTTCCTCCTGAGGACCAGAAAATGACCGTTGAGCAAATGCTGTTGGGCTACACCATCAACGGTGCCAGGCAGCTGGGCGTGGAGAACAAAAAGGGCTCCATCGAAGTGGGCAAGGATGCCGATTTCCTGGTGTTCGAAAAGGACCTTCTCACAGCAGAGCACGAGGGCTTCAGCTACAACAAACCTTCTGAAGTGTTTTTTAAAGGAAAAACAATAAACTGATATGTTTGGATGGAAAACAGATAAACGGGAAGAGTATTATAAGAAAAAGTCCCAGCTGATTAACAGACTGAACAAGAATGTAATCAGAGACGGAACGGCTTATCTTTCCTGCAAGATCGAAGGACTGGACGATGTCCTCAGTAAATTCAGCGTCAAGGGCATACAGTCCTTGAACGGGGAATTTATAGATGAGTTTATGAGTTTTGTAGACTGCATTCCGCAGGAGTATCCCCTGGTACTCGAAATACACGGACCGCAGTTTACAGAAGAGGAGAAGAAAATGATTAAGGAGGCCGTTGTTTCGGATGCCGATTATCTGCTGGGGAAAACGGAGGCAGATAACAGACATCACCGGAAAGTGTTCTGGTGGATGGTCGCAGGAACGGTGGGGTCGGGAGTATTGCTGGGTTTCCTCAAACATTTTGTGGATGAAGTCCCCCTTGAGTTTTTCTATGTTCTGTTCTGGCTCTTTGCCGATGCCCTGGTCCGGTATCTGTTTATAGAATTCGGAGATTACAAGAACGATAAGATCCGGGCCGGCAGGATAGCCAGCATGAAAGTGGAATTTGTGGAAAATCTACGCTAATCAGCAACATATTATTATACATATTGACTATGACACATACTCTTATCCTCGGCAACATCATCACGGTGGATGAAAAGCGGCCCTTTGCCAAGGCTGCATATGTAAAAGACGGCGTGTTTGCCTATATCGGCAGCGTAGAGGAGGCGAAAAAACTCGCCGGCCCCGATGCACAGGTACTGGATTACGGTGACAACTTTATCTATCCCGGCTTCCTGGAATCCCACTGCCACCCGTATTTTGCTGGTGACCGCCTGGTCGGACAGGCTCACCTGGCAGAAGTGGGATTGGCCGATTATGCCAAATACCGCGAGATCATCAAGGACTTCATCGCCAAGAATCCCGACCGTTCCTATTATGTGGCCTCGGGATGGGCCGAAACGCAAGAATATGTGAGCAAGGCGTTCCTGGACGAGATTTGCTCCGACAAGATCCTCATCATGCAAACGGGTGGCGGTCATTCCATGCTGCTCAATTCCAAAGCACTGGAATGGGCGGGTATAGATGCGGAATATGCCAGGAGGGTGGGCTACGACCAGGTGCATGTGGACAAAAACGGAGAACCGGACGGCTATATCTGCGAAACCCCGGTACTGCAGGTGATCGATAATCTCCCCAAGAGCATGGAAGATGCCAAGAAGTATCTTCTGGCCTGGCAGGATTTTGCCCTTAGCAACGGTTTTACCGGTGTGGCCGATGCCGGTATGGAACTGTTCTACAAGGATAGCGCCCAGGCATTCCATGAACTGGAGGAAGAGGGCAAACTGAAACTGCGTACATATGCCTACGCCCTGTCCCCCGACAACGTGGAAGACCCTAAGGCCGAGGTTGCCCGCGCAGCGGAACTGCGCGCCAAATACGACAGCGAATATCTGCACATCGTGGGCATCAAGTGCTTCCTGGACGGTGTTACGGAGGCACATACCGGCTGGCAGAACCAGGATTATGCCGACCAGCCGGGCTATCATGGCGTGGAACGGTTCAACAACCACGACAAGATGGTGCAGCTCATCGTGGAGGCCGATAAGGAAGGCCTGGCCATCCATTGTCACTCCGAAGGCGGCGGAGCCACCCACTTCATGCTGGGCTGCATAGAAGACGCCATAAAGATTACCGGAGACAAGAAACAGAACAACGTTCTGGCACATCTTCACTTTGTAACTCAGGAGGATATTCGCCGTATGGCGGAAACCGGCTCCATCCCTGCCGTGGCGCCACTATGGGTAACCAAGATTCCGGCCGCCTTTGCCATGGAGTCCTCCTATGTGGGTGAAGAACTGGCCAACAAGGCCTACCCCATCAAGTCATTTTTTGATGCCGGTGCCAACGTGGTCTTCCATTCAGACTACCCGGTATCGCCGATGATGAACGTCAAGTTGAGTTTCTATATGGCGGAGGCGCGCAACATCCCCGAAGACTTGTTCCCGGGCCTGGGTGCCATGCCGCTGAATCCCTCCGAAGCCATCACCCGCGAGCAGGCGCTGCAGGCCATGACCATCAACATCGCCCGCGCCTGGCATCAGGAGCACCGTGTGGGCTCCATCGAATACGGAAAGATAGCCAATATGACGGTGTACGACTGCGATTTCCTGCACGACAGCCTGGACAAGGTGGCTGCGGCAAACCTCATTGCCACCATTGTGGACGGAGAAGTAGTATATAAAGCCGATTAAACCATTTTTTATGAGGACGGAACCGTCATACAAGCTTCCGCGACGCTATTCCTACAAATCCATTTGGAGGATAACGTTCCCCATTCTGATCGCGCTGGTGATGGAGGAGCTGCTGGGGATGACCGACACGGCCTTCCTGGGCCGTGTGGGCGAGGTTGAGCTGGGCGCATCGGCCATCGCAGGCGTGTATTTCACTATCCTGTACATGCTGGGATTCGGCTTCTCCATCGGCGTCCAGATTATCATCGGTCGGCGCAACGGAGAGGCCTCGGAAAACGGAACAGGCTATGAGGCCATCGGACGGGTTTTCTGGCAGGGCGTCTGGTTCCTGACGGGCCTGTCGCTTGTGACGATGGTCCTTTCGTACTTCCTGTCCCCGCCGCTTCTGCGGGGGCTGATGCGTTCGGAAAACATTTTTTCGGCTTCCGTAATCTATGTGAACTGGAGAATCCCGGGGCTGTTCTTTGCCTTTATGACGGCGCTGTTCCGTGCTTTCTATGTGGGTGTATGTGAAACGAAGAGCCTCACCTGGAATTCTGTGGTGCTGGTGGCCAGCAATGTCTTTTTGGACTGGGTGCTCATCTTCGGCCATCTGGGTGCACCGGCCATGGGCATCAAGGGTGCCGCCTTGGCGTCCACTATCGCGGAAGGCATTTCGCTTCTCTTCTTTGTGGTGTGGGCCTTTTTTACGGCCGATAAGAAATACGGCTTGCAGAAGATAGTTGGGCCCGTATGGGAGGAGCTCAAGCATATTTTCTCCACCGCCTCCTGGGTGATGCTGGAGTATGTGCTGAATGTCTCCGTATGGCTGCTTTTCTTCCTCTTCATCGAGCATCTGGGAGAGGAGCAGCTGGCCATCGCCAACATTGTGAGGAGTATCTCCGAGGTGCCGTTCGTCTTCTCGGCTGCCTTCGCCTCTACGGCGGCCACGATGGTTAGCAACATCATCGGCGAAGGCCATCCCGAAGGCGTGGTCCCGATTATCCGGCGGGTGCTGATGCTCTGCACCGTAACCATGTTGCCGCTACTGGCTGTCTTCGCCATTTTCCCGCATTGGATCATCGGCCTGTTCACCGATATCCCTTCCCTGATTCAGGGGGGCGTTCCCACCCTGTGGGTGATGTGCGCGGCGATGCTGCTCACCTTACCCTGGAATGTATATCTGCAATCCGTTGCCGGAACGGGTAATACGCGTGTGTGCCTGCGCTTCGATGCGGTGGCCCTGGGCATCTATGCCGTGTACTGCACCATCATCATCGGCATCCTTCATTCCGACATTGCCATTTGCTGGACGGCCGACGGCGTCTATTCACTTTGTATCTGGATCCAGTGCGTTGTGTACATCCACAGGAAAAAGTGGCAGAATAAGACTATTTAAAACATGTTCGAGAGCTTTTACAACAACCTCATTGCCGAAGATCGCTACAGGAGCCCCAGTTCCTTTAATATATACTCCTGGCGGCCCTGGTACTGGATGACCCACATCACGTAGCGGATATCCACGCACACGCACATGTTGTAGCCGGGCACGGCCTCGTAGTTGCTGGCCAGGGACTCCTTGTTGCCGTCAAAGGCCAGGCCGATGAGTTCGCCGCGGGCATTGAGCACCGGGGAACCGGAGTTGCCCCCCGTGATGTCGTTGTCCGTGAGGAAGTTCACGGGGAAGTCGGGCGGCGGCAGCATGTACTTCCAGGAGTTGGGATAGCAGAAGTCATACTTGTTGGGGTCGTACTTCTCCCGCAAGCCCCGCGCGGTGCTTTGCCAGTGCACGTACACGCCGTCCCAGGGCCGGATGGGAGTCACGCGACCATAGCTGAGCCGCATGGTGGAATTGGCGTCGGGGTACTGTACCACGCCCTGGGCATCCAGGTAGCGGTAACGGGCCCGGGCATAGCGGCGCCGTAAGTCATTCAGGGCCGCGATATCCTCCTGGGAGTTCAGATCTACAATGTTCAGTTCCCGGATATAGCGGTACAGATAGTCCTCGGCAATGGGGCCCTGATAGGCGCGCAGGATGTCTCCCACGGGTTTTTCGCCGAATCCCGCCACGCAGGAGTTGTCCCAAATCCACTGGGACATGGCTTGGTAGTCGGTACCGAAACGGGCCTTCATTTCCCGGTGGATGGGCCGGAGATACATCGTATCCATGTGCGAGAGGAACTCCTGGATGGAGAAAGTGAGCAGTTCCTTTTCCACGCGGGCGTCGGTCTTGTTGAAGCCCTGGCCCAGCAGCGTGCGCTGGTGGGGGATGCCGTCGCGGCCGGCGCCGCCCATCCGCAGAAGGCTCTGTCCCAGGATCATGCTGCGGATCAGCGTTTCCCGGTAATAGACCTTCTGCTGTTCAATGTGGGCATATTCGGCGTAGAGGGCGTTCAGGGAGTCCAGGATGACGGCTGTCTTCTCATTGAAGGCGTGCATGCCCTCTTCTTCCTTCCGGCGCCGCTCGATGACGCCGAAGCGCTTCATGCAGTCTCCTTCGCCCTCCTGCATTTCGGCCAGGTTGGACAGGCCGAAGAAAGCGTTGGAGTAATTGCGGCGGATGGCGGGATCCTCGTCCATCCACTTGCGCAGGATATCCATCTGGCGGCCGCGCAGGCGGTTGGCCACAGGCCTTTCCACGTTGATCTCCTGGTCCATCTCGGCGGCCGATGCATACCTCCGCGTGCTGCCGGGATAGCCGATCACCATGGTGAAGTCGCCCTCCCGGTAGCCCTTCCGGCTGATGCTCAGATGACGGGACGGGTGCAGCGGCTCCCCGTTATCGTAAATGCGGTACAGGGCGAAATCGGCCTTGTGCTGCGGCCATTCCCAGTTATCCTCGTCGCCGCCGAAGGCCGCCACCGTCACGGGCGGGGCCCCCACCAGGCGGATGTCGGTGTACTTGACGTAGAGGCACATATAGTACTGGATGCCGCTCCACATGGTGGCCAGGGAAGCTTCCATCCCGGGATACTCCTGGGCATACTTCCTCTCCATGATGGAGGAGATGCGCCGGCTTCCGGCGTGCTGCCCCTTGGCTAGCAGGTCTTTCTGCAGGGCGTCCACCTCGTCGGTCACGTCCAGCACCTTCTTCAGGAAATAGAACTCCTTTCCGCGGATGGGAATTTCCTCGGCGCGGCTCCTGGCCCAGAATCCGTCCTCCAGGAAGTTGCGGCGGGCATTGGACAGGGCCGCTATGTCACTGTACGCGCAGTGATGGTTGGTGATGAGCAGGCCGTCCTCGGAAATCATGCTGCCGGTGCAGTAGAAACCCAGCGACACCACGGCGTCGGACAGTCCGCCCGCCTCCTCGTTGTAGATTTCCCGTGCGCCCAGCTTGAGCCCGCGCGCCTTCATGTTCTTTTCCAGCGCCTGGTTCAGGCACTGAATCAGCCACATGCCCTCATCGGCCCGCGCCACCGTACAGCAGCACAGGGCCAGAAGAAGGCCCATTATCCATTTTTTACTCATTTCTTACGCAGCGTAAAGGTCCGGCGATACGGTAACTGACATTGGTGCCGTTACAGGTATATTCGGCTTCGGTAGCCTTATTGGTCATGGGCATTAACCCCAGGAATTGCATGTTCTTAATGCCGGAGGAAGGATCGTTGGCGGTGTTGTAATCAACCTTCACAAAGGTGGACCCCGTCATCATGCTGGATGCCAGGCGGCCTTCGTAGATGACACCGCTTAATGATCCGGTGGTTGTACTGGTATTGTTGATACTCACCATTCCGCAGGCGGTCAGGTTGAAACCGTCGGCGTTGAGGAGTTTGATGGAACCGTTGGTGCCGTCATAATACGGGGCACTCTCCTTCGTGGTGATGCCTACGCCTTTGCCCACAAGATCCGTAATGTCGGCTTTTGTAGGCAGGTGCCATCCTTCGGGACAGATGCCCTGTGCGCCTTCCAATGCCTTGGCCTGCTCTTCAGACTGAATATCTCCTACTTTCAGTCCCAAAGCTACTTCGGCCTGGTACAGATAACCGTTGCTTACGATGATTTCTGCATCCGTAGTAAAGGCACGGGCTTCTTCGACCAGGGTAATGGGGTAGAAGATACCTGCCGTCACGGCGGTAAGGTCGCTGCTGGGGGTGAAGCCTTCCGGTACATAACGCATATTCTGGGTCATCCACCACTTGCCGTCATCCATCTTGGCCACGGTGTACTGGTCTCCGTGATAGGTGATGTACCCGTCGGAGAGGCTTTCCACCAAATCTTCTGCGGGCGGGTCTTCGGGGCCAATTTCACCGCCGTTCAGCCAGTTCTCGATGTCGCCGGACAGGGCCACGACGAGGTTGTCGGGGTTCACAATCATGCTGATGCTGTACTGCTTGCCGGCCTCCAGGGTGGCTTCCTGCAGGGCCTGGCTCAGTTTGTTGCCGCCGGCCGTGGTCACGGTGGCCACCAGGCTCACCGTCTGGGGCGGGACAATCAGCACGTACTTTCCTTCGCTCACCTTGGCTGCCACCACGCTGCCGGGGGCGGCCTCTTCATCCACGGTGGCGGTGAAATCGGCCGCAATCTTGGCGGTGAGTTTCGCTCCTTCCATCGCGATGGCCGTGGGCTCTCCCTGGGAGTTGTTGATTACGTTGAGCACCAGGAGGGACAGTTTGTGCTTGAAGGGGATGGTGACCGCGTGGGCACTGGGCAGCACGCCTTCCTTGATGCCGGCGATGAAGTCCGAGTTGCTCACACCGGCGCTTTGGTCGGCCTGCACGGTGAAGCTGGCGGGGACGGTGGCGGCATACGGATAGTAAGCGGCTACGGTGGCGCCCTCCGTTCCTTCGGCATACCACTTGAGGCTGCCGGAGAACACGCTGCCGTCGTACACCATCTTCTCGTTGGTGGCATAGGCGCCTTCGCCGCGGGTGATGGTGACGCCGATGGCATCTCCCTGCTCAAAGGCGGTTTGCGTGGCTTTGGTCATGACCGGGACAATGCGCACGGGTTGCTGCTGCAGGTCCTGCTGGGGACCGGTCTCCGGGGTGACAGCCTTTTTCTCGCAGGCCATGACGGCCAGCAGGCAGGCGGAAAGGAAGAGGATCTTTTTCATATGCGTCTTTTAAAATTGATAACCGATGAGTAAATGGGTGGTCTGCCGGTTGGTACCGGGTGCAAGTTTTACATTGAAGGCATGAAGCCACTGGCAGCCCGCTTCCAGATACAGGGGCACGCGGGGCAACCGGTAGCGCAGGGCCAGGGAAAGGTCTGTGCGGAAGGCGTCGCTCACCTCCTGCTCCAGGTCCCACCAGTCCTGCAGGCGGGTGGGCTCGGCGGTGATGTGGATGGTTTCCGCGGTGGTGATGCTCACCTGTTCGGAATCCACGCCGCCGCCGGTGAGAAGGCTGGCTTTCAGCAGCCACTGTTTCCCCAGAGGAATCTCGGTGCCCAAGGTCACGAAAAGGTGCGTGCCGCCGTCCCAGTCCACGTAAGGGTACATGACGGTACTCTGGTCGATGCTGCGGTCTATGTACAGGTTGGCTTCTATCATAAAGCCTTTTTCCGTTTCCATGGAGTAGCCGGCGTTGAAGACGCCCTCCTTGCTCTCCTGTACCAGGTTGTTGCCTTGAATGACCGGGAGGGTAACGCCGCCGGAGGTCACTTTCTCTATGACGTTCTCGTACAGCCTGGTGCTCTTCCAGTCATAGGAGACCATGAAGCTGTGCTTTGTACCGTTCTTTTCAAAGTTGTACAGGATTTTGCTGCTGGCGGCCAACTGGGGGAAGCGGAACCAGGTGTAGCCCTTTTCTCCCACTTCACCGGCCGAATAGAGGAACTCTGTGTCGGCGTACAGCCCGTTCCCCAGGGAGAACTGCAAGGCGCCGCCGTGGGTGATACGCTTCACGGGGAAGCGGTCCACGCCGGGTTCGGACAGGTGGATGCCGCTGCCGTCCCAGTTCTGCAGGGCGCCGTAGCGCATGCCCTTGTCCAGGAAGGCGTAGTAAGTCTGGGCCTTGGCGGGGCCAATCTGTTCGGCCTGGACGAATTCCGACGTCTTTTCCAGGATATAAGTGGCGCCCACGCGCCAGCCGTTGCCATCGTACAGGATGGAGGGGGCGAATTCCATTTCCTGCCGGTAAGTGGTGTGCCGCAGGTCCTTGCGCTTGGCGTAGTTTACGCCGCGGAAGCGGGCGGTGAAGCCGGGAATCCAGTGGCTGCCGTTCTTCCAGGCCAGGCCGCCGCCGACGTCATAGGTCTGTTTGCTCTTGTTGCCGGGCGTGAATTCCAGCACGTCTACGGGGAAGTTCCCGGGCGACGTGAACATGGATCCCATCATCTGGTTGCCGAACTCCTGCCGGAAACCGAAGCCGCCCACCAGCACCAGGTCCTTGAAATGGGTCTCGGCCTGGGCGGCGGCCTGGATGCTCCAGAGGGTCTTGGCCTCGGAGCGCGTACGGAACTCACCGGAGGTGAATTCCCCGCCCAGCGTGGCTTCGGCCTGCTTGCCGGAAGCCTCTTCGCTGGCCAGACCGGCCACGTTGCGTCCCTCGCGCCAGGCATCCTGGCCGTTCAGGGGCAGGGCGCTGAACACAGCGCCCGCCAGGAGCAGGCTCTTCCAAGCCTTACTCATGGAGTAACTGTGTTTCGCTTTCATACAGGTCTGTATTGGAGTTATTGCTGTCCAGCAGAACTTCGTAGCCGTTTTCTGCGGTGGCCGTATCGTCGGTCCTGCGCACGAGGGAATGGGCCAGGAAGGTCTCGCTCAGGGAAACGTATCCGGCGTCAATGGAGGCCGGTAGGCGTTTCCGGTTGCTGGAGGAACTGCCGTTGAACACCTCTACGCCGTCCACCACCCATTCGTAGGGGATGGTGCTCACGTAGATGGTGGAGCCGGGCGTTTGCCGAACCACGCCTTCCTGCTGCACATAGTCGTGGATGTCCACGCCCTCGGCCCGGAAAATCACAAAGGCGGGGGAGTTCAGGGACAGGGTGTAGGCGTTGCTCTGGCCGGTCTTGATCACCACTTCCAGGTAATGGTCTTCCCGGATCAGGTTGCCCGGTGCCGGGTGATAGTTCTGGTTGGGGAAGTAGGTGGTGTTGTAGCAAACGAAGTAGTCCGGCTTGTTCAGGTTCACGGACAGGGGATACTGTGCCGAATGGTCTATGGCGCCGCGCAGGGCAATCACCGCGTCCTCTCCGGGCTGCAGCGGGAAGTCGTCGCCGTCTCCCGGAACCATCACGATGGCGTCGTTGATGGGGAGGAAGCCCGGCAGGGAACCGTCCTGGGCCAGCCAGGGGTTATTGGCGTTGCTGTTATACGGGGCGATGCTGCCCATGCACAGCCCGTCCAGATAGGTAACCACCGGGCTGTTGTTGTGGATCATCACGTATTGGTCGCTCTGGTAGGTGCCTTCTGCGGGCGTTTTGGCACAGCCGCCGCAGTAGATTTCCTTGATGACCAGGGCGCCCGCCCTGGCGTGCAGCAGCGTGAGCTCCAGTTCTACGTCCTGTCCGTTAATGACCACGTGGTCCTGGTTGCCGTTGAACACGTCCATCCCTTCCCGGTAACTGACCGATACCCGGTAAATGCCGTCGGGCAGCAGCACGGCGGTGCTGGCCTCCTTGCCCATCGAGAGTTCGTAGCCCACCCCGCCAAGCACGTTTTCAATGGTGATGGACGCTGCGCCGACGGGCTGAAAGCCGTCCGGATAAACGGCCTTTACCAGCAGGCAGCTCAGGCTTTCCTTGGGATAGGGTTCCCCGAATTTCATACAGCCTCCCAGCAGCAGGAGTGCTGCCGCTATTCCTATAATTTTATTCTGCATGTGAGTCCGTAATAGAAGTTGGGGGTGAAAATGGCGCTCACGCCCGTGGCGCGGCTGGTCACGAAGCGGCGGGCGTTGGTGAAGTTGTTGGCGAAGAAGGAAAGGGACACGTGCCTGCCGATTTCCTTTGTAACGCTGAGGTTGGCGCTGAAGTAAGGGTCGTACCCGTCCGGCGCAAAAGTGTAGATGTTGCCGGAGCGCAGCACCAGGCGTGCCAGTTCCGGATCCTGGGCCGATTCCGCCGTCCACGGGTGCACCGTGCCGTCCAGGTCCATATAGGCCTCGGGGTACACGGCGGTGTAGGAGTTGCCCTGATAGATGTTGCCGCCGGTGGGCGTGTTGGAATCGGCCCCTACCGTGAAGGCGCGGCGGCTGGTGTACTGGGAGTTTCGCAGCAGGGCGGCCTCCAGGCGCAGGGTTACCACCAGGCGGGCCCGAGGGATGTGGGTGATGGCCGTGAGGTTGGCGTCCACGTTGTCCGTGCGCCGGCCGTCATAGACGTTGGTGCCGCCGCGGTAGATACCTACATACTGGTAGGATCGGTTGGGGAGGGAAGTGTGCGACCATCCGTCCCGGTACAGGTAGGAGGTGACGTCGGAGGTATATTCCGTGTGGTTCCAGGCGGCGTCCAGGCGAATGGAGGTGCCGATGGCCTTGATTTCGGGGAAGTCCAGGGTGAGCTCCACGCCGTAGCGGTGGATATCGGCCCCATTCTCCTGCCGGCGGCTGGCCTCGAAGCTGCGGTCGGTCACCTTGACGGCGCCGGGAACGTACAGGCCGTCTACGTCCCGGAAGTAGACCTCGCCGGTCTGGTGGTCCACCATCACTTCGGGTTCTCCCACCAGCGCGAATCCGGCGGGCTTCTCCACTATATTATAGGAGAACGGCTCGTAGACGGTGCCGAACTCGTAGGGGTCCTTGGTCTTGTTGTAGAAGCCCACCACGGACAGTTTGGCATCCCAGAAACTGGCGTCAATTCCCAGCTCCGAGTTATAGTTCTTCTGCCACTTGAGGTCCGGGTTGTACACCATGCTGTACGGGCGGGTGTAGTAGATGTAGGAGGATCCGTCGGCCCAGGAATAGCCCAGCGACAGGATGTCCCGGTATTCAGCCTTGGGGAAGAGGATGTAGAAGGAGGGGAGTTTGCCCGCGATGCCCCAGCCGCCGCGCACGGAGAAGTTCTTGCCGATATTCCACTTGGCGTTGAAGCGGGGGGACAGGATGTGCAGGTTCTGGTAGCTGGTGCCGCTCAGGAACACTTTCTCCATGCGCAGGCCGGCCATCAGGTTCAGGCTGGTCTTCCCCAGGGGGATGGTGATATTGTCTTCCAGGTAGCCCGCCAGCGTGTGCATGTAGGGGTAATCCTTGTAGGGGCGCGGGCGGTAGCCGTCATTGGCCAGGGCAGGGTCCTCATAGTATTCGCCCTCTCCCACGTTGCCGTCGGCCTTCCACTGGAGACCCGCCTTCAGCAGGTTCTTCACATCGCCCCAATGGCGCATCCAGTGATACTTGAGGGAGGCCGAGAAGTCCAGTTCCTTGGAGTCGGTGACCTGGTCGGAATAATAGGTGGTGGGGAGGATGTCGGCCATCCAGTAACCCTGTTCCGTGGCGTGCACGGCCGGCATCACCGCGGCGGTGGAATGATAGCCGTGGTACTTGCTCATGTGGTCGTGGTAATACACGGAACCCTCCAGGGTGAGGTTGGTGACCCAGCTCCTGTTCAGCAGCCAGGTGAGCTTGACGTGCGGGGTGAGGAGGTTGTCCCGCTCCCGGGTGTATTCGTCGGAGAAGGAGTCGGGGTCGCTCTTGGAGTTCATGCCGCCCAGGTTGCCGTTCAGGCCGGCTTCCAGGCGCAATACTTTATTAAATGTACGCGTATAGTCCAGCGTGATGCCGCGGCGGGTGTAGGAAGTGTAGGGAGAGGTGAGTTTCCGGGTGGCGTTGGCCCATTCGGCGCCTACGTTGATTACGCCCTGTCCTACCTCGAAGCCCTTGGAGACGGACACCTCGTAGGTGCGGGGGTTCACGCTCATCACGATGCTCAGGGGCGTGCGGCCCTTCTTGGTGTTCACCTTGATCATCCCGCTGCCCAGGTCTCCGTATTCGGCCGATGGCACGCCGGTGATTACCTCCACGCTCTCGATGTTCTCCACGCTCAGGCTGCGGGTGCCGATTCCCTGCATTTCCCCGAACGAGGCGTTGTCGCCCATGCGCACGCCGTTGATTTCCACGGCGGTGGAGAAGGCGGCGTTGCCCACGGTGCTGCCGGCGGCCCGCAGGGACAGCGCGTTATCCTGCGTAAGGTCCGGGTTCAGCGTTTTGCCGCCGGGGAGCAGGGCGGCGATTCCGTCCACTCCGCTCATCTGGAGATGGTCCAGGGCGGTGCGGCCGATGGTCTGGGTGGTATTGATGTTGTCCTTGGATTTCTCTGCGGTGACCACCACTTCCTGCAGGGCCAGGGTGTTCAGCGACAGACGGATGACGATGCCGCTCAGGTCCTTTCGCACATTGAGGGGGCGGGTTTCGGTCACATAGCCCAGGCAGGACACTTCCAGGGTGTAGTTGCCCTGCTGCACGTTTTCCAGGGAAAACCGGCCCTCGGCGTCCGTCACGGCCCACAGATAATTCTCGTCCAGACGCACCACGGCGCCCAGGACGGGATCCTCCGTTCCGGCCTCCAGCACCCGGCCGCTGATGCGCACCGCGGGGGCGGCTCGCAGGGTGGCTGTCAGGAGCGCCAGGAGGAGTATGGATGCCAGTTTTTTCATAGGTTAAATACCGGAATAACAAAGATAAGAAAAATCTGCCGATTGTTCATAAAACGGTTAAAAAGTTTTTGAAAAACGGGAATTAAATCGTATCTTTGCGGTCCGCAATTGTGCCCACGTGGCCTCCAATGCGTTGTAAAACATTAAGTAACAATTAATTAACAAACACCAATGCCTGGTTTAATTGGAAAGAAAGTCGGAATGATTTCCGTCTTCGGTGCCGACGGGAAGAATATCCCGTGCACTGTCATTGAGGCTGGTCCGTGTGTTGTCACGCAGGTTCGCACTGTAGAAACCGACGGTTACGCCGCCGTGCAGCTTGCCTATGACGAAAAGAAAGAGAAGCGCACCAGCAAGGCTCTGAAGGGCCATTTCGAAAAGGCTGGAACTACTCCCAAGAAGAAGCTCGTTGAATTCGAGGCCGATTTCGCCGGAGAGCTCAAGCTCGGAGACACCATCACCGTGGCCGATGTCTTCACTGAGGACGTCAAATTCGTTGATGTTGTCGGTACTTCTAAAGGTAAAGGTTTCCAGGGCGTCGTGAAACGCCACGGATTCGCCGGTGTAGGTGGTGAGACCCACGGTCAGCACAACCGCCTTCGTCACCCCGGTTCCATGGGCGCTAGCTCCTGGCCCAGCCGCGTATTCCCCGGAATGCGTATGGCCGGTCACATGGGCAACGAGCGCGTGAAGGTTTTCAACCTGGAAGTTCTGAAGGTGATCCCGGAGAACAATCTTCTGGTTATCAAGGGTTCCGTTCCCGGAGCCAAGGGTTCTTACATTATTCTGGAGGCTTAAGCTATGGAACTGAGTGTATATAAGATTGACGGAACTGAATCCGGAAAGAAAGTGGTTCTTGACGAGAAGGTGTTCGGCGTACAGCCCAACGACCACGTCATCTACCTGGACGTCCTCCAGTATCTCGCCGCCCAGCGTCAGGGCACTGCCAAGACCAAGGACCGCAGCGAGGTTGCCTATTCCACCAAGAAGCTGGGTCGCCAGAAGGGCGGCGGCGGTGCCCGCCACGGTTCCCTCAAGGCCGGTATCTTCGTGGGCGGCGGCAATGTCTTCGGCCCCAAGCCGCGCGACTACCGCTTCAAGCTCAACAAGAAGGTCAAGCAGCTCGCCCGCCTG
>JAFWPA010000065.1 GCA_017509685.1 Bacteroidales bacterium
GGCCTTCTGCCAGGCGGCATATTGGAAGTAGGAATAGCTTTCGGGAGCGATGTCCTTGCCCTCAAGGGCGTTGCAGACCTCCTGGATGAAGATGTCGTAGCTGCGGCCGTCGAACACCAGGTGGTGGAAGTCGCTCAGGAGATAGGTCTTATCCTTTCCAGGAACGATAACCACCTTGGCCAAAGGGCCTTTGCTGAGGTCGAAGGGAAGGATGAAGCTTTCCTTTATGGCCTCCAGTTCCCCTTCCTGGATGGTGACGGGAACAGGAAGGTCGGTAGGAACCTGGCACACCTGTCCGTCTACCTGCTCGAAGCGGGACTGCAGGGCGGGGTGGGCTGCCAGGACTTTCTGGACGGCCTCTTGCAGGTCTTCCGCGGATACTTCTCCGGGGAAGGTCCACACCATAGGAATGTTGTAGATGGTTTCCTGCGGGGCTTTCATGCATTCCAGGAACACGCCGGCCTACTGGTTGGTAAGGGGCTGGGGTTTCAGCGCACTGTCATCGGCGGCCTGGCCGGGCGTACCCTCTCCCGACATCCAAAGTTTGAGAATCTCGTTTTCTATGCTCTGGAGGCTGGCGGTCTTGGCAAAGGTGTTCATATCGGCCTGGATGCCGTAGCGCTTGAACAGTTCGGTAGCCAGACGCAGGCCGCTCAGGGAGCTGAGGCCGTAGAGCATCAGGGGTTCGGTGAGCCCGGCGCCTTCTATGCCGGTGGTTTCCTTGAGCAGGGCCGTGAGTTCTTCTTCCAGGAGGTTGAGCGGGGCGGCGGCCTGCTCCTGGGCCTTCCTGGCCTGCGGCTTGGGCAGGGCCTTCACGTCCACCTTCTGGTTTACGTTGAGCGGAATGGCGTCTATCTGCATGGTAACGGAAGGCACCATATACGGCGGTTTGCGCTCCATAATGAAGGCGCTTAGGGCGGCCGTATCCACCTCCTGGTCGCTTACTATGTAGGCAGCCATGAACTTGCCGCCGCCTTCCTGGTCAAAGGCCTGTACGGTCACGTCCTTGATGCCCGGGAACTCCCGGATGACGGCTTCCACTTCCTTGAGTTCGATACGGAAGCCGCGGATCTTCACCTGGGCGTCTTTCCGGCCGATATACTCGAGATCTCCGTCGGCCCGGTACCTCACTATGTCTCCGGTGCGATAGAGGCGTTTAAAGGCCTTATCTTTCTCGTAAGGGTTGTCTGCAAAGGACTCGGCAGTTTTGTCCGGGCGGCCCAGGTAACCGTCTCCTACCTGCAGGCCAGCCTCCAACAGCTCTCCGGCAGCTCCTACGGGCACCCGTCCCCCCGCCTTGTTCACCACAAAGCAGTGGATGCCGGGCTGCGGAACGCCGATGGGGATGTTCTCTTCCTGCTTCTTCACTTCCTTGGAAACCACATAGCAGAGGCTCTCGGAAGGGCCGTAGCAGTTGAACAGCTTGTAGTTGGGCAGCGGCAGGGCGCTCAACTTCTCGCCTCCGGTGTAAAGCACTTGCAGGCCCTTGCAACTGGGGTAGTTGATGGCAAACTGCGTGGCTACCTGGGTGGTCATGAAGCTGTGGGTAATCCCGTTCTGCTCAAAATAGTCGTGCAGGGCCTTCAGGTCCAGGCGGATCTCCTCGGGGATGAGATACAGGGTGGCTCCGGCCACCAGGGCGCCGTACAGGTCTCCCACAAAGGCGTCAAAACCAAAGCTGGAATAGGCTGTAAGCTTGCTCTGGGCCGTGATGCCCGTGCGCCAGGCGTGATGCTGGGCAAAGAGGGTCACGTTCCGGTGGTTGAGCATACAGCCCTTGGGCGTGCCGGTGGTGCCGCTGGTGTACAGCAGGACAAAGAGGTCGTCCGGCTTGGGGTTGGAAGTGGGCTTACCCTTGGGCAGGCCGGGAATGTCCCGGGTGGCCAGCACCGGCCCTTCGAAGCCTTCCACCAGCTCTGCCAGGCCGTCATCGGCTATGAGCAGGGCGCTGGAGGCGTCTTTTACCATGAACTGGAGGCGGTCCTTTGGATAGGAGGGATCCAGCGGCTGATAAGCGCAGCCGGCCTTGATGGCACCCAGCGGGGCCACTACGGTATACTCGCTCCGGCCCAGGATGATGGAAACCACGTGGCCGGGTTTCACGGTTTTTTCGATGTAGGCGGCCAGGTTGTCAGACAACACGTCCACCTCCTTGTAAGTCAGTTTCTTATCGGCGCAGACAAGGGCCGTCTGGTCGGGGGCTTCCTTCACGCGTTCGCGCCAGAATTCCACCACGGTCTTCTCCGGGTCTCCCAGGGATTTGCCGGGGTTGAAACCGTCCAGAACCTTGATTTGGGCGGGGGAGGCGAACTCCAGCTGCCCCACGGTATCGGCCTTCTTGAGGGAGAGTACGGCGGCGGCCATGCTCTCGGCAAAGTTTCTGAGGATGCCCTCTGTATACATGCTGGGACGGTACCAGAAACGCATCTCGTAGGGGCCTTCCACCGGCGTGAAGAGTTCTACCGAGAGGTTGAGACCCGGCGGATTGGTGCGCAGGTCTTCTCCCTGGATCCGCTCTCCTGCCAGGATCAGGGAAGGGACTTCTACCACGAACTGACCCTGGAAGCCAAAGTTGATGCCGGGTCCCAGACCCAGGTATGTTCCGCAGTCTGCCATGGAGAAGAACGGACGGGCCCTCAGCCCCATCGTCTGGGCTTTCATGTGGTCCAGAACCTCGCTGATGGGTGTTTCCGGCGTGGCATTCACAAAGGCGGGCAGGGTATGCACGCACATGGTGAAAGCTGTTTTGGCCGCCACTCCCTTGCGTCCGTTCCAGATGGTGGAGAAGCTGGCGGCGTGGTCTGCATTCCAAGAGGCCAGCGTAAGGCCGAAGAGGGTGGTAAAGAGAATGCTGTCGGCATACCGGTAACGCTCCAGAATCTCCCGCATGGCCACGCTGTCAAGGGGCAGCTGCACCAGCAGCGAATGATAGGCCGATGGCTTGGCGCCATAGACGTCCGGCACAATACGGCTTTCGACCTCCGTGGCCGGGCCAAACTCCTGCGCAAACCACTGCTTGGCCTCTTCGAAGGCCTCGCTTTCCCGCTGCGCCTGCTCTTCCCGGGCCACATCGGCCCCGTTCATCTTCTCTGTAGCAACCTCCTTGCCCTCATAGGCGGCACCCAGATCCTGCAGCAAGATGGGGATGCAGGCGCCGTCGGCGATGATGTGGTGGAAATCTGCGTAGAACCAGGCGGCATCGGGCGTTTTGTAAAGCTCCATCCGGAAGAGACGGTCTTTGTGCAGGTCCATAGGCCGCGCAAAGGTTCCCCTTACCTGGTCTATATTCTCTATTTCCTTAATCTCGGCCGTCCACGTTTCCTCCGTCTGCTCCATGCAGGGGACGCCGTCCACTTCCTTCACGTGCGAAAGGATGTAGGGATGGGCGGCCACAAAGGCCTCCAGGGCCTTTTTAAACTTCTGGAGGTCTATGGTGGGAGGCAGCTTGAACAGCAAAGCCTGCTGGTAGTTGCCGGATTTGTCGTCCAGACCCTGGCTGGCCAGGAACATGCTCAGTTGCGCTTGAGAAAGGGGAGAGGTCATAGTCAGTTGTTTTTTTATCCAAAATACTGTAACGTCCTAAGCATTTCAAAAGTCAAGTCGAGGTATTCGTTGGAGGTGTGGTCCCAACGGAAGCCCAGCCGGTGCAGGATCTGCATCGTATACACGGTGGAGGCCAGGGTTTCCACGCCTTCGGTTTCGGCGTTGGATTGCTGGTAGGCCACCAGCGGCGCCATGATGCGGGTCTTGGCGGGGTTGGCGTTTGCCTCCTCCACGCGGCGGGCGAATTCGTCCATTTCTACATATTCCAGCGGCTGTCCGTCAATCTTCTCCAGACGGGTGAAGATATCGTCCATGGGGATGATATGGTTGTTGGATACGTTGAAAACGCAGTTCTCCAGCGGGGTAGTGGCCAGCAGCACCATGGCCTGGGCCGACTGGTCGATGGGCGAGAACTCCATCTGGCCTTCCAGCATCTGGAACGGGCAGGCGCCCAGCATCTTGAGGGCCTTGAGGCGGCCCATGGAGGCGTTGGCATTGAGGTTCACCTGGAACTCACCGTCCCGGGCGCGGGGTGACAGGTTGCCGGCGCGCAGGATCTTGGCCTTGAGCTTTCCGTGAACCATATGCTCCAGGATGTGCCTTTCGGCCAGGAACTTGGAGTGCACGTACTGGTTGTCCGTGAGCTGGCCAAAGAAGAGCATCTGCTCGGTGAGAGTATCCGGAACGTTGCCCGGGGTAAGGCCGCCCACGCTCTCGGTGGATACGTGCACCAGGTAGGCTCCGTTCTTTTCGCAGAGGTCTACCAGGTTCTTGACGCCGCCGTAATTGATGTCTTCGATGTCCGTTCCCTTGGAGAAGTGCTTCACGTTGGCGGCGCAGTTGAACACCATGTCGATGTCCGTCAGCGGAGCCAGGGTCTCGGGCATGGTAATGTCTCCCGCTACGGGCTTGATGCGCGTTCCAACCAGGCTACGGTAGTCTTTGTCAAAGTAGTACACCAGCATTTCCTTGAGGCGGCGCTCCGGGGTCAGGGTCCCCTTTTCTCTGAGGAGGCACCAGATGGTGGTATCCGGCCCGGTGGTTTCCAGCAGCTCCTTAAGCACATGGATGCCCAGGAAGCCGGTGGCACCGGTAAGGAGGATGTTCTTGCCCAGAAGCAGACGCTTTCCCTTGAGGAAGGATTCCAGGTTGTTCTGCGCCAGCAGGGTATCAATGGCCGAATAGTCGTAGTCGGTAATGTTGCTGTCCTGCTCCTGCGTACCCATGTCCCCCTTCAGGAAGGCCGCCAGGGAGCGGGCCGAAGGATGGGAGAAGACATCGGAATAGGCAAAGTGCAGCCCCTGTTTCTCTGCGTTCACCATCACGTTGGTAACCATGAGGGAAGAGCCTCCCAGGTCGAAGAAGGAATCCGTGGCACCTACTTTTTCTACGCCCAGAACCTCTGCAAAGATGTCGCAGAGGACCTTTTCCGTCTCTCCTATAGGCGCAATATACTCGTCCACGGAAGAAGGCGTGGCCTCCGGCAGGGCCTTGCGGTCCACCTTCTGGTTCACGTTGAGCGGGATGGCGTCCAGTTGCATCCACGCGGCGGGAACCATGTACGGCGGTTTGCGTTCGCGGATGAAGTCTGCAGCGGCTTTGGAATCAAAGGTGCCGTCGGCCACCACATATGCGGCCAGGAACTTGCCGCCGGACGGGGCGTCGAAGGCCTGTACGGTCACATCCTTCACGCCCGGGAATTCCTGCAGCACACCCTCCACTTCCTTGAGCTCGATGCGGAAGCCGCGAATCTTGACCTGGCGGTCTTTTCGGCCCACAAATTCAACGTTTCCGTCCGGACGGAAACGCACGATATCCCCGGAGCGGTACAGCCGTACACCGGGCTGGTAAGGGTTCTCAATGAAACTTTCGGCCGTCTTGTCCGGATTGTTGAGGTACCCGCGTCCCACGCCGTGACCGCCGATGAGCAACTCACCGGCAGCGCCGATGGGCAGGCGGCGCATCTTCTGGTCCGCCACATACAGCTGGACATTGGACAGAGGATGACCGATGGGAATGTTGTCCTCGCGTTCCAGGACCCGGAAGATGGAGGAGAAGATGGTACATTCCGTGGGACCGTAGCCGTTGTAGAAGGCATAGGAAGGCGGCGGCATGGAAATGAGTTTTTCTCCGCCCACGGACAGGTGTTTGAGGACGGGATTGTCCGGGAAGTTACGGGCATACATCACGCCCACCTGGGTGGTCATGAAGCTGTGCGTAACGCCGTTGTCTATCAGGAAGCGGTTCAAGGCCCCCAAATCGTGCCTTACGTCTTCGGGAATGATGCAGACGCAGGCTCCGCTGGTAAGGGCGGGGTACTGGTCCATCATATTGGCATCGAAGCCATAGCTGGCAAAGGCGGCCACCCTGTCGCCGGGCTTGAGCTGGTAATAGTCCCGGTACCAGGCGCAGAAATTGACCAGGTTGCGCTGTTCCAGCATACAGCCCTTGGGCGTACCGGTGGAACCGGAGGTGTAGAGCAGGATAAACAGGCTTTCCGGCTTGGGCCCGGCTGTGGGCTTGCCTTCCGGCAGGTTGTCCAGCTGGTCAGTGGTGAGCACGGGACCGTTGTACTCCCCTACCAGCGGAACCAGTTCCTTGTCGGCAATGAGGAGCTTGGCGTGGGAATCCTTGATCATGAAATTGAGGCGCTCCGGCGGGTAGGAAGGATCCAGCGGCTGATAGGCGCAACCGGTCTTCAGGGCCGCCAGGGAGGCCTTGGTCATCCAGGCGTTGCGGCCGATGAGTACAGCCACCACGTCTTCGTCCTTGAGACCGAAGGAAAGGATTTTGGCCGCAAGGGTGTCTGTGTAGCGGTCCAGTTCCTTGTAGCTGATGGTTTTGCCCTCAAAGAGCACGGCCGGAGCATCCGGGTTGGACTGGGCCTGTTTGCGGAACAAGTCTACCACGGTCTGGCTCAGGTCTACCTCCTGGGTATAGTTGTTGAAGCTGTCCAGTTGCTTGAGGCGCTCGCCGTCCACGAAGGGAATCTCCGTGAGGGCAACATCCTTGAGCATACCTCTCACCACACACTCCATGGTTTCTGCAAAGGACTGGATGAGCGGCTCGGTATACTGGCTGTCGTCATAGGCCAGGGCCAGTTCAGGGGCTTCTTCCGTGCCCTCGATGAAGATACTCAGCGGGAACTTGGGCGTGTCCTGCGTAAGGAGCTCGTCCTCAAGCGGTTTTCCGTTAACGGTGTGTTTTTCCACCAACCCCACCTGATAGGCCAGCATCACGGCCGGATGGAAGTCAAAGGCCGAAGACACCCTGGCAAAGGGATAGTTCTGGAAAGAGAGAGTAGTGGCAAAGTTGCGGTCCGTCTCCCGGAGGAAATCGGACACGTTCTGCTCCCCTACCTCTCCGGAAAGCGGCATGGTGTTTACAAACATGCCGAACGTATTGGCGCAGCGCATGTCGCTCCGGCCGTTTGCCACGGTGCTCATGAACACTTTCTGTTTGCCGCAGAAGGCGCTTACGGTTACAAATGCGGCGCCCAGGAAGTAGCTGGCCGGCGAGATGCCCAGAGCATGGCAACGAGCCATGACATCGGCCCCGATCTTCTTGCGAAGCCAGACCTCATGGCCCACCTCGTCTTCCTGCGGTCTCTTGTCCGGGATGACGCCGGTTTCGTCTTCCTTGCCGGCCATCTGGTCTGCGAAGAAGGCTTCGGCCTGCTTGAATTCTTCGCTGTCCTGGTAGGCTTTCTGGTCTTTGGCGTAGCGGAAGTAGGTGTAGTCCTCCTTCTCCGGCTCCTTGCCTTCCAGGGCTCCGGTAAGCTGGGCCAGGAAGACGTCGTAGGAATGGCCGTCAAAGATGAGGTGGTGGAAATCGGCCATCAGGCGCAGTTTTCCGGGCGTCTGGACGATATTGAGCCGGTAGAGCGGTCCGGAGAGGTCGAAAGGCTGCATGAAGGCCTCTTTGAGGGCCTCATAATCGTCTTCGTTACGGAGCTTGACGGACGGGATCTCCGGGTCTGGTTTTCCGGGCACCAGATATACTTTTCCATCTTTTTGCTGCAGCCGTCCGGTAACGCCCGGATGAGCCTCCAGAATGGCCAGCAGGGCCTTTTTTAGGGCTGACACCTGCGTGTCTTCCGGGAAGGTGAGGATAAACGGCAGGTTGTAGGCTGTGGAGGAAGGATTCCGGACGCAGTCCAGGTACAGGCCGGTCTGCTGGAAAGTGAGTTCCTGGGGTACATCCTCCGTGCTTTCCTCCTGGGATTCCTGTTTCTTGTCTTGGGACAGGAGGATATTAAGGATGTCATTCTCAATACTTTGCAGGCTGGCCGTCTTGGCAAAGCTGTTCATGTCCGGCTCCAGGCCGTAGCGTTTGTACAGCTCGGTGGCCAGGCGAAGGGCTCCCAGTGAAGACAGGCCGCTGTAGTACAGAGGGTCTGTAAGGCCAAAACCGCCGATGCCTACACTTTCCTTGATGATGTTGCTGATTTCTTCTTCCAGCACGTTGAGCGGGGCCACATGGGCTTCCGGTTTGTGCTCCTGGGGTTCCGGCTTGGGCAGGGCCTTTACATCCACCTTCTGGTTTACGTTAAGGGGAATGGCCTCTATCTGCATGGTAACCGCCGGCACCATGTACGGGGGCTTCTTGCTGGCAATGAACTCATCCAGCTCCTGGATGTTGATTTCCTTGGGGCTCACGATGTAGGCCGCCAGGAACTTGCCGGCACCAACGCCGGGCTCGTCAAAGGCCTGCACCGTAACGTCCTTGATATCAGGGAATTCGCGGATGATGGCCTCCACTTCCTTTAGCTCGATGCGGAAGCCGCGGATCTTGACCTGGCCGTCCTTTCGGCCCATAAATTCTATCTTTCCGTCTTTCCGCTCGCGGACGATGTCTCCGGTGCGGTAGGCGGTGCTGTATTTGGGATCGTTGTCAAAGGGGTTCTTCACAAACGCTTCGGCCGTTTTGTCGGGCCGGTTGAGGTAGCCAAGACCCACCTGCGTACCGGTAATCCAGAGTTCTCCCGGCTCCCCCTTGGGAACCTGCTTGCCGTCTTTGACAATATAGACCTTGATGTCCTTCATCGGCCGGCCGATGGGGATGTTCTCTTCCTGCTTTTTCACCTCTTCGCACACCACGTAGCAAATGGTTTCCGTGGGGCCGTAGCAGTTGAACAGGCGATAGTGCGGAAGCGGGAAGCTGGACATCTTTTCTCCGCCGGTGTACATGGTCTTGAGGCCCTTGCAGTCCGGATAGTTGATGGCGAACTGGGTGGCCACCTGGGTGGTCATGAAGCAGCACGTGATGCCGTTCTGCTCAAAGTAATCGTGCAGGGCAGGCAGGTTGAGGCGGATTTTTTCCGGAATGATGTAGAGAGTGCCGCCGCTGATGAGGGAACTGTACAGGTCCGACACGAAGGCGTCAAAGCCGAAGCTGGCATAGGCCGATATGTGGGAGGTACGGTCCAGGCCCATGAGCTCGCTGTGATGGCTGCAGTACGCGTAAATGTTTCTATGACAGAGCATACAGCCCTTTGGCGTGCCGGTGGTGCCGCTGGTGTACAGCAGGATAAACAGGTCTTCCGGTTGGGGCTGCGGTGCCTTGGGCGTGCCGGGATGCAGTTTGCGGATGTCGGAGGTCTTTATGACCGGTCCCTTGTACTCCTTCAGGATGGGAAGGAGCTCCTCATCGGCCACCAGCATCTTGGCGCCGGCATCCTTCATCATGAATTCCAGGCGTTCCGGCGGGTACGAAGGGTCCAGCGGGAGATAGGCGCACCCTGCCTTGAGCACACCCAGCGGGGCCAGCATCATATATTCGTTTCGGCCCAGCATGATGCCTACAACGCTCTTGGGGGGCACCTTGGACTCTATATAGGCAGCAAGGTTGTCCGTCAGCCGGTCTACTTCGGAGTAGCTTAATTGGATATTTTCATAAACCACAGCGGGTTGATTGGGATAGGCTTTCACCTGTTCGTGAAACGCCTCCAGAACCGTGTTTAAAGAAGTCAGGCTCATTGTTTCAGTGTTTGGTTTTCACAAATTTAGAAAAATAATCGAATATTTATCGTTTTGAGTTCTCAAAAACAAATGATAACTTTACGAGTTGAAGTCAAAACGCCTATGGTTTCGTTCAAAAATGGCTGGATATCCCGGGTGGGAATTGTGGTGATGGCCGCCATTATGGTGGAAATCATTTCAGTCATCCAGTACCAGCGCCTTCGCAGGATGATGCTGGAGGAAACCGGTGCCCGCGGCCGTGTGGTGGTGAGCGCTATGGCAGACCATATACAGCAGACCCTGGGTTTGGTCGAATCTACCATGCGTGAAAACATGTGGGACGTGAAGCGTTCCTTGGCGCATCCGGACTCTGTGTATCCCGTTTTGGTGCGCCTGATCGACGACAATCCGCACGTGGTGGGAGGGTGTTTGGCTTTCGCCCCTAACTATTATCCTTCCAAGGGTCGCCTGTATGAACCCTATGCCAGCAAGGACAAGGACAGGAAGATTACCGTGAGCCAGATTGCCGGCCCCGGTCACGATTATACGCAGAACGAAGAATACCAGTGGGTGATAGACCACGGAACCCCCAGCTGGACGGATCCCTATATATACGGCGCGGATTCTGTGTGCTTAACCACCTATTCCTACCCCATTTTTGACAAGAATGGGCGGATTGTAGCCATATGCGGGTTGGATATGGACCTTTCCTGGCTGGGAGATACCCTGAACGCCCGTCAGCCTTACAGCTCCTCCTTTGCCCTTCTGCTTACCCAGGAGGGAATCCTGGTGGCGGGCCCATCGGAAAAACGCACTTCCCGGGCCGATGTGGAACAGGCGTTGGCCGTCATCAACGGGGACGTCCCGGAATCGAAAAACCCCTCCATTTCCATGTGGAAGACCTCCCTGTCAAAGGATCCCTTCTGGCAAGTTGTCCAGGTGTACCAAACGGCCGATATCTATTCCAAGGTGGGCCAGATGCGCCTGCAGCAGATGTTCCTGATTCTGCTGGCGCTGGCTATCCTGGCCTTTATGATAGAGAGATACTCCCGCAACGAGAGAAAGCTGCGGATGGCGTCTGAGGAGCAGGCGCGGATAGGCGGTGAACTGGCCGCTGCTCACGGAATCCAGCAGGAAATGCTGCCCAAGACATTCCCGCCCTTTGTGTACGGCTCCCTGGAGCCTGCCCGGGAGGTGGGAGGAGACATGTTCGACTTCTTCTGCCGGGACGGCAAGGTTTTCTTCTGTGTTGGCGACGTGAGCGGAAAAGGTGTTCCGGCGGCCATGCTCATGTCTGTGGTCCATTCCCTGTTCCGCGTGGTCTCCCGCAAGGAATACAGGCCTTCCCGTATCCTGGAAGCGATGAACCGGGAAATATGCCGTGGCAACGACTCCAATATGTTCGTCACCTTCTTCATCGGCTGCCTGGATATGTATT
This sequence comes from Bacteroidales bacterium, assembly GCA_017509685.1. GTDB lineage: Bacteria > Bacteroidota > Bacteroidia > Bacteroidales > UBA932 > Cryptobacteroides. Next base: position 10,942 of record JAFWPA010000065.1, read on the forward strand.
CCGGGGTGTTGAATTATGCCAGCGCGGGGCACGACAAACCCTTTGTTCTGAGTGGCGGCAATGCTACGATGCTCCAGGCCAAGGCCAACCTGCCGCTGGGCGCGTTCCCTGATACGCGTTTTGAGCAGCAGAGTTGCACGCTGGAGCATGGAACCACCCTTCTCATGTATACGGACGGCCTTACGGAAGCCAAGAATGTGGACAGAAAGCTGTTTGGCAGGGAAGGTATCGATGGCGTTCTCAAGAAGTTTATTTCCAGGATGGATTTCTCCCTTGAGGACCTGGTGCTGTCTCTGTGCACGGCTGCGCACAAATTTGCCGGAGAGGCACCGCAAAGCGACGACCTTACGTTACTGGCCGTCCGTTTTGCCCCCGGAGACCTGATCCGGGAGCAGATTACGCTCACGAACAAGAGTTCCGAAGTGACCCGCCTGAGCCAGTTTGTGAAGGATTTCTTCGGCAGGCTGGAGGTGGACAGAAAACTGGCCGCCGGCATGCGTCTGGGCCTTGAAGAGGCCGTTGTGAACGTGATAAACTATGCTTATCCCCCTGACGAAGAGGGAGAGGTCCATATATCGGCCGATTCCGACGGCAAAGAGGTCCGCTTTACCATCGTGGATTCCGGCTTCCCCTTCGACCCCACGTCCGTCCTGGAGCCCGATACCACGCTGGATGCCCAGAACAGGCCCATCGGCGGTTTGGGAATCCTGCTTTCCCGTAAGCTGATGGATTCCATCTCCTACTCCCGCCAGAATGGTAAAAATGTATTATCTTTAACCAAATCCATACTATGAACATCACTATTCAAGAAACAGATGCCAAAATCGTTGCTACACTGGCAGGTGAATTAGACACTGCGGCCGCACAGGAGGCCGAAAAGCAGCTCCAGCCCTTACAGAACAGCAAGGGTAAGGATGTTTTACTGGACTGCACGGACCTGGAGTACATTTCCTCCAGCGGCCTCCGTGTGCTGCTGAGCATCCTGAAACAGGCTAAGTCCGTGGGTTCCCGCGTGGTGTTGAAAAACGTGAACGACGTCATTCGCGACGTACTGGAGCTCACCGGCTTCATTTCCATTTTCGAGTTCGAATAAGATGGTTTCCTATTTCACGGAAGATATTGTGTTTCCCTTTAAGGAGAAACGTCTCACTTCTCGTTGGCTTAAGTTTGTGGCCGAGAGTGAGGCCAAGCATCTTGGGGATATTGCTGTGATATTTTGTTCCGATAATTATATTCTGGATGTCAATATAAAATATCTGCAGCACGATTATTATACAGATATCATTACCTTCGATTACTGTGAAGGAAACCGTCTCTCCGGAGACCTGTTTATCTCTGTGGATTCCGTGCGGGAGAACGCTTCCTTCTATGGAACCGAGTTTGCCGATGAGCTGAACCGGGTCATCGTACACGGCCTGTTACACCTGATTGGCTACGACGACCACTCCGAGGAAGACATTGCCGTGATGCGTGCCAAGGAGAACTACTATCTGTCCCAGCGGGGGAATGTATGAACAGTTCCTTTGATGTAATAGTGATTGGCGGTGGCCACGCCGGCTGTGAAGCCGCCATGGCTGCCGCGGGTATGGGCTCTTCTGTCCTCCTTCTTACGCCGGACCTGAACGGCCTGGCCAAGATGAGTTGCAACCCGGCGGTGGGCGGAATTGCCAAGGGACAGATTGTCCGGGAGATCGACGCCCTGGGCGGCTACTCCGGACTGGTGACCGACGCCGCCACCCTGCAGTTCCGCATGCTTAACCGTTCTAAGGGTCCCGCTATGTGGAGTCCGCGTGCACAATGCGACAAACAGCGCTTTTCCGCCACCTGGCTTAATACCCTCCTAAGTTGCTCTAAATTAAGTATTTACGCGGATTTTGCGGCGGATTTACTGCTTGAGAATCGCGAAATTTCAGGGGTGCGTACAACTACCGGGGCAATTTTCCATGCTAAGGCCGTTATTTTGACTGCCGGTACCTTCCTGAACGGCAAGATGTACATTGGCCAGCATTCTTTCGAAGGAGGCCGGATTGGTGAGAAAGCGTCTTACGGAATTTCCGACCAGTTGGCTTCTTTGGGTATTCCCACCGAACGGATGAAGACCGGTACTCCCCCGCGCATCGACATCCGGTCCATTGACCTCTCTCGCTTGGTCCGCCAGGAAGGGGACAGCCAGCCCGAGCGCTTCTCTTACCTGGACGTTCCTTCCGCCGTCCAGGCCGGGGGCGAACAGATGGACTGCTACCTCATGCACACGAACGAGCGAGTGCACGAGATTCTTCGGACCGGCTTCGACCGCTCCCCTCTCTTTACGGGAATGATTCACGGCAAGGGTCCCCGTTACTGCCCCAGCATCGAGGACAAGCTGCGCACGTTTGCCGATAAGGACTCTCACCAGCTGTTCCTGGAACCCGAGGGGCGCACTTCCCCGGAATACTATCTGCAGGGCTTTTCCTCCTCATTGCCCCTGGAAGTGCAGCTGGAGGCCGTCCACGCCATCGAGGGCCTGGAGAACGCTGTCTTCTTCAAGCCGGCCTATGCGGTAGAGTATGACTACTTCGATCCGCAGTATCTTTTCCATTCTTTACGGTCCAAAGTGGTTCCTAATCTCTTTTTGGCCGGCCAGGTGAATGGTACCACCGGTTATGAAGAAGCGGCCGCACAGGGCATTATAGCGGGCATAAACGCTCATTTGTACCTGGCTGGCCGGGAACCGCTGGTTTTGCGGCGGGATCAGGCCTATATCGGCGTTCTAATAGACGATTTGATCAACAAAGGCGTGGATGAACCCTACAGAATGTTCACTTCCCGCGCCGAATACCGGATTTTGTTGCGCCAGGACAATGCAGACTTCCGTCTCACGGAATTGTCGCATTCCTTGGGCTTGGCCAGTGAGGAACGCTATGCTGCCGTGATGCGAAAACGGGAAGAAGTAGAGCGTTTAACCGCCTTCTGTGACTCCTATAAGATGCGCTCCGAAGTAGTTAATCCCCTGCTGGAGGCCTCTGGATCCACGATTTTGACCGAATCTAAGCATCTGAGCGAACTGGTTGCCCGACCAGAGCTTTCTTTGGCCGATTTACTGGCTCTTGTTCCACGTGGAACAAACTACCCCTCTGATGTGGTGACTTCGGTCGAGATTTCCATCAAGTATGCGGGATATATCGAGCGTGAGAAACAGCAGGCGCAGAAGAACAACCGTCTGGAGTATATCAAGATCCCTTCTGACTTCGATTTTGATGCCCTAAACGGCCTCTCAATTGAGTGTAGGCAGAAATTAAAACGATATAAGCCCGAGACAATCGCTCAGGCTTCACGTATTTCCGGCGTGTCTCCAGCCGATATCTCGGTGCTTTTAGTGTACTTTGGAAGATAGAATTGTTCCATGTGGAACATTTACTAAAGCCGCTTCAGGGCGGCTTTAATTATATCTTCTACCTTGGCGTTCGGATTGTCTTTGAGAATGGCGGGGAGAACCTTGGAAATGTTGGCTTTGCTGAAGCCCAGCATCACCAGTGCGGTGGTGGCCTCTTCCACAAGGGCCGAATTGGGGGCTGCAAAGAGGGCCGTTTCGGCGCTTCCTTCGCCCTTGACAATCTTGTCTTTCAGCTCCAAAACCAGCCTCTGGGCGCTTTTAAGGCCGATTCCCTTCACACTCTTAATCTTGTTGACGTCCTCGGAAAGGATGGCCTGGCGGATCTCTTCGGAGGTAAGCGTAGAGAGCATCATGCGGGCGCTGGCTACGCCGATTCCGCTCACGCCGATGAGTAGACGGAAGAGTTCTCGCTCGTCTTTGGTGGCAAATCCGTAGAACAGTTCTTCGTCTTCGCGGATATAATGGTGAATGTAGGCTACAGCCTGTGTTTTCAGCTGGAAAGCCTCGTAGGTTTGCAGGGAGATGAGGATGCTGTATCCGATGCCGGCATTCTCCAAAATGAGTTCCGTGGGCGTCAACTCCACGATTTGTCCTTTAATGTAGTCAATCATATCGCAAATTTATGTAAATTTGCAGACTTATACAATGGATATGTCGGTCAGTTCCTTACGTGCACAGTTCCCTATCCTTTCCCGCACAGTCTACGGGAAACCGCTGGTGTATCTGGACAATGCTGCATCGGCCCAGCGGCCGCTTATGGTGGCCGACTGCTGGCGAAAGCTTTCCCTGGAGGAAAACGCCAATATCCACCGGGCAGTGCACGCTTTGGCCGGACAGGCAACGGATGCTTACGAGGGAACCCGGGATGCCGTGAAGGAATTCCTGCACGCATCGGCCCGGGAGGAGATTGTCTTTACCTCGGGTGCCACGGCGGCTGTGAACCTGGTGGCCTTCTCCTTCGGCGAGGCTTATGTCCGGGAGGGAGACGATATTGTGGTTTCCGTGGACGGACATCACAGCAACATCGTCCCCTGGCAGATGCTGTGCGAGCGCAAGAAGGCGGTGCTGAAAGTGCTTGACATTTCCGAAAATGGCGGGCTGCTGGTAAGCGACTTGGAAAAATGCATTTCCGAGCGTACCAAATTAGTAGCTATCTCTCACATTTCCAATGTGTTAGGCCTTGTAAATCCCGTGAAGGAAATCGTTCAGATTTGCCACAAAAAGGGTGTTCCCGTACTGGTTGACGGTGCTCAGGGGATTGTCCATGAGTCCGTGGACGTACAGGATCTGGACTGCGACTTCTATGTGTTTTCCGGCCATAAACTGTATGCGGCCACCGGCACCGGCGTCCTCTACGGAAAGAAGAAATGGCTGGATGCCATCCCGCCTTACATGGGCGGCGGAGAAATGATAGCCACCGTGCGTTTCAGCGGTACCACCTACGCTCCCCTGCCGGAAAAGTTTGAGGCCGGTACCCAGAACTTCAATGCCGTTCCCACCCTGGTGCCCGCCATGGCCCTGGTGAAGGAAATGCGGGCCGATGCCGCCGTCTTGCAGGAGCAGGAGGCCATTCTGGACTTTTTTTATACAAAACTTACTGAGGATGAGCGTATTACGCTATATGGGACAGACCGTTCCGCCAAGGTGCCGCTGTTCTCGTTTGGCGTAAAAGGCGCCCATCACGAAGACCTGGCCCTCATCCTGGACAAGATGGGAATCGCCCTGCGGTCCGGCCAGATGTGCGCCGAGCCCCTGATGGACCGCCTGGGTGTCACGGGCCTTTTACGCGCCTCCTTTGCACCCTACAATACGCTGGAAGAGGCGGAATATTTTATCAAGTGCCTGAACAAGGCCATAACCATGCTGGTATGACATTAGAGGAAAAGAAACAGCAGGTCATCGAGGACTTTTCCCTGTATGACGAGTGGCTGGACAAATATGAGTATCTCATTGAACTGGGGAAGGCCCTGGAGCCTTTTCCCGAGGAGAAAAAGACCGAAGACCGCCTGATAAAAGGCTGTCAGTCACGCGTTTGGCTGGACAGCGAGGTACGGGACGGCAAGCTCTTCTTTACGGCCGACAGTGACGCTATCATCACCAAGGGTATCATTTCCCTGCTCATCGGCGTATACTCCGGCCGCACGCCGGAAGAGATTGCGGCAGACGATTTTGGCTTTGTTGGAGAGATTGGCCTGAAAGAGAACCTCTCCCCCACCCGCGCCAACGGTCTGGTATCCATGATAGAAACCATTAAGAAAGTGGCAGAAAATGGCAGATAAAGCGGTTTTGACGGCAGAAGACGTGAAGGCGTTGCAACCCCTGTATGCGGCTGTAATCCAGGCGCTGAAGGAGGTTTATGACCCCGAGATCCCGGTGAACATCTACGACCTGGGTCTCATTTACGAACTCACCATCTCAAAGGAGCGCGAGGTGTCCATCTTGATGACCTTCACCGCGCCCAACTGCCCTATGGCAGACCAGGTGATGATGGAGGTGCAGCAAGGTGTGGAAAGCGTCCCCGGCGTCACCAAATGCACCATTGAGCTTACTTTTGAACCCCAATGGGACCGCAGCATGCTCTCTGAGGAAGCCCGCGTGGAACTGGGCCTGGACTATGAAGAGGACGATTACGGCAAACTGGACAACTGATGGAGAGAGTGAATGTATATCTGGGGCTGGGCTCCAACCTGGGCAACCGGGAACTGAACCTGCTCAAGGCCGTGAATCTGCTGGACGAGGCCTTCGGCACGCATCCGGAGCGCATTTCCCGCATCATCGAAACCCCTTCCTGGGGCTTTGAGGGCCAGCCTTTCCTCAATTTCTGCGTCCTTTACCGACTCCCCCGCACCGGCTCGCCCGAGGAGCACGCGCTGCAGATCCTGGACCAGGTGAAGGAGGTGGAAAAAGCCCTGGGCCGAGACCTGGAAGAACCCCTTTTTGACGCCGATGGAAACCGGATTTACCGGGACCGCATCATCGATATCGACATCCTTTGCTACGGGGCCTTTACCATCAAGAATCACCGCCTCATAGTCCCCCATCCCCTGATTCCCCAGCGGGAATTTGCCAAAAAACCGCTGCTGGAGATATCCAAACCGGAGATTCGCGAAGCATTTCCGGAATTATTTGAGTAAATTTGCAAGATTTCACGAAATATAATTTATAGTATATATGACACAGGATGAACTTTTCAAGGTGCTTGTAGCACACTGCAAGGAGTATGGATTCATTTTCCCCAGCAGTGAGATCTATGACGGCCTGGCCGCTGTCTATGATTATGGCCAGATGGGCGTACAGCTCAAAAACAACATCAAAAACTACTGGTGGGAGGCCATGACCCGCCTGAACGAGAACATCGTGGGCATTGATTCCGCTATTTTCATGCACCCGCGCATCTGGGAGGCTTCCGGCCACGTGGGCGCTTTCAACGACCCGCTCATCGACAACAAGGATTCCAAGAAGAGATACCGCGCCGATGTCCTCATCGAGGATTATCTGGGCAAGATCGAGGAAAAGATCGAGAAGGAAGTGGCCAAGGGCCGCAAGAAGTTCGGAGACGCCTTTGACGAGGCCCAGTTCCGTGCCACCAACCCCAACGTGCTGCGTGAAAAGGCCAAATGGGACGAGGTGCACAACCGTTACGTGGCCGCCGAGAAAGCCAATGACTTTGCCGAATACCGCCAGATTATCATTGACTGCAACATCGTATGCCCCATTTCCGGTACCTGCAACTGGACCGAGGTACGTCAGTTCAACCTGATGTTCTCTACCTCCATGGGCTCTACCGCCGACGGCGCCAACCTCATTTATCTGCGTCCGGAGACCGCCCAGGGCATCTTTGTGAACTACCTGAACGTGCAGAAGACCGGCCGTATGAAGATTCCTTTCGGCATTGCCCAGATCGGCAAGGCCTTCCGCAACGAGATTGTGGCCCGTCAGTTCATCTTCCGCATGCGTGAGTTCGAGCAGATGGAAATGCAGTTCTTCATCAAGCCCGGTACGGAGCTGGATTGGTTCAAAAAGTGGAAGGAAACCCGTATGAAATGGCACGTGAACCTGGGAATGGGCGCCGAGAACTACCGTTTCCACGATCACGAGAAGCTGGCCCACTACGCCAATGCCGCCACGGACATCGAGTTCAACTTCCCCTTCGGCTTCAAGGAACTGGAAGGCATTCACAGTCGCACCAACTTCGACCTGGGCAACCACCAGAAGTTCTCCGGCAAGAAGATCGAATACTTTGATCCTGAGGAGAATACGTCCTATACCCCTTACGTGATCGAGACCTCCATCGGCGTAGACCGCATGTGCCTGGCCGTGCTGGCCCACTCTTACACCGTGGAGCAGCTGGAGAACGGCGAAGAGCGCGTTGTGATGCGCATTCCCGCCCCGCTGGCCCCCATCAAGGTGGCCGTGATGCCGCTGGTGAAGAAGGACGGCCTGCCGGAACTGGCCCAGAAGGTGGTGGACGAACTCAAGTACGACTTCTCCTACCAGTACGACGAAAAGGACTCCATTGGCAAGCGTTATCGCCGTCAGGACGCCATCGGAACGCCTTTCTGCGTCACCGTGGACCATGATTCCCTCACCGACGGTACCGTTACCGTACGCGAGCGCGATACCATGAAACAGGAGCGCGTGAAGATTGAGGACCTGCGTGCGATGATCGAGAAGAAGGTTTCCCTGACCAACCTCCTCAGAAACCTCTAGTATGGGAGCCCTGGCGCTGCTCATAACGGCCATTCTGGCTACGCTGGTGCTGTATTTCTGGGCCCGCAAGGCGCAGCTGGAAAAACAGCTCCTGCAAGAGCGGGAAGAGAACGACCGCATTATGTCCACCGCCGAGGACCTGAAGGCCAGGCTCCATGCCCTGAAAGGGCGGCAGAAGGGGGCCGATATCGGCCTGGATATGCTGGATCGCCTATTTGAGCAGTATTACGTCTACGAAGGCACGGACAACCTTCAGCCCAAAGTGCTGAAGGAAGTCCGCAGCCTGGTGGACGGACTGCGGGGCGACACCAAACTGCGGCAGAATCTGGAGAAATCCCTGAACGAATCCCGGGACCAGGTGATGAAGCGTTTCCGCACGGCTTTCCCCACGCTCAAGGAAGAGGATTACCTTATCTATATGTTCACCGTGGCGGGCTTCTCATCAGCCACCATTTCCACCCTTTTGGAGAAGGACAAGCCCTACGTCTACAACCGGCTTTACCGAATCAAGGAGCGCATAAAAAATGCACAGAATCCGGACTCGGATTTCTTCCTGGCCCAGCTGGAAAGGTAGTTTTTCATAAGGGTAAAACGTAAAATTTTAAGGGTTTTCGACACATATTTTCCAGGGGTGAGAGAATTCTTATTTTTGGAGCTTTTGTAAAATCTTAATAATCAATTAGTTATAGAAGCTCCTTTGCGAGATTCTTTTTTTGGGGTCTTGAAAGGGATTTTTTACCTTTGTATCAGGAAAAATAAACCAAAAAACAATAGCCATTATGGAAATCAAGAAATCCGAAAAAGCCAGCCTTGAAAACAAACGGCTGCTCTTCACCGAGGTAGGCTTGGTGGTGGCTCTCCTCATCGTTTATCTGGGCTTCAACTGGTCCTCCAAGGACGCCCAGGTAGCCGTGCTGGAAGATACCACCCAGGTTGTGGTGGAAGAAGAAATGATCGCTATCCAGAACGAGCTTCCCCCGCCCCCGCCCGAGGCACCCCAGATTCCCGTCCTGTCCGACCAGATTGACATCGTGGACGATGACATCAAGCTGGAGGACGACCTCTTCATCAACCTGGAAGACAACAACCAGGCTATCGAGATCCAGGACTATAAGGAAGCCGAGGTAGAGGAAGAGGAAGTGGAAGAGGAAGCGATTCCTTTCCAGCTGGTAGAACAGAAGCCTTCCTTCAACGGCGGCGACGCCAACGAGTTCTCCAAGTGGGTGAATTCCCGTCTGGTTTATCCGGAAATCGCCAAGGAGAACGGCGTGCAGGGCCGTGTGACCCTCCAGTTCACCGTCGAGGCCGACGGCCGCGTGACCAACGTGCGCGTGCTGCGTGGCGTGGACGAATCCCTGGATAAGGAAGCTGTGCGCGTTGTTTCCAGCTCTCCCAAGTGGAAGCCCGGCAAGCAGCGTGACCGCGCCGTGAAGGTAACCTACACCTTCCCCGTGATCTTCCAGCTTCGCTAAAAGACCCAAACTTCATCGGCGAAGAACCAGCAAGGGTTCCCAACGCCGTAGTGCCATTCCGGGCAGATTTTCTGCCCGGATATTTTTATTTTTACGTAGCGGGCCAGCGCATCTCCCGTTACTTCCAGGCTCTTGAAACCAATGGTCCCGTCCCGGTTCTCGGGGTTGTCAATCCTGCCCAGCAGCGTGTAGGCTGCACCGTCCTGGGAGGTGGATACGCTCATCCCCAGAGGTTCCAGGACCCAGCCGCCTATCTGGCGCAGGAAGTCTGCGCCCACGCGGTGGACGGGCTTCACAGAGCCCAGATCCAGTACAAACTCGGCGTCCGTGCCTTCCCAACCCACCCAGTTCTCCACGTATCCCGTGCCGCCGTACAGGCCGTCGGTAAGGGCGTATTGCGACAGAGCATCATAACGCGGGTGCGGCGCGGACAGATACGTTACAGGGCATCCCGTGGCCTTGTTTCCGGGGTTGTTCTTCAGGTAGCGGTCCCGATACATGGCGCAGTAGGCCAGGGGGTCGTTGCCGCGCTCATTGAGCGTTTCTATCCCGAATGCCCGGATACGGCTTTCAAACAGGTCTAGTTCCTTACCCACGGCCGCAAAATCGCGCCCCGGGTTGGTTCTGGCAATCTCCAGGGCCGAATACTGCAGGGGAAGCCGTGTGCGGCGCACCCGGGCCAGGCGCACGGGGTCATCGGCCACGGCCTGTTCGGCCTCATCGAAAAAGGCGTTGTAGCGGCGCATCAGGGCGGGACGCAGGATATTGTCCTTGTAGGAGACAGGGGAGTCGTAGATGAAAAGGTCCACGTCCGTGCCCACGGCAGCCCCTTCCATCGTATGGATGTAGCGAAGGACAGAAGGAGCGGCGGCACCGTAATAGCGCTCGCAGAAGCGCTGCTCCAGCGAATCCAGGCTGGCATCGGCATTCCACATGAGCTTGCTCACCAGGTAGGGCCGAAGGTCGGACATGTCGCCGCCCAGCGTGCTGTTGATCTGCGAAAAATGCATCTTGACGCCGTGGTCGCGGAAGATGCGCATGTTGTCCCGGATGGTGCTCAGGTTGGGGAAAGGGGAGAGGTAGTTGTCAAAGTTGATGCCGTAGTCCCACAGGAAAATGTTGTCGCAGATAGCGCTCCAGCCCTCCAGGCACTCCATGAAGGCCTGTCCCGACGGATTCTCGGGCAGGGAAGTCTGCCGGCGGCAGTCGATGTCGCACAGCATGATGGAGACGTTGGGGCGCGGGCGCGTGACCTTCGGCGGAGTCACCGTGAACAAATAGGACAGGGTAGAGATCTGTTTGCCCGGGTAGCGGTCGGCCACGGCGTTGACAAAACGCAGGATGGGGCCGATGGGGGAGCCTTCCTGGTCCATTACGGCCTGGCAGGCGGGGCAGCGGCAGTAGGTGTCGGTTCCGTCGTTCTGTGAGATGGAAATCATGTGCTGGTCCGGATGGGCCAGGAAGAGGCTGTCAAGCGTTTTGCAGACAGTATCGAAGACCTCCGGATTGGTAAAGCACCACTGGCTGGCGCCGCCCGGATGGCGTTTTCCGTCAAACCAGGCATAGTATTCGGGATGGGGGGCCCCGTAGCGGGATGCGGGAAGCAGACGGTTGCAGGTATGCACCCAGAGATTGCCGGCAAAAACTTCGTGCGGCTCTTCCAGCCGGTACCACCAGCGGTACAGGTTGTCGGCCGTGCGGATTTTGTCCACTCCGTTGTCGGATGTGGCCACCTTGCCGTTTTCCAGGCTCCAGTGGCTGGTCTGGCGGTAGCGGAACGTGGGAATCTCTGTGCGGGGCCGGACCGTTACGCTGCGGGCAGGGGAGAGTGCATATTCCCCACCGCCCCAGTAGTTCATGTCCATTTCCTGCTCCAGGAAGTCGCAGGCGGCATAGACAAGTGCCTTTCCCTGGCCTTCCAGCAATACATGACCGTTTTCCCAGAGCACCCGGAAACTGTCTTCGGGAAGGTCCCGGGTCTCCCGGAGAACTACATCTCCCTTTCGGGCCTTGCCTTCCTGAATAACGGGAAAGGCGTATCCGGAGGCCTCCGACAAGTACCGCTGAAGGATTTGGGCGGCTGTTTCGGCTTCCGCGACAGGGGTTTCCTTGACAATACGGCTTTGGCTTTTCCAGGAGACGGGCTGAGCCGCGGCTGCCGTGGCCAGTACCAGCAAAATGAGGGTGAGAAATCGTTTCATAGCATACAAAGATAGGGATTTATCCCCATAAATTTTGCTATCTTTGCAGGGTTAAATCGCTTGCAAATGGCACAGACATTCTCCGAAATAGGAGCAGTGGAGGCAATAGACCAGCTTTATCGCCTCTCTGCCTATTCGCCCATCAGCGGGCTCAGCTACACGTCTTCCAAGGGCGGAAAAGTGACCACGGCCTCCAGAATGTATTTGGAAGGCATTGATTTCAACCTGGTTTATTTCCCGCTGAAGCACCTGGGATACAAGTGTGTGGTGGGTACGGTAGGGGAGCTCTACGCTGCCCTGGCGCATCCCAGGCTCCTGAACGTGATACTGGGAATATCGGCCAAACTGGATTTTCCGCAAATTCAGGAACTGTGGCTGGGCATTACGGTGGCGGCCAAGGAACATGGTTTCGAGGCCGTGAACCTGGAGCTGCAGCCTTCGGGTAACGGCCTGTATATCAGCATGTCGGCCACCGGCGAGACTTCCCTCCTCACCGACAAACGCCGTATGGCGGCCAAATCCAAGGACCTGATCTGCGTTTCCGGCTCCCTGGGCGCCGCTTTCCTGGGCATGCAGGTCATGGAGCGCGGGGCCCAGTCCTTCCAGAAAACGGGGGAGCAGCCCGACATGAGCCAGTACAAGATGCTGGTGGGTTCTTATTTAAGGCCCGAATTGGACGCCTCGGTAGTGGAACGGCTGGAAGACGTGGAAATCTACCCTTCGTACGGTTACTTTGTCACCCGGGGCCTCTCCGACGCCCTCAAGCGCCTCACGCGGGACAGCGGCCTGGGCGCCAAAGTGTATGCCGACAAGATTCCGTTCGAGGGAAACAGCTTCCAGCTGGGCAAGGAACTGGATATGGATCCGGTTTCTGCGGCCATGAACGGGGGAGACGACAACCGGCTTCTCTTTGTGATTCCCATCCTGCATCTGGAGAAATTCCGCCGCGAATTCCAGACTTTCGACATCATCGGCCATCTGGCCCAACCCGAAGCCGGAACGGTCCTGGTAACCCCGGAAGGGCTTGAATTTCCGGTAAAAGCGCAAGGTTGGCCGGAAAATGATGCATAATTAAAAAATTATTTACTAACTTTACCGCGTTGAAACAAACTTAAAAAACAAATACCATGAAGAAACTCGTATCTATCGTCGCTCTCGCGGTTGCCTTTACCGTGTCTGCCAATGCCCAGAGCATTCTCGGCAATTTCCTGGGTACCCTGACTACTTCGGACACTGCCTCCAACGTACTGACTGCCCTCACCGGCACCGTTTATTCCGCTCCCATCAGCCTGAACGGTACCTATACCTACAATGGCAGCGCCATTTCCGCCTCCAGCTCCGAGGGTGGTATCGTGGCCAACCTGGCCGGCACCGCCGTCACTTCCGGTCTGGAAGCCAAGGCCGACGAAATCCTGGCCAAAGTGGGCATCGTTCCCGGCGCCATGAAGTTCACCTTCAACAACACGGATGAAACCTTCGTGCTCAACGTGGGTTCCCTTTCCATTCCCGGCACCTACAAGGTGGGCGAAGGCGAAAAGACCGTCACCCTCACCTTCGGCAAGACCTTGAAGTTCTTCTGCATGACCGGTAACCTGGAGTCCTCCCTGAACGGCGCCAGAATGGTATTCCCTGCCAACGCCGCCGTGAACTTCCTGAAGAAGATTGCCAGCAAGCTGGGCGAAAGCTCCAGCAGCCTCTCTGCCATCTCCAAGCTGGCCGACGGCTACGACAACTTCAAAGTGGGCTTCAAGCTGTCCAAGTAAGCGTTTTTCGCTTTAAAAAATAACCGGCGCGCCGTTTGGGCGGGCCGGTTTTTTATTGTATCTTTGTTACATGAGTTTCGTTCACCTGCACGTCCATACCCAGTACTCCATCCTGGACGGACAATCCTCCATAGAGAACCTCTTCAACCGGGCCGATGAGCTGGGGATGCCTGCCCTTGCCATTACCGATCACGGCAATATGTACGGCGTAAAAGAGTTCTTCAAGTACGCCAAGAAGCACCCCAACGTGAAGCCCATCATCGGCTGTGAGATTTACGTATCCAAAGGGGATCACCGGGTGAAGGAAAAGGGTTATTATCACCTGATCCTGCTTGCCAAGAACTACAAAGGCTACCTTAATCTGGTGAAGATTGTCTCTGAGGGCCATATCAATGGTATGTATTACCGGCCGCGGGTAAGCCACGAAATCATTGAACAGTATCACGAGGGCCTTATCTGCTCCAGCGCTTGTATTGCCGGAGAAGTGCCCCGTGCCATCCTTTCGCATGATGAGAAGGCCATAGAAGACGCCATACTGTGGCATAAAAGGGTTTTTGGAGAGGATTACTACCTGGAGGTGATGAAGCATAAGACAGAGGTTCCCGGCCTCTCCAACGAGCTTTACGAGCAGCAGTGCTACTACACCGATGAAATCTTCAAATTAGCCCAGAAATACGGCGTAAAGGTCATTGCCACCAACGATGCCCACTTCGTGAACAAGGAGGACGGACCGGTCCACGACCGCCTCATCTGCATCACCACCAACGACTACATCGACGACCCCAAGCGCCTGCGTTATACCCAGCAGGAGTATATCAAGACGGAAGAGGAGATGCGCGCGCTGTTCCCGGACCACCCGGAGTGCATAGAAAACACCCTGGAAGTGGCTGGCAAGATAGAAAGCTACTCCATTGACTGCGACCCCGTCCTGCCCGTCTACGAGATTGATCCCGCCTTTATGGCCGATATAGACAAGTACCTGGAGCTGTACAAGGACGTCATCGATGCGGGCCGGTGCGACAAACACGGCACCTACCGCGGAGACGGTTTCTGCCACTCGGTGGCCTATCTGTGCCACCTCACCTATCAGGGTGCGCACCAGCGCTATGGGGAAACCCTCACCGACGAACAGCAGTCCCGCATTGACTTTGAGCTCAAGACCATCTGCCGCATGGGCTTCCCGGACTATTTCCTCATTGTGCAGGACTACATAGCCGCCTCCCGCGCCATGGGCAGCATGGTGGGCCCGGGCCGTGGTTCCGCCGCCGGTTCCGTGGTGGCCTACTGCCTCAAAATTACCAATCTGGACCCCATCAAATACCAGCTCCTGTTCGAGCGTTTCCTCAATCCGGACCGTATCTCCATGCCGGATATAGATGTTGATTTTGAGGACCTTACCAAGGCGCACGAATACGTGGAACAAAAATATGGGACATCCCACGTGTCCCGTGTGATCACATTTGGCACCATGGCGGCCAAGAGTGCCATCAAGGACGTCGCGCGCATCAGCCACGTGTCCATCGACGAGAGCAACCGCCTCACCAAGATGGTCCCGGACCGCCTGAGCGAGAAAAAGGAGAAGGAATATCCCTTCAACCCCAAGCTGGACGAACTGAAGCCTGGCTTCAAAGTGGTGGAGAAGGAAGTGGACGGCGTCAAGAAGACCTTCCAGGTGGGCCTGGAAGACGTAGACGTCAAGATTACCCTGAAGAATTGCTACCGTCTGGTGCCGGAGTTCATAGAAGAACTTAAAAACGGCCCGGAAATCAACAAGGAGGTCCTGAAGTATGCCCAGGCCCTGGAAGGCTGCGTGCGCCAGGTGGGCATGCACGCCTGCGCCACCATCATCGGCCGCGGGGACCTCACGGATTATCTGCCCATCTGCCTGTCCAAAGATAAGGAAACGGGCCTGGACGTGCGTACATCCCAGTACGACGGCCACTATATCGAGGACGTGGGTATGCTCAAGATGGACTTCCTGGGCCTCATTACCCTCCAGATCATACACAACTGCCTCAACCTCATCAAGGAGCACCACGGGGAAGACATCGACATAGAGGCCATTCCCATCGATGACAAGCCCACGCTGGACCTCTACGGCCGCGGAGACACCACTTCCGTGTTCCAGTTTGAATCGGAGGGCATGAAGACCTGGCTGCAGAAACTGCGTCCTTCCCGCTTCGAGGACCTCATCGCTATGAACGCCCTCTATCGGCCCGGTCCCATGGACTATATCCCGGATTTCGTGGCCCGTAAACAGGGAGAAGAGCCCATCGAGTACGACCTTCCTGAGATGGCCGAATTCCTGGAAGACACCTACGGCGTAACCGTGTACCAGGAGCAGGTGATGCTGCTTTCGCAGAAGCTGGCCGGCTTTACCAAAGGCGAGGCCGACAAGTTGCGCAAGGCCATGGGTAAGAAGCAGATTGACATCTTGAACTCCCTCAAGGACAAGTTTATGAGCGGCGGCATGGCCAACGGGCACCCGGAAAAGATTCTGGACAAGATCTGGAAAGACTGGGAGAAGTTCGCCCAATACGCCTTCAACAAGTCCCACGCCACCTGCTATGCCTGGGTAAGTTACCAGACAGGCTGGCTCAAGTGCCATTATCCGTCGGAATTCTTTGCCAGCTGCCTGGACTGCGCCAAGAGCATGGAGGAAATCGTCAAGATCATGGACGATTGCAAGGGGCACGATATCAGGGTGCTAAGCCCGGATGTGAACGAAAGTGCCAGCCACTTTACCGTGAATAAGAACGGAGACGTGCGCTTTGCCCTGGGTTCCATCAAGGGATTCGGCGCCAATGTGGTGGACGCCATCATCAAGGAGCGCGAGGAAAACGGCTTGTTCACGGACATCTTCGACTTCGTGGAGCGTATGTCGGGCGCCGTGAACCGCAAAAGCTTTGAAAACCTGCTTAACGCGGGCGCATTCGACAGTTTCGGCCACAAGCGCAGTATGTATTATCAAGTGGCCAAGAGTGCCACGGAGCCGTTTATAGACCAGATTACGCGCTACGGAGACCTCTATAAGAACGATACCATGACCAGCGCCGCCTCCCTGTTCGGAGAGATGGAGGAAATGAAGCCGGAGCGCCCCGCCCTGCCCGAAGACGAAGGCTATCTGGACGTGATGGAGATGCTCCAGCGGGAAAAAGACCTGGTGGGCATGTACCTGAGTTCCCATCCGCTGGACCGCTACAGCTTCGAGATGAAGCACTTTGTGAACTGCAAGCTGGCCGACCTTTCCAACTATGTCTCGGAATGCGAGTCCAGGAAGCAGACGCCAAAGGTCTATATTGCCGGTATAGTGACCGATTTTAAGCAGTTGACCACCAAGACGGGGAAACCCTACTCCCGCACCATTTTAGAGGATTACAGCGGCTCTTATGAGCTTCCGCTCTTCGGCAAGGATCACGAAGCCTTCATGCAGTATATGCAGCCCAAAGCCGCACTGTTCCTGGAAGGGGAGATTGGAGAGAAATATTTCCTGAAGCCGGAGGAAAAAGCCCAGGGAAAAACGGCCCCCTACGCCTTCAAGATTAAGAAAGTGACCCTGCTGGGCAATATTACCGACGAACTCCTCACCGGCTTCAGCATGGACGTCACCACGCCCATGCTCACCCAGCAGTTCCGCGAAGACCTGGTAAAGGTGGTCAAAAAGCACAAGGGCAACATTCCCCTTACCCTCTATCTCTACGACCCAGGCACCAAATACCGTATCCAGTTCTATTCCAAAAAGTTCCAGGTGGCGGTCACATCCGAATTCATCCAGGACCTGCACAGGATAGGGGTAGAGAAATACGAAGTCACAAGACGATAAAAAAACCGGCCCGCCCAAACGGCGCGCCGGTTCTTTTATGCACGGGCAACACTTATTTCTGGAAAGTGTAAGTGGCCAGGACGTACTTGTCGGAGCCCCAAGTGGCGTTGAGGGTCACGGTCTGGCCCTTGAGGTCCAGGGGAAGGGCGATGAGGCTGCGGTCGTTGTCGATAGCCTGTGCGCGGGCAAGGAAAGCGTTCTTTACCTTGGAGTCACAGGATTTCTTTTCACCGTTCAGGTGCCAGTAGCTGCCCAGAAGGTCGCAGCCGGCATCCTTGAAGGCCTGGTCGAAACCTCTGGTGAGGATGTCCATGTTGTCAAAGAAGTCAACTTTGACGTCATAGATGAAGTCACCTTTCTGCTCCACGCAGGAATTGGTGCACAGCATGGCGCCCAGGATGGCGGCCACAGCGGCGATTGTTGCAATCAGTTTTTTCATGATAATTGGGGATTAATGGTTTATTTCTGTTTCTTCATGGTGGCGTCGTACATGATAGGCGTACCAATCATGATGGAAGCGTAGGTACCGATGATAACACCCAGGCACAAGGCCACGGCCAGACCGCGGATGCTTTCGCCGCCGAAGATGGCGATGGCAAGCATGGGCAGGAGGGTGGACACGGAGGTGTTCAGGGTACGGGTGAGGGTGGCGTTCAGAGCGGTGTTCACGGTGTCGCGGAAGTCTTCCTTCGGGTGCAGGCCGCGCTGCTCACGGATACGGTCGAAGATAACCACGTTATCGTTGATGGCGTAACCGATGATGGTAAGGATAGCTGCAATGAACGTCTGGTCCACATCCAGGTTGAACGGCAGGATACCGTTGAACAGGGAGAAGAAGCCAATCACGATGAGAGCGGTGTGAGCCAGGGAGACTACGCCGCCCAGACCCCAGGTCCAGCCCTTGAAACGGACAGCAATGTAGCCGAAGATGGCCAGGAGGGCCAGGAATACGGCGATGAAGGCGCTGCGGGTAATATCGCGGGCGATGGTAGGACCTACCTTGTCGGAGGAAATGATACCGTTGGGGTTGTCCTGCGTAGCAGTGAAGTTATCGTAGGAGATATTCTCTGCGTAGAAGGGTTTGAGGGACTGGTACAGCAGGCCGGCGATTTCAGCGTCGGTCTGGGTGCTGTCGTCGTTGTTCTTGTACTGGGTGGTGATCTTCATCTGGGCGTCGCCGCCGAACTGCTTCACTTCCACGGAGTACTGGTCAATGCCGGCTTCCTTGGCGGCAGCCTCGAAGGTGGCCTCCACGGAGGCGCGCACCTCTTCAGCGGTGACGCTCTTGTCGAAGCGGACGATGTAGGTACGGCCGCCGGTGAAGTCTACACCGTAGCTGAAGCCCTTGAAGGCGATGCTGGCAATGGAGATGACGATGAGGGCGCCGGAGATCATGTAGGACCATTTCTTCAGGCCGATGAAGTCTACCTTGGTGTTCTTCAGGATGCCCGCGGTGAGCTTGTTGGACATAGCCACGGTCTTGCCGGCCTTGATACGGTCGTCGAAGATGATGCGGGTGATGAAGATGGAGGTGAGCACGGAAGTGATGATACCGATGATCAGCGTTGTGGCAAAGCCCTGCACGGGACCGGAACCGAAGATGTAGAGGATGATACCGGTGATGAGGGTGGTGAGCTGACCGTCGATGATGGCGCTGTAGGCGTTCTTGTAACCGTCGTGCACGGCCAGGGAGAAGCCCTTGCCGGCAGCCAGTTCTTCCTTGATGCGCTCATAGATAATCACGTTGGCGTCCACTGCCATACCCAGGGTCAACACCAGACCGGCGATACCGGGCAGGGTGAGGACGGCGCCGAAGCTTACGAGCACGCCGAAGAGCAGCAGCACGTTGCACAGCAGGGCGATGTCGGCGATGATACCGGCGCCCTGGTAGAAGAATACCATATAGATGAGCACCAGGCAGAAGGCGATGAGGAAGGAGATGAGACCGGCCTTGATGGATGCGGAACCCAGGGAAGGACCAACCACCTGCTCCTGGATGATGGTAGCAGGGGCGGGGAGCTTACCGGATTTGAGCACGTTGGCAAGGTCTTCGGCTTCCTGTACGTCGAAGTTACCGGTAATTTCGGAGGAACCGCCGGTAATCTCGGTGTTTACGGTAGGATAGGAATACACCAGACCGTCCAGGACGATAGCGACCTGCTTACCGATGTTGTCCTTGGTGAGGCGGGCCCAGATGGAGGCGCCCTCGGCGTTCATGGTCATGGACACGGAAGGGGCGCCGTTGCCGCCGTTCTGTGCACCGTTGAAGTTCACGCGGGCGTCGGTAACAACACCGCCGTCCAGGGGAGCCTTGCCGTCACGGGAAGTGTTCTTGATGGCAACCAGTTCATACAGGTTGCTGCCTTTCACCAGGTCGGTGGGTTTCACGGACCACAGGCCCTTGAAGCCGGCCGGCAGAACGTCGGAGGCCATGGCCAGGTACTGGTTCACGGTAGCGGTATCAATACCGGCGGCGAAGCCCAGGCAGGCGTTGTTCCAACCGGAAGGGGAGAGCACGCGGAACAGGGGATTGCTCACGGAGGTGCTGTCGCTCAGGTTGTTCAGGATCTCTGCTACGCGGGCGTCCACGGCATAGAGGTCTACCTCATTGCCCTGATAGGTGGGCCAGAATTCCAGGGAGGCGGTACCCTGCAGGAGCTTGCGCACGCGCTCGGGGTCTTTCACACCGGGCAGTTCGATGAGGATCTTGCCGGAGTTGCCCACCTGCTGGATGTTGGGCTGGGTGACGCCGAAGCGGTCGATACGGTTGCGGAGCACGTTGAAGGAATTGTCAACGGCGCTCTTGGCCTCCTGACGGATCACGTTGATTACCTGGGCGTTGGTGGCGTCGTTGGCCACTTTGTCGCGGAGTTCATAGGTGGCGAAAATCTCGGCCAGACGGCGCTGGGGGGCAACCTGCTCCCAAGCCTCGGCGAACAGGCCGATGAAGTCGGCGCTGGAAGCCGTGTTGTTGGCTTTGGCCTGGGCCATAGCGGCTGCGAAGTCGGGGTCCTGGCTGTTGCCGGACAGGGCCTTCACCAGGTCCTCGAGCTGAACCTGCAGCATGACGTTCATACCGCCCTTCAGGTCCAGACCCAGGTTGATTTCCTTTTCCTTTACACTCTTGAAGGTGTAACCCAGGAATACTTTTTCATTGTTGATAGAGTCGATGTAGGCTCTATTGCGGATAGCCGCCACGGAGTCCTGCACGAATTCGCGTACTTCGGCGGCAACATTGTTTGATTCAACATACTGCAGGGCCTGCTCCTGTGCATATTTGGCAGCTTTTCTTTCCTGGATACGGGTAATGGCCGTGAAGGAGAGCTGCCAGATGCTGGCAATAGCCAGGCAGATGGCTACGAATCTGATCCAACCTTTACTTTGCATGTTTTTATTGTTTAAATTATCAATTTCGCAAATTAGCTTGCAAAGTTAAGGCTTTTTTCTCACTTAAGCAATAGCTTACAGCCTTTGGATGTCGGCCCAGCCAAAGCGGGCGGGGTAGAGCCAGGCCCGGTCCGTGTGTTCCATGACGCCGTAGTCCAGCGAGACCTTGGGACATTCGGCATAGGCGCGCTCGATGAAGGCGGGGTCCCCGATACACTGGCTCCAGCCGCGGAAGAGTTCCGTCACTTCCGGGATGTATTTCTCCATCTCGGCGGCGATGGTGGCCGCTTTCCAGATGAAGATACCACTGTTCCAGAAGAATTCACCGGTGCGCACGAAAACCTCGGCCAACTCCAGCGGAGGTTTCTCCGTGAAGGTTTTCACCTGCAACGGACCGGCCATCAGGTGGGCGTTGTGCCCCTCTTTCACCTGGATGTAGCCGAAGTTCACGTCCGGGGTCTTGGGCACGATGCCCAGCGTCATCAGGACGTCGTTCTCCTCCACGTAGGTGAAGGCCTCGTCCAGCGTGCTGGCAAAGAGGTCTTCGTCCCGGATGACCAGGTCCCAGGGGGTGGCCACGATCACAGCCTCGGGGTCCCTTTGCAGCAGCGTGTAGGCCGCCAGGGCCATGCAGGGCGCCGTTTTCCGGGCCAATGGTTCCAGCAGCAGGTTCTCCGGGGGCAGTTCTGGGAGCTCCCGCCGGGCGTCACCGGCGAAGGCGGCCAGGGTGACCACCAGAATGTTTTTGGCAGGTACAACCTGCAGGAAACGTTCGTAAGTATTGCGGTATTGCTTGGAAGAGCCGGCACCGTCGGCCATGATGACACAGTATCTGTGTTCTTGGTTCATAGAAAAAGTATGTGGTTATCAGATGTACATGGGAATCCAGGCCTGGGGGAAATACCGAACCACGGTCTCGGGGCCGTCGAAGAGTACCGACACAATGTCGAAGAACACTTCCTGCCCCTGCAGCTGCTTTTTGTTCAGGTATTGCAGGGCGGCGGCGCAGATGCGTTTTTGTTTCAGTTTGTTCACCTGGTCTGTGAGGGTGGAGGTGACGGGGGCGGTACGGGCTTTCACTTCGATGAAGTGCACCCCGTCCTGGGCCTCTGTCACGATATCCAGTTCCAGATGGCCGGCCCGCCAGTTGCGGTCCAGGATCTGATGTCCCCGGGAAAGCAGGAAATCACAGGCAATCTCTTCGCCGGTGTGTCCTATTTTACTGGTACACAGTACGTTCATTGGTTGGTTTTAGTCAAATTTCACTACCGTTACGCCGGCACCGCCAAACTGTACGTGTTCGTCTGTGGCCGATGTGACGCCGGGTACCGTTCGCACATACTTCTGGATCTCCTCTCTCAGGGCACCCGTTCCTTTACCATGCAAAATCCGCACCGATGGCACACCTAACATGATGGCATCGTCAATATATCGCATCACAATCTCCAGAGCGTCGTTCACGCGCTCTCCCCGCACGTCCAGTTCCAACTTAAACCGGGCCTTCCTTTCCGTCATGGCGGTGTCGTAAACCTGGCGCGGCCGGGTGTCCGGCGCCTTGGCCACGGCCTTGAATTCGTTTGCGGTAATGCGCTCCACGCGGTCCAGGGGCAGTTTGGTGACCACGCTGCCTACCACCACGCTTACGGCCTTGGTGCTCACCTTGGCCACTTCGCCCACCATTCCGTTGTCCTTGATGCGCACTTTTTCTCCCACTTTCAGGGGAGCGCTTCGGAAGGCGGCCAGTTTCTGGGCCTCGGCCTCCTCCTGTTCCATCTGTCGGATGGTTTCTCCGTCGGCCCGTTTGCGCTTGCGGGCTTTTTCGCGCTCTTTGCGCTCCTTGACGGTCTGCAGCTTCTTGTCGATGTAAGCATCGCGCTTGCCGCGGCTGTCGGCCAGCGCGCCCAGGAAGCCCTGCAGTTCGGCGCGGGCCTCTTTGGTCTGTTCCTTATCGGCCTGGGCCTCCTTGATGGTGCGGATGGTGCTTTCCACGCGTTTGTTGGCGTCGCGCACAATCTTTTCGGCCTCGGCGCGGGCTTCGTCCAGGATGCGACGGCGCATCTCCTTGATTTCCTCCAGTTCCTTTTCGTAGCGGTCTGTGAGGCCTTCCAGGGTTTTGTCGGTGGCTTTGATGCGGGTGAGTTTCTCGTCCAGCTGGCGGCGGCTGCGGGCGATCTTGCGCAAGTTGCGCTCGATACCCACGAATTGCTCGCCGGCCCTTTCCTCTGCGTCGTGCACCAGGGGCTCCGGCAGGCCCATCTTGCGGGCCAGTTCAAAAGCGAAGGAGGAACCCGGCAGGCCCACTTCCAGCTGGAAGAGGGGAGCTACGGTGACGGCGTCGAACTGCATGGCGCCGTTCACCACGCCGGTTTCGGCGCTGGAGGCGTACAGTTTCAGGTTGGTGTAGTGGGTGGTAATCACGCCGTAGGCCCCGCGGGTGTCCAGTTCGTGCAGGATGGCTTCGGCGATGGCGCCGCCCGCGGCGGGCTCTGTCCCGGAGCCGAATTCGTCGATGAGGATGAGCGTCTTGTCATCGGCCACCCTGATCATCTCCTTCATGTCCGTGAGGAAGGAGCTGTAAGTGGAGAGGTCGTTTTCCAGCGACTGGTCGTCGCCGATGGAGACCATGATGCGGTCGAATACGGGCAGCTCCGACGTTTCTGACGTGGGGATGAGCATGCCCCACTGGAACATATACTGCAGCAGGCCCACCGTCTTCAGGCAAACGCTCTTGCCGCCGGCGTTGGGACCGGAAATGAGCAGGATTCTCTTTTCGGGGGTGAGCGTCACCGTGAGGGGGACGATTTCCTTTTTCTCCTTACGCAGGGATTTCTCCAGCAGGGGATGGCGGGCTTTCCGGAGGCTCAAGGAGCCGTCTACGGACACCACCGGCATGCCGGCGATGTAGTCCAGGGCCACCTGGGCCTTGGCCATATTGAAGTCCAACTCTCCTACGAAGGTGGCGCCGGCAATGAGTTCCGGCACAAAGGGACGCAGGAATTCGGCAAACTCGTACAGGATGCGGGCAATTTCCCGGGTTTCGTCAAAGTGCAGCTGGGCAATCTCGTTCTGCAGGGCCACAATCTCGGCGGGTTCCATGAAGGAGGTCTTTCCCGTGGCGCTTTCGTCGTACATGAAGCCCTGGAACTGCCGCTTCTTGGCCGATGTGATGGGGATGAGCATCTTGCCGTCGCGGATGGCCACGCTGGCATCGGCCTCGGCCAGGCCTTCCTGCTGCGCCTGCCGCAGAATGGCGTTCATCCGCTTGGAGACGTTGATTTCCTTCTCTTTGATACTGCGCCGGATCTGGTAAAGCTGGTCCGACGCCGTATCCTTGATTTCTCCGTGGCGGTCCAGGATGGCGTCTATGCGGTGGATGACGTCGGCGGGGGCGTTCACGCCGGCCGCCAGGTGCTGCAGGTTGGGGTAGATGCCCTCCTTCACCGTGTGGAAGAAGTGCAGTGCCTTGCGCAGGGTGTCCAGCAGGGTGCGCAGCTTGCCCAGCGACAGCAGGTCGATGGACGCATTCTTGCCGATGGGCTCCAGGAAGGGGATAGCGTCGATGTAGCCGGCGGTAGGGAAGCTCTCCTCGAACATCAGGATGAGGCGCATTTCGTCGGCCAGCAGGTGGCGGCGGTGGATTTCCGCGGCGTCGGTGCAAAATTCTTCCCCGGCCACGCGGCCTGCCGCGTAGTCCGTGGAGCATCGGCCCTGAATGGCCGCCCGCACCTTGTCAAAGCCCAGTTTCGCTTCCAGCCTGCCGTCCATCTACTTCTCTTCCTCCTGTGTCATGAGCGAGCTTAGCAGCTGCCGCAGCTCTTTTACGTCGTTAACGGTTTGGATTTCTCCTCCGCGCACGAAACTCACGTTGCCGGTTTCCTCGGAGACCACCAGGACGTCGGCGTCGGTGTCTTCCGTTACGCCGATAGCCGCGCGGTGCCGCATCCCGTAATGGGCGGGGATGTCCGTGCGGTTGGTCATGGGAAGCTGGCAGCGGGCCGCGGCGATGTGGTCGCCTACAATGATCATGGCGCCGTCGTGCAGCGGGGAATTCTTGAAGAATATGTTGGTGATCAGACGCCGGTTGATGTCTGCCTCAAAGCAGTCTCCGGTGTTCATGTAGTCTTCCATGGAGCTCTTGTGCTGCAGCACGATAAGGGCGCCGGTTTTCTCGGCCGACATCGTGCGCACGGCCTCTACCAGTTCCTCCACGCTCTTGGAGCCCATCTTTTCCTCCTTGATGCCCAGCAGCCGGTTGAACAGTTGTCCCGTGCGGCGGGTAAGGCCCGTTTCCACGGCAAAACGGTTGAGCATATGGCGGATTTCCGGCTGGAACAGGATGATGAGGGCCAGGACGCCCACGTCCAGCACGGTGTTCAGCAGCACCGTCATCATGCGCATGTTCAGCGCGGTCACCACCCCCTGCAGGATGAGCAGGACCACCAGCACCAGCACGATGTTCAGCACGGTGGAGTCCTTCCGGATACCCCTGATGAGGAAAAAGATGAGCGTGGCCACCATCAGGATGTCCAGGACGTCGGCCCAGCCGAAGCTGATGAACCCGAATATGAGCAGTGCACGCAACATAGTTTACAAAGATAGTCATTTTTTCCGGACAAACGACCCTGCGCGGCCTTTGACCTGCAACCTGTAACGCGAAAATCGGCCAAAAGTGCGTTACAGGTTGCAGGTAGGGGGCGGAAAGTGACCAAGTTTTGTTAACTTTGTGGGGCATAAAAGAATTATATGTACAGAGTCCTTAAATTCGGCGGATCTTCCGTTGCTTCCGCCACCAATATGTCGCGCGTGCTGGATATTGTGGAGGCTGAGGCGAAGAAAGGACGCGTGATCCTGGTGAGCAGCGCCATTGCCGGCTGCACCGACGCCCTTTTGAGCGGCCTGGAAGAGCAGTTGCAGGAAATGGAGCAGCGGCACGCCGATATAGTGACGCGCCTTTTCACCGGGGCCGACCGGGAATCCCTGCAGCGGAAGGTGGACGGCCTTTTCACGAAGATGCGCCAGGCGCCGGCCGATGAAAGGGTGACCTTCGGCGAAATCTTCTCCACCACCATCCTGGCCGCCAAGTTGGAGACGGAAGGATACCGTACCGCATGGCTGGACTCCCGGGAACTGGTGGTTAAAGACAACGAGCCGGAGACCTTCCAGCGCATTAGCAAGACTCTCCAGGCCACCAAGGCCGATATCTTCGTAGCCCCCGGCTTTATCTGCCAGGATGCTTCCGGCAAGGTTTCCACCCTGGGCCGCGGCGGCTCCGACTACAGCGCCGCCCTCTATGCCGCCGCCATCCAGGCCGACAGTCTCCAGATCTGGACCGACGTTCCCGGCATCATGACCGCCAACCCCAAACAAGTGCCGGCGGCCCGTACCATCCCCCGCATGTCCTATGCGGCCGCACTGGAAATGGCGTCGCACGGCGCCAAGGTGCTGTACGCCCCCACAGTAGCCCCGGCGATGGCCGCAAAAATTGCCATCGAAATACGTAACACTCTTGTTACAAACAGCAAATATACGATCGTAGACAAAGAATCAGACGCGTCTGAGTGGATAGGTGTTGCATCGGAGGGGAATGTCATCCGACTGGTAGGGACCGAAAAAGCACCTGGTGACGAGACCGGTATTGAACGGGTAAAAAAGGCCTTGGAAGAGGCCGGAATACAGGCCATAAAAGTTGAAAAAATAGGTAACAGTATTGTTACATTTGTGCGGGAAAGTGTCTTGGAGCAGGCTCTGAGGGCTATTCACCGTGCTTTTTTCCAGGAATTGCCCGTACAGGAGCTGAATCTGTTCATTGCCGGAGACGGTGCGGTGGCAAAAGCCCTTGTCCAGATGGTGCAGCAAAGCGCCGGAACGGTGAAAGAACGTACCGGCAAGCATCTTCGGATCGTGGGCCGGGCCAACAGCCGGAAATACGGCATCGACCTGGGCGGCACGCCGGAAATCGGCACGGCGGGAGATTACATCGACGCTGTGCTGCAGCTTGCGCCCAAGGGTTCCCTTTTCATTGATGCCACCAACAGCAAGACGCTTTACAAGCGCTACACAGACTTGCTGCAGGCCGGGGTGGGTATTGTCTCTTCCAACAGGCGTTCGTTCGCGGTGCCCTATGCCGAGTATGCCGCCATGTTGTCGGCCGCCCGGGAAAACGGCGCCATCCTGCGCTACGAAACCACCGTGGGCGCCGCCCTGCCCATCCTGGAATCCATCTCGCGGGGCGCCAACAGCTGCGACGAAATCCTGTCCATCGAAGCAGTGGTGTCCTGCACCCTGAACCAGATCCTGAGCGAATACCAGCCCGGCGGAGAGTCCCTGGCAACGCGCGTTAGAAAGGCTAACGCCATCGGCCTCACTGAACCCGATCCCCGCGTGGACCTGGGCGGCCGGGACGCCCTGCGCAAACTGCTCATTCTGGCCCGCGAGGCCGGCGTGCATCTGGAAGAAGACCAGGTGGTCATAGAGCCCGTTGTCCCGGAAAGCCTGCTGAAAGGCACCCTGGAGCAGTTCTACGAGGGATTGGAAGCTTATGAACCCGAATGGGCCCAGCAGGCGCGTATGGCCGCCGAGCAAGGCTTCCGCCAGCGTTTTGTGGCCTATCTGGAAAAGACACCCGAAGGCTACAAAGCGGGTATCGGCCTCAAGAATGTGCCGCCGGTGCACCCCGCCTACTACCTGCGCGGCACGGAGAACGCCATCATCGTGCGCAGCGCCTTCCACCCCTATCCCCTGGTGATTCAAGGCCCCGGCGAGGGCGCCCGCGAAGCCGCCAGCAGTATCCTCAACGACATCCTGCGATAAGTTATGAAACGGTTTCTCCTCCTGTTTGCGCTCTGTGCGCTGGCCCTCACTTCGTGCAAGAAGGGAACAAACATTATCTACACCGTGGCAGCCGAAGATATCACGCCTTGCACGGTGAAGATTGTGGCCCGGGTAAGCCAGCCCGAGGCATTTACCATGCCGCTGATGATTGTTTACCTGTCCCCCAGTCCCAATCTGCATTCGCAGGCCATAACGCCCGTCAAACTCTCGACCAGTGAAATAAAGGACGGGGAAATGACTGTTTTCTATCCCTATCTGGAACCGGAAATGGCTTATTATTTCTGGGTACGCGTCATCCAGGATGGCGTCAATTACGATTCGCCGGACTTTGGTTTCGTAACCCCGGACCTCCCTACGGGCATTATTGATATGGGGCTGAGCGTGAAATGGGCTTCTACCAACCTGGGGGCATCGGCGCTGGAAGAAGTGGGGGACAGCTTTGCGTGGGGAGAAGTTGAGCCCAAAACCAGTTTTGCCTGGGAGTATTATAAATGGTGTGAAGGCAGCAAAGATACTATCACCAAATACACAAAGGCCGATGGTAAAACAGTCCTGGAGCCGGAAGACGATGCGGCGCATGTCATTCTGGGAGGAAATTGGCGTATGCCCACAAATGAAGAATTCCGGGAACTGTTTGACAATTGCGACCTTTCCGCAACTCAATACAAAAGCACCCGGGGTGTAGCGTTGACAAGCAGAATCAATAAGAACACGTTGTTTTTCCCCAACCACGTTGTTACCCTTTCCGGCGGAGCGGCAGTCTTGTATGGTGATTATTGGTCTTCTTCCGTGTATTTTTATTCCGACGACGCAGATTCCGGTCAGGAGAATGCTTATAGATTCAATGCTTCCATCGGAGCAATGATTATGATACTCCCCGAACAGCGTTACGCTGCCGGTTTTATTCGGCCCGTTTTAGCAGAATAAGGGTAGCGTGCGCCTCTAAATAATGGTCCCAATAATTTCCGGTGCTTGCAGGGTACTTGAATTTGTTGTTGTATACATCGGCTTTCAGTTCCATCTTCCCGGCAGAGAGGCTGACAACCTGCCACTCTTTCATTTCGCTCCAAGCCAAGTACTTGAAAAGAAAACGATTCCCGTCAATAAGAAGGGAATAATAGTCTGTAATGTACGGTTCTGAGTCTTGAATCTCTGTATAGGAATAACCTTCCTCGCTTTTCTGGATACGGATACCCGTATTGTAAAAATCTGCGGTATGCAGCTCCCGGTTCTGCTGGGGCCAGTCTTCTCCGTCTAACTTATACTCAGCCTTGTAATAATCATAGTACCAGTCTCCCTCCAGATTATTCAGGGAAAGGCTCTCCTTTTTGCATGCCGAAAACACCAGCAGCAAAGGAAGCAAGTATTTGAGGACTCTGTACATTACAACAATTCGCTAAATTCGTGAACGCCCTTTACGGTTTCCGTCATAAGGGCAGCCACCACGGCGCCTTTGGCCAGACCTTCGCGGGAGAAAGCCTCGTGGCTGAAAGTGAGCAGGTCGCAGTCCGACTCCAGGGTGAGGGTGTGGATGCCGGGCACCTCGCCCTCGCGGATGGAGGAGATTTCCGGCTTCTCGCCCAGTTCCTTTTCCACCAGCTTGCCCAGCGTGATGGCCGTCCCGGACGGTGCGTCCAGCTTATGGATGTGGTGGATCTCTTCAATCTTGGGCGTATATCCCGCGCCCTTCAGCAGGGCCGATGCCTTGGCCGCCGCGGCGAACAGCGCGTTCACCCCCAGCGAGAAGTTGGAAGCGAAGATGAGGGGAGTACCCGCGGCCTCGAAGGTCTTGCGCACATCGGCCTCGATGTCGTGCCAGCCCGTGGTGCCCACAACCGCCGCCTTGAAATGCTGCGCGATGAACGGGTAATTGGCCCGGAAAGCCTCCGGCGTGGTGAAATCGATGCACACGCACTCCCTGGCCACCGCCGGGTCCGTGCCCGTAATGTTCTCACTGGCCTCCACCAACTTGATGCCCCGCTTCTGGAGCTCCTTTTCCACCATATGGCCCATCCGGCCGTATCCACTGATTATTACCTTGATCATCGTCTTGTTCTAAGTGCTTGATTATCAATATTGTTGCAGTTTTTCTTTAGTCCGTTTAGCCTAAAGAAAATTCTAAACACGTCTGTGTATCAATTAGTTAGCAGCGTAGCGTACAGCCGCTTATAGATATCCACCGCGTTTTCCAGGTCCTTTATCAGGATATGTTCGTCGTCCCGATGCGCGAAACGGATGCTTCCGGGGCCGCAGATGATCTTGTGGCCGAAGCCCGTCAGGTGCGGAGCGTCGCTGCCGAACGCCACCGGGGCCGATTCAAAGCCGGGAAGCGTAACATAGTGCGCTGGCGTGTCGCCTGTCCCACGAGCTGACGCACAAATTTTTCCGAGGGGGCTCTGCCCCCTATTATCCCCCGCGGCCTCCGGCCGGTCGCTCTGCAGAGCGACTTGGATACCCCCCTCTTTCAAGAAGGGAGCCATCCACTTCTGCACCGCCTGATGTGAGAGGAATGTAGTGCGGAAGTACAGCCGGCAGGTAAGTTCCGGCGCCAGGATGTTCTGCGGATTGTCGCTGTGCACCAGGCCGATGTTCCAGGTGGTCTCTCCCAATTCCGGATCCACACCCCAGTCAACGGCCTTTAGTTTATTGTAGAAATCATTGAACAGCTCCACGGCACTAACGCCATACTGCGGATACCCGGAATGGAACGCCTTGCCGGTAAACTTCAAATCGTAAGACAACGTGCCCTTGGAGGCGCTTACCATCTTGTTTTCCGTGGGCTCTCCCACAATGAGAAACGGCGCTTCAAACCCCGTCTTGGAAAACGCCTTGGCGCCCCAGCTACCCGTCTCCTCTCCCGCCAAAAGCAACAAGCCAAAATTGGTGCAACCACTCGCCTCCAACTCCTTACACGCCGTGTACATGGCAAAAAACTGCCCCTTGGCATCGCAGCTCCCCCTTCCTTTTACAATTTCTTTTTCTAAAGTGGGCTCAATGTACGGCGGAACGGTGTCCATATGGGTGCAGAAGACTACCTGCGGCTTGCCCCAGGAGAGGAGGAGGTTCAGGGTGCCGTCTCCTACTTCGAAGGACTGTTTGGACGGGGCTTCCAGATGTTCCAGAAGCCATTCGGCCACTTTCCGCTCCTTTCCGGAAGTGGAATCAATGGCTAACATGTCCTTAAACAAGTTCCAATTCATCCTAACCAGCCTTTAGCCAGGAGCACCTGTGCAATTTGGACGGCGTTGGTGGCGGCGCCTTTGCGGAGGTTGTCTGAAACACACCAGAGGTTGAGGCCGTTTTCCACGGAGGGGTCCCGGCGGATGCGGCCCACGAAGACTTCGTCCTTGCCCCAGGCGTACAGGGGCATCGGGTACAGATTTTCGGCGGGGTTGTCCTGGAGCACTACGCCCGGCATATCGGCTATGAGGCTGCGTACTTTGGCCAGGTCGTAGGGTTTGCGGAACTCGATGTTCACGCTCTCCGAATGGCCGCCTTTCACGGGTACGCGCACGGTGGTGGCGCTTACGGCGATGGACGGATCCCGCAGAATCTTGCGGGTTTCGTTCACCATCTTCATTTCCTCTTTGGTATAACCGTCCGGCAGGAAGCTGTCAATGTGGGGCAGCACGTTCAGGTCGATGGGGTAGGGGAATTTGCTCCCGCTGCCCCCGGCGCGTTCGGCTTCCAGCTGCTCGATGCCGCGCTGACCGGCGCCGGTGACGCTCTGGTAGGTGCTCACCACAATGCGCTTGATGCCATAGGCCTTGTGCAGGGGTGCCAGGGGCAGCACCATCTGGATGGTGGAGCAATTGGGGTTGGCGATGATGTGGTCTGCCGGCGTGAGGACATCGGCATTGATTTCCGGCACCACCAGCGGCACGGACGGGTCCATGCGCCAGAAAGAGGAGTTGTCCACCACGTAGCAGCCCACGGCCGCAAACTTGGGAGCGAGCTCCCCGGAAGCGGCGCCGCCGGCGCTGAACAGCGCCAGGGCGGGCTTGCGCGCGATGGCCTCATCGGCCGAAATCACCGTCCATTCCTTGCCCTGGAAGTGCACTTTCTTGCCCCAGGACCGGGAAGATGCCACCGGCAACAGCTCCGTCACCGGAAAAACCCTTTCTTCCAACACTTCCAACATTTTGGAGCCCACCAGTCCCGTGGCTCCCACAACAGCAACTATCATAATAAATACGTTTTATCTTAATAAATCTTCCAGATGCACGCTGCCGGCGGTTTTTTCGTCGCGGTACTTCACAATGACGGGGCAGTACAGGTGCACGCCGCTTGCCAGGGGCTTGCCGTCCCGCACGATGGGCTTGGAGCCGCTTACCACCACGGCGTTGCGGGGTACCACCACGCGGCCGTCGGCGTTGCGGCGGATGAATTCGCCGGTGGTGGCGTCGAAGATGGCGGTGGAGGAAGTGATGATGACGCCGGAGGCGATCACCGCACCCTCTTCCACGATGGTTCCCTCATAGATGCCGCAGTTG
Organism: Bacteroidales bacterium; assembly: GCA_017509685.1. GTDB lineage: Bacteria > Bacteroidota > Bacteroidia > Bacteroidales > UBA932 > Cryptobacteroides. The sequence continues at coordinate 42,995 of JAFWPA010000065.1, forward strand.
CCGCCCACGAAAGCGCCGTCCTCGATGATGGTGGGCAGGGCGCCCGCCGGTTCCAGCACGCCGCCAATCTGCGTGGAGGCCGATATATGGATGCGCTTCCCCACCTGCGCGCAGGAGCCGATGGTCACATGGCTGTCCACCATGGTACCCTCGTCTACATATGCGCCCACGTTGATATAGGCGGGCGGCATCACGATGCTGCCGGGGGCCAGGTAAGCGCCGCGCCGGATGCTGGTGCCGCCGGGGACGATGCGTACGCCGTCATCGGCCGAAAACTTCCGCACAGGGAAGGTGTCCTTGTCGAAGAAGGAGAACTGCCCTTGGGACATTTCCTTCACTGCACCCAGCTTGAAACCGGCCAGGATGACCTCCTTTACGTGGGTGTTTACTTGCCATACGCCGTCTACCTTCTGGGCAACGCGCAACTGGCCTTTTTCCAGAGCCTCAATGACCTGGTTGAATTCTTCGATGGTTATGCCCATGGCTGGTCCAGTAATTTTTTGAAAAGTTGTTCCGTTTCCGGGGAGGCCTTCACCAGCGGCAGGCGCAGGGAGTTCTCCATGAGTCCCAACTGGGCCATGGCGGCCTTGGCGGGGATGGGGTTGGGCTCTACGAAGAGGGCCTTGAAGATGGGATGCAGTCTCTCATCCATCTGGGCGGCCTCTTCGAACTTGCCGGCCTGGAGGGCGTGCACAAAATCGGCCATGGCCGACGGAAAAACGTTGGACGCCACTGAAATTACGCCGTTCGCCCCTGCTTTCATGAGCTCATAGGTGTCGTCGTCGTTGCCGGAAAGCACGCTGAAACCTTCGGGACGGCCCTTCAGGATCTCCATAATCTGGCCGATATTTCCCGACGCCTCCTTGATGCCCGCGATGTTGGGGATGTCCCGGGCCAGGGCCAGCGTAGTCTGGGCCTCGATGTTGGAACCGGTGCGGCCGGGAACATTATAAATATAGACAGGCTTGGGCGTGGCGGCGGCCACGGCCTTGAAATACTCGTAAATGCCCCGCTGCGGCGGTTTGTTGTAGTAGGGGACTACTACCAGGAAGGCGTCGGCGTCCTGCAGCAGGCGCAGGTTGGCCAGGGTTCCCTGGACGGAATTGGTGCCCACGCCGGCCATCACCGGCCTGCCCTGGGCATGCTGCAGCGTGACTTCCAGCACCTGCAGTTTCTCGGACTCGCTTAGCGTAGGCGTTTCCCCGGTGGTTCCCAGCGGAACCAGAAAATCCGTGCCGGCCTCTACCTGCCAGTCAACCGTGGCAGCGAAGGCCTCATAGTCCACTTCTCCGTTTTTGAACGGGGTCAAAAGCGCCGTTCCTAATCCTTTTAAATACTTGTCATTCATAATCATCCACAAATGTACGAATAATTTTACGGAATCATTCGCACCAGTTCGGCCGGTCCGGTGAGATAAACCTCGGTGAAACGGCCGTCCTTTTCGTTAAATGCCACTTGCAGCCAGTCGCCCCTGCGGCACTGCAGCCGCACCGGGCTTTGGGCCTGGCCGGTATAGTATGCCACGATGGCCGATGCCGTGAGCCCCGTCCCGCAGGCCAGAGTTTCGGCCTCCACGCCCTTCTCGAACGTACGCACATGCAACCCGTCCGGCGCCACCTGCACAAAATTGGCATTGGTTCCCTCCGGCTGGAAAGCATCGTCCCAACGAATCTCCGGTCCGTCCTTCTCCATGTCAATCCCCTCGATATCCGGCACAAACTTCACAAAGTGCCGCGTGCCAGTATTCAGGAAGTACCCGCCCATCATGGGCTTAACCCCTTCTACGTCAATCATTTTCAGCTTAACCGTCCACGCTTTTTCTTTTGCCAGAATTTGCGCTTCGTGCGGGCCGTCGGGGGCCAGGAAGTGCCAGAGGTCGTCGGGGGAGGCGGGTTGCAGGCCCAGGTAATCGGCAAAGGCAACGATGCATCGGCCACCATTGCCGCACATCATGCCGCCGGAGCCGTCGGGGTTGTAGAATTCCATGGCAAAGTCGTAGCCGGGGGCCAGTCCCAGGATCATCAGGCCGTCGGTGCGGTATTCTTTGCACAGCTCGGTGATGCGCGCGGCCTGGCGGAAGGCATCGGCCCCGCCCTGGCGTCCGTCCAGGACCACAAAGTCGTTTCCGGCTCCGCTGAACTTAAATAGGGTTATGGTGTAACTGTTTGACATTCAATATGTTTGTGAATTTTCTTTAGGCCGAACAGCCTAAAGAAAAATACTTAACTACTTGTTAATCAGCGTGTTGCGCCAGGAGCGACGCGAGCAGCTTGATGCCCGGCTCCATTTTGGCCTCGTCGATGAAGGAGAAGTTCAGGCGCATGGTGTTGCAGTGGCTGCCGTCGGTGTAGAAGAACGAGCCCGCCACGTAGGCTACGCCGGCGGCAAGGGCTTTGTCGTACAGCGCCACGGTGTCAACACTTTCCGGCAGGGTGAGCCAGAGGAAAAGGCCTCCTTCCGGATAAGTCCAATGCACGCCGGCCGGCATATATTTCTCCAGCAGGGACACCATCAGGTCCCGCCGATGCTTGTATAACGCTATGGTTTTCTGCAAGTTACGGTCCAGCGCACCGGAAACCAGGAACTCCGTGGCCAGGTATTGGTCAAACACCGGCGGGCACAGGTCCAGGCACTGTTTGCACACGTAAATCTGCTCCAGCAGTTCCTCCGGGCCGATAATCCACCCCAGCCGGAACCCCGGTGCGAAAATCTTGGAGAAGCTACCCAGCTGCAACGTCCGCTCCGGCGCCAGTTCCCGGATGGAAACCACCGGTTCTCCGGAATACCGCAGCTCCCGGTACGGGCTGTCCTCCACAATGAGGCAGTCCAGTTCCCGCGCCAGCCGCACAATCTCCTGCCGCTCCTCCAGACTCATCGTCTCTCCCGACGGATTGTTGAAGTCCGGAATCACATAGATGAACTTAGCCTGTGAGGCGTACTCTATCACCTGTGCCCGATACGCCCTAAAGCTTTGCAATGCGCCCAGGTAAACCGGATTGTGGGCCAGGACCACGTCTCCGGGGTTCAGAAACACCCGGGAGCAGACGTCGATGCCCTGCTGGGAGGAAGTGGTGATTTGCACCTGCGATACCGGCACGCCATAGCGCTGGGCTATGGCTTCCCGCAGTTCAGGTACGCCTTGCGTGGCGCCGTACTGCAGGGCTTTGGTGCCGTATTTGGCCAGCACGGAGGCTGCCAGGGAGGGAATTTCGGCCACGGGGAACGTATCGGCCGCAGGGTAGCCGCCGGCAAACGAGCAAATGGCCGAAAGGTCCACCTTCCGGAAAATCTCTCTCACGGGAGAGCGCAGGAACGAAGGCACATCGGCCGAAAAGAACTTCCCGTAATCCATATCAGGCACGCGTTATATGGGCTCCCAGCGCGTTGAGGCGGCCTTCGATGTCTTCGTAACCGCGGTCTATCTGCTGGATGTTGTCAATGGTTGAGGTGCCGCGTGCGCTCATGGCGGCGATGAGCATGGCGATACCGGCGCGGATATCCGGCGAAACCAGGCGGGCGGCCTTGAGTGTGATCCGGTGGTCATGGCCGATTACCACGGCCCGGTGCGGATCACATAGGATAATCTGTGCGCCCATGTCGATGAGACGGTCCACAAAGAACAGGCGGCTCTCGAACATCTTCTGGTGGATAAGCACGCTGCCCTTGCACTGGGTGGCCACCACCAGCATCACGGACAGGAGGTCCGGGGTGAGGCCGGGCCAGGGGGCGTCGGCGATGGTCATGATGGAACCGTCCAGGAAGGATTCTATCTCATAGCTGTCCTGTTCGGGGACAAAAATGTCGTCTCCGCGCTGCTCCAACTTGATGCCCAGGCGGCGGAAAGCGTCCGGGATGATACCCAGGTCATAGTAGGAAACGTCCTTGATGGTGATGGAACTGCGGCAGATGGCGGCCATTCCAATGAAAGAGCCCACCTCAATCATGTCCGGCAGGATCCTGTGCGTGGTGCCGCCCAGTTTCTCCACCCCATGCACCCTTAACAGGTTGGATCCTACGCCGTCGATGAAAGCGCCCATGCGTCCCAGCATCTTGCACAGTTGCTGGATGTACGGTTCGCAGGCGGCGTTGTAGATGGTGGTGGTGCCTTTGGCCAGCACCGCAGCCATCAGGATATTGGCCGTACCCGTGACGGAGGCCTCGTCCAGCAGCATGTATCGGCCCGTAAGACGTCCGGCCGATGTCAGGTGGAACGCCCGTCGGGAAGCGTCGTAGTCCATTTGGGCGCCCAGCTTCATCATGCCGTCCAGGTGGGTGTCCACGCGGCGGCGGCCAATCTTGTCACCGCCCGGCTTGGCGAACCACGCGCTGCCGAAACGGGTGAGCAGCGGACCCACCACCATCACCGAACCCCGAAGCTCGGCGCATTTGGCCACGAATTCTTCCGTCTCGATGTAGGACGTGTCCAGTTCGTCGGCCTGGAAGGTGTAGGTACCCTTGGACAGGCGCGTCACCTTCACCCCCATCTTCTGCAGCAGTTCAATGAGGTTCTTCACATCCAGGATTTCCGGGATGTTGGAGATGGTCACGGGCTCACTGGTGAGCAGCACGGCGCTGATCACTTCCAGGGCCTCGTTCTTGGCACCCTGCGGGGTAATGCTTCCGGAGAGTTTATGCCCTCCCTCGATGATGAATTTAGACATGTTGTACTTCGGGATGAAGGGTTATACCGAATTTTGCCTGCACAGCTTCGATGACCTGTTTTTCCAGGCCGATGATATCCTGCGGGGCCGCCTCCCCGGTTGCATTCACAATCACCAGCGGCTGCCGGGGGTACACCTGCGCGCCGCCGTTGACGGCGCCCTTGAGGCCGCACTGCTCGATGAGCCACGCGGCCGGCACCTTGATGCCTCCGTCCACCTCATAGTGCGGCGGATTGCCCTCGATTTGGCGAAAAACCTCCTCCGACACCACCGGATTGCAGAAAAAACTGCCTGCCGATCCCGTCACCGCCGGGTCCGGCAGCTTCTGGTTCCGGATGCCGATGATGGTGTCCCGGATCACCTGGGGCGACAGTGGTCCTTCCGGCAACGCCTTGCGCACGCCGCCGTAGTCCAGAATAGGCTTCGGCTCCTTGGAAAGACGGTAAGTGACGGCCGTGATGATGTACCGGCCCTGCCACTCGGTCTTGAACTTGGACGTGCGATACCCGTAACCGCAAGTGGCCGGGTCAATGTGCACGAAACGGCCCTCCACGCGGTCGTAGGCCCTGATATCGGCCAGGATATCCTTGGCCTCCACGCCATACGCGCCGATATTCTGCACCGCCGATGCCCCACATTCTCCCGGAATCAGCGACAGGTTCTCCGGTCCCCAAAGGCCTTCCGCCGCCGCCCATGCGCAAAACTCGTCGAAAACCGTATTGGCAGGCACGGTGACCAGGCACCCTTTTGGGAACTGGACCTGGTCCA
>JAFWPA010000066.1 GCA_017509685.1 Bacteroidales bacterium
CAGTGCACCCGCGACCCCAAGACCGGCCGTCTGGTTCCCCCGCCGCTTGCTTTCAACGTCCTACACGAGATTGAGAAGAAACTTCCCGGCTTCCCCATCGTTCTCCACGGCTCCAGCTCCGTTCCGCAGGAGTATGTTGACATCATCAACGCCAACGGCGGCAAACTGCCCGATGCAGTAGGTATCCCCGAGGAACAGCTCCGCGAAGCCGCCAAGAGCGCCGTCTGCAAGATCAACATCGACAGCGACAGCCGTCTCGCCATGACCGCCGCCGTGCGCAAGGTCTTCAACGAGAAGCCCGGCGAGTTCGACCCCCGCAAGTACCTGGGTCCCGCCCGCGACGAGATGAAGAAGCTCTACATCCACAAGATTGTGAACGTCCTGGGCTCCAACGGCAAAGCCGAGTAAGCGCTAAGCGCATTGCAACAAAAAATCCGACTCTTTCGAGGAGAGCCGGATTTTTTTATCCTCTGTACTTGGCCGCTTGTTCTTGGATGAGCGCGGCGTCGTCGAAGTAGTTGATTTGCATGGCGTCCTTCATCTCGTGGAGGGTTAGCTCGGCTACCTCGCGGGCGGCTTCGGAGCCCTTGCGAAGGATTTCGTACACGCCGGGGATGTCCTGCTCGTAGGTGTGGCGGCGGGCACGGATGGGATCCAGGCGGTCGTTGAGCACGTTGATGAGGAACTTCTTGCACTTCATGTCGCCCAGGCCGCCGCGGCGGTAGTGGTCCTTCAGCTCGTCCAGGTTGGCATAATCGGGCCAGAACTTGGCAAAGTCATCGGGTTCGCAGAAGGCGTCCAGATAGGTGAAGACGGTGTTGCCTTCCACCTTGCCGGGGTCTTCCACGCGCAGGTGACCGGGGTCCGTGAACATGCCCTTCACCTTCTGCTCCATGGTCTTGGGGTCGTCGCTCAGGTAGATGCAGTTGCCCAGGGACTTACTCATCTTGGCCTTTCCGTCGGTTCCGGGAAGGCGGCGGCACACCAGGTTGGAGGGCAGCAGAATCTCCGGTTCCACCAGCACATCGCACTTATAGGTGCTATTGAAGGTGCGCACAATCTCACGGCACTGCTCCAGCATGGGTTCCTGGTCTTCTCCGGCAGGAACGGTGGTGGCTTTGCAGAAGCAGATATCGGCCGCCTGGGAGATAGGATAGGTGAAGAAGCCCACGGGCAGGCCGCGCTGGTTGTCGTTCTCCGTTTCCCCGTTAAATCCGCGCAGGGCCATTTCGGCCTTCACGGTAGGGTTGCGCTGCAGCCGTTGTACGGTGACCAGGTTGGAGAAGAACTGCGTCATCTCGTGCAGCTGGGGAATCTGGCTCTGGATGAAGAGCGTCACCTTTTCCGGATCCAGGCCGCAGGACAAGTAGTCCAGGGCCACTTCTATGATGTTCTGGCGAACCTTCTCCGGATTGTCGGCGTTGTCCGTAAGGGCCTGAACGTCGGCGATAAACACAAACATACGGTCATAATTGCCTTCGTTCTGAAGGATGACGCGGTTGCGCAGGGACCCCACATAGTGTCCCAGGTGAAGCTTTCCGGTAGGGCGGTCGCCCGTTAAGATAATTCGTCCCATTAATTCAGTTTTATGAATCGCAAAGTTACAATTTTTCCGTATATTTGAAAAACGAAAACCGAACCTATGAATCTTACAGACAGACAATCCATCGTCGCCGGCCTTCTCATCGGCCTGGGCGCCTGCGGTTTCCTGGCCCTGGGCGGCCTGGCGGGTGCCATCATTTTCGCTTTCGGCCTGGTGGGCGTGGTGCTTTCGGGCGTGCCGCTGTATACCGGGCGCGCCGGCGTAATGACCGACATTCCCGCCCTGGGCAAGATCTGGTTCTGGAACTTCGTGGGCGCCATGGTGCTGGGCCTGCTGGTGGCCGCCATCGGCGGAGAAATGGCCGACAGAGCCCAAACCGTGATGGACGGCCGTCTGGCGCAGGGTCCCTGGCGCTGCGTGCTGCGTTCCATCGGCTGCGGCCTCATCATCGACCTCTCCGTGTGGCTGTACCGCAGCAGCAAAAACCTGGTACCGGTCCTCTTCGGCGTGCCGCTCTTCATCGTGTGCGGCTTCTACCACTCCATCGCCGACGTAGTGTATATGTTCGCCGCCTGGCGCTGGGATATCGGCCTGCTATGGTTCTACCCCGCCATCGTGGTGGGCAACTACCTGGGCTGCAACGTCCGCCGCTTGATTCTCCCCGAAAGCAACGCCTCTTAGTTTTGATTGGCCTGTAAGCCACTGATAATCAGCACCATAATAAATTCTCTTTAGGCTGTTTGGCCTAAAGAGAATTTATAAACACACTGACACTCAGTCAGTTATGTGCAGTCCTAGATTACTGCTCGTCGGGACCCTGGTCCTGAGGGCCGGGCTGAGGGCCACCGCCGAAAGGACCCTGAGGGCCGCCCTGGAACGGGCCTTGAGGACCGCCCTGGGGACCGCCGGCCTGCTGACCGGCCTGGTACATCTTCTCGAAGGCTTTATTCAGGGCCTCGGAGTAGCGGTCGATATCGGCCAGGTTCTGGGCTTTGACGGCTTCCTTCAAGAGGTTGCAGTTGGATTCTACTTCGGCCTTGACATCGGCGGGCACCTTGTCGCCGTTTTCCTTCAGGAATTTCTCGGCCTGGAAGGTGAGGGCGTCGGCGTTGTTGATCTTGTCGATGCGCTCCTTTTCGGCTTTATCGGCGGCTTCGTTGGCCTTGGCTTCGTCGCGCATGCGCTGGATTTCAGCGTCGGACAGGCCGCTGGAGGCCTCGATGCGGATGTGCTGCTCCTTGCCGGTAGCCTTATCCACGGCGCTCACGTTCAGGATACCGTTGGCGTCAATATCGAAGACAACTTCAATCTGAGGCACGCCGCGGGGTGCGGGAGCGATGCCGTCCAGGTGGAAGATACCAATCTGCTTGTTGTCCTTGGCCATGGGGCGCTCGCCCTGCAGCACGCGGATTTCCACACCGGGCTGGTTGTCGGCCGCGGTAGAGAAGATCTGGCTCTTCTTGGCGGGAATGGTGGTGTTGGACTCGATAAGCTTGGTCATGACACCGCCCAGGGTTTCGATACCCAGGCTGAGCGGGGTAACATCCAGAAGAAGCACGTCCTTCACATCACCTGCGAGCACACCGCCCTGGATGGAGGCGCCGATAGCAACAACCTCATCGGGGTTCACGCTCTTGTTGGGCTCCTTGCCGAAGAAGTTCTTCACCAGCTCCTGCACGTAAGGGATACGGGTGGAACCGCCCACCAGCAGGACTTCGTCAATGTCGGACGGCTTGAGGCCGGCGTCGGACAGTGCCTGACGGCAAGGGCCGATGGAACGCTGGAACAGGGCGTCGGAGAGCTGCTCGAACTTGGCGCGGGTGAGGGTCTTGGCCAGGTGCTTAGGCACGCCGTCCACGGGCATGATGTACGGGAGGTTGATCTCCGTGGAAGTCTGGCTGGAGAGTTCGATCTTGGCCTTTTCGGCAGCCTCTTTCAGACGCTGCAGGGCCATGGGGTCCTTCTTGAGGTCCAGGCCGCCGTTCTCTGCGGCGAACTCCTGGGCCAGCCAGTCGATGATCACCTGGTCGAAGTCGTCGCCGCCCAGGTGGGTGTCGCCGTTGGTGGAAAGCACCTCGAACACACCGTCTCCCAGCTGGAGGATGGAGATATCGAAGGTACCGCCGCCCAGGTCATACACAGCCACCTTCATGTCCTTTTCCTTCTTGTCAAGGCCATAGGCCAGTGCGGCAGCCGTAGGTTCGTTGATGATACGCTTCACGTCCAGACCCGCGATGCGGCCGGCCTCCTTGGTGGCCTGACGCTGGGAGTCGGAGAAGTAAGCGGGAACGGTGATCACGGCCTCGGTCACTTCCTGGCGCAGGTATTCCTCGGCGGTCTTCTTCATCTTCTGAAGGATCATGGCCGATATTTCCTGCGGCGTATAGA
>JAFWPA010000067.1 GCA_017509685.1 Bacteroidales bacterium
CCGTGGAAAACGCCATCCTGTGGCACAAGCGCGTGTTCGGGGAAGATTATTACCTGGAGGTAATGAAGCACAAGACGGAGGTCCCCGGCCTGGACAATGATCTTTATCGGCAGCAGTGCTATTACACGGAGGAAATCTTCAAACTGGCCGAAAAATACGGCGTGAAGGTGGTTGCCACCAACGACGCCCACTTCGTACGCAAGGAAGACGGCCCCGTGCACGACCGCCTCATCTGCCTCACCACCAACGCTTACATCGATGACCCCGACCGCCTGCGCTATACCCAGCAGGAATACATCAAGACGGAAGAAGAGATGCGGGCGCTGTTCCCGGAGCATCCGGAATGCATCGAAAACACGCTGGAAGTGGCCGCCAAGGTGGAAACCTACTCCATCGACCGGGATCCCGTACTGCCCGTTTACGAGATAGATCCCGCCTTTATGGCCGATATTGACCGCTACCTGGAACAGTACAAGGAGATTATCGATGCCGGCCGATGCGACAAACACGGCACCTACCGCGGCGACGGTTTCTGCCACTCCGTGGCGTACCTGTGCCACCTCACCTATCTGGGCGCGCACCAGCGCTACGGGGAAACGCTAACGCCGGAGCAGGAGGAGCGCATAGACTTCGAGCTCAAGACCATCTGCCGCATGGGCTTCCCAGACTATTTCCTCATTGTGCAGGATTATATCGCAGCCTCCCGCGCTATGGGCAGCATGGTGGGCCCGGGCCGTGGCAGCGCCGCCGGCTCCGTGGTAGCCTACTGCCTCAAAATCACGAATTTAGACCCCATCAAGTACCAGCTCCTATTCGAGCGTTTCCTCAATCCGGACCGTATTTCCATGCCGGATATCGACGTAGACTTCGAAGACCTCACCAAGGCGCACCAGTACGTAGAGGAAAAATACGGGGCCAGCCACGTGTCGCGCGTGATTACCTTCGGCACCATGGCGGCCAAGAGCGCCATCAAGGACGTGGCGCGCATCAGCCACGTGAGCATAGACGAAAGCAACCGGCTCACCAAGATGGTCCCGGACCGCCTGAGCGAAAAGAAGGAGCGCGAATACCCTTTCAACCCCAAGCTGGACCAGCTGAAACCCGGTTTCAAGATGGTGGAACGGGACGGAAAAACCTATCAGGTGGGTATGGAGGACGTAGACGTCAAGATTACCCTGAAGAACTGCTATCGGCTTGTCCCTGAGTTTATTAAGGAGCTCCAGGACGGCCCGGAGATCAACAGGGAGGTGCTCAAGTACGCCCAGGCGCTGGAGGGCAGTGTCCGGCAGACGGGTATGCACGCCTGCGCCACCATCATCGGCCGCGGGGACCTTACGGACTATCTGCCCATCACCCTGTCCAAGGATAAGGATACGGGCCTGGACGTGCGTACCAGCCAGTACGACGGCCATTATATCGAGGATGTGGGTATGCTCAAGATGGACTTCCTGGGCCTCATTACCCTCCAGATCATCCACAACTGCCTGAACCTGATCAAGGAGCACCACGGAGAAGATATTGACATCGAGGCCATTCCCATCGACGACAAAGCCACCCTGGAACTTTACGGCCGCGGCGACACCACCTCCGTGTTCCAGTTTGAATCGGAGGGCATGAAACAGTGGCTACAGCGCCTGAAGCCGGAACGCTTTGAGGACCTTATCGCCATGAACGCCCTGTATCGGCCCGGCCCTATGGACTATATCCCGGATTTCGTAGCGCGCAAGCAGGGAGAGCAAGCCATCGAGTACGACCTCCCGGAAATGGCTGAGTATCTGGAAGATACCTATGGAATCACGGTGTATCAGGAGCAGGTGATGCTGCTGTCGCAGAAACTGGCCGGCTTCACCAAAGGCGAAGCCGACAAGCTGCGCAAGGCCATGGGCAAGAAGCAGATCGATATCCTGAACTCCCTGAAGGACAAGTTCATGACGGGCGGTATGGCCAACGGTCATCCGGAAAAGGTGCTGGACAAGATCTGGAAAGACTGGGAGAAGTTTGCCCAGTATGCCTTCAACAAGTCCCACGCCACCTGTTATGCCTGGGTAAGTTACCAGACCGGCTGGCTCAAGGCCCATTATCCGTCGGAATTCTTCGCCTCCTGCCTCAACAGCGCCAAGAGCATGGAGGAAATCATCAAGATCATGGACGACTGCAAAGCCCACGGAATCAAGGTCTTGAGCCCTGATGTGAACGAAAGTTCAGACCATTTTACCGTGAACAAGGACGGCAACGTGCGCTTTGCCCTGGGTTCCATCAAAGGATTTGGGGCCAACGTGGTGGAGGCCATTATGAAGGAGCGCGATGAAAACGGCTTGTTCACAGACGTTTACGATTTCGTAGAGCGGATGGCCGGCGGTGTGAACCGCAAGAGCTTTGAAAGCCTGGTGAACTCCGGCGCGCTGGACAGTTTCGGCCACAAACGCAGTATGTATTTCCAGTTCGGACGTAGCGGCGAAATGTTCCTGGACCTCATCGCCCGCTACGGGGAACTGTACGCCAACGACACCCTCTCCGGCGGCGCGTCCCTTTTCGGCGATATGGAGGAAATGAAGCCGGAGCGCCCCCCGCTACCGGATAATGAGGGCGAAATGGACATTATGGAACTGCTGCAGCGGGAAAAAGACCTGGTGGGTATGTACCTGAGCTCCCATCCGCTGGACCGCTACGCGTTTGAGATGCACAATTTCACCAACTGCCATCTGGCCGATCTGAACCAGCTGGTGGCAGATTGTGAAGCCCAGAAAAAGACCTCCAAGGTGTATGTGGCCGGCATCGTGACAGACTGCAAACAACTCACCACCAAAACCGGAAAACCGTACTCCCGCACCACGCTGGAAGACTACAGCGGCTCCTATGAACTCACCCTTTTCGGCAAGGACCACGAAGCCTTCCTGCAGTATATGACGCCCAAGGCCACGCTGTTCCTGGAAGGCGACGTGGAAGAGAAATTCTTCCTGAAACCGGAAGAAAGGGCGCAGGGAAAAACGGCCCCGTACGCCTTTAAAGTCCGGAAAGTGACGCTGCTGGGCAATTTGTCGGACAGCATCCTCAGCGGTTTCAGCATGGACATCACCACGCCTATGCTAAGCCAGGAATTCCGCAAAAAACTGGTGGACGTGGTCAAGCGTCACAAGGGCAACATTCCCCTTACCCTCTATCTCTACGACCCCCAGACCCGCTATCGCATCCAATTCTACTCCAAGAAATTCCAGGTGGCCGTCACCTCGGATTTCATCCGGGACCTCCACGCCATCGGCATCGACCAGTACGAAGTCCTGCGAAAGTAAAAAAACCGGCACCCCGCAAAGGGCGCCGGCTTTTTTGAAAGCGGAAGAATTTTACTTCTTGGCCACGTTCTTCTTGGCGGCGGCACGCAGGGTTGCGTCGTACATGATGGGCGTACCGATCATGATGGAAGCGTAGGTGCCGATCACCACACCCAGGCACAGGGCCACGGCCAGACCGCGGATGCTTTCGCCGCCGAAGATGGCGATGGCGAGCATCGGGAGGAGAGTGGACACCGAAGTGTTGAGGGTACGGGTGAGGGTGGCGTTCAGAGCGGTGTTCACCGTGTTGCGGAAGTCTTCCTTCGGGTGCAGGCCGCGCTGCTCACGGATACGGTCGAAGATAACCACGTTATCGTTGATGGCGTAACCGATGATGGTAAGGATAGCGGCGATGAACGTCTGGTCCACATCCAGGTTGAACGGCAGGATACCGTTGAACAGGGAGAAGAAGCCAATCACGATGAGGGCGGTGTGAGCCA
>JAFWPA010000068.1 GCA_017509685.1 Bacteroidales bacterium
AGGGCGAAGTTGAGCCGATACCAGCGTTTGAAGCGCTCCGGGAGCCAGTGGATGATCATACCCACCACAAAGAGCAGCAGCACTGGCCAGTGAGCGATGGTCATGTCGGGGATCAGAGAAAGGTCCCAGGGGCTGCCAATCTGGTTCACCATGTTCTTGGCCGTGTTCCAGGCCTGTTCATTGGCCAGGGCCGGGTCCAGGTTGGAGCCGCTCCGGAAGAACAGGCGGGTGAACGTGATGAAGACGAAGGTCTGGAAAATGTCCCAGGAATTATCCAGCCAGCCGGGCCAGCACTTGGACAGGGCTTTCACCACGGTTCCGGCCAGGATAATCAGCGTCCACACGAAGAACATATTCCACACGGGGTAGTGCAGGGTAAGGGAAAGCGTGCCGCACAGCAGCGTCACAGAGCCTATGATAACCAGTTTCACCCACATGGCGCGCTTGGTCCAGATCTTATAGATGACCATTCCCACGCCGTTGAGGCCGCCCCAGATCATGAAATTCCAGCTGGCACCGTGCCATAGGCCGCCCAGCAGCATGGTGTTCATGGAGTTGATGTTGGTGGTGATGAGCTTGCGGTCGCCGGGCTTGAGCCAGGCCCAGAGGCCGATACCGCCCGCCAGGGCCAGCACGCCCACGGCCACCCACCAGGAACCGCTCAAAAAGGAGCCGATGACGGCAATGGCGCCTATAATAATATAGGTTCCGGCCGAAGCGTTGCGGTTGCCGCCCAGGGGGATGTAGAGGTAGTCCCGCAGCCATCGGCTCAAAGTCATATGCCAGCGGCGCCAGAATTCCTGCGTGCTGCGCGCCTTGTACGGGGAATTGAAGTTCTTGGGCAGGTAGAAGCCGAAGAGCATGGCCACACCCGTGGCGATGTCCGTGTACCCGGAGAAATCCGCGTACACCTGCAGGGAATAGCAGAACAGCGCAGAAAGGTTCTCGAAGCCGCTGTACAGGAGCGGGTTTTCGAAAACGCGGTCGGCGAAGTTCACCGCCAGATAATCGGCCAGGATGAGCTTCTTCAAAAGGCCGTTCATGATCCAGAAGATGGCGATGCCGAACCAACGGCGGGAGAGATTGTACGGCTTGTGCAGCTGCTGGACAAACTCTACGGCACGCACGATGGGACCGGCCACCAGTTGCGGGAAGAAGCTCAGGTAGAAGCCGAAGTCCAGGAAATTGGTCACCGGGGCAATCTTGCCCCGCTTGACGTCTACAATGTAACTTACCGCCTGGAAGGTGAAGAAAGAGATACCTACCGGCAGGATGATGGCGTCGACCCGGAAGACGGAAACGCCCATGCACATGTTCAGGAACTCGCCCAGGACGTCGTGCACCTGGATGGACAGGCCGAACAGGTTGTTCACGAAGTCCGTGATGAAATAGGCGTATTTGAAGTAGGCCAGAAGGCCCAGGTCCACCACTACGCTGAAGGCCGTGAGTGCGCTGCGCGCCTTCTCGTTGCGCAGTTTGGCCACCCCCTTAGCGGCGAAGAAGTTATAGACGATGACAAAGACCAGCAGGGCCAGGAACACGCCGCTGGTCTTGTAATAGAAGAACAGCGAGCAGGCAAACAGGTAGCCATTGCGCAGCAGTACCTTGCTGTGGAACAGGGAGAATACGGCAAACACCAGCGCAAAGAACGCCCAGAAGTAGAACTGGGTGAACAGCAGCGGGTGCGCCTGGTCAAAGGAGAACAGGTTTACCAGAAAGTCCCTTATGATATCCCAGAGGTTCATTTCCCGTAAGGCTCCATCATGGCGTCAAACAGCAGGTCTCCCACCAGGCGGTAGCCGGCGGGGGTAAAGTGCACTTTGTCCGGCTGGGCCAGGCCGGCGGCTTCCCAGCGGGCCATGGAACCGTAGCCGCCCATAATGTTATACCAGTCCCAGAACACGCCGGCGCATTCTTTGGCCAGTTCCCGGAAAGCTTCCTCGGCGGCCTCTGTGTGCTCGTTCACGCGCTGCCGGCGCCAGCTGTCGTTGATGCCGCTGAACAGGATGGCGCAGTAGGGATTCACCCGGCGCACCGCCAGGATGAGCTCCCGGTAGCGCTCCTTGAAGCGCTGGACATCGAAATCGGCCCCCTGGATATCGTTGATGCCTATGGAGAAGATGACCAGGTCCGGCATCACGCGGTGCAGTTCCTTCTCCCAAAGGTCGCAGCGCAGCCAGGAGATGGTGGAAGCCCCGTTTACGCCGGCTTCCATGAGGCTGAAACCCGTATTGGGCTTGTCCAGATACAGCCCGCGGAGCGTGAATTCTCCCTTACCCTCGAAGGCCAGCTGTACCCAGTCTGTATAATAAGGCAGGGCAAAATGCCCTTTCACCCCTCTCAGTGTATCTTTCTTATTCAACAGCAGCACCGGTTCCAGGGTCCCTTCCCCCAGCACGTCCACGTGGTTGAAGGTATAGCGGGGCTGCATCAGGTGCATCTCCCGGGGCAGCAGGTCCACGACCACACGGGCCGATGTGTCCCTGGCGGTGACCGCCATCCCGGTGAGCCCCAGCGTAACGCCGCGGGGACGCAGGCAGGTGGCGGATTCCCAGTTGCCGGCGTAGGAGCTGCTGTAGCCCACGGGGGTGTTGGTGCCCGCGGCCGAGAAAGGGAAAACCAGCCCGCGGCCGCCGTCCGCCCCATAGCGCAGGCTCAGGAAGTTGCGGCGCAGGCGGTCGCTCCAGGTACCGCCCTGTACGTGGGACCCCCCCACGTGGAGGATGCGTACGTCGGTGCCGCCGGTGCGCACCAGCGTATCCAGCTTGCGCAGGAAAATGTCGTAGGTAGGCGATGCCCCGGCGGGCATCTGCAGGACGTTCAGATCGGCCCGCACAAAGGGATAGTGCGGAACGCGCCAGGCGCTGGCGGGGAGAACGGTCAGCAGGGCTGCAAGGCCGGCGAGGAGAAGCTTCTTCATGGACGCATGGCCTCCTGCACCCGCTTTTTAGGATAGGTTTTCCGGAGCTGATAGAAGTCGTAGCAGGTCAGAAGGGACTGGCCCAGGGTTTCGCCCACCTTGCGGGCGCCGTCGGCCGTGAAGTGGATGTAGTCCGGGCCGGCGTAGGGCGGGTTGTGCTTCACCCACTGTCCCATGGAATTCTCGCCGCCCATCATCCGGAAGAGGTCCCAGAAAGCGGCATCATTGCGAAGGGCGGTCGCCTTGAGCGAATCCACCATCTCCGGCAGCCGGGGCCAGGTGACGATGCGTCCGTTGATGCTCTTGCCCATATCGGACGGGCCGATGAACAGGATCCTGGCCTGGGGCGCCGCCTGTTTGAAAAACCGGATTTCGCGGGCAATCTGCTCCTGGTACTGCTCGATGATCTGGGTATTCTTCGTTACAGGCATATAGTTGCCGCCGAACTGCATGATGATGAGACGTGTGTCGGTGAGGTCGAAGCTGTCGGCCATCAGCGGCTCGCTGATCCGGTGGAAGATGTTGCCCGAGCAGCCCCGCAGCGGGACGTTGTCCACGGCCACGCCGCTGCTGCCATCGGCCCCCACTGCATAGATTTCTGCGCTGCCGGTGATGCGGATGATGGCTTTCTCCACCTCCCGCGGGAACGTCCAGGTGAGGAGGGTAACCCCGCTCTCCCCCGTGCCCTTCACGGGCTTCGGTTTCAGGGTGTCAGAGGCCACCGTGACGGCAAAATCCTGGGAAGGACGGCCGTAGAGGAGGCTCACGCTGCTGAATTTCTTCACACCCTCACGCGCATTCTTGTTCTTGCTTCCGCGCAGGGTGATAGTACCGCCGCCGGTGAGCTGGACCACCTGCGCCAGGGGCCCGTAACGGTTGTGCCCGGCCCGCACCGTGGTGGAATCCCCGTACATGGTGTACTGCACGAAGTTCCCGCTGGCCACCTTGCTGATGCTGGCCGACGGAACGTTGCTGAGCGCCGGAAAAAAGCCCGTCCCCTGCCCGCCGAAGCGGTCCTGAAGGGCCACGCGCAGGTCCTGGG
>JAFWPA010000069.1 GCA_017509685.1 Bacteroidales bacterium
CTTTGAATGACAGGAGCGTCCAGGGTTTTGGAAAGTGCCTCCGTATCGATGGTGGCCGACATAATGACAATGCGCAAATCTTCCCGCAGGAGCGCCTGCGCCTGACGTGTCAGGGCCAGCGCCTCATCACTCTGCAGGTTCCGCTCATGGAACTCGTCGAAAATGACGGCCGATACCCCCTCCAGGGCAGGGTCCTCGACGAGCATGCGCGTCAGAATCCCTTCGGTGAGTACCTCGATACGGGTCTCCCGGGACACCCTTGTCTCAAAACGAATACGGTAGCCGACGGTTTTGCCCACAGGCTCCCCCAGCAGAAAGGCCATACGCTCGGCAATCTGCCGCGCCGCCACCCGCCGGGGCTCCAGCATAAGGATTTTCCCCTCTGGAAAAGCCTCGAGGATGGTCAAGGGAAGAACGGTGGATTTGCCAGCCCCCGGCGGCGCCGTCACAATGAGCCGCGTACGCTGTGCCAGCATGCGGTTCACCTCCCCCGCAATGCCAAACGCCGGGAGGGAGGTAATGGCCGTATTCGCCGTCAATGCCTTCACACGATTACAGGCTCTCCAGACTCTCCTCCAGGCTCTTCAGCGCCTTACGGAGCTTGTCCTTGGCATTGGCCAGGGCCGTGTCGATGCTCGCCTCTATTTCCTTTCCGTCCTTGTCCACCGGCGTCCACTTCACCGTGGTATACTTACCCGTGGAAGTATCGAAAATCTGATAAGTCCCCAGCTGCCTTGTACGGCGGAATTCATATCGGCCCGTATGATGATGGTTATGACTCTGCTTAGGAGAAATCACCGCCTCCAAATTTGCCTCCTGCTCACTGTCATAGTGAATGGAAATCAATTCCCCCGTAGCCGTATCGAACCGAAGTGAATACCCCGGATACAACACCCTGATATTCTGATACCGGCCCACCTGAGCCGCCGCCGTCACCGCAATGAGCAGCGCCGTAAGAAGTATAAGAATTCGTTTCATAGGAACAAAGGTAAGAAATTCGCTTGGATATCTTTGCATTAATCCTTATCTTCGCATAAGTACTTTCGATTCGTTGGGAGGGGTAGACGTGTTGGAAGCTTAACACGTCTTGCCATGGAGAGCTCAGATTTAAGGCGAGAAGAGAACTATAATGAGTTCCTTCGACTATGCCAAAACAATGATTATCTAGATGTTACGTTCGACGAAGAATCGGGCGGAGTAAGTGCCGTTCATCGTTTTCATAAATTCGACAAACAGAAAGGAGTATTTGCGGATCGTCGAGGAGATTATGAAAGGAAGGTACTTGAAATCCTCAGAAAAAATGGGGACAGAATCATACTAGAATCCGAAATCAGTTCAGAAGGAAATAGAATCTGTGATGGTCTATTAAATGATATTCCAGTTGAAATTAAAGCAATTGAAGGGTTAGGAACATGGAGCATCAGCACCAAACTGCTGGACGCGGAGCAACAGCATGCTAAAACGGTAATCTTTTATTTTCCAAATAAGGATCTTTATTCAGAAAACAGAGTTAACGAGGGAATCAGACTTGCCAATTCGAGTCCCAAGAGTAAAGGAGTTTGGCAGACATCCAACATTATCATCGCCATCGGAGAACAATTGGAAACAGGATGGAACAAAAAAGCCACCCCGATCGAGGGGTGGTCAGTTTTGGAAGGTTTGAGGGGACAGAATGGGGCGAACCCATTTACTATCCCCCCTTCCGATGCAAAGTTATTAAAAGAATAGTAATAATGCAACAAAACCCAGCTTTTTCGTGAAATACTTTCTTCTGCGGCGCCGGTTTCTGCTCTAAACGGCGCGTGCTCCACATCTGAGTCGACAAGTAGCACGTCTCAAAGCAAGAAAACCGCAAAATACCGCTCTGAGAGATGCTGCAGCACGTGTCAAAGCAGAAAACAGCCAAAATATTGCCCTGACACGTGCTGGGGCGAAGGATCTACGCCCCTAGTGACGGCATCTGGACATCGGGGAGAGGGATGCGCCAAAGGGAATTGCCAAAAAAGGGGACGTGGGAGAGCCTGTGCAGGGAGCGGTCCCGCGCAAGCGGGATTGCGGAACTTGTTTGACGACGTTGGGCACGCCGCAAGGCGTGACCAAAAGGAGGAGTTGGACGCAAAGCGACCGGTGCAGCCCCTTTTTTGGCTGCTGACCGGAGGCGCACCCTCTCCACGGTGTCCGTGTGCACTGGAGGCCCCAAATGCACACGGACGGTGTTGGTATTGGCGCAGACGCCTTAGTTCTCGTAGACCAGGTGGGCGTCTTCAATCATTTTGCGGTAGTAGGCTTCTACATCTTTCCAGTGGTAGTAGGGGTAGCAGTTGGTCTTGATGGGGATGGCGGTTTCGTTCTCGTTCATCAGGAATTTGACCAGGATGTCCTTGCTGCCTTTTTTGCGGAAGAAGACCCACTGGATGTTGGCGCCCATGGGGATGAGGCGGAAGATGGAGAAGGTGAGGTGCAAGTTCTCCATATCGTCGGTGGCACCGGTGGCTTCGGGGAAGCCCAGGGCGAAGGCGAAGGGAAGCACCACGCTGTCGTGGCCGAAGCGGAGGCGAAGGGCTTTGCCGCCATCTGCAATGACCTTATCGGCCTCGTCCAGGAAGTTCTGAAGGAGAGGATAAATGCGGTAGTAGGACTTCTTGGAACCAGGCATCAGGCCTTCCCAGAGGCACCAGGCGGCGTTGTAGGAGCGGAATCCGTTGATCATGCCTTCCTCTCCAAGGACATCATCAAAGTTGATGCGGAGCTCGGGGAGGCAGTACATATCGGCCGCCACATTATCCATGTCGTCGGCGAAGGTGTAAGGGTCGATAAAGCTCTGGGCCTTCTTCACGTCGGTGAACATGGATTCCATCTGGGGGCTCCAGGTCATCATTTTCTTGCGGAACTTCTTCAGTTTGTGGTAGAGTTCGTCGTCCAGGGGTGCTTCGGGCAGCACGATGGCTTTGTTGGCCTTGAGGTAGGCGTGGTCCTCTTCCCGGGCGGCGGTGGTAATCTGGTAACTCGGATTCAGAATGGCAAGTTCCTCGCAGAAGTTCTCCATGCTCCTGATCACGCGGCCGGAAGTGGTGGCGTTGGCCGTTACAGTGAGGGGCTCCTGCATCAGGGAAGGATAGTTGTCAAACATCCTGCGGGCAATGGCTTTGTGCTGCCTGGCGCCCAGCGTGGTGAGGGTGCCGGCGCGGCCTTTGGCATCGGCCGATGCCAGGATGAGCCTGTTGCGCACGTCCTTGCCGTATTCCGTGAGCAGGCCCAGCGTCAAGGCGCTGTCCAGCTGTTTGTTCAGGCGCTTATAGGCCTTGTCGCTGGTCATATACCGGGAACCGTGACGGCCGTAATGGCTGATATAGAACGGCTCATACCCCGCCGGCGCTGGCGTGATGTGACCTGTAGGAGCCGGGTAAGCGGCATAATTGCCGGCTGTGAGAGGCATGTTGGACAGCAGTTCCTCGCGGGTGGTCTGTGCACTTGCGCCCCAACCCATCAGCAGAAGGCACAAAAGGAATAATCGGAGATGTTTCATAGTATGGTATGGTTGTTTTTTGCAAATGTTTTGTAAAGATAGGAGTTTTTCGTCGAATCCGGAGGGTGTTACCTGTTAAATTGTGCCAGTCCCAGCACGCGTCAAGGCACGAAAAAGGGCCAAATCGTGCCCTGGGAGATGCTGCAGCACGTGTCAGGCTACGAAAAAGGCTTAAAACGTGACCTGGGAGATGCTGGAGGCCGTAGCGGGGCGTCGTACGAAATATTGCACGTACGGCAATTTTTCATTATCTTTGTCTTTTGTGCACGCATATGCGCGCACGCACGCTGCGAACAGCGGCGCGTATAACCGCCACAAAGAACGTATGGATACCATCGAGGCAAAGAACAGGATTGAAGAGCTGAAGGCTATTCTCTGGGAGAACAGCCGGAAGTATTATGTGGAGAATGCACCCACGATGAGCGACTTCGAGTACGACCAGCTCATGCACGAACTGGAAGACCTGGAAGCGCAGTATCCGCAATACGCAACGCCGGACTCCCCTACTCGCAAAGTGGGGTCGGACCTGGAGGAGGAAAACACCCCCGAAAGCGGCTTCGCCAAATACCCTCACAAATATCCCATGCTGTCCCTGGGCAACACCTACAGCATTCAGGAGGTGGAGGAATTCGCCGAACGCGCATCCAAGTCCATTGACACCGCCTTCACATATTGCTGCGAACTCAAGTTCGATGGCACGGCCATCTGCCTCACATACAAGGACGGCGTGCTGTTCAGGGCCCTCACCCGTGGGGACGGCGTGCAGGGAGACGACGTCACCCGTAACGCCCTTAAAATTGCCAACATCCCGCACAAACTGCATGGCACCGGCTGGCCGCAGGAGTTTGAAATCCGCGGGGAAATCCTGATGCCCTACGAGTCCTTCGACCGCCTGAACCACGAACGGGAACTCCAGGAAGAGCCCCTGTTTGCCAATCCCCGAAACGCCGCCAGCGGTTCGCTCAAGCTGCAGGATCCGCAGGAAGTGGGCAAAAGAGGCCTCTTCTGCACCCTGTACCACATCCCGGCGGGCCAGGTGGACTACCCCACCCACGACGAAGCCCTCAAGGCTGCTCAGAGCTGGGGCTTGCCTGTATCCGAGCATCGGCAAATCTGCCGCAGCATCGCCGAAATAGAAGACTTCATCGGCCACTGGGATACCGCCCGCAAGGACCTTCCCTATGCCACGGACGGCATTGTAATCAAGATCAACGAGATGGCCGTCCAGCGGCAGCTGGGCTTCACCGCCAAGAGCCCCCGCTGGGCCGTGGCATATAAATTCAAGGCCGAACAGGCCTGCACGCCCATCCTCTCCATCGACTACCAGGTGGGCCGCACGGGAGCGGTAACGCCTGTGGCCAACCTGGAGCCCGTGCTCTTGAGTGGCACCATGGTCAAGCGCGCTACGCTGGTGAACGAAGACCAGATCCGCGCCCTGGACATTCACGAAGGAGACTGGGTATACGTGGAAAAAGGCGGGGAAATCATCCCCAAGATCACGGCCGTAGAGCCCTTCAAGCGACGTCCCGGCGCCCAGAGGCCCGTATTCCCCCAGGTGTGCCCGGACTGCGGAACCCCGCTGGTGAAGCCGGAAGGCGAAGCCCGCTGGTTCTGCCCCAACACTACCGGATGCCCCACCCAGATCAAGGGCCGCATCCTGCATTTCCTGTCCCGTAAAGCGATGAATATCCTGGCCGGCGAAGCCACCGTGGATCAGCTGTATAACCTGAACCTGGTGCATTCCCCGGCCGATTTGTACTCCCTCACCGAAGGGCAGCTCCTGCAACTGGAAGGCTGGAAGGAGCGCAGCGCCCAGCGTTTCCTGCAAAGCCTGCGGGATTCGCGCAAGGTGCCCTTCGAGCGCGTCCTTTTCGCCATCGGC
>JAFWPA010000070.1 GCA_017509685.1 Bacteroidales bacterium
CTGCGCCCACGGCAGCGCCATCTTCACCCGCGGTGAAACCCAGTCCCTCGCTACCGTAACCCTCGGCACCAAGATGGACATGAAGGAGATGGACGAGGTCCTTATCCAGGACGACCAGCAGTTTGTCCTGCACTACAACTTCCCTCCTTTTGCCACCGGCGAAGCAAAGCCCCAGCGCAGCACCGGCCGTCGTGAGATCGGCCACGGCAACCTCGCCATGCGCGCCCTCAAGCCCGTGATTCCCACGGCTCCCGAATTCCCCTACGCCGTACGCGTAGTTTCCGATATCCTGGAAAGTAACGGTTCCTCCTCCATGGCTTCCGTCTGCGGCGGCTGCCTGGCCCTCATGGATGCCGGTGTCAAGATCAAGAAGCCGGTAGCCGGCGTGGCCATGGGCCTGATCACCGACGAGACACACCCCAACGACCGTTATGCCATCCTCACCGATATCCTCGGAGACGAAGACCACCTCGGCGACATGGACTTCAAGGTAACCGGCACCAAGGACGGTATCACCGCCACCCAGATGGACATCAAGGTGGACGGCCTGTCCTACGAAGTGCTGGAGAAGGCCCTGGAGCAGGCCCGTCAGGGACGTCTGCACATCATGGGCGAAATGCTCAAGACCATCCCCGAGCCTCGCGAGGACTACAAGCCCTTCGTGCCCCGCATGGTCCAGATCGAGATCCCGGCCGAGTTCATCGGCGCCGTTATCGGCAAGGGCGGCGAGACCATCCAGGGTATGCAGAAGGAATTCGGCACCACCATCACCATCGACGAGGTGGACAACGGAGACGGCACCACCAAGGGTGTTGTGGACATCTTCGGCACCGACAAGGCTGCCATGGACGCCACGCTGGAGAAGATCAAGGGTATCTGCGCCGTTCCCGAGGCCGGCCAGGTATACCACGGCAAGGTGGTGAGCATCCTGGAATTCGGTGCCTTCATCGAGATCCTGCCCGGTAAGGAAGGCCTGCTCCACGTGAGCGAGATTGCCTGGGGCAAGACCGAGAAAGTGGAAGACGTCCTGAAGGTGGGTGACGAGGTCGATGTCAAGCTCCTGGAGATTGATGCCAAGACCGGCAAGATGCGCCTTTCCATGCGCGCCCTCACCGACAAGCCCGAAGGTTATGTGGAGCCCAAGCGCGAAGGCCGTGGCCCGCGCCGCGAAGGCGGTGACCGCGGACCCCGCCGGGAAGGCGACCGCAAGGAAAGCCGCGGACCGCGTCGCGAAGGCGGCGACCGTCACAGCGAACGTCCCCGTCACGAAGGACCCCGCAAGCCCCGCTTCGAAAACGAAGAGAACAAGGGAAGCGAACCTGACGTTTTCTAAACAACGTTGAAAAAAGAGACATCTTCGGATGTCTTTTTTTTGTACCTTTGTGTCTATGGAAATGCCCCAGAATGAATCCATTCTCATAGACACCGATGCTGTCGTGAGAAAAGTGAACCACGGCAAACTGCTGCCGCGGCCCATCATGAGCTTTATCCGCAAACTGGTTCACGAAGAAGACTTCAACCGCAACTTCCGCAAGGGATTAGTGGGGTGGGAGTTTGTGGAAGACTTCTTCCGGGAACTGGACGTGACGGTGGAAGTGATTGGCGAGGAGAACATCCCCGCCGAAGGCCTTTTCACCTTCGTCTCCAACCACCCGTTGGGCGGGGCCGATGCGGGTATCGAAATTGCCTGGCTGGCCAAGAAATACGACGGAAAGGTGATTACGGCAGCCAACGCTTTCCTGTTGCACATCAAGCAGTTGGCCAACTATCTCATCCCCGTGAACAAGATGAGCAGCGCCCAGTCCCGGGAGTTGGTGCAACTGCTGGACCAGGCCTTCAAGAGCGAGCGCCAGGTGCTGTTCTTCCCCGCCGGTGCCTGCTCCCGCAAGATTGACGGAAAAATCCAGGACCTCCCCTGGCAGAAGACCTTTGTCACCAAGAGCCGGCAGACGCACCGGGACGTGATTCCCATCTGGTTCTCCGGCCAGAATTCCAAACGCTTCTATCGGCTGGACAAGATTACCGGCTTCCTGGGCATCGGCCAGAACCTGGCCATGTTCACCCTCCCGGACGAAATGTTCCGTTGCCGCGGGAAGCACTTCAAGATGGTTATCGGCAAGCCCATCCCCTGGGAAAGTTTCACCTCCGAAAAAACAGACCTTCAGTGGGCCGCCTGTGTGAGAGAGAAGGTATATGAATTAGCCCAATGAAAAGAATCCTTATAACCCTGGCAGCCCTCTTCGCCGTCCTGGCCGCGCAAGCCCAGGAGGCAGAATACGGCGTGGTGAACATCTCTGTGTGCAACATGCGCGCAACGGCCAACTTCGATGCCGAGATGGTATCCCAGGCCCTTCTGGGCACGCCCGTCCACATCCTGCAAATCAGTGACAACGGCAATCCCTGGCCGGAAGTCCAAACTCCGGACAACTATACCGGCTGGGTGCATTACGCAGCTATAACCCGTATGAAATGGGAAGATTATCACGACTGGAACGCCGCCCCCAAGGTGGTGGTCACGGCCCTGTACGGCACCGTATACCAGGGTCCTTCCCGGCGTAGCCCCACCATCTCCGACATCGTGGGAGGTGACCGCCTCAAGCTCCTGGGCCGGCAAGGCTGCTGGCTCAAGGTGGGCTTCCCCGACGGCCGCGAAGGCTACGTGCACAAGACCGACGCCCTTCCGGAGGCCGATTGGCGCAAGCAGCTGGACAAGAGCCCGGAAGCCATCCTGAAGACCGCCAAAAGTATGCTGGGAACGCCCTACATCTGGGCGGGGATGTCGCCCAAGGGCACGGACTGCAGCGGCTTTGTACGTGCAGTCCTGTTCATGCACGACATCATCGCCCCCCGGGACGCCGGACCGCAGAGCCGGGTGGGCGTGCGCATCATGGACCGGGAGCAGTTGCTGCCCGCCGACCTCGTTTTCTTCGGCCGATGGGACGAAGAAGGCAACCCCCGCGTGAGCCACGTGGGCTTTTACCTGGGCGACGGCCGCTTCATCCACTCCATGGGCCTGGTGCAGATAGGCAGCTTCAACCCCGAAGACCCCCAGTACGACGCCTTCAATACAGGCCGATACCTCTTCGGCGGATCCATCCTTCCCTTCGTGGACATCCACGAAGGCCTCAACACCACCCTCAGCAATCCGTATTATGCAGAATAGACGAGACTTCCTCAAGACATCGGCCCTGGCGGCCGCAGGAGTGGCCCTGGTGGGTTGCGCGGGCGGTCCGCAGCGCTTCAACGTCCTCAAAGG
Source organism: Bacteroidales bacterium (assembly GCA_017509685.1). Taxonomy (GTDB): domain Bacteria; phylum Bacteroidota; class Bacteroidia; order Bacteroidales; family UBA932; genus Cryptobacteroides. Next base: position 3,257 of record JAFWPA010000070.1, read on the forward strand.
GGACGGCAAGCTGCACCTGAAGTACTTCCCCTATGAGCTGCAGCTCCGCCACACCTTTACGGTGGCATCCTACAGCCGCACCACCACGCCCGATGTGCAGGTAGAGATTGAATATGAAGGCGTTACCGGCTACGGCGAAGCATCCATGCCCCCTTACCTGGGACAGAGCGTGGCTACGGTATCGGCCTTCCTGGAGAAGGTGGACCTGGAGCAGTTCACGGACCCGTTCCAGTTGGAGGACATCCTGGCCTACGTGGACAGCCTGTCGCCCGGAGACTCCGCTGCCAAGGCGGCCGTGGACATCGCCCTGCACGACCTCGTGGGCAAACTCATCGGCCAGCCATGGTACAAGTTGTGGGGACTGGACGCCCAGAAGGCGCCGTCCACCACGTTCACCATCGGCATCGACACCCCCGACGTAGTGCGGGAGAAGACGCTGGAAGCCGTTGGAAAGTTCAATATATTAAAGGTAAAGGTGGGCCTGGACACCGACGAAGAGATGATCCGCACCATCCGGGAAGTGACCCGTGTCCCCCTGGCCGTTGACGCCAATCAGGGCTGGAAAGACCGTTCCAAGGCCCTGGACGAAATTTTCTGGCTCAAGGAGCAGGGCGTGGTGATGGTAGAGCAGCCCATGGCCAAGGAACGCATAGACGACAACGCCTGGCTCACGGAGCACTCTCCCCTCCCCATCTTTGCCGATGAAAGCATCCAGCGCCTGGCCGATGTCCCTTCGGTGAAAGGCGTCTACTCCGGCATCAACATCAAGTTGATGAAATGCACCGGCATGCGCGAAGGCTGGAAGATGGCCCAGCTGGCCCGGGCCCTGGGCTTGAAAGTAATGGTGGGCTGTATGACCGAAACCTCCTGCGCCGTTAGCGCCGCCGCCCAACTCTCCCCTTACGTGGATTTCGCCGACCTGGACGGCAACCTCCTCATCGCCAACGACCGCTTCGACGGCGTGAAAGTCGTTGCCGGAAAGCTGTCCCTCCCAGACCGCCCCGGCATTGGCGTATTACCGAATTTTTAGTAACTTTGAATAATAATAATTAAATCGACAATTCTATGGGAACCATTATCTACATCGCCGGTATTGTCCTGTCCGTACTGGCCGTTCTTGACATCCTTAAGAAAAACATCTCCCCCGCCGGTAAGTTCATCACCTCCATCGTGGTCCTCCTCACCAGCTGGCTGGGCCTGGCAGTCTATTACTTCTACGCCAAAGACCACCTCACCGAGTGGTTCAAATAGCTCCCTCCCGGTTGCAAAGTCCAAAATAATTCGTAACTTTGCAACCCCCAACCGGTGAGTTGTCCGAGTGGTTGAAGGAGCCTGCCTCGAAAACAGGTTTGCGTGCGAGCGCAACGGGGGTTCGAATCCCTCACTCACCGCAAAGAGATGGGAAAGAGCACTTTAAAGTTTCGGCTTTAAAGTGCTCTTTTTCAGCTCTTTGCAAAGCCCGCCGCAGGCGGGCAGGGATGTCGCCGAAGGCGAAATCCCGGGTGA
>JAFWPA010000071.1 GCA_017509685.1 Bacteroidales bacterium
CCGTCGGACATAATCTCCGTGGGCGAGAATCCCACCCACCGGGCCTTTTCCCGGAGCGCCCAGGCCACCTCTACGCAGCCCATGAAGCAGGCGTCCAGCATCACGTAGTCCAGTTTATAAGGCAGGGCCGATACGAAATCCCCCAGCTCCATCTCGTGGATGTTGCCGGTGTCGGCGTCCTGCATGATGGATTTCACCGACTTGGCCGACGGGCTGTTCTTGGACGGCAGCCATCCGCAGGCGTGGGAAGAAACCACCAGGCCGTAACCGCTGGCCGGATAACGGTCTCGGGCGAATTCCATCACCTGCCGCAGGATTTCGGGGTCCGAGGCCTGGTCCTCCGGCCGGAAGCGAAGGAGGGTATCCTGCACCACCGTGCCCTCGGCATTCTTGTACAGGCGGTACAGCACCGGCGCCTGGGGGTTGGAATAGCCGTCGGTATTCTGGCGGGAAAACACCAGCAGGATGTGGTCTGCGCGGGTTTTATCCTCCGGGACAAAGCCTTCGCTGGCCATCTCCCGCAGGTCCTGGGACAGAGCGTAGGAGATACTGTTGAAGCCGGCGGAATACATCACCATCACCTTACGCGTCTCCCGGACTTCCCCGCGGGTGGGCGGGGTATAAGGTTCCGCGCTCCCGCTGTCCGGGGTGAAATCGGTTTCCCGGCAGGAGAAGACCAGTGACAGCAGCACCGGCAAAGCCCATATGAATCTGCGCAAACGCATAATTACTAAAATACAAAGTTAACGATTATTTATTAACTTTGTCAATTGTAAAAAACAAGATATGAATAAACTCGTAAAAATGATGATGATGGCAGGTGTGGCCGCTTCCCTGGCCGGCTGCAAGAGCGAATCCGCTTCCGATTTCAAGTATACCATTGACTCCTTCGCTGACCTCAAGGTGATGCGTTACCAGATTCCCGGTTGGGAGAACCTCACGCTGCAGCAGAAGGAATACGCGTTCCATCTGGCCGAAGCCGCCAAGTGGGGCCGGGACATCCTCTGGGACCAGAACTGCAAGGAGAATCTGCGCGTGCGCCACGCGCTGGAGGCCATTATTGAGGCCGACGGCATCAACCGCGAAGCCCCGGAGTACCAGGATTTCCTGGTGTACGCCAAGCGCGTCTTCTTCTCCAACGGCATCCATCACCACTACGCCGAAGACAAGATTTTCCCCGCCTGCAGCCAGGACTATTTCGCCGGGCTGATGGCCCAGGCCGGTGTGGCCGATGACGGCCTGCTGGACATCATCTACAACCCCGCCGTGTACCCCCAGCGCCGGTCTACCGATACGTCCGGCGACATCGTGAAGGAATCGGCCGTCAATTTCTACGACGGTGTCACGCGCGATGAAGTGGAGAAGTACTACGCCGGCATCGTGGACCCCAAGGACCCCGAGCCCATCTCCTACGGCCTCAACACCAAGGTGGTGAAGGACGCCAAAGGCAAAGTGGTGGAACTTCCCTGGAAAGTAGGCGGAATCTATGACGCCGCCATCACCAGGATTTGCGAGGAACTGGCCAAGGCGCAGGCCGTGGCCGAAAACGACATCCAGAAGCGCGCCCTGGGCCTGCTCATCGAATACTACCAGACCGGCGACCTGCGCAAGTGGGATGCCTTCAACATCGAGTGGGTGAAGGATACCATCGGCACCGTAGACTTCATCAACGGCTTCGTAGAGGACTACAACGATCCCCTGGGCCGCAAGGGCGCCTGGGAAGGCTATGTGAACATCAAGGACTTCGAAGCCTCCAAGCGTACGGAGATCCTGAGCGCCAACGCCCAGTGGTTCGAGGACCACTCCCCCGTTGACCCCCGCTTCAAGAAGGCCAAGGTGAAAGGCATCAGCGCCAAGGTCATCAATGCCGTGTGTCTGGCCGGCGACAGCTATCCGTCCACGCCCATCGGCATCAATCTGCCCAACGCCGACTGGATTCGCAAGGAGCACGGCTCCAAGAGCGTGACCATCGCCAACATCACGCACACCTACGACTACAGCTCCCAGGAGATGCCCACCAGCACCCTCACCGAGTTCGCCTATAATAAGAAAGAGGTAGAACTGGCCAAGAAGTGGGGCACCCTGGCCGATGAAATCCACACGGACCTCCACGAGTGCCTGGGCCACGGCTCCGGCCAGCTGCTTCCCGGCGTGAGCACCACCGCCATGGGCGAATATGCATCGGCCCTGGAGGAGGCGCGCGCAGACCTCTTCGGCCTGTATTACACCGCCGATCCCAAGATGGTGGAGCTGGGCATTATGCCCGATCCCGAGGCTTACAAGGCCGAATATGCCAATTATATAAGGAACGGCCTCATGGTGCAGTTCACCCGCGTGGAGCTGGGCCGTCCCAACACCGAAGCCCACATGCAGAACCGCAAGCTCATCGCCGAATGGTGCTATGAGAAAGGCGCCCAGGACAAGGTCATCGAGAAGAAAGTCCGCGACGGCAAGACGTACTTCGTGGTGAACGACTACGTGAAACTCCGCGCCCTGTTCGCGCAGCTGCTGGCCGAAGTCCAGCGCATCAAGAGCGAAGGCGACTACGAAGCCGGCAAGGCGCTCATCGAGACCTATGCCGTGAACATTGACCCGGAACTGCACAAAGAGGTCCTGGAACGCTACAAGGCCCTGAATCTGAAACCCTACGGCGGCTTCGTGAACCCCGAAATCGTGCCCGTGGAGAAAGACGGCGCCATTGTGGACTACGTCCCCGTGTACACCGACGATTACCTGGGCCAGATGATGGAATACGGCAAAAAGTACGGCATACTTTGATTAAAGACTACAGGAATTATCTTCGTATCGAGCGTAGGATGTCACCCAACACGGTGGCATCCTACTGTCACGATGTAGAGTCGTTCCTGGAGGCGGTGGACCTGGCGCCCAGGGCCATCGGCACAGCCGATATCGAAAAGTACCTGGGACAGGTGACGGCGCGGGGGCTTTCCAAGCGTAGCACCGCACGGCTGCTGAGTTCCCTGCGCAGTTTCTTCGACTGGTGCGTACAGGAAGGCGAGGTGCAGGAGAACCCCTGCGACCGCGTAGATGCGCCCAAGCTGGGCAAGTATCTCCCGGCCGTGCTCTCGGTAGAAGAAGTAACGGCCATATTGGAGTCTGTGGACCTGCGCAAGCCTTTCGGTAAGAGAGACCGGGCCATATTGGAAGTCTTGTACGGCTGTGGCCTGCGCGTGAGCGAAGCTGCCGGCCTTCGCATCTCCCACGTGCACCTGGACGAGGGCTTCGTGGACGTCATCGGCAAAGGCGACAAACAGCGCCTGGTGCCACTGGGAGAGATAGCGGCCGATGCCATCCGCGCGTACCTGCCGGACCGTCCCATCCCCGCGGAACGCCGATTCGAGGACATCCTCTTCCTGAACCGCTTCGGCAAACCCCTGAGCCGCGTCTCCATCTTTAACCTGGTGAAGGAGCAGGCCATGGTAGCCGGCATCCGGAAGGAAATCTCTCCCCACACGTTCCGCCACTCCTTCGCCACCCATCTGATTGAAAACGGCGCGGACCTCCGTATAGTTCAGGAAATGCTGGGCCACGAGAGCATCCTCACCACGGAAATCTACACGCACATAGACACCAAGACCTGGCACAAGTCCGTTCTGGAGCATCATCCCAGAAAATAACTTGTGTGATTCATAATTTATTACTATCTTTGCGGGCTTTAAAAAGGCAGCGAGCCTTTTTGGTGCAATGGGGTGCTTGAAACAGAGCACTGAGTAACACATTTTAACAAACAAAAACAATGAAGCATTTTACGCTTAAAGGCGAAATCCGCCAGAAGGGCAACAAGGCCGCCATCAAGGCTTTCCGCGCCCAGGGCCTGGTTCCCTGCAACCTCTATGGCCAGGACATCAAGGAAAACATCCTCTTCACCGTCGTTGAGAAGGAGCTGAAGGGTCTCACCCACACGCCCGCCTCTTACATCGTGGATCTGGAACTGGGTGGCAAGACCTACACCGCCGTGGCCCACGAGTACCAGTGGCACCCGGTAGAGGACAACTGCCTGCACGTGGATTTCCTCGCCGTCAACGAAAGGAAACCCATCGTTATCTCCGTTCCGCTGAACATCACCGGTCACCCCAAGGGTGTACAGGCTGGTGGTAAGTTCGTTCAGAGCGCTCGCAGCCTCAAGGTTTGCGGCCTCATGAAGAACCTCCCGGATCAGCTGGATATCGACGTAACTCCGCTGGACCTGGACAAGCGCATGGTGGCTGGTGACCTCAAGTTCGAGGGCCTGCAGATTGTCTCCGACAAGAACACCATCATTTGCTCCGTGAAGACCACCCGTGCCATGCAGCAGGCCGCTCAGGAAGCTGCCAAGGCTGGCAACGCCGAATAATGGGAGCTACCTACCTGGTAGTTGGCCTGGGCAATATAGGCGCCGAATACGCCCACACCAGGCACAACATGGGATTTATGGTATTGGATGCCTGGGCTCAGGCATCCAATGTCCTTTTTAAGACAGACCGCTACGGAGACGTGGCCGAGGTTCCCTTCAAGGGCCGATGGTTCGTTCTCCTGAAACCTTCCACCTACATGAACCTGAGCGGGAAGGCCGTGCGCTACTGGATGCAGACGCTGAACCTTCCCCCGGAAAACCTCATCGTGATCTCCGACGACCTGAACCTGCCGTTCGGGACGCTGCGCATGCGCGCCAACGGTTCCTCCGGCGGGCACAACGGCCTGGAGAACATTGCCCAGTGCCTGGAGACGGAGCAGTGGGCCCGCATCCGCGTGGGTATCGGCAACGAATTTACCCGCGGCGGACAGGTGGATTATGTGCTGGGAGATTTGTCCGAAGAGGAGAAAGCCCAGGTGCCTGCCCTGGCAACCCGTATCATACAGGGTATCAAGGACATGTCTACCATTGGCATCCAAAGGGCCATGAATTCTGTGAACACCCGGCCAAAAACGGAAAAAAATGGTCCTGAGGCACCTGAAATGTAAAAAAATATTGGAAAATTGTTTTGTGGTTCAAAAAAAATGGCTAACTTGCAACAAGTTATGATACATACATTAACAAACCAATAAAACTTTAAGTACAATGAAAGAGCTTGTAGAAAAAATCAACGCCGAAATCGCTGAATTCGCAAAGAACGCCGAGGCCCAGGTAGTAAAGGGTAACAAAGCCGCCGGTGCCCGTGCCCGTAAGGCCGCCCTCCAGATCATGAAGGACCTCAAGGAATTCCGTAAGGTTTCTGTGGAAGCTTCCAAGTAAGTTTTTTTCACAATTACAAAAAATGTTGCAGAAAATTCATTTTTTCTGCAACATTTTATTTTTACCTGCATCTATATAATAGGTTTAGGTTTTAGTACACGTCAAAAGACCGGGTCCAAGAGCGTTCGCTCAAAGACCCGGTTTTTTGTGTTTATATGTCCCTGGAGACCTAGAAGGAAGTGGCAATTCCCAGGAAGTCTTCGGCCTTGAGGGCGGCGCCGCCGATGAGGCCGCCGTCGATATCCTTTTCAGCGAAGAGTTCCTTGGCGTTGGAAGGCTTGCAGGAGCCACCGTACAGGATGGTCATGTCGTCGGCCACCTGAGCGCCGAACTTGGCCTCGATGACGTTGCGGATGCAGGCGTGGATTTCCTGAGCCTGGGCGGCCGTAGCGGTCTTGCCGGTGCCGATAGCCCAAACGGGCTCGTAGGCAATCACGATGTTCTTCATGTCGGCTGCCGTGAAGTTGTACAGCACGTTCTTGGTCTGGGCGGTCACAACGTCGAAGTGCTTGTTAGCTTCGCGCTCTTCCAGGTTCTCACCCACGCAGAGGATCACCTTAAGGCCGGCGGCCAGGGCCAGCTGGGTCTTCACAACCAGTTTTTCATCGGTCTCACCATAGTACTGACGGCGCTCACTGTGTCCCAGGATGGTATATTCGCAGCCGATGGAGGTGAGCATGTTCACAGCCACTTCACCGGTGTAGGCGCCTTTCTCGTGGTCGGCGCAGTTCTGGGCGCTCAGTTTCACCTTGGAACCCTTGAGGGCATCGGCCACCAGGGCCAGGTGCGTGAACGGAGGAGCCACTACCAGCTCTACGTTTGCAGGAAGATCTTTGGCGGCTGCAACAACAGCTTTGGCGAGTTCTACGCCTTCGGGCACGGTGGTATTCATTTTCCAGTTGCCCGCAACAATGTATTTACGCATAATTTATTTAACAGACATGACTGCCGAAGCAATCGAGTTTAACTTTACATCTACGGAATCGGCGCGGGAGGCCAGGATGCAAGGAACCTTGGTGCCCACCAGGAAACCGGCCTGACGGACGTCCTTGGCCAGCTTGGAATTGGTCTTCCAGAAAACGTTGGCGCTTTCGATGTTGGGGAAGAGGAGGCAGTCGGCGTCTCCGGCCACGGGGCTCTGGAGTTTCTTGATCTGGACGGATTCCTCGTCGATGGCCACATCCAGGGCCAGCGGGCCGTCGCCGATGGCCTTGATCTGGCCGCGGTCGCACATCTTGGCCAGCATGGCACCTTCGATGCAGGCAGGCATGGAATCCAGCATCTGCTCGGAGGCGGCAATGAAGGCAATCTTGGGCATGGCAATGCCGAAGCTGCGGGCCACGCCGGTAACAAAACCGGCCATCTTCACTTTCTGGCGGAAGTCCGGCTGAGGAATCACGGCCATGTCGGTGATGAAGATGAGCTTGTGGTAATTGGGGTTCTCGATCACGCCCACGTGGGAGAGCAGGCCCTTCGGGGGCAACAGGCCCACTTCCTTGTTCAGGATGGCGCGGAGGAACTTGTCGGTGGAGCAGAGGCCCTTCATGAGGACATCCCCTTCTCCGTCGTGGACCATGCGGACGGCCTCGGCCACGGCCTTTAGTTCGTCCTTGATATCCACAATCTCAAACTTGGCGATATCGATCTTGCATTCCTCACAGACCTTGGCGATGAGATCCTTGTCTCCCACCAGTGTCACCTTCACAAAGCCCTGGTCCGAAGCCAGGGAAGCGGCCTCGATGGTGTGGGAGTCTACGCCCCACGCAGCCACCATCTTCTTGCAAATCCCTTTTGCCTTAAGCTCGGCAAACAGCTCGTTAAAATTGGTAATCATATTGTTTATTCCTGATTTTCAAGTACTAAATGCATGGTGTCGCGGGCAATCACCAGTTCCTCGTTGGTGCAGATGAGAGCGGCCTTCACCTTGGAATCCTCGGTGGTGATGATGGCGTCTTCGCCGAAGGCCACGTTGGCCTCGTAGTCCACCTTCAGGCCCATGTAGGAGAAGTTCTCCAGTACGCGGCGGCGCAGGCGGCTGTTGTGTTCGCCGATACCACCGGTGAAGATGATGAGGTCCAGGCCGTTCATGGCGGCGATGTAGGAGCCGATGTTCTTGATGATGTCGTAGGTGTACTTCTTGAACACCAGTTTGGCCTTGGGATCGCCGTTGTTGGCGAGGTCGTCCAGTTCGCGGGCGTCGGACGTCTTGGTGGAAATGCCCAGGAAGCCGGACTTGCGGTTGAGGATGTTGGTCATTTCGTCGGGATCCACACCCAGTTTCTTCTCCAGGTACAGCACGGCGTTGGCGTCGATGTTACCCACGCGGGTACCCATAATCATACCCTCCAGCGGGGTGAAGCCCATGGAAGTGTCCACGCACTTGCCGTTCTGGATGGCGCAGATGGAACTGCCGGCGCCCAGGTGGCAGGTGATGATCTTGGAATTGTTGATGTCCAGGCCGGCCAGCTTGGCACCTACGCCGGCTACAAACTGATGAGAAGTGCCGTGGGCGCCGTAACGGCGGACGCGATACTTCTCATAGTATTCGTACGGAAGACCGTACATATAGGCGTAAGAGGGCATGGTCTGGTGGAAGGCGGTGTCGAAGGTAACTACCTGGGGCACGCTGGGAAGCACTTCCTGCATGGCGCGGATGCCCAGCAGATGGGCGGGGTTGTGCAGCGGAGCAAAGTCTGCGCAGAAGGTAATCTTGTCCAGGACGTCGTCGTTCACCAGCACGGAGCCGGAGAAGAAGTCGCCGCCCTGCACGATGCGGTGGCCCACCGCTTCGATGTCTTCCAGGGACTTGAGCACGCCGGTGTTCTTGTCGGTCAGTGCGGCCAGGATGAGCTGCATACCCACCTTGTGGTCCGGGATGGGAACGTCGGTCACAATCTTGTCCTTGCCGGTGGGAGCGTACTGGAGAATACCGGCGGGAAGGCCGATTTTCTCTGCGATACCTTTGGCGATTACGTCATAGACGTCGTCGCTCTTCATGTCCAGGAGCTGATACTTGATACTGGAGCTGCCGCAGTTGATTACGAGAATGATCATAGGTTTATTATTGTACAGTTAATTGTTTGCTGCTATATCCGTACAAAGATACGAAAATATTAGTAATTTCGCACATATGACTGAAAGCGTTAAGAATATCGAGTCGCTTTCGCTTTTCTTTACAGCCGGCGTAGCGGTGGGAACGTTTCTGATAACCGTTTCCCCGGGCCTTTTGCTGCCCATTCTGGCCCTCCCCTTCCTGCTGCAGAGAAGGATGCTGCGCTGGCCGGAGGAGCTGTCCGTGAGCCTTCTTCTGGCCACCTTCCTGCTGCTGGGAATCTTCTGCGCACGCAATGCCGCCCTTCCCGTGGCCGATGAACCCTCCTTCCTGGAAACCCTGGCCGCCGACGCCGTGGGAAGGCTGCGCGCCGTCATCGGCTCCATCCCCTTCCCCTCTGAGGGAACCGCTCCCCTGCTGAACGCCCTGCTCACCGGGGACCGCAGCGGCTTGTCGGCCCAGACGGTGGCCGTGTTCCGGGGCAGCGGGGCCTCCCACATACTGGCGCTGTCGGGGTTGCACATGGGCATCCTCTACCTTATCTTCGACGCCCTCACCAAGGGTCTGGGGAATGCGCCCGCCGCCCGCGTGGTCCGCTACGTCCTCATCCTGGGCGCCGCCCTCTTCTTCACGCTGATGACCGGCGCCGGCCCCTCCATCGTGCGGGCGTTCCTGTTCATCGGCCTCAACGAGACCCTCCGGCTCCTGAACCGGCCCCGGAAGGGCACGCGCGTGTTCTGCGTGGCGCTCCTCATCCAACTCACGCTGAATCCCGGGGTCATCGGCAGCCTCGGCTTCCAGCTTTCCTATCTGGCCATGGCGGGCATCTTCCTGCTGTATCCCGTGCTGGAAAGATGCTATCCGGAGGGCAGTCGCTTCAATCCCTTGCGCTGGATCTGGAAGAGCGCCGCGCTGGCCATCAGCTGCCAGACGTTCACCGCACCCCTGGCCTGGCTGCGCTTCCACACCTTCCCCCGGTTCTTCCTGCTCACCAACTTGATGGCCCTGCCCCTTACATCGGCCCTGATGGGGACGGCGGTGGCTACGGTGGCCCTGAGCGCAGTACATCTGTGCCCGCACTTCCTGATAACAATAACAGACGGCCTGGGCCGCCTGCTGGTATGGATTCTGGAGATTATTTCCTCAATGTAAAGCCCGGAGAGGCCCATTCGACCATTTCGTCATTCTCGTCGGTGTAGATGAGATAGCCTTCCAGGGCGGGGTCCCCCAGGATAAGCACCTGCGCTCCCTGCAGGCCGATGACCATGCACCAGGTGGCGATGGCGTCCGATTCGGCGGCGTTGTTGGCGGACACCACCGTGGCGCTGAGGAGGTTGTGCTCTACCGGATAACCGGTGCGGGGGTTGATGGTGTGGGAATATTTGCGGCCGTTGCGGATGTAGAACTTACGGTAGTTACCGGAAGTCACAATGCCGGCGGGCTTGCCGTTGGAGGTCCAGATGCCGTCCAGGCCTTCGGGCATGCTGCGGCCGTCGGCGGTCTGGTCTACGGGGCGGTCGATGCCCACGGACCAGGGCTCCCCGTTGGGATTGAGGCCGTCGCACCAGATTTCGCCGATATCAACCAGCATATCCTTGGCGCCTATACTATATAGGTAGGAAGCGATGACGTCGCAACTGTAACCCTGGGCGATGGCGTTGAAGTTGAGCCGGGGGTAACCCATGACGGCGGGGTCGATGTAGCCGTCCTGCACGGGCAGTTCGGCGGGAAGGTGGCCCATGCCGCTGTTCTCCAGCAGGTGGGTGATTTCCTCGTCCGTGGGAAAGGAACTGTTGCGGAAGCCGAAGCCCCAGGCGTCGTACAGCGCGGCGGCGCCGAAGTCCAGCGCACCGCCGGAGCGTTCCCACAAGCGGTAACCCTCGCGGTAGATGTCCAGGAACATGGGATTGGAAGGAATCTTCTCACCGGCGTTGAAGCGGGAAATGAGGGATTTCTTGTTGTATCCGGAAAGGGTGGTGTCAATCTGGACGATGAGGGCGTCTATACTGTCGCGGATGACTTCCACGGGCACGTTCACGCCCTTCATGTTCAACTTTACGGAATAATTGCTGCCCTGGGCGTAGCCCGAAATCTGTACATACTCATTGGCCTGCTGACCACAGCACACAGCCACGAAGGCGAGCACAGATATGAGAAGCAATTTTTTCATCTTGGCAAGATTATTGTGCAAATTTAGGAAAAAATACCGATATTTGCGAATTACATCGAAGAAGATTTATGAAAAGATTTATAATTGCCGGTTTTCTCCTGATACCCCTCTTCATCACCATCGGGTGCAAGAAATCGGACAGCAGTACCACTAACAAACCCAGTATCAGCGGCTTAACCATGAACACCGTGGCCCCTTATCTGGCAGTGGGAACAGAGATTACCCTGAAGGCCGATATCAGCGGCCTCACCACCACCGACGGCAAGGATCCCGGCACCATCGGCATTTACTGGCAGGTTAATTCGGCCAAGAAGGATACGCTCTCCAAGGATATCAGCAAGAGCAATCCCACGTTCACCTATAAGGCAGACACCCTGGGCAGTTATGCCGTGTTCTGCTATGCCTACGCCGCGGAAAACACAGACTACTATGCTTCCTCGGCATCGGTCTCCTTCCGCACCATCAACCCCGACACCGCCCTCAGCGGCGTGGCTTCTGCAGAGGAAATCACCGTGAACGGCATCACCTGGAAAGCCCGCAACGCCACCCACGCCACCCTGGGACGCAGTTACCGCAACTCCCCCATCCTGGACAATGCGCTGGGCCGCCTGTTCACCTGGGAAGACGCCCAGAACGTGTGCCCCGCCGGCTGGCACCTCCCCACCGTGGCCGAATTCGAAGCCTCCTTCGCCGATGAAGTGGGCGACATCCCCACCGGAGACCTGATGGCCGACGCCGTGTTCCTGGACGAGAAAATGTGGACCTACTGGCCACAGGTGACCATCAACAACAAATACGGCTTCAACGCCCTGCCGCTGGGTTACATCGACTACACAGACCTCATCAATACCTTCGACAAATACGGCGACTACGCCATGTGGTGGACGGCCGACCACGACGACGACATGGCCACCTACCTCTACATCTTCGAGGAGAATGAAATTGTGATGAAGGGCCAGGGAGACAAATACACCCTGGCGATGGGCGTGCGCTGCGTAAAGGATTAACGAAGATCCGTGATTACATAGTTCTCATCGGAAAGCGATTTCTCATCCAACGAGAAGTCGCTTTTTCCTTGCGGATCCCCGTACACGATGTTCCGCAGAACAAAGCGCGCCTTGGTTTCGTCGTCCAGGGTGAGGGTGACGTCCAGATAATCGGCCCCACTGTCGTTGACGTGAATCTTGTCCAGATACTTGCGGTAGGAGCCGATGAAAAGCGCGGGATTGGTGAAAAGGTCCTCCTTCTCCACGGTCTCGACGACCACTTCCTTGGCCTCGGGATCCACGGACCAGCGGGTGGTGCCATTGCTGGTCACGCGAAGCCCCAGCCCCTCCAGGATGTAGGCGTTCTCTTCCACCGTGACGTCGCCGTCGGTGACGTCCTGGAAGTCAGAACCCTTCTGGGAAAGGCTGTAGGTGTAGTGGAACTGCACGCGATGGCCTTCCACCCGGTCCAGCAGCGGAATGCTTTCCTGGGCCCGGGCATTCAAGGCCAGGACAGTCAACAGTAATATGCTTACGAATCGCTTCATTGATTCAGGAAATGCTGCAGGATTTCATCCAGCTCGGCCATATCCTTCACCAGGACTTCACGGGGTTTGGCGCCGTTCTGCGGCCCCACGATACCCGCGGCTTCCAGCTGGTCCATCACTCTGCCTGCTTTTGCATATCCCATGCCAAGCTTGCGCTGAAGGTCCGACGTAGAGCCCCGCTGGTTCAGCACGATGGTGCGCGCGGCCTCTTCGAAACGGTCGTCCAGGGTCTTCATATCCACCATGCCGCCATCCCCACTGTCTCCGCCTTCTGCAGCGGGCGGTTCGGGCAGATAGTACGGCGTATTATAGCTCTTCTGATAGCCAATCTGGTCCCCGATGGAGTTGGTGAGGGCACCGATTTCGTCGTTGCCGATGAAAGCGCACTGCACGCGTTCCATCTCTACGCCGCTGTACAGCAGCATGTCGCCCTTGCCGATGAGTTTGTCGGCGCCCGGCTGGTCCAGGATGGTGGCGGAGTCGATGCGGGAAGTGACGCGGAAAGCGATGCGCATGGGAAAGTTGGCCTTGATGAGGCCGGTGATCACGTCCACCGTAGGACGCTGCGTGGCCAGGATTACGTGCAGGCCGGCGGCGCGGCCCTTCTGGGCCAGGCGAATGACGCTGGTGGTGATGCTGCGGGCCAGGGCCTTGGATTCCGGACCGGCGCCCACAGACATGGTAAGGTCGGCATACTCATCAATGACCACCACAATGTACGGCAGGAAATGATGCCCTTCGTCGGCGCGCAGATGATGCTCCTTCCACTTGGTGTTGTACAGTTTGATATTGTTCACCAGGGCCGATGAGAGCAGCTTGTAACGCTCGTCCATCTCTACGCACAGGGACTGCAGCACCGCGGCGGCGTCCTTGGCATTCTTCACGATGGCGCGGTCCTTCTCCTCCTGCTCGCTGGCGGCGTTGGGCAGCACCGCCAGGAAATGGTGCAACAGCCTGCCATAGGCGCTGAATTCCACCATTTTGGGATCGATGAACACGAACTTGAGCTCCGAGGGATGCTTGGCATACAGCAGGGAGGCCACGATGACGTTCAGGCCCACGGACTTTCCCTGCTTGGTGGCGCCGGCCACCAGGAGGTGGGGGGCGTCGGCCAGGTCGAAGACCTTCACCTGCTGGGAGATGGTGTAGCCGATGGCAACCGGCAGCTCGGCCTTACTCTCGCGGAAGGATTCGTCGTTGAGAAGGTTCTTCAGCGGCACGATGGACGCCTTGTCGTTGGCCACCTCGATGCCCACGGAATCGGCCAGCGTAACGATGCGCACGCCGCGCGCCTGGAGGTTGATGCCGATATCTTCCTGCAGCTGGCGGATGGCCGATATCTTCACGCCGGGGGCGGGATACACCTTATACAAGGTAACGGTGGGGCCCACGATGGCCGTCACGTCCCGCACCTGGATCTTGTAACTGGCCAAGGTGTTGCGGATGAGGGTATTGTTGCGCACCAGTTCGTCCTGCTGGACTTCGTGACGGGCCGATGCATAGTCTCCCAGGATATTCAGCGAAGGCGTCTTGTACCGGGGCAGGCCGTCCGGCGGATCCAGCCGGTTGTCGATGGGCTTGAGCGGTTCCTTCACCTTCTGCTCCAGGGTGTCGTCGGTGATGACGTTGAAGGAGCCTTCTTCGGTTTCGTTGGCGGCCTCTTCGGGCTCTTCTTCCGGCTCGGGTTCGGGTTCTGGAGTATAGGTGTAACTGGCCGCCTCGATGGTAACTTCTGGCTCGGGTTCCGGTTCGGGCTCGGGTTCCTTTTCAGGCTCCGGCTCCTTCGGCGCTGCGGGCTTCTTATTGCCCATGAGCCAGTCGCTGAAGCGTTTGCTCATGCAGAACATCCAAATGATGAAGAGGGCGGCCAGGATGCAGATGGTAACGATTTCACCCACCTGGGCCACGGTCCAGTTCACCAGGGCGGCACCGGCGCGGCCACCCAGACCGCCGCCGAAGGCGTATTCCATATCCAGGAACCGGCCGGC
>JAFWPA010000072.1 GCA_017509685.1 Bacteroidales bacterium
AGAAGCCCATCACCATCGCCCGTCACGCCTATGGTGATGTTTACCGCGACGTGGAAATCCAGACCACGGAGCCCGGTGTGGCCAAGCTGGTGTTTGAGGGTGCCTCCGGACAGCGTATCGAGGAAGTGATCCACGAGTTCGCCGGCCCCGGCGTGATCGAGGGCATGCACAACACCGACGCCTCTATCCGCAGCTTCGCCCACTCCTGCTTCAAATATGCCCTGGACGTGAAGGAAAACCTGTGGTTCGCCACCAAGGACACCATCTCCAAGAAGTATGACGGCCGCTTCAAGGCCATCTTCGAGGAAATCTTCGAGGCAGAATACAAGGAGCCGTTCGAGAAAGCCGGCATCGAGTACTTCTATACCCTCATCGACGACGCCGTGGCCCGCGTAATGCGTTCCGAAGGCGGCTTCATCTGGGCCTGCAAGAACTACGACGGCGACGTGATGTCCGACATGGTATCCACCGCTTTCGGTTCCCTGGCCATGATGACTTCCGTACTGGTGAGCCCCGACGGCAAGTACGAGTACGAAGCCGCCCACGGCACCGTGACCCGTCACTACTACAAGTACCTGAAGGGAGAAGAGACTTCCACCAACCCCATGGCTACCATCTTCGCCTGGAGCGGCGCCTTCCGCAAGAGGGGAGAAATGGACAATCTGCCGGAACTGGTGAACTACGCCAACCAGTTGGAACAGGCCTGCTTCGACACCCTGAACGAGGGTCTGGAGACCAAGGACCTGGTGAACCTCTCCGAAGGTATCTCTCCCAAGGGCCTCACCTCCCTGCAGTTCCTCCAGGAAATCCGCAAGCGCCTGGAAGTCCGTCTGGGTGCCTAAATCGGCCCTGCGCCTAAATAGCTGATTATCAGCACTGTCTGGAATTTTCTTTAGTCTCCCGGGGCTAAAGAAAATTTCTTTTATTGCTGTGTGTCAATGAGTTAGCCCAGGGGGTAGAAAAGAGAATCGTAGCGGCTGTTCCAGCTTTGGTCATAGTGTTTTCTAATGACGCGGGCGCTGGCGAACTGGTTGAAGTTGGCCCAGGCGTGGAGGAACAACTGGGCAAAGTCTGTGCGCTGGTGCAGGGTAAGGGCGAAGAGGGTATACACCGCCACTACATACACACAGGCGCGTTCGCGGTCATCGGCCTGGGGGCTGGAAGGAGTAACCAGCGTAAGGCGTTCGGACTGGGCGAAGGCAAGGTCTGCAATGGCGTCACACAGCAGGGCGTCGTCTCCGGGCTTGTATAATTGGCAGCAGTAGCGCTCCTGTGCGTACTTTTTGGCATTGGCCTCGGCTTCCAGTACGGGGATGGGATTCGGCAGCCGGGTTTCGAAATAGCGGGAAAAATCGGCCTGGCCTTTCAGGAATTGCAGCGCCAGGATGCAGTAGTCCCGGACGGAGGCTTCCACCACCATCTTCAAGGGCGCCTTCTCATCGATCCGACCCAATATTTCCGTTACGCTTGCCATAACAATGTGTAAATATACGAAATAATCATTAATTTTGCACAAATCCGTTGATCATGAAAATCGTTTTCCTGGACGCCATCAGTATGGGCGATGCCTCCCTGGAGGAAATCGCAGCCCTGGGTGAGCTCACTTGTTACCCCTCTTCCACTGCAGAAGAAGCCCGCGAAAGGGTGAAGGACGCCGATGTGGCCCTTCTGAACAAAGTCATTGTAGACCAGGCATTTCTGGATGCCGCTCCCAAGCTCAAACTCATCTGCGAAGCCGGAACCGGCATCAATAACATAAATGTTACACTTTGCGAACAGCGTGGCGTGGCCGTGAGAAACGTGGCCGCCTACTCCACGGATTCCGTGGCACAGGTGGCCTGGATGCATATTTTGAACTTGTTGGGTCGTGCCTTCCACTACCAGTCCTTCGTAAGCAGCGGCGCCTATAGCAAGAATCCCGTCCACGTGGACTATGCCCATCCTTTCACCGAGATTGCGGGCAAAACGCTGGGCATCGTGGGGATGGGAGCCATCGGCCAGAAGGTGGCTGCCATCGGCAAGGCCTTCGGGATGAAGGTCATCTACTATTCCACTTCCGGTACCGGTCACTGCAAGGATTACCCTTGCGTTTCTTTGGCTGAACTGCTGGCCCTCTCCGACGTAATCTCCATCCACGCTCCTTACAACGAGCGCACCGCCGGGCTCATCGGCTATGAGCAGCTGAAACAGATGAAACCCACGGCCATTCTGGTGAACACCGGACGCGGCGGCATCGCCGTGGAAGCCGACCTGGCCCGCGCCCTGAAAGAAGACGTCATTGCCGGCGCCGCCCTGGATGTGTATGTGAAGGAACCCCTCCCGCTTGACAGTCCCCTGATGCAAGTGAACCAGCCCGGCAAACTGCTCCTGAGTCCCCACATCGCCTGGTACTCCCGCGAAGCCCGGGCCCGGCTGGCACACGAAATGGCCGAAAATATCAAAAAAGGCTGGTAAACCCTATATGGGGTGAATGACTGATTTACCTGTCATTCGTCCCAAATACGGCACTTTCGTCCCAAAATAAGGATTTTCGCCCCTTTTTCCTTCCCGTCACTACATTTCTTTTTTCGGGTGAAACGTGCAAGGTAACTTTGCACAAAACGAAAAGGAAATGACTGCATCCATCCCCGCCACCCTGCGGCTTGACAATGCCGCCAACATCTATCCCGCATCCATGTCCAAGCATTACAGCTCCCTGTACAGGATGAAGGTTACCCTCGCCGATTCAATAGACCTCATTATATTACAGGAAGCTCTGCTGGCCGTGAGCGAACGCATCCCCACCTTCCGCTGCACGCTCAAGGCAGGAGCCTTCTGGTGGTACCTGAAACGCTGCGACGCCGTGCCGCAGGTGCTTCCGCTCAAACCCCTGAAACGCTTCAGCATCCAGGCGCAGGACGGCCTGCTGTACCGTGTGAGCGCCAAGGACAACGAAATCTCCCTGGACGTCTTCCACGCCCTGGCCGACGGCAACGGCGCCATGTGCTTCCTGATGACCCTGGCAGGGGAGTACATCCGCCGGCGCTATGGCGTGAGCATACAGTATAACCATCTGGTGTGGGATCCTAAGGACAGCCCCTCCTACGCCGAGGTCGAAGACAGCTTCAAGACCGTCTTCAGCGGCCGTCACGGGCAGCTGGAAAAGAACGTGGACGCCTATCACATCCGCGGCAAAGTGCTGCCCTTCGGCGCGGTGAAGGACCTGCGTGCGGTGATATCGGCCGATGCCGTCAAGGCCGTGTGCCGGGACTACGGCTGCACGGTGACCGAACTCCTCACCTCCGCCATGCTGTGGGCGCTGCAGGAGGAATATCGGCAGGACCCTTCCCGCCGCAAGCGTTCCGTCCTCAAAGTGTCCGTTCCGGTGAATCTGCGGCCCATTTATGGCTGCCGCACGGTGCGCAATTTCTCCTCTTACGTGAACCTGGGGGTAGATGTGAAAGACGGATATTATAGTTTTACACAGCTGGTGCGTGCCGTGAAGGCCCAGAAAGCCCGCGACCTGCAGAAAGACCAGCTGGAACCCAAGATTGCCGCCAACGTGGAGCTGGAGGAGATGCTGCTGGTGCGCCTCCTGCCCTTGAAGATCAAGCATCCCATCATCGATATCATCAACCTGTTGCACGGAGACCGGTTCGTCTCCCAGACGCTCTCCAACATCGGCCTGCTGGACGTTCCGCAGGAAATGCTGCCCTATGTGACGGACGTAGATTTTATCCTGGGCCGTCAGCGCGGCAACAGCGGCGCTTTTTCCTGCCTTTCCTACAACGGGAAACTCTACCTCCATATGACACGAAAAGTGGCCTGCGACAGTTTCGAGGCCACTTTCCTGCGTCAGCTTTCCAGGCTGGGACTCACCGTGGAAACCACGCTGGGCAACCTGGCTTAGCCGTTATTTCTTCACCTTGATGGAGGCGATGCCGGCTTTGTGCGTGGTGTAAGTCTCGCACTCCAGTTCACTGGCGTCGATGTCACCGGCGCCGTTCACGGAGAAGTGGGCCGTTACGGCTTTTCCGGAGAGAACCGCATCACCGGCACCGTTCACGCTCACCGTGAGGCTCTGCACATCCAGGCCGGAAGCCTTGATGTCACTGGCACCGTTGCCGCCGAAATAGAGGGAGGGGACCTTGATACCGTTGAAGTTCAGGTCTCCGGCGCCGTTCACCTGCACGGTGAGGTCTTTGTCGGAGGCGTAGGCGCCCTTCATGTTTACATCGGCCGCACCGTTCACGGTAATCAATTCCAGCACGGGGAGGGAGATGGCAATCTCGTACTTTTCGGCGCGCAGCATCTTGTTGTCCTTGGTGCCCAGGACAAGGACGCCGTCCTCTATGCGGTAGTCAATGTAGTCGAAGACCTCTTCGTTGGCGGTGACCACCACGGAGAAAGTGTCGGACTGGGTGAGGTCGATGTCTCCGGTACCGTTCACCACGATGCCGGTGAAGTCCTTGAGTTCCAACGATTTCTCCACAATGGGTCCCTTACACTTGATTCCGCTTCCGTTCATGTGGACAGAGAAGCAGCTGGTGGCCAATACCAGGGTTACAATGGCAAAAACTAACTTTTTCATAACTAACTATTTTTTAAATACACTTGCATCCAGTCCCAGCAGTTCCAGTTTGCGGCAGATGGCCGGGACGTCTTTTTCCAGGAATTCTGCACGCTGGGTGTCCAGAATCTTGGCCCGGGCGTCGGGGGCTACGAAATAGCCGATGCCGCGCTTGTTGTAGATGATACCCTCTGCGGTAAGTTTTTCGTAAACGCGCATGACGGTATTGGGGTTCACGCCGATGTCGGCGCCGTACTCGCGGACCGACGGGATTCGGTCGTCCGCCTTCAGGGAGCCGCTCAGGATGCTCTCGCAGAACACGTCGGCTATCTGAAGATAGATGGGTTTTTCTCCGTGGAAGTCCATAGTACTAATGCTTTAAGGTTTTCAGACGCCAGTAGATACCGCCCGCCAGGCCTGCGGCGATGAAGGCCGATACCCAGGTGGTGATGTTCAACACGTGGCGGATATAGGCTTCGGCCTGGGCAAAATCCTCCAATTCCACTTGGATGTGGTAGGGAAGGCCGAAGACAGAGAGCATAACGGAGAAGAGCGAGCTGGCCAGGAAGATGATTACGAAACCACCCAAGATCTTGTTCTTCTTGAAAATGAGGCCGCAAAGCAGGAAGAAGAGGAAATTGGTGATGAAACCGCAGATGAACGAAGGGGCGAAGGCCCAGATGTTCCAGTTGGTTTCATAATCCAGGTTTACGTCGGAGAGCTGGCTGGCCAGGTCACGGAAACCGGTACCCACGGAATGCAGGATGGAATGGCCGGTAGTGGGATCAAAAGCAGTCACCAGCAGGTCTGCGATGAGATAAACGCCCAGGAACAGGACGGGCAGGACGATGATGGTCATGAGAATCATCGAGAGCCACTTTTCGAAGGTGGAAGCGGGATTCATGAGCCAGGCGCTGCCCTTGCGCTTGTCTGTAAGATAACCGTAGGTGCGGGTCTGGTACAGCTCCAGGGCCGTACCGGCCAGGACGAAGGTGCCAATGCGCAGCCCCAGGGACGCACCGCTCCAGGTGCCCTGGAAAATGAGGTTGAAAGCAACTACAATGACGTAGACGATGAGACCGGAAAGGCCGATGCCGATGGACGCCTTCACGTGATTCCGCCACATCTGGGTGAAATCGTATTTGAAATAGGACCAGAAACGCTGGCCGTTGAATACTTCGTTTTTCATAAGGCTACTTGGCAAATAAGGCTTTAACTACATCTTTGTGCGCGTGCACGGCATTGAAAAGGGCTTCCAGGTTTACCTTGGACTCCATGCCGGTGGTGTTGGGATATACCTGGATGGCGCCGCCGGGGGTGTGCTCCAGGTACAGGGCTTCGGGATGGATCTCCGTGCCGTAGTCGAAGTACAGTTTCTGGCTGATTTCCTCCAGGGAGGCGTTCACCAGCACATCTTCCTTGTCCAGGATGATGATGGGGTCGATGATGTCTTCCAGGTCACGTACCTGATGGGTGGAGATGATGACGGCGCTGTCCTCGGCCGTGTACTTCATGATGGCCTTGCGGAACTGGCTCTTGGAAGGGATGTCCAGGCCGTTGGTGGGCTCGTCCAGGAAGTAGTGGCGGGCGTTGCAGGCCAGGGCGAAGGCAATCCAGGTCTTCTTGAGCTGGCCGGCGCTCATGGAATCCATCATCTGGTTTTCGTCCACCTCGAATTCCCGCAGGATTTGCAGGAACTTCAGGTTGTCGTAGTTTGGCCACAGGGCGCCGGTCTCCAGGCCGAACCGCTGGGCGCGGTTGTGCATGGGGGCCACTTCGTCGGGCAGATAGAACTGTTCGGCCAGCAGGGAAGGCTGGCGGTCGAAAGGATTGCGGCCGTCGGTGTCGATGGTGCCCGTGAGGGGCTTCTTAAGGCCGCAGAGAAGTGTGAGAAGGGTAGTCTTACCTACGCCGTTCTCTCCCAGGAGGCCGTAGATATTGCCTCCTTTGAGCTCCATGGAGATGTTTTTGAGCACCCCTTTGGAGCCGTAACTGAAGGATAAATCTTGAACGCTGATCATATCTTTTTCCGTGTATTAGTTCATTAGTACACTGCAAAGGTAGTAAGAAAAATCGGAACTGCAAATATTTTTTGAAAAAAGTGCAAAAAAAAATCCAACGGGACGCATCGCCGTTCCAGTTTGAAAAAGACCAAAATTTTCACTATTTTTGTATTTCTATATGATTAATAAAAGAATATGAGTATTAAGTATGCATTGGTTACGGGAGGTTCCCGGGGAATAGGAAGGGCCGTTTGCCTCAAGTTTTCCCAACTGGGAATCCCGGTAATCATTGGCTATCATTCCAATACAAAGGCGGCCGAGGAAGTCCGTGACACCATCCTTCAAAATGGCGGCACGGCGGAGACCCTCCGCTTCGACGTGGGGGATAAGGCGCAGGTAGAAGCCGCGCTGGGTTCCTGGGAACAGAACCACCCCCAGGATTACATCGCCTATTTAGTGAATAACGCGGGTATCGCGCGCGATAATCTGATGTTTATGATGACCGACGAAGATTGGGACGCTGTCATGAACACCTCTGTGAACGGGATGTTCTATGTAACCCGGTATCTCCTGCCGCAGATGATGGCAAGGGGCCGTGGCGGCCGCATCGTGAACATGTCTTCGCTCTCCGGCCTCAAGGGCCTGCCGGGCCAGTCCAACTACTGCGCCGCCAAGGCAGCCATGATTGGTGCCACCAGGGCCCTGGCCCAGGAAACGGCTACGCGCAACGTTACCGTGAACGCCGTGGCGCCCGGTTTCATCACCACGGATATGACCAGCGAACTCCCGGAAGAGGAACTGAAGAAGATGATCCCCATGAAGCGCTTCGGCAAGCCGGAGGAAGTGGCCGAACTGGTAGCCTTCCTGTGCTCCGACAACGCAGCCTACATTACCGGGGAAGTAATCAGCATCAATGGAGGACTGTACTAGTATGAGAAGAGTTGTCATTACCGGCATGGGCATCTGGTCCTGCCTGGGTACCAGCATAGAAGAAGTGAAGGAATCCCTGTACCAGGGTAAATCCGGCATCGGGCTGGAGCCCGAGCGTCTGGAATACGGTTTTCAGTCGCCGCTCACGGGCATCGTGCCTAAGCCCTCGCTCAAGGGCATCATCGACCGCCATCTGCGCCGGGGCCTTTCCGAAGAGGCCGAATACGCCTTTATGGCCAGTTCCCAGGCGCTGGGAATGGCCGGTATCGGCGACGAATACCTGGACAGCCACGAGATTGGCTGCATCTTCGGCAACGATTCATCGGCCAAACCGGTGATTGAAGCCGAAAGGATCATGCAGGAACAGAAGGACACCCAGCTCCTGGGCCAGTCCTTCATCTTCCAGGCCATGAACTCCACGGTGAACATGAACATCAGCACCATCTTCCGCCTCAAGGGCATCAACTTCACCGTGAGCGCCGCGTGCGCCAGCGGCAGCCATTCCATCGGCCTGGCTTACCTCTTCATCAAGGATGGGCTGCAGGATATGGTACTGTGCGGCGGTGCCCAGGAGACCAACTATTATTCCATGGCTTCCTTTGACGCCTTGGGCGCCTTCTCCAAGGCTGCCGCGGATCCTGCCAAAGCCAGCCGCCCCTTCGACTGCAACCGTGACGGCCTGGTGCCCAGCGGGGGAGCCGCCGCCCTGGTGCTGGAGGAATACGAACACGCCAAGGCCCGCGGCGCCAACATCCTGGCCGAGGTAGTGGGCTACGGCTTCTCCTCCAACGGCACCGTGGTCATCTCCCAGCCCAGCGCTGAAGGCTGCACCCGTGCAATGCTGCGCGCGCTGGAGGACGCCGGTATGCAGGCGGCCGATATCGACTACGTGAATGCCCACGCCACCGGAACCCGTCAGGGCGACATGTGCGAGGCCGAGGCGCTCCTAAACATCTTCCAGGGCCAGCACGCCTGGATCAGCAGCACCAAGAGCATGACCGGCCACGAGTGCTGGATGGCCGGAGCCAGCGAGATAGTGTATTCCCTGATCATGATGCAGAACTCCTTTGTGGCACCCAACATCAACTTTGAACAGGGAGACGAGTTCTCCAGCAAACTGAACCTGGCCAAAACCACCGTGGACACGCCCGTGAACACGGTCCTTAGCAATTCCTTCGGCTTTGGAGGGACCAACAGTGCATTGATAATCAAAAAGTTATAATTTATATGAACAGACAGGAAATTGAAGAAAAAGTAAAGAACTTCCTCATTGAGGACATCGAGGTAGACGAAGACAAGATTTTTCCGGACGCCAAGCTCAAGGACGACCTGGGCATTGACAGCCTGGATTTCGTGGACATTGTGGTGCTGGTGAACAACAAGTTCGGCTTCAAGATCAAGCAGGAAGAAATGGTGGGCGTGGACACGTTCTCCAAGTTCTGTGACTATATCGAAACCAAGGTCAAGTAGGACATGGCCGCACGCCAGTGGAAAGGAGATACGTATGGTAATGGATGGATGCACAGAAATCTCATCCGCATCCTCCGCTATACCGATGTCAGGATCCTGTACCTGTTCTCGGATATCTTCGTGGTTCCTTTCTGCATCCTGTTCAACCGCAGCCGCAAGACCGCCTGGTCCTTTTACCGCAAGCGCCTGCATCGGCCTTTCCTGCAGTCCTGCTGGCTGGTTTACCGGAACCATTGCCTGTTCTCGCAAGTGGTGATAGACCGATTTGCCATGTATGCCGGCAAGTCCTTCGACGTCGCTTTGGACAGCCGGGACTGGTTCGGGGAGCTGGCCGCCAAGGAGGAAGGCTTTGTGCAGCTGAGCGCGCATATCGGCAATTATGAAATGGCCGGGTATTCCCTGAAGTCGGACCGCAAGGTCATTCACCCTATTGTCTATTCCTTTGAGAAAGAGTCCGTGATGAATGGCCGCAACAGCCTCTTCCAGTTTACCAACGTGCAGATGATCACGCTGAAGGAAGACATGAGCCATCTCTTCGAGATAGACGAAGCCCTGTGCCGCGGAGACATCGTGAGTTTTCCCACCGACCGTCATATGGACGGGGGCCGATGCCTCACGCTGCCTTTCCTGGGTGCCGATGCCAAGTTCCCACAGGGCCCGTTCAGCGTGGCCACCATGCGGGGCGCAGACACCCTGGCCGTGAACGTGATGAAAACGGGCCTGAAGCAGTACCGGATTTACCTGACGCTGCTGGCCTACGACAAAGACGCTTCCCGCAAGGAGCAGATGGCACAGCTGTCCGCCGCCTATGTGGCCGAACTGGAAAAGATGGTGCGCATGTACCCCACGCAGTGGTTTAACTTTTACGATTTTTGGGCATAATGGAATTGAAAGACGTAACAGAGGCCTTCCTCCGGTCCATTGACATCCATACGGTCCTGCCCCAGCAGGAACCGTTTGTGATGGTGGGGACGCTCACGCATTTCGAGCCCCTCACCTCTACCACGGAAACGGTGGTGAAGGAGGATAATCTGTTTGTGGAGAACGGCTGTTTCACCCCCTTCGGGATGATGGAGAACATTGCCCAGACCTGCGCCTCCCGCATAGGCTTCTACAACAAATACATCCTGCACAAGGACGTACAGATTGGCTACATCGGCGCCATCCGGGACTATGTTATCACGGGTAAGGCGCCCGTGGGCTCCCTGATAACCACCACTGTAGACGTGCAGGAAGAGGTTTTTGGTATGACTCTTGCCCACGCCCAGATCAAATGTAACAACCAGGTGATCGCTACCGCCCAGATCAAACTGGCCGTAAACAACGCAGAATGATGAACGAACCGCGCATACTTACCGCCGAAAAGGAAATCGAAGTCAGGTTCAGTGAAGTGGACATGATGGGAGTCGTGTGGCACGGCTCTTACGTCACCTATCTGGAAGACGCCCGGGAGGCCTTCGGCGCCCGGTACGGTCTGTCTTACACCAAGTATATTGTTGAGAACGTATTCGCTCCCATCGTGGAGCTGAATTTCAGCTACAAGAAGCCCCTGCGTTACGGGATGAACCCCGTGGTGCGTATTACCTATCGGCCCACCGACGCCGCCAAGATCATCTTCGACTACGAGGTGGTGGTGGACGGAGAGGTCTTCCTCAAGGCCACTTCCGTGCAGGTATTCATGGACCGCAATTATAATCTCCTGTGGGAGGCGCCCGCCTTCTACACGGAATGGAAACAGGAAATGGGATTGCTATGACCCGTATAGTGTCTACCAATATCACCTCGCCCCTTGGCCTGACCACGGCAGAGAATTATGCCGCCGTGAGGCAGGGGAGAAGCGCCCTCAGGGAGCTGGACGGCTGCCTGGGGCTGCCGGGGCGTTTCTGTGTGGGCATTTTCCCGGATGAGCTGAGAGGCCATATCCAACTGGAAGGATTCAGCTGGTTTGAATCCCTGGTGATTGCTTCGGTGAAGGAGGCGCTGAGCCATACGGATATCTCCGTCTCTTCTCCCCGTACCGTCTTCATTGTGGGCACGGCAACGGCCGGAATGGCCGAACTGGCCGAAACCCCGGAGCAAGACGGGCTTTATCTGGCGCCTGGACGCGCCGTCCAAAAGATCGCCCGGGAACTGGGCTTCGTTTCCGAACCCATTACCGTGAGCAACGCCTGCATTTCCGGCGCCACCGCGCAGATGCTGGCCCAGCGGCTTCTGGATGCCGGTACGTATGACGCCGCTGTAGTCTGCGGCGCCGACGTACTTTCCGCCTTCGTGCTGGCCGGTTTCGACTCCTTCAAGGCCCTTTCCCCCGTGGAATGCCGGCCGTTCGATATGGAACGCCTGGGCCTTAACATCGGGGAATGTGCAGCCACGCTTGTATTAAGTCGTGAAGTGGGAAAGGCCGATGACTGGCGCATCGTGGACGGCTGCCTGAACAACGACGCCTATCACGTGAGCGCCCCCATCCCTTCCGGGGACGGTGTGGCCCGCGCCATCAAAAAGGTGCTTTCGCCGGAGCGGAAAGAACGTCTGGCCTGCGTCACGGCCCACGGCACTGCCACCCTGTTCAACGACCAGATGGAATCCAAGGCCATCGAAAGCGCCGGCCTGGGGGACATCCCTACTACGGCCCTCAAAGCGCATTATGGCCACACTTTCGGCGCTTCCGGTATCCTGGAGGCTATCCTTACCATGTGCTCGCTGGATGAAGGGCTGGTGCTGCCCGCGCGCGGCTTTGAAGAATTGGGCGTGAGCGGGAAGATTACCCTATGCCGCCAGCTGGCGCAGACGGATAAAAAGGCCTTTGTCAAAACCCAGTCGGCTTTCGGCGGCTGCAACGGCGCCGTGCTCTATGCCAAAGAGCCGATGGCTGCCGCGGCGCATGCATCGGCTCAATATGAGACGCTGAAGAGCGTGGAAATCGGCCCGGAAGGGGAGGGCGCCGCCCATCTTACGCGGCTGTATAAGGAATGCCTTTCCGACGATGCCCGCTTCTACAAGATGGACCTTTTCAGCCGCCTGGCCTATGTGGGCACGGGTCTGCTGGCCAAGGACGCCCTGGCGGGGTGTGCGCCGGAAGAGATCGGCCTGCTCATCTATACCCTGAACGGGTCTGTACTGGCCGACAGGAAGCACCTCTCCACCTTCTCCAACCCGCAGGAGTACTATCCCAGCCCGGCCATCTTCATCAACACGCTGCCCAATGTGGTGCTGGGAGAGATTGCCGTGACGCATCAGATCAAGGGGGAAACTACGCTGGTGATGCTGGCGGGGGAGAATAAGAATACTATGGACGACATACTGGCCGCCACGCTGGCCGCTACCCGTCCCGCAGCCCTTATCACGGGCTGGGTGGACTGCGAGAGCGAAAACGTGTACCGGGCCAGCCTGAAACTGATAAAAATCAAAGAATCATAAAATGGAAGAATTAATCAACAACCTGAAGCTGCAGATTATCGACGCGCTCAATCTGGAAGAGATGACGCCGGACCAGATAGACAATGACGCACCGCTCTTTGGAGAGGGCCTGGGCCTGGATTCCATCGACGCCCTGGAACTCATCGTCATCCTGGACAAGCACTACGGCATCAAGCTGAAGAGCCCCGCAGAAGGCAAGACGGTCTTCAAGAGCATCAACTGCATCGCAGATTATATCGAGAAGAACAGGACCAAGTAATGAACGGCACCGTTTCCATAACCGGGATGGGCATTCTCTGCGCCATCGGCAACAACCGGCAGGAAGTGTTGGACGCGCTGCTCCGGAAGGAGTCGGGTATCGGGCCCATGCAGTATCTGACGTCGGTCCATACCGACATCCCCGTGGGCGAGATCAAACTGTCTACCGGGGAGATGATGCAGGCGCTGGGCATTACGTCCGATGTTCCCGTGAGCCGGACTTCCGTGATGGGCGCCCTGGCCGTACGGGAAGCCCTGGAGCAGGCCGGCATACGGGACGTCACCGGGAAAAGGGTGGCGCTCATTTCCGGCACCACCGTGGGCGTGATGGACGTGAACGAGCAACTTGTTCAGAACCCGCCTCAAGGCAACGATTGTGGCAGGAGTACGAATGAAATCGCGCAGTTCACGGGACTTTCCGGCGCTAAGTGCTGCACCATCTGCACGGCTTGTTCGTCGGCCCTCAATGCCATTATGCTGGGCGCCGAGATGCTCAGGAACGACGAAGTGGACCTGGTGATTGCCGGTGGCTCCGAACCTCTGAGCCGCTATCACCTGAACGGATTCAACACCCTGATGATTCTGGACCGCGAAAGATGCCGGCCCTTCGACGACACCCGCGCAGGCCTGAACCTGGGCGAGGGCGCCGCCTTCGTGGTGCTGGAAAAAGACGCACCCAACGCCATGGCGTATGTGCAGGGCTATGCCAACCGCTGCGACGCCTTCCACCAGACGGCTACTTCCCCTACCGGAGAGGGTGCCTTCCTGGCGATGACCGAGGCATTGAAGCAGGCGGGCATCGGCCCCGAAAAAATAGACTACATCAATGCGCACGGCACCGGCACGCCGGACAACGACGCCTCGGAGAGCGCCGCTTTCCAAAGAGTATTCGGCCCTAATATGCCCCCCATGTCCAGCACCAAGTCCTATACCGGGCACACTACATCGGCCGCGGGTTCCGTAGAGACGGTGATCTGCCTGCTGGCCATGCAGAACGGCTTTGTGCCGGCTTCCCTGGGCTGGAGCCATCCCATTCCGGGCGGCGTGGTTCCCTCGCAGGGATGCACGGGCGTGGATCTGGAATACGTGATGTGCAATTCCTTTGGCTTTGGCGGAAACGATTCCTCGCTCATTCTGGCTAAGAATAAACCTGGGGCCCGCGAGTGCCAATTGGCCGATGAAGGAAAGGTTGTCATTGCTTCCAGCTGCATCATCGACAACGATGAACAGCTGCCGGAACTCAAGGAATACCTGTCCCCGATGGAAACCCGGCGGATGGGGAAGATGATGAAAGCATGCCTGCTTAGCGCCTTTGACGCCCTGAAAGAGGCTGGATTGGAACGCCCCGACGCCATCATCGCCGCCACCGCCAAGGGTATGCTGGAAACCAGCACGCAGTTCCTGGAGGAGATTATCGCCAACAACGAAGAACTGCTCAAGCCCACGCTGTTCATGCAGAGCACGCACAATACCATTGCGTCAGCCATTGCCATCCGAACCGGATGCCACGGATACAACATTACCTACTCGCAAGGGGAGGAATCGGCCCGCTGGGCCATCCGGGACGCGAAGATGCTGCTGCGTAAAGGCGAAGCCCGTACCGTGCTGGTCTGCGCTTTCGACGAAGAGCTGCCCACGGACGGCACCCACCGATACCAAGCCCAAAGTACCCTTTATACCTTACGAAATGAATAACCTTCTCATCCTGCCGCTCGCCGTACTCCAGAGCCTCCTGCTTGCTTCCGGCCAGGTCCTGCTTAAGTTTGCCCTTGGCAGGATGCTGCCGTTTGCCTGGACGGGCGAATTCTGGAAGTCGGTCTTTGTGAACTGGCAGTTCGCCGCGTGCGGCCTGTGCTATGGAGCCGGAAGCCTGCTGTGGTTCTATATAATCAAGCATTTCCCTTTCAGCATGGCTTATCCCATGGTGTCGCTCAGCTATGTATTCGGGATGATTGCCGCCATCATCTTTTTCCACGAGCCCGTGAGTGCGGCCAAGTGGTTTGGTGTGCTGCTGATCATGGCCGGATGCTATTTCATTGCTAAATAATGAAGAAGATACTCCTCATACTCTTGCTGCTGCTCCCGGCCTTTACGCTGGGCGCCCAGGACGCGAAGGAGGCCATCCAGGCCTTCAGCGCCCGGGTGGCGGCCGTGGAGTGCGACTTTACGCAAACCAAGGAATCGGCCCTGCTCAGCGAAGCCGCGGTCTCTACGGGGCATATGACCTTCCGTAGGCCCTCCTATCTGGAGTGGCAGTATATCACGCCCACCGCATTCTCCTTTGTGTATGACGGGGAACAGCCCGGTCAGAACCGGATGATGAAAGAGATGGCCCGCCTGATTACGGCCAGCATCGAGGGAAGCGCTCTCTCCGACGAGAAGATGTTCAAGACCCAGTACGCAGAGGACGGCGGCACCATTGCCGTCACCCTGTTCCCCAAGAAGCGGGAAATGCAGAAGATCTGGTCCAGCCTGGTGTTGTACTATGACAAGGCCAGCCTGGAGGCCACCCGCTTCGAACTGCACGAGACCACCGGGGATCTTACTACCATTACATTCAGTAACGCCCATTATGACTTTTCGGAATAATCTCTACTTCATAGACAGCGTCTCCCGCACGGAAGCGGATGTGACTTACCGCCTGCATCTGAATGCAGACCACATCATCTATGCGGCGCATTTCCCGGGAGAACCCATCACTCCGGGCGTTTGCCTGCTGCAGATGGGCGTGGAACTGCTCTCGGATGCCGTTGGCAGTGAACTGGAGATAGATACCGTGAAGAATGTGAAATTTCTGAGCGTGCTGCACCCAGAAGGACAGACGGTGGAAGTGCGCGTCCATCATATGAACGTGGACGGCAACGCCGTCAAAGCCCAGACAGATTTTACCGCCGGGGAAGTACCTGTAGCCAAGATGTCGCTCCTATGCCGGAAGACTGCAAAATAAGCCTCAAGCAGAGAGGTATCTGCGTTGTCATCCCCACATTCAACAATGCGGGGACCGTGGCCGATGTAGTGGCGCGGGCGCAGGCCTTCTGCGAGGACGTCTTCGTGGTGCTGGACGGCTGCACAGACGACACGGCGGCACGGCTGGAGGCTTTGCCCGAAAAGCCCCGCCTTATCGTTATCGAACAGAATAAGGGGAAAGGAAATGCGCTTAAGGAAGGCTTCCGCCAGGTGCGGGAGGCGGGTTTTGCCTATGCCATCACCCTGGACGCCGACGGCCAGCATTACCCGGAGGACATCCCGCTGTTCCTGGAGGCTAACCGCAAGCATCCTGATGCGCTCATTGTGGGCTCCCGCCTGGGACTCAAAGAAGCGACCCGCAGCAAGGGAAGCCGTTTTGCCAACGCCTTCAGCAATTTCTGGTTCTGCCTGCAGACAGGGATTCCGCTCCGGGATACACAAACCGGATATCGGCTGTATCCTCTCAAACGCATCCCGCGCCATCTTAGCGGTCGCTACGAGGCTGAACTGGCGCTGCTGGTGTTATCGGCCTGGAGGGGTGTTCCCCTGGTGAGCCAGGACGTGCGCGTTTTTTATCCTTCGCGGGAAGAAAGGGTGTCACACTTCCGCCCCGGCCTCGATTTCGCCCGGATTACGGTCCTGAACGTGTTCCTGTGCATTTTAGCACTTGTCTACGGCTGGCCACGGACACTGCTTCGCTGGACATTCCGGATCCTCAAGAGCCTGCTGGTTTTCCTCTTTTACGTGCTGCTCATGACTTTCCTGGTGATGCCGGGCGTGTGGCTGTTCCTCAAAATCGGCCCGCAGACCGAGGAAAAGAAGGAGAAACTGCACCGTTTTATCTGCTGGTTCGCCCGGATGGGCACGCGGCTGTTCGGCTGGGTAGGGAATCCGTTTATCCTCACAGGGAAGGACGATTTTCAGCGGCCTGCCATCATTACCTGTAACCACCAGTCGCACCTGGACCTGCTGCCCATGCTGGCCCTTACGCCCAAGCTGGTGATTCTTACCGCCGACTGGGTGTGGAACAACCCGCTGTATGGTTTCATCATCCGCGAGGCCGATTTCCTCCCCGCCTCCCAGGGCCTGGAGGCTATCACGCCCCGGCTGGCCCAATTGGTGGAAAAGGGTTACAGCATCGCCATTTACCCGGAGAGCACGCGGTCCCTGGACGGCAGCATCGGCCGCTTCCATCAGGGCGCCTTTTATCTGGCCGACGTCCTGGGCGTAGACATCCTTCCCACTGTCATCTACGGCGCGGGGCGGGCGCTGCCCAAGCACGGGCGCATCCTCCGGCGCTGGCCCATCCATCTGGAAATGGACGAAAGAATTTCCCCGGAAACGTTGAAAGAGAAAGGGGAGACTTATAAATCCCAGGCCTCCTGGCTGCGGAAATACTATAAGGAACGATATACGCAAATAGCAGACAAAGTAGACCAAACCCTATATGAGTAAGCGTGTAGTCATCATTGGCGGTGGCCTGGGCGGCCTTTTCACCGGCGCCATCCTCTCCAAGGAGGGGCTGGAGGTCACCGTGCTGGAGAAGAATGCCATCCTGGGCGGCGGCCTGCAGAGCTTCCGGCGGTTCGGAGAGCTGTTCGATACCGGGATGCATATCATCGGCGGCATGCAGAAGGACGGCAACATCCGGCGCATCTGCGAGTATCTGGGCATCTGGGATAAGGTGCGGCTCAAGGATACGGACCCGGAGAATATGGACAGCATCTACTTCTCCGAGGACAGGAAAACCTACCGTATTGCCCGGGGCCGTACCGGCTTTGTGGACTCCCTGAGCGAATCCTTCCCGCACCAGCGGGAACAGCTCAAGGCCTATGTGGATGCGCTTTACAACCTGTCCAACGAAGTGGATCTGTTCTACCTGCGGCCTTCGCCGGAATATATGCAGGTGCACTCCGACCTCTTCCAGATGGCGGCTACAGACTTCATTGCCAAATACATCCAGGATGAACACCTGCGCAGCGTGGTGGCCTATCTGAATCCGTTGTATGGTGGCCGGGCCCAGGTGACGCCGGCCTACATCCACGCACTTATCTCCGTCCTGTACATTGACGGCTCCAGCCGTTTCGCCGGCGGCAGCATCCTCTTCGCCGAGACCCTGCGCGACTTTATCGAGGTGCACGGCGGCCGCGTCATCACCGGCGACGGTGCCAAGGCCGTCCACAGCGAAGGGAAAGCCATCACGGGCGTCACCACCGAGAGTGGGAAGACGTATGTGGCCGACGATTACATCTGTGCCATCCATCCCTGCTCCTTCTTCTCCCTGCTGGACGACGACAAAATCCTGCCCAAACCCTACAGGAGCCGTCTGAACGAGCTTCCCAATTCCTATTCGGCCTTTACCCTGAACCTGAAGCTGAAGCCCGGAACCTTCCCGTTCTTCAACTATACCCAGTACTATATGTCCCGCTACGACGGCATGTGGAAGTTCGGTGAGGCCGACCACTGGCCTAACGGGTTCCTCTTCATTACGCCACCCGAAATCGAGCAGGACGAATTTGCCAGCAAGATGATTGTAACGGCCCCTATGACGTATGACTGCGTAAAACAATGGGAAAACACCACCGTGGGGAACCGGGGCGCCGAATACGAGGCCTGGAAGGAGGAATGCACGGAGAAACTGATTGCCTGCATGGAAGAAATCCATCCCGGTATCCGGGACTGCATCGAGGCCGTGAATGCGGCGTCTCCGCTCACTATCCGGGATTTCTACGGGGTGAAGGATGGCTCCATGTACGGCTTCTCCAAGGACTGCAACAACCTGCTGCTGTCCCAGGTGCCGGTGGTGACTAAGGTACCCAATCTGTTCCTTACCGGCCAGTGCTGCAATCTCCACGGCTTCTGCGGCGTAACGCTTACGGCCATCAACACCTGCGAGGCCATCCTGGGGCGGAATTATATCCTGAACAAGATCAACCGGTTCAACGATATCAGGCCCTATTATGACTCCGAGATTCCGGAAGCGATGCACCGCATTGCCCGCCAGCCGGCGCTGGACCCGGTGATGGCCTATCTGTACCCCGGCGAGGACATCGAGCCCCGGCGCAGGGAGATAGACCGTATTGTGAGCGCGGACGAGTTCCAGAAAAAGGTGATGCGGCCTGCCGTGGGAAGAGTCATTGAGAAGACCTGCCAAGGCTTTACGGTAGAAGGTCTGAACGTCCTGGACCCCCGGGAGAACTATCTGTATGTTTCCAACCACCGGGACATTATGCTGGACGCCTCCCTGCTTACGTTTGAACTGGTCCTGAGCGGTTACCGTTCCCCGGAAATCACCTTTGGGGCCAATCTGATGCAGGGCCAGTTTGTGATAGACGTGGGCAAATCCAACAAGATGTTCCGCGTGCAGCGCCCCGGCAGCGATATGAGGGAGTTCTACAAGGCTTCCGAGCATTTGTCGGACTACATCCGCACCACCATTACCCAGAAAAAGGAATCCATCTGGATTGCCCAGCGTAATGGCCGCACCAAGGACGGCGTGGACCGCACGGACCAGGCTATTGTGAAAATGTTCTCCATGAGCGGCCCCAAGGACAGGGTGAAGGCTATCGCAGACCTGAAGATTGTCCCCATCGCCATTTCCTATGAATGGGAGCCCTGCGACCTGCTCAAGGCCATTGAGGTATATAAGCGGTCACAGGGTCCTTATGAGAAACAGCCCGGCGAAGACCTGCACAGCATCATCACCGGCGTAATCCAGCAGAAGGGGAGGGTACATATGACCCTATGCAAACCCATTACCGATGAGGACCTGTATCCCTACGAGGCCCTTCCGTCCAATGCGTTCTACCGCACGGTGGCATCCATCCTGGACTGCCGCATCTGCAGCGCCTACAAGCTGTTCCCCAACAACTTCATCGCCCACGATATCCTGCACCAGGCCCACACGTACTGCACGCGCTACACGGACCAGGAGCGGGAACTGTTCGAAAAGCACATCTCTGACTGTGAAACGGAGGAGATTCGCAAGATCCTGCTGGGCATCTATGCCAACCCGGTAGACAGTAAGGTGTTGTTCACGAAAGTATGAGGGTAACGGACATCTTTGACTTTTTCTCCCGGCGCAAGGGAATCCGGAGAGCGTCACTGCTGGCGCTCACCGGCATCCTGGCCTATCTGGCCGCTTCGCTGCATTTCAGCGAAGATATCAGCGACTTTCTGCCGCT
Organism: Bacteroidales bacterium; assembly: GCA_017509685.1. GTDB lineage: Bacteria > Bacteroidota > Bacteroidia > Bacteroidales > UBA932 > Cryptobacteroides. Next base: position 19,779 of record JAFWPA010000072.1, read on the forward strand.
GGGCACCCGGGAGAGGGAACAGATGTCCGTGTACCAGAATATTTCGGGGGCCGACAAGATTATCCTCCTCTTCTCCGGGCCGGAAGACCCGGACTACACCGTGGAAGCCATCGAATCCTTCGTAGAGATGGCCGATGAAAAAGGATGCCCGCCACTCGCTGCGCAGATAGACATGGATGCCATTACTGCCGTCTCTGACTATGTGTATGAGCACATCCCGTACTTCCTTACAGCGGCCGATATGACCAGGATGGACAGCCTGCTGTCCATGCCGGGCTATCTGCAGCAGGCACTGCAAAACGACCGCCAGGCCCTCCTGTTGCCCTCTTCTTTGGTGAGAAGCCGGATTACGCATGACCCCCTGAACCTCTTTGCCCCGGTGATGTCCCGCCTGCAGACCTCTATGGGACAGCAGGGATTCGAACTGTACGATGACTACATCTTCACCCCGGATATGAGCCGGGCGGTGGTGATGTTGGATTCCCCTTACGGAAGCAGTGAAACCCGGAACAATGCCAAGTTGCTGGCGTCCCTGGAGGACGTTTCCCGGCAGGTGCGCGTGGATTATCCGGAGGTTTCCGTAGACATCATCGGCGGCCCTGCCATCGCGGTGGGCAATTCGGCCCGCATCAAGAAAGACAGCATCCTGGCGGTTTCCCTCTCCGCGGTACTCATTTTCCTGCTGCTGGCCTGGTCCTTCAACAGCTTGCGCAACATCCTCCTCATTTTCTTTACAGTGGGTTGGGGCCTTTTGTTTGCGCTGGGCGGGCTCTCGCTGTTCCGGGACAATGTGTCCATCATCGTTATCGGTATTGCCAGCGTGATCCTGGGCATCGCCATCAACTATCCCTTGCACCTGATTTCCCATACGGCGCACCAGCCGGACCGGAAGTTGGCCCTGCAGGAAATCCTTACCCCGCTGGTGGTGGGCAACATCACTACCGTGGGCGCTTTCCTGGCGCTGGTGCCGCTTCCGTCCCCGGCGTTGCGGGATTTGGGCCTTTTCGCCTCCCTGCTGCTGGTGGGTACCATCCTCTATGTCATTTTCTACCTGCCTCATTCTGTTAAAGTACAGCCGGACAGAAAACGGGAGAACCGTGTGCTGGACAAGTTGTCGGCCTTTTCTCCTGAGAATCACCGCTGGCTGGTGGTTGGGACGGTGGTCATTACGGCAGTGCTGCTGTTTTTCAGTTTCCGCACGGAGTTCGACGGCAATATGTCCCATATGAACTACATGACGCCGGAACAGAGCCGGGATATGCAGTATTTCGAGGACCTGCTCACACGTGACGTTACAGGTACGGCCCAGACGCTGTACGTATACGGCAAAGGCGGCAGTGAGGAAGAGGCCATCCGGGATATCCGAAGTAGGGAAGCGCTGCTGGACAGCCTGGCCCTCCGGGGGCAGCTGGTGCGGCAGAACGAAGCGCTTGCCTTCTTCTGCTCCCGCCAGGAGCAGGAGGATCGGCTGGGCCGATGGAAGGACTTCGTGCAGCGTCATCAAAAGGCGCTCACCGAAGAGTTGGCGGTATCGGCCCGCAAAGCCGGGTTCGCGTCGGGCGCCTTCGACGCCTTCAACGGCTTGATTGCTGGGACATCGGCCCTGGAGCCCTGCGACGCCAGCCTTTTCCATCCCTTGCGGGAAACCGTCTTCAGCCAGAGTTTCACGTCCGTGGACGGAGAGACCTATCTGGTTTGCCCCGTGAATGTGGAGCCCGCACAGATGGATGCGGTGAAGGAAGTGCTGGGAGAGCAGTGCTTCGAGATTGCAGGCATCAACCAGGCGATGACCTCCAGCCTGTCGGACCATTTTAACTACATTGGCTGGGCGTGTTCGCTCATCGTGTTCTTCTTCCTGTGGTTCTCCTTCGGCCGCCTGGAACTGGCCCTCATCTCTTTCCTGCCCATGGCCGTTAGCTGGGTATGGATTTTGGGGCTGATGGCGCTGCTGGGTATCAAGTTCAACATTGTCAATATCATCCTGGCCACCTTTATCTTCGGCCAGGGCGACGACTATACCATCTTTATGACGGAAGGCTGCCAGTACGAGTATTCCCGCCGCAAGCCCATCCTGCAATCCTTCAAGGGCAGCATACTGCAGTCGGCGGCCATTATGTTCGCCGGTATGGGAACGCTCATCGTGGCTCGGCATCCGGCCATGCACTCGCTGGCGCAGGTGACCATTGTGGGTATGTTCTCCGTGGTACTCATGGCCTATCTGATTCCGCCGCTGCTCTTCCGCTTGATGACGGAGGAACGCCGGTATCCCCTGACGCTGGCCTCGCTGCTGTTGGGCGCGCCAAAAGACGCCGTTTCCCTGGTAAAGGGACGCTATATATATAAAGGTAAGGAGATCGAGCGCTGTGTGCGCCGTCATCTCCGGGAACAGGCTGCCACCGTGCAGGAAATGCCGCTGGAGGGAACCATAGACTACGCCGATGCCGGATACGGGGAACTGTCCATCCTGCTGGCGCTTACCCATCCGGGCGTGAAAGTGGTTTCCCATATCGCCGACGGGGAACGCCGGCACATCGCGCAGGTGGCGGCCGAAGGTTTTGTCAATAATGTACGTTTTGAACCATGAATACAGAAGAAATCAGACAGTTACTGAGTGATGTCCTGCCGGCCGTGGATTTCGGGTCCGACTTCCTGTTCGCCGAACTGGACTCCCTGGGCATCGCTACCATCTTATATGTACTCTCCCAGAAGTACAACGTGCCGCTGGACGAGAAAGACATCACGCCCCGCAATTTCAAGGACGTGGCCTCCCTGGCCCGGATGGTGAACGCCAAAATGACGCTGGAGAGCCGCATCCGGCAGCACGCCGTGCGCACACCGGACAAGGTGGCGGTAATCTGCGGCCCCGAAAGCATCACTTACAAGCAGCTGTGGGATGCCATTGTGGCCAAAGCCGATGCCCTGAAGGCCGATGGACTCCAGCCGCACAAGGCCTATGTATGGCGCGCCATACAGGGGATAGACTTCCTGGTGACCTATTGCGCCGTGCATTACCTGCAGGCAGTGGCCGTTCCGCTGGGACAGGCCGAGACCGAGGAAAACGTACAGGCCATCCGGAAGGAAGTGGAAGACTATCCTTTCCCGGACGATATCGCCGATACCTTATATACTACCGGCACTACTGGGAAGTCCAAGGGCGTAATGCTGTCCCAGACCTGTCTGATGGCCTGCACCGACAATTTCATTACGGACCTGCATTTCACGGAAGACCTGCTGTTCATTATCTCGGGCCCCCTCAATCACATTGCGTCCCTGTTCAAGATTCATCCCACGCTGTGCGCCGGCGGTACTGTATGCGTACTGGACGGCCTCAAGGACATGAACGCCTTCTTTAAGGTATTCGACCTTCCATACAAGGCCTTCGCTACCTTCATGGTGCCGGCCAGCATCCGCCTCATCATGCAGTTCTCCTACGAGAAACTGTGCTCCCTGGCGCCCAAGATTGCCTTCATTGAGACCGGCGCCGCTCCCATCACACACTCGGAGATGGAGCAGTTGAGCCGCGCCCTGCCCCAGTCCCATTTGTATAACACTTATGGCGGGACAGAGATTGGCTGCGTGGCCACGTACGATTTCAACGACGGGAAACATATGGAAGGATGTATCGGCCGTCCGCTCAAGAACGCTGACGTGGAGATTACGGAAGACGGCACGGTGGTGGTATCCGGGAGCACCATTATGAGCGGTTACGTTAACGACGAGGAAGGAACCCGCAATGTCATCAAGGACGGAAAGGTGTATATGTCGGACTTGGGATTCTTTGACGAGGACGGCCTCATCCACCTGTCCGGCCGCCAGGGAGACATCATCAACGTGGGCGGCTACAAGGTGAATCCGCTGGAGGTGGAGAATGTGGCGGCGGCTTATCCCGGCATTAAGGACTGCATCTGTGTGGCGGCTACGCATCCTATCATCGGCCCCGTCCTCAAGCTCATTGTGACGCTGGAGGAGGGTGCGGCGCTGGACAAGCACGCGCTGGCGGTATTCATCAAGTCTAAGCTGGAAGGGTACAAAGTGCCCACGATGTATGAAGTGGCAGATGCCATCTGCTACACTTACAACGGAAAAAAGGACAGAAAAGCTTACCGGTAGAGTTCTCCCAGCCAGCGAAGGAATTCATTCTTCCATTCACGGCATTCCGGGCTTCCGAAGTAATCGCTGGCCCCGAAGCCGTGTTTGCCTTCGGCGTACTGGTGGTATTCGTGCGGAATACCTTTCCGGGTAAGCGCGGAATCCAGCAAAACGGAATTCTGATAGGTGACAACGGGGTCGTCCACGCAGTTGATGAGGAATACCGGCGGGCAGTCGTCGGGGATGTGCATTTCCAGGGACAGGGAGTCCCGCATGTGTCTGTTTCCCACGCGGCTGTCTCCCAGGATGCCGCGGCGGGAGCGCCGGTGAACATACGGCGGCTGCATGGTGACCACGGGATAAACGGCCACCACAAAGGCAGGCCGCAGATTGGCATCTGACTCGATGCCGGAGAGTTGAAGGAAATTGGTGCCGCTGAAACAGGCCGTGGACATGGCCAGGTGACCGCCGGCCGAAAAGCCCATAATGCCAATGCGGGAAGGATCCAGCCGATAATCGTCGGCGTGTTCCTGCACATATTGCAGCGCCCGCTGGGCATCGGTAATCATATCCGGATGGCGTTTTCCGCGGAAGATAAGGCGGGTATGAAAGGCAATTTCGGCACAGCCCGCCACCCGGTATGTGAGGACGAAGGCCGTGATGCCCTGGGAATTGAGCCATTCGGCTACCTTTATGCCCTCATTGTCAAGGTCGTGCCAATGATAGCTTCCGCCGGGGCAGACCACGACGCTGATGCCGTTAGGCTGCTCCGGCCGGAAAGCATATAAAGATACCTCTTTGCCAAAGGGGATCTTTTCCCCTTTCCAAAGAGATACCGTATCGGTGGGCTGCTGCACCTGAAGGAGCGCAGCAACCCAGATTAACAGCATCTTACCAGCCCAGAACATAGGCGAAGATGAGCGGGGCTACGATGGTAGCGTCGCTCTCCACGATGAACTTGGGCGTTTCGGGTGCCAGTTTGCCCCAGGTGATCTTCTCGTTGGGGACGGCGCCGGAATAGGAACCGTAGGAAGTGGTGGAATCGGAGATCTGGCAGAAATAGGCCCAGAGGGGAGTGCCTTCCCAGCCCAGGTCCTGCTCCATCATGGGAACGCAGCAGATGGGGAAGTCACCGGCGGTGCCGCCGCCAATCTGGAAGAAGCCCACGCCGGGGGCGTTCTTTTTGTACCAGTCTACCAGGAACATCATCACCTCTACACCCTGGATCACCATGTGGGGATCGTACTCACCGCGGATCACGTGGGCGGTGAAGATGTTACCGGTGGTGCAGTCTTCCCAGGCGGGGCAGATGATAGGGATGTTCTTCTCACAGGCGGCTACCACCCAGCTGTCCTTGGGATCAATTTCATAGTACTGCTCCAGGACACCGCTGCGGATCATCTGGTAGATGAACTCGTAGGGGAGGTAACGCTTGCCCTCGGCCTTGGCCTTGTCCCAAACCTCTACCAGGTGCTTTTCCAGACGGCGGAAAGCCTCTTCTTCGGGGATGCAGGTGTCTGTAACACGGTTGTAGTGGTTGTTGATGAGTTCCTGCTCCTGGGCGGGCGTGAGGTCACGGTAGCCGGGAACACGGTAATAGTGGTTGTGAGCCACCAGGTTCATGATGTCCTCTTCCAGGTTGTTGGCGCTGCAGCAAACAAAGGAGATCTTGTCCTGGCGGATCATTTCGGCCAGGGAAAGGCCCAGTTCGGCGGTACTCATGGCTCCGGCCATGGCCAGGAACATTTTGCCACCCTTGTTCAGCAGGTCTTCATAGGCCTTGGCGGCGTCTACCAGCGCCGCGGAATTGAAGTGACGGTAGTTGTGAAGGATGAATTGAGAAATAGGTCCCTTTTCCATTGTTTTGATATTTTAGATTGTTAATGTATTTCTTTATCCGCCGATGAATTCCCGGATCATGGAGGTGGCGGGGATTTCACGGTCGCTTACGGGCGTAAAATAGTGGATGAATTTGAGCAGGCGGTGGGATTCCGCGTATTCCGGGCAGTTCTGCGGAACAGACCGCAGGATGGGCTCGGCGTGGTTCTTGAGCACCGCGAACTCGATAAGGTAGGAGGAGTTGAACATAACGTCGGCCATTTCCTGGAAGGGATAGATCCACTTCTGCTCTGCGTCCAGTACGTTCTGCCAGTTGGAGATGGATTCCCGTGCGCTGAAGGCTCCTTTGTTATAGTCGCGCACGATGCGGCGCAGGAGGCGGTTGTCGCTGGTGGGAATCATATTGTGGTCGTCCAGCAGGGTGCCGGTGATGGTGTTGATGAAGATGCGGAACTTGGCGCTCTCCGGAATGTCGGCGGTAAGGGCCGGATTCAAGGCGTGGATACCCTCGATGAGCAGCAGGCTGCCCTCTTCCATATGCAGCACCTTGCCGTTGTATTCCCGCAGGCCGGTGACGAAGTTGTATTCGGGAACCGATACTTCCTCGCCGCCCAGGAGTTTCATGATGTCCTGCTCCATGAGAGCGTGGTCCACGGTATCGAAATTATCGAAGTCGTAGCTGCCGTCGGGGAACTTGGGCGTTTCCACTCGGTTCACGAAGTAGTCGTCCGTGCTCACGGAGATGGGCTTGAGACCGCAGGCCTTGAGCTGGATGGCCAGACGCTTGCAGAAAGTGGTTTTACCGGAGGAGGAAGGACCGGTGATGAGCACCACCTTCAACGGGTTCTCGCAGCGGTGGCGGCGGTCGATTTCCTCGGCAATCTTCACGATCTTCTTTTCCTGGAGGGCTTCCGCTATCTGGATAAGCTCATTGGCGCGGCCGTTCAACAGGGCCTCGTTCACGTCCCCCACGGTGCTCAGGCCCATGATGATGTTCCAGCGCAGGGCTTCGTCGAAGATTTCGAAGGTGCGGGGCTGGTCAACGAAGGGAGCCACCTGGGAAGGGTTATCGGGCGAAGGAATCTGCAGGAGAAGACCGTCGTGGTAGGGGGCCAGGCCCCAGACCTTGAGGTAACCGGTAGAAGGAACCAGCTTCCCATAATAATAGTCTACGGTGTCTCCCAGGGTGTAGTAGTCCGTGTAGGCTTCCCCGCTGGTTTCCAGCAGCTTCACTTTGTCGTCGAAACCCGCTTTGCGGAACTCCTTGAGCGCGCGGTCGGTCTGGACGTCGTAGCGGTGGAAGGGCATATCCTTCTCTACCAGTTCCTTCATACGGGCTTCCAGCAGTTTCACGTCTTCCGGCGTGGGGTTGCCGCCATCGGCCTTTCTCAGGTGGCAGAAATAGCCGTGGGAGATAGGGTGCTCGATGTACAGACGGCTGCCGGGGAAGACATCGGCCGATGCTTTGTACAGCAGGAAGTAGAGGGAACGGCAGTATACACGCATGCCGCTGGACTCCCGGATGTCAATGAACTCGATGTCCTTGTTCTGGTACACCTTGAACTTCAGGCCCTGTGAAACATTGTTCACTTTGGCCGATACAATAGGGTAGGGCCTGTGGCAGTCGAACTCCTGCAGCATCTGCAGCAGGGAAGTGCCTTCCGGGAAGCGCTTGCTTTCACCCGTATTCTTACAATATACTTGTACCATTTTACAGTTGGATTTCCTGCTGTTCCAGATAAGCGACTACATCGGCTACGGTTTCGAACTTGGCCAGCGCCTGGTCCGGAATCACAATGCCGTACTGGTCTTCGATGCGCATAAGGAGCTGGAGAATGTCCAGGGAGTCGGCTCCCAGGTCCTTCTTAATGAGGGAGCCCGGCGTAATCTTGGAAGGGTCCAGACGAAGCTGCTTCGCCAGGATGGTCTGCACTTTTTCAAACATAGGTCAGTCTTCGTAATGTTCGTATTTTGCAATTTCAGTTTCAATCTTTTCCGAGAGTTTGGACACTTCCATCCGGTAGGCCTGCTCGATGCATTTCTCTACGGCCACGGCCTTGGAGGAGCCGTGTCCCTTCACAACAGTCTTGGAAGTACCCAGCAGCACGCTGCCGCCGTAATTCTGGTAGTTCATGAACTCCTTCATATCGGCGAACATCTGCTTCATCAGCAGGGCGCCCAGCTTGTAGAGCGTCTTGCTGAAGATTTCCTTCTTCAGCTTTTTCAGCAGCTCCAGGGCCGTGCCTTCGGTGGTCTTGACCAGAACGTTGCCGCTGAAGCCGTCGGCCACCACTACGTCGTAGCTGCCGCTCAGGAGGTCCCGGCTTTCCATATTGCCCACGAAGTTCAGCGCGGGAGTTTCGGCCAGCAGCTGATAGGCTTCGCGGCGGATATCGTCTCCCTTTTCGGCTTCCTTACCCACGTTCAGCAGCGCTACGCGCGGATTGGGCACGCCGTACACGTTCTCCATGTAGAGCGACGCCATAATGGCGAACTGGCGCAGATGGGCCGATGTCACCTCTACGTTGGCGCCGCTGTCGCAAACGCCGACGATGCCGCCGGACATGGTGGGCAGCAGGGGACAGAAGGCCGGGCGGATGACGCCGGGAATGCGGCCCAGACGCACCAGGGCGCCCGTCACCAGGGCTCCCGTAGATCCGGTGGAGACTAGTGCGGCGATGTCGTCGCGGTCCCGCAGCAGGATGATGGCCTTCATCATGGAAGAATTGCGCTTGAGACGCACTACGTCGGTGGGCTTTTCGTCGCAGCCAATCACCTCCGGCGCGTGCACAATCTCCAGGCGGGAAGCGTCGTAGGACTTGCCCTCCAGTTCCTTGCGAAGGATTGCTTCGTCGCCGGTGAGCATCACGTACAGCTCCGGATTCTTAGCCATGGCGGCCAGGGCGCCTTGTACGGGTGCCTGCGGGCAGTGGTCTCCGCCAAAACAGTCTACTAATATCTTAATCATAGGCTCTTCACATAGGTACGGTAGCGCTTGGGCGTATCGCGGCGGAAGCGTTTCCACTGGTTCTGGATGGCGTAATTGTCCTCCAGGTTCAGACAGGTATCGGCGTATTTAAGTGCGGGGTCCTGGTGCAGCATTTTCATGATGGCCAGGGAAAGTGCGGCCGAGATGCCCCTGTTCAGGTATTCGGGATCTACGCCGATGATGCAAAGGTCAAGCGCATCCGGATGCTTCAGGCATTGTACGAAGCGTAGGGCCACGCCCGGGGTGATGTGTCCGCGGGTGCCGCGGAAAGCCCGGGTGAGGGAGGGGATAGCCAGGCCGAAGCAAACGGGCTTCTCGTCCTGGTCCAGGATGATGGCCGAATACTTGGGACTGATGACCAGGCCGAAGTTGTCAATCATGAGCTGGCGCATGCCGTCGGTGAAGGGAACCGTGCCGTACAGGCCTTCATAGGACTTGTCCAGCAGTTCGAAAATGCCGCCGGCATACTTTTTCAGGAAGTCCCGTCCGTTCTTGGATTCGCCGAAGTGCAGTTTGTAGCGTTTGAAGATGAACTGCACCAGCTGCTCCATTTCCTCCAGCGTTTCTTCGGATTCCGGCCCGTACAGGAAGGATCCCGTGTAATCCACTTCCTTCTTGTATCCCAGACCTTCTATCAATGCCTGGTAATAGGGCATATTGTAGGTGGTCTCGAAGTTGCCGGGAACGTCGAATCCCTCTATCAGAAGTCCCTCCTTTTCCAGGTCGGAGTAGCCGATGGGACCATGGATGGTGTCCATGCCCTTGCTGCGGGCCCAGTTCTCGGCCGCATCCAGCAGGGCCTTGGCCACCTGGGGGTCGTCGATGCTCTCGAAACGGGTGAAGCGCGCACGGCGTTCCCCGTTTTTGGCATTGGCGTCTTTCTGGATGATACCCTCCACGCGCCCTGCTATCACGCCATCCTTGTAAGCGTTGAAAAACACGGCGTCGCAGCTGGTGTTGTATACATAGTCATCCCTGAATATCTTCTTCTCGTCCATGTACAGTGCAGGAACATAGTTCATGTTCCCCTTGTACAGGTCCAGGGGGAAGTTCAGGAAGGCTTTCTGCTCCTTCTTGGAAGTAACTTCTTTAATCTCAATCATATTATCTGTGTTTGGCGTGGAAGCAGACGCCTACGCCGTTGGGGCCGCAGTGGCTGCCGGCGGTAGGGTTTACATACACGTAAACGATATCCTGTTTGCCATACTTGGCCTCGATCATTTCACCCACCGTATGGGCAATCTCCGGGGCGTCGGTGTGGCCGATGCAGATGCGGTGCTTCTCAATCTCGTCGCCCAGTTCGCCCACTTTGTCCACCAGGTATTGGATGGCGTTCTGACGGCCCTTGGCGGTGCCCACGGACACCATCTTGCCTTCCTGGCTCATATGGATGAGGGGACGCACGCCGATGAGGGTGCCCATGGTGGCGGCCAGGCCGCTCACGCGGCCGCTGCGGCGGAAGAACTTGAGGTCATCGGCAAAGAAATACATGGCGAACTTGTCCACTTCCGTCTTGGCCCATTCCAGGATCTCGTCCAAGGTCTTGCCGGCTTTCACCAGGTCTCCCACCTCGCGCACGATGGCGTAGCTGATGGTGGTTATGCCCTTGGTGTCGATTTCCTCGAAGCGGGCCTGCGGGAACTGCTTCTTCAGCTGCCTGATAGCCTGGTCCATGGCATCGAAGGTGTTGGTCATGGCACGGGAGAAATGTACGTACAGAATCTCGTTGCCGGCGGCGAAATCCCTGATGAAGTAGTTCATGTACTGCTCCTTGGAGATGGCGCTGGTGGTGGGCAGGACGCCGCCGCGAAGGACATCGTAGAACGCGTGTCCGTCGAAGGTCTTGAAGTCCACGTAAGGGTAGGTGGTCTTGGCGTCAATGCTGTAGGGCATTGAAATGAGCTGATAACCGTACTCCGCGGCAAGTTCCGGAGTGAAATCGGTGTCGGTGTCGGTATAAATCTTTAGCATAGCACAAGTATATAGTCGTATACGGGCTGTCCGCCGTCCAGAAGGATTACTTCGGTCATGGGACAGGATTTTTCCAGTTGTTGTTTGATGCGGGCGGCTTCGTCGGCCGCGGCGTCCAGGCCGGAGAAGAGAACCAGGATGTCCCGGCTGCCGGCGTCCAGTTTCTGGGCCAGAGCCAGCACGGTCTCTTCACGGTTTTTGGAGGCGCAGAGGATGTCCTTGCCGCTGAAGCCGATATATTCTCCGGTGCGGGCCTGTTCCGTGTCCCGGATGGCGCGGGAGACCAGACCGGTGGTCACGGATGCGGCCGCGGTCTTCAGGGTTTCGGCCATCTGTTCAACGGGCTGTTCCGCATCCAGGTTGGCCAGGGCATAATAGCCTTCGCCCAGCGTTTTGGTGGGGATGACCACGATGCGGGAATCGGCATACAGGCCGGCCGCCTGGTTGGCGGTGAGGATGATGTTGCCGTTGTTGGGGAAGACCAGGATTACGTCGGCGTTCACCGCGTTGAAGGCTTCCAGGAAGCGCTCTACGCTGGGGTTCATGGTTTGGCCGCCTTCGATGACCTGGTCCACGCCCATTTCCAGAAAGGCGTCGGTGAGGCCCTTGCCGGCGGCTACGCTCACGATACCCAGGGACTTGCGGGCGCGCTTGAAGCGCTGATCCATATGGTTCTCATGGTGCTGCAGGGTCATATTCTCCACCTTGATAGTGAGGAATTCGCCCCACTCTCGGCAGCGGGTAAGGATGGCGCCAGGGTCCTTGGTGTGCACATGCACCTTGATGATGCTGCCGTCCCGGAAGAACACCAGGGAGTCTCCCTGGGAAGCCAGCCAGTCGTGGATGACTTGCTCGTCAAAGGTGTCCAGATCTACTTTGCTGCGCTGCAGCCGCAGGAGGAATTCCGTGCAGTAACCAAACTCCAGGACACTGTCTTCGGTAAAGGCGTCGAAGTCTACTGTAGGGCCGGCCTGGACGGACTGTGCGTCGTCCACGATGGCGGATTTCCCGTGCAGGGCGTCTCGCATTCCCTCGGCGATGCACAGGAGTCCTGCGCCGCCGCTGTCAACCACGCCAGCCTTCTTCAGGACGTCCAGGAGGTCGGGGGTGTGCTGGAGGGAAAGGTCCATTCCGGCAATCCACAGGTCGAAGAATTCTTCCAGGGTGGCCGATCCTTCGGCCGCCGCCACACCTTCCCGCAGGACGGTGAGGATGGTGCCCTCGACGGGCTGCGATACCGCGTGGTAGGCCTCCTGGACGGCGGCCTGCATGGCGCGGGTGAAGACGTTGATATCGGCCTCTTTCTGGCCCTTGAAGCCTTTGGAAAGGCCGGCGAAGATGCGGGAAAGGATGACCCCGGAGTTGCCGCGGGCGCCCATCAGCATCCCTTTTGAGATGGCTTCGGCGGTATCGGCCAAAGCGGGCGAGAGGGCGGCGTGGCTGCCGGCTTCGATGGTCATATACATATTGTCTCCGGTATCCCCGTCCGGGATGGGGAAGACATTGAGGTCATTGATGGCCTGACGCTGCCCGGCCAAACGGGCGGCACCGCCACGGATGAGGTTCAGGTATAGTTCTGCGTTCAGGTTCATTCAGGGATACGGAAAGATTTTCTGAAGAACGGTATTTTTACCAGTATCCGGAAGAGCCAGGGCTGCAGGGAGTACGTGATGAGGATGGTGGAAGCCATACCAATCAGCGTAATGATGCCGATGGACTGGATGGACAGATGCGTGGCAAAGATGAGGGAGAAGGTGACGATGGCCAGTACCAGGGCACTATACAGGATGGCTACCTTATGGTACTCCAGCATATTGGACTCTCCTCGTCGGGCTTCGGCCAGCAGGCCCTCCATCACAAAGATGCTGTAGTCTACGCCAATACCGTAGATGAAGGTGGAGATGACGATGTTGATGAGGTTGAATTCCAGCCCCAGCAGCGCCATATACCCCTGCATCACATACCAGCTGAGGAACATGGGCAGGAAGGCGAGGAGGGAAATCCAGAAATTGCGGAAGCTGATTAGCAGCACAATGAGCACGAAGATACTGGATATCCAGAGCGTGGTGCTGAAGTCGTCGTGCACCACTTCTACCAGATCCCGGCAATAGTAGAACGGCTCCAGGACGATGATGTGGGGCAGGACGGCCAGGGCGTCCCATACGGTATCCTGGTCTCTCAGTTCATAGGATACATCGGTGAACACCATGTAGCGGCCGTTTTCCTGACGCTCTACGTAATTGGACAGGAGCCCGGGAGGAACCACGCCGGATTCATAGAGGTTGTCCGGCTGGTATTTGGCCGTGATGATGCCCAGGAAGGAATCAAAGAGGTTATAAGGCAGATTGTTGTCATGGGCGGCGGCGCCCAGGTCACGCTTGACGCGTGCCACGCGCCGCTTGTTCCAGAACTGGTTCCAGGCCTTGATGCGGATGATCTGGTCCTTCTCCGACTGCAGGGCCAGGCGGGTTATCTGGCTGTAGGATTTCACCAGACCGGCTTCCTTCAGGGAATCCAGGGCGGGGAAGAGGGCCTTGTTGTATTCCAGGGCAGCATCCAGGCTGTAGTCGTCCCAGGCGGCGAAGTACATGTGCACATAGCCGTCGGCGTTGGTGCGGTTGTACAGTTCCGTGGCTTCCACCAGCTCGGGGTCGTCGTAGTCCAGGTTGCGGAGGTCGCTGTCAAATTTCACGCGCGGGCTGAAGGCGATGCCCACGATGATGAGGACGATGAGGGTGCCGATAATCCACTTGTTGCGGTCCCACGGCAGGTTGTTGAACTTTTCCACCAGCGGGAAACCGTGCGTGTTCCGGTATTTGATCTGCTTGGGATTGAGGAAATGCGGGAGGAACACCAGCACAAAGAACGTGTTACCGAGCAGGGCGAAGGTGGCGAACATGCCGAAATCCCTGAGGAGGTCGCTCTCCGTAAACAGCAGGCCCAGGAAGGCACCTACGGTGGTAATGCAACCCAGCACCACGGGTGTGCTCTCCTCTGTTAGCATCTTCTCTACGTCGGCCACGTAGTAGAAATGGATGAGTACGTGCAGACAGTAGCTGATGGCTACACCCAGGATAATGGCACCCAGACCCAGTGCCATCAGGGACATATACCCCTTGATCCAGTACATGCAGGCCATGGAGAAAACGGCGCCGTACACGATGGGAACCACCTGGTGGATGAGGAAACTGAAATTCCGGAAACTGAGCAGCATGATGACCATGATGATGATCAGGGACAGGCCCACGGTCCATACCAGGTCCCGCTTGATGGTGCCCGCGTTGGAAACGCTGCCCGGAGGATTTCCGTGAATGAGTACGCGCAGTTCGGGATGGGCGGTCTCATACTCTTTCTTGGCCTTCTTGATCATATTCACCAGGCGGGTGGCCTTGCCGGAGTTTGCTGAATTGAAAGAAGGGGAGACGAAGGCCAGGGCCACGCTCTTGTCCTTGCAGAAGAAATGGCCGTCCTGCACGATGACGGTGCCAACCATTCCTTCCTGCCCCATGAACTTGTCCAGCATGATGCCCCGCAGGTTCAGCGGATCCATGGCCACCATCTGGGTGTCGTCACCGGTTTCGTCTTCCATGATCAGGTGGGCGTTCTCCACCATTTGGGCGGCAATGGCGTCATGGGTGGTGGCGCCCTCCAGCATGGTATACCAGGACGTGTCCACAAAGGACGGAAGATGCTCCATGGCATACTCGATGGCGCCCAGGCCGGTCTCCAGGTCCAGGGAGGCCAGGATGCCGGAAATGAAATGAGTGGCCGTATCCCGCTCTTCCAGGATGTCGCAGAATTCCTCTACGGCGTTGCCCAGCAGCAGGGGATTCAGCGGGATCAGCGTATCGCGGGAAGTGACCTGGACAAAGATTTTGTCGGCCAGCTCGATATCGCTGAAAGCAACCTCGGCCGATCCCACCGAGCGCGGCAGGAGTTTCATGATGTTCTCTTCATAGCGAAGCTTGGCGCCGAAGAAGGCAAAAACGGCCAGGGAACCTATCAGGCACAAGTACATGAGCCACTTGTGCGCCTGGAAAAAGCGGTATATGGGAAGGAAGATCCTATGCATTTTTTCTCTTGTAAAATAGAATTTTACAAAGATACGAATTCTTGCTGAAAAAACATACAAAGAAAACCCCCATCTGAGGTTCAGACGGGGGTAGATGAGGTTTTTGGGCGCCTGTGGTTACTGCTCCATGGCGTTGAAGATGCGCTTGCGCACCTCTTCGATGGTGCCTACGCCGTCGATTTCCTTGTAGAGACCGGCCTTTTTGTAGTAGTTGATGAGGGGCTCGGTTTTGGCGTGGTAGGTCTGGATGCGGTTGTTCACCACTTCGTCGCGGGCGTCATCGGCCCGGCCTTCCAGGGCGGCGCGATGGGCGATGCGCTCGTGGATGAGGCTGTCGGGAATCATGATGGAGACGCAGGCGGTAACGCTCTGGCCTATTTTGGCCAGCATGTCCTTGAGGGCATCGGCCTGGGCCAGCGTACGGGGGAAACCATCCAGAAGGAAGCCGTCTACGTCCTTCACGCTCTGGAACTTGGCTTCAATCATACCTTCCACCACTTCGTCGGGGACCAGGTTACCGCCCTCGATAAGGGCCTTTGCCTGCATTCCCAGGGGCGTTCCGGCGGCGATTTCGCTGCGCAGGAGTTCACCGGTGGACAGGTGGCACAGATTGTAACGCTCTACCATGGCACCGGCCTGTGTGCCTTTTCCCGCTCCGGGAGGGCCGAAAAGTACAAAGTATTTCATAAGCTATTCATCTATAACGTAAATGTCCTTGATGTTACGGCCCAGTTCGTCGTAATCCAGGCCGAAGCCCACGATGAAGCGGTTGGGAATTTCCATGGCCACGTAGTCCAGCTTGACGTCTTTCTTGTACACTTCCTTCTTCAGGAGCAGGGTGCACACGCGGGCGTCTCTCACCTGCAGCGATTTCAGCTGTTCCATCATGGCTACGATGGTGCCGCCGGTATCTACGATGTCTTCCACCACCAGCACCCGTTTGCCTTCCAGATGGGAGGGGAGCGGCACTTCCGTCTTCACAACACCGGTGGAACTGGTTCCCAGATAGGAAGAAAGTTTGCAGGCCTTGAGCACCAGCGGGAACTGGATGCGTTTGAGGAGTTCGGCTGCAAAGATGACGGCGCCGTTCAGGGTGCAGAGCATGACGACGGGATCATCGTCGGTGGCGTCGGCGTAATCCTGGTTCAGACGATCTGCAACAACGTCAATGGCCTTCTCAATATCCTCATTCGGGATAAATTTTTTGAAGGTTTTGTCATGCAAATGAATTTTTTTTTCCATGGAAAATCTGTAAAAACATACAAATATACTACAAAACATAAAAATATTCAGTCAAAACACGACAAGTTATGAACACGCTCTGTTAAATATCGGTCCGTCACCGTAACTTGGGGTATGAAAAAACTGTTTTTGACCCTGGTTTTCGTGCTGCCGTTCTGCACTTTGCAGGCCCAGGAAGAGCATTTGATCAAGGCAGCCCTGTACCTTTCCGGAGCGTCTTCCGAGGAAGAGATTCCGGCCGACTGGATCGAGCGCCTGGAAGACGCCCGCACCGTACGCGTCAACAGCCTCCACCTGCGTCCCGGCGTGCTTCTTACGGATTATCAGGTGGCTTGTATCCTGGACTACCGGGCGCGCTCCGGCGATATCCTCTCCTTCGACGAACTGGCGCTGGTGGACGGCTTTTCCCGGGAGGCCGTGGAGGCGCTGCGGCCATTCCTCTCGCTGGCGTCGGACCGTCTTCCCGGGCAGGCCGATACCGTACGGGTGCGTTCATCGGCCCTGGTGCGCACCACGCTGTCTACCGTAGGCGCCAAGGCAAAGGCCAGCGGCGAACATTGGCGGGCCGGCGGCGCCTGGCGGGGTAGGGATTGGAGCGCGTATGCCGAAACCCAATGGGGCCGCAACCGCATTCTGGCGGGCGACTTCCAAGCCCGCTGGGGGCAGGGACTGGGCAGTTGGACCGGCTTTTCTATGGAAAGTCTCTCTACCGTAGACGCCTTTGTGAAGCGCGCTACCGGCCTTTCGCCGGTATGGTCTTTTGCGCCTACAAATGTGCTTAAGGGGCTGTCATACGAGTATAGCGGCCGGCGTGTCCGGGCAGCTGCCTATGCCGCCCTGAACGAAGCATTCGGCGCACATGCTGATTATCTTTGGAAACATGGTCAAGTAGGTGTCACTGTGCTACTTGACAAAGGCAACTTCAGTATTGCTGCAGATAGCCGATGGAACTGGAAAGGGGTAGATTACGTGGGCGAAATCGCTTTTAGAAACCGTACTTTGGCAGCCCGGGCCGCCGTTCGCGGGAAGTGGACTGAAGACTGGAAATGGGCAGTACAGGGACGCGTAATTCCGCGCCAGTTCTCCGGCAAAAAGTACGGCGAATACGGGCTGGCCATGGGTGCCGGCTACCTGCGACGCAATAGGTATTCGATGTCCCTCACAGCCGATGCGTCTCTACTCCCCATTCCGGGAACGGACCCGCACCGCTTCCAGTTGCGCGTGTATGGGATGTGGCAGTGGCATCTGTCATCGGCCTGGCTACTGGACCTTCGCCTCACCGAGCGCTACCGCAACTACGAGGCCCCCCGCACCGACATCCGGCTGGATATCAAGGCCGACTATACCCCCTGGCTGGGCGTATTTCGCGCCGAGGCTGACTATTGCGGCGCCGGGGGCTTCCTGAGCTATTGGGAAGGCGGCTACAAGGCCGATTTTTGGGCCGCTTTCTTTCGCCTGACCGGGTTCTGGGTGAACCAATGGTCGGCCCGCATCTACTGCTACGAACGCGATGCGCCGGGCACCTTCTCCGTTCCCGCCTACAACGGCCGCGGCGTGGCACTGTCCCTCGTCGGCTCCTGCAAATGGCGCCTCGGCCGCCGCTTCACGCTCAAAGCCTACCTCCGCGCCGCCTGCCAATTCCGCACCACCTCCACCCCCGCCTACACCCTAAACCTCCAGCTCCAAGGTGATCTGTAACTAGGCCTTCAGCTCCTTTCCGGCACTAAGCGAGGACTACCGTTTTCCGACTTTCAGGCGTTGGCCGATGTTGATGCGGTCGCTTTTGAGGTTGTTCCAGTTTTTGAGCTGTTTGACGGTGCAGTGGTACTTTTTGGCGATTTTGCCCAGGCTGTCGCCGGATTTCACCTTGTAGTAGACCCACTGGCCGGTGGCGCCGCGGGAGGTGGGAACGGGACGGCCGGCGACGGTTTCGCGGCCATCCTGGACTTTGGCGGTGAAGAGGACATCGGCCTTGTACCTATAGATGGAGTCCTGCATGTCCAGGAAGGCCGATGAATAATTGAACGGCAGGCGGATTACCTCATCGCCGCCGGCACCGGGGACGATGTCCGTGTAGTAGTGCGGATTGAGGTCCCGGACGTCGTCCAGGGGAATCCCCAGCACCTCGCTGATCTGGCGGAAATGCAGGTTCTTATGGATGTGGAAAGTATCCACGTAAACGGGCAGGGAGATGGGATCCGGGCGCAGGCCGTACTCGTTGGCATAGCGGAAGGCGTACATGGCGCCCACCATGGCGGGCACGTAGCCGCGGGTTTCGCGCGGCAGGTATTCGTACACCGACCAGAAATCCGTGCGGCCTCCGGCACGTTTGATGGCCTTGTTCACGTTACCCGACCCGCAGTTGTAGGCCGATATGGCCAGCGGCCAGTCCCCGAAGATGCGGTATGCGTCCCGGAAATAACGGGCGGCGGCATCTACGGACAGGATGGGATCCATGCGTTCGTCGGTGTAGGAATCAACCTTAAGACCATAATTGATGGCCGTGCGGTACATGAACTGCCACATGCCCTTGGCGCCCACACGGGATTCGGCGCGGGGATTGAGGGCACTCTCGATGATGGCCACGTACTTGAGCTCCATGGGCAGGTTGTACTGCCGGAACGTTTCCTCGAAGAGCGGCATGTAATACTGGGCCAGTCCCAGCATTTCGCCCATCTTGGTGGGCATCTTCTCCGAATACAGGATCATGTAATTCTTCACCGTCTCATTGTAGGGGAGGGAGATGAAGGAATTCATCTGCGACAGACGCTTCATGAGCACGGAATCCGGCACGTCGGTAGTGAAGCGCACGGAGTCCATATTGTACTGTTCCCGGCCCAGGGTGCGGCTTTGGCGGTGCATATACCACTGGCCCAGCAGGGTGTCAGTATTCACGGTGGTGTAATCCTCCAGGCCGGCCGATACTTTATTCTCGTTCTCGCCGGAGAGCTCCTCCTCGATGACTTCACGTTCCGCTTCTTCGGCCCGATACACCGCAATTTCGGCCTCCAGGGCCTCCAGCTGCTTGCGCAGGGCTTCGTTCTCCTGCTCCAGCTGCTTCCGGTTTTTCTTGCCGTCCGGAGCGGCGAATACAATGCCGGCCGATAACACAAGACAGGCGGCCGATATGAAGAATCTTCTCATTTCACTAGAACTTAAGGCCGATGGTCATACCCATAGCCGGCGCTGCGGCATAATCCGTGGGCACCACGGAAGGGGATACCTTGAAGGTGAGCTGGTCGTTCACCTCAAAGTCCTGCATATAGGCAAACACATTGGCGTCGATGATTTGCAGTACATAGGCTATGGCCGTGAACAGCACGGAATAGTCCCTGTACCGGCGATACGTATCGCGATAGTACTTGGCCGTTTCGGCGCTCTGCGGCGGTTTTTCCACCGTGGGGTCGTCGGAGTTGGCCTGGTCATAGACCCACTTCCAACGGCGGTACTGCATATTGTTTTCTATCCAGAAGTGCGCGCATCCGGCCATCAGGCCCCAGTAGATGGGTACTTTCCAAAACTCTCCGTTATACACCTGGCCCAGGCCCGGCAGCAGCAGGGAATAGAACATGGCCTTGTAAGGGTCTGGGCTGCGGGTTCCCTTGTAACAGGCAACGCCATCCATCAGGGAGCCCCACCACACCAGGCCGGCACCCACAAAGGACAGGGTGCTGTAGGTTTGGTACTTGGTGTCTCCGCTGGCCTGGTACAGCTGGTTGAAGCGGATGCCGCCGTAGATGCCGGCGCCGATGCCGCCATAGATAAGGGGCAGCTTCCAGTACTGCTTGTGGTAAATCTGGTTACCGCCGATAAAGACCGCCGAACCGATGGTGAGCGACTGCAGCGAGGACGTGCGCTTGTGCGCCAGTCCGCCGAAGAATTCCTTGAAGCTGAAGATGACCGAGGAATCGGCCTTCACCTTCTCCGTGGTATCGGCGTACGTCTGCGTAAAGGCGTCGCGCTTGAACTGGTCGTCGCGATACTGCGCCCGCAGGGGCAGAAGCCCCACGAGCAAGAAGAGGAATATGAGGGTGAGTCTCCTCATCGCTGGTCCAGAGCCTGGAGGAACTGCTCCATCTGGGCGTCGGAATCAAACTTGATAGTGAGGGAGCCCTTTCCGTCCCGGCTGCGTTTGAGGGAGATGTTCTCGCCGAAATATCGGCCCACATTCTCCAGCAGGCGGTAGTACATTTCCGGAAGCTCCTGAGGGTCTCCCTGCGCAGCCTTCTCTCCTTTCTGCAAACCCTTCACCTTGTCTTCCAGCTGACGCACGGAGAGGCCGTTTTTCACGATGAGGTCGCACAGGGCTTCCTGCTGGACGGGATCGTCCACGGCCAGGAGCACCTTGGCGTGGCCTACACTCACCAGGCCCACCTTGAGGTCGTGCTGCACCTTGGCGGGCAGTTTGAGCAGGCGGAGCTGGTTGGCCACGGAGGCGCGTTTCTTGCCCACACGGTCGGCCAGTTGTTCCTGGGTGAGCTGGCATTCGTCCATCAGGCGCTGATAACTCATGGCTACCTCGATTGGGTCCAGGTTTTCACGCTGGATGTTTTCCACGATGGCCATTTCCAGCATACCCTGCTCGGATGCATCGCGGATATAGGCCGGAATCATGTCCATCCCGGCCAGCAGGGAAGCGCGATAACGGCGCTCACCGCTGATAATCTGGTATTTGTCCTCTTTCCGGCGCACCGTGATGGGCTGGATGAGGCCAAAGGTCTTGATGCTCACGGCCAGCTCCTGCAGGGCTTCCTGGTCGAAAGACATACGGGGCTGGTACGGATTGGGCTCGATGAGGTCTACGGGAATGAGCAGGACGTCGGATGTGTCCTTGGGCTTTTCCTGTGCCGTTACCACGGCCTTGTTGATATAACCAACGGGTTTACGGAGCTCCGAGAGATCTTCGCCTCCCAGAAGGGCGCCCAGGCCCTTGCCCAGACCGCGAGCTTGCTGCTTAGCCATTTGCGTTCTCGTTTTTATCAAGCACTTCCTTGGCCAGATTGAGGTAGTTGGAAGTACCGTTGTTCATTACATCGTACAGAATGATGGGTTTGCCGTAGCTGGGAGCCTCGGAGAGGCGGATGCTGCGCTGGATGATGGTCTGGAACACCATATCCTTGAAATGGTCCCGCAACTGGGCCACCACCTGGTTGTGCACCTTGGTGCGGCCGTCGAACATGGTAACCACGAAGCCCTCGATGGTGAGGGACGGGTTGATGCCGTTCTGCACCAGGCGGATGGTCTGGATGAGCTTGGCCAGGCCTTCCAGGGCAAAGAACTCCGGCTGAACGGGGATCATTACGGAATCGGCGGCCGTGAGGCAGTTCACCGTAATGAGGCCCAGAGAGGGGGAGCAGTCCATAATGATATAGTCATAGTTGTCCCGGATGGGCGCAAGGGCGTTCTTGAGGATGGATTCCCGGTCCGGTGTTTCCAGAAGCTCGATTTCCGCACCCACCAGGTTGATATGGCTGGGAATCATGTGCAGCTTGGGAAGCTCCGTCTGGATAAGGGCGTCCTCGGCCTTCAGCTGGCCGATGAGAATCTCATACAACGTGCGGTGGTCGCTGTTCTCGGGGTCGAAGTTGAGACCGGAGGTGGTGTTGGCCTGCGGGTCTGCGTCGATGATGAGAACATTCTTCTCCAATACGGCCAGGGAGGCGGCCAGGTTAATGGCAGTGGTGGTTTTTCCCACACCGCCCTTCTGATTAGCTATAGCAATGATTTTGCCCATAAATACACTCTGTTTAGCCTACAAATATAAGCATTTTCCCCGGATTTCCGGCAAAAAAGTTCCACAATGTTCTACGGCTACAGCGGATCTACGTCCAGGTGGATATGGGTGAGATATTTCTGGTCTTTTTCGAAGGAAGAAACCGTGCTGTAAATGAGACGCTTGCTGGGCAGGAGGGACTTGTTTCGGGGCAGAGTGATGCGGATAAGACGAACGTCTGTTTCGTCGGACGCAGGATAAGGGCCGATGACACCTACGCCGGCGGGAAGAACACCTTGAAGGGCACGGACCAGCTCGCGGGACATAAACTGGAGGCGTTTTTCCGCGGAATCGCGGATAACCACCTGAACCAGGCGGGTATAGGGCGGATAGCCAAACTGGCGGCGTTCGGCCAGCAGCCGGTCCACGGTTTCCCGGTTCCAGGAGCCGAAGGCGGGATGGCCGGGCTCGAAGGTCTGGATCATCAGGAGACCGCCGGGGATGCAGCGGGCCTGCAGTTGGGACAGGGCCTGCATCGCGCGTTCGTCGCAGCGGAAATCCTCCCTGGCCAGAATGAAATCCGCGTGTAAAACACCCACAAGGCCGAAAATGCCCAGGGGTTGCAGCTTGAAAGTGGCGGGCGTGGTGAGTTCAATGCCATGGTTTCCCGGGCCGAAAATCTCTTCCAACTCTGCGGTACAGTCCGGAATGGCGGCTTTGGAGCGGCACACCAGCAGCGCCTTCTGCCCTGCATCCAGGCAGGAATGAAGCTCCGTGAGCAGTTTGAGGGAGAAACTGCCGGACATCCCGTTCTTGCGTATCTCTGCGGCGGTATTCACCAGTTCCGTCCGTCTTGTGGGAAAGTCTTCCTTTAGGCAAACACCGGCAAATAGCCCTGTATCAGCATTATACACAGACTCCAAAGAAGGAGTGGCACTGGCCAGGACCACCTGCGCCCCATGGGCGCGGGCCAGCAGGATGGACGCCTCCCGCGCATGATAACGGGGTGCCGGGGAATCCTGTTTATAGGAAGTGTCCTGCTCATCGGCCACCATCACCAGCCCCAGGTTGCGGAAGGGGAGGAAGAGGGAACTGCGGGTCCCCAGGACCAGATGGGGGTTCCCGGTGCGCAGTATCTCGGCTACCAGTTTGCGTTTAGCGGGCGAAAGGCCGCTGTGGTACAGTATCGCGGACGGGATGGTTTCCCGGATATGGGCTTCCAACTGGCTGGACGAGCCGATTTCCGGCACCAGATACAGTGCGCTTTTCCCTTTCCGGAGGCAATCAACTGCCAGGGACAGGAACAGTTCCGTTCCGGCGGCGGGAGCGGCTTCCAGCAGTACGGTCTTACCGCCGGCAAGGCCTTTCTGAACCTCTTCCAGGGCTGTTTTCCTGGCAGGAGAAAGGGCCGGTGCATCCAAAGGAGCTAACTCTTCCGGAAGCGGCAGTTTGGACTGATGGTGCGTAAGGCTGGGATAGGCTGCCTTGTACACTTCTCCCACCGTGCATAGATAATAACCCGCCAGTTCCCGCATAAAGGAAATCTCCTCCGGCGAAATGCCCGGCAGCGGGGCCGGACGGGCCGTAAGGATTTTGGTAATGTCCGGCGGAGGCGTCACGTTCACGGCGCTCACCACAGCGGTGTACCGCCGGCCGGACAGGATCACCGTCATCCGGTCTCCCACGGCCGCAGTCACTCCTTCCTCCAGGCGATAATACGGCTCCCACTCCAGCCGGAGCGGAACGATCACCTGTATGAAAGGGGTGCTATTCGGCATACAGCAGATAGGGCTTGCGAAGCTCCTTGAAGGCTTCTACGTCGGGCATCCAGCGGGCGCGGATGGCATCGGCCGATGCCCCCTCCTCGATCATGGTGCGCACCCAGCGCTGGCCCAGGAGAAAGTCGAAGAAACGGCGGAAAAAGCCCATTTCCTGGCCTTCGGTCTTGAGGATGGTGTAGGCGTCAATCACGTAGGAAAGGTCCATTCCCTTGGCGAAAATCTCCTCTTTGGGCAGCGTGCTCAGGTCTACGCCAAAGCACTCCTGTCCCAGGAGCGGGGGATGGGTGGCGCCTTTCATGCTCTGCGGGGTAAAGGAATAGGCGTAATAGCCCTCCATGGCCGGATGGCCATATTGCTGGAAGGGTTTGTCTGTTCCGCGGCCCAGGCTAATCACAGTGCCCTCAAAGGGACACAGGGAAGGGTAGAGATACACGGACTGCATGTCGGGCAGGTTGGGACTGGGCCGCACCGGCAGTTCATACAGTGTCTGATGCGTATAGTTCAGGCAGGGGATAACTGTTAAATCACAGGCATTTCCACCGGCTTCCAGCCACTTTTCTCCCTGCGCCATCAGGGCCAGTTCTCCCAACGTGAGGCCGTGTACGGCGGGAATGGGCAGATGCCCCACGCCGCTTTTGAGGCTCATATCCAGCACGGGACCATCTACATAATGCCCGTTGGGATTGGGACGGTCAAGCAGCACCACCTTCTTCCCGCAGGTTCCGCAGGCGTCCATCAGGTGGCACATCGTTATATAATACGTGTAGAAACGCAGGCCTACGTCCTGGATGTCCACCACCAGCACGTCGAACATATCCATGGATTCCCGGGTGGGCTGCACGCCACCGGCACCGCCATAGAGGGAAAGGATAGGAACGCCGGTAAGCGGCTCTACGGAGTCGTCTATCTGATGGCCGTCATCCACCATGTCCCGGAAACCGTGCTCCGGGGAGAAGATGGCCGTCACGTTCACGCCCTTTTCCAGCAGGGCGTCCAGCACGTGCTGCTCACCACCGCCCACCAGGCCGGTCTGATTGGAGAAAATGGCCACGCGGCGGCCTTCCAGCAGCGGCAGGTACTCCTCGAAGCGTTCGTCTCCCAGCACTACGCGAGGGTCTTCCTGCGCAGCGCAGGACAAAGTAACAAGCCCCAGCAGGGCCAGCAGAAACTTATGCATCTTACTCACGGATTTGTGCTTTGAGGGAAAGGATACGGCGCACGCTTTCGTCAATGCGAGCCTCGGTTAAAGTACTGTCTTTCACGGCCTGCATCACGGCATCGAAAGCTTCGATGAAGTTCTTGGGACCCAGGACGATATCGGCGCCGGCTTCCAGGCTTAAGAGCGTAGCCTGGGCCGGGGTATACTGCTTGGTGATGGCGCCCATGGACATTCCGTCTGTGATGATAACGCCCTGGAAGCCCAGTTCCTTGCGCAGTTTCTCCGTAAGGATGACCGGCGAAACGGTAGCGGGAACGTCGGTGCCCGTAATGGCCGGCGTGGCAATATGCGCCGTCATCACCATAGGAACTTTGGCGGCGATGGCCGCTTTGAAGGGAATCATCTCACAGGCCAGCATTTCCTCCCATGTTTTGCCCGTCTGGGCATAGCCGAAGTGGGTGTCCGTCTGCGTGTCTCCGTGGCCCGGGAAATGCTTCACGCATCCCGCTACGCCCGCTTCCCGCAGGCCTTTGAGGTACTGTACCACCATCTTGCCGGCAAGGGAGGGATCGGCTGAGAAAGCCCGCGGCCCGATGACGGGGTTGCGGGGGTTGGTGTTCACATCGGCCACCGGTGCCAAATCCACGTCCAGCCCGTAACGGTGCAAATACGTGCCGATGGTATGGCCGCACTCGTAGGCCTGAGAAGGGTCTCCCGTCTTGCCGATGGCACCCATCGAAGCATACCGCTTCACCTGGAAATGGTCGTTGTTGCCGATGCGCGCGACGCGCCCGCCCTCTTCGTCGATATAGAGCAGAGGTTCGCCCTTGAAGGCCTTCAGGTGCTTCACCAGCGTGTCCAGCTGGTCCGGCGTATCGATGTTGTGGGCAAAGAGGATGATGCCGCCCACAGGATACTCTGCATTCACCTTCACCATCTGTGGCGTCACCTCCTGCAACTGGTAGGAAGCCAGTTTCTCATAGGTGTCCCATTCCAGAGCTACGTCAAATGCCTCCGGGCGCACGCAGAAGAGCTGCCCCACCTTTTCCCGCAGGGTCATGGCGGCCAGCTGCTCTTCAATGACATCCGGCTGGGGGGCCGATGAAGGGCCGGAACCGCAGGAAACGGCAGCCGCCAGCACCATTATATAAGACAGGATTCTTTTCATAATTTTGTCTTTCAAATCCTTACAAATTTAGCGCTTTCCGGCTTTTTTTACTACATTTACCAAAAGTTTTTTTATGAACATCCCTTCACTTCCCATGCAATGCATCGGCCTGATGTCCGGCACCTCCGTAGACGGCCTGGACGTATGCTGCGCCACCTTCGACTTCCGGGACGGCCGGTGGTCCTTCCACATCGACTGCGCCCGCGGTTACGACTATCCCGCCCCGCTCAAAAAAGCACTGGGACAGGAAGTGCAGAAGATGAGCGCATTGGACTTTATCACCTTCCACAGCGCATACGGAACGTTCCTGGGAGAAAGGGTAAACGACTTCATGGCCGAATTCAGGGTGCATCCGGACCTTATCGCCTCCCACGGCAGTACCGTTTTCCACGAGCCCAAAAAGAAAGTGATGTACCAGATAGGGGACGGGGCGGCCATCGCGGCCGTGACCAAGATTCCCACGGTGAGCGACTTCCGCCGCCTGGACATCATGCTGGGCGGGCAGGGGGCGCCGCTGGTGCCCATCGGCGACAACCTCCTCTTTGGCGAATACGATTACTGCCTGAACATCGGCGGATTCTCCAACATCTCCTTCCGGCAGGGGGACAAGCGTATCGCCTTCGACATCTCGCCAGTCAATTACGTGATCAACCGCTTCTGCCGCGCCATTGGCCTGGAAATGGACCGGGACGGGGAAATCGCCGCGCGCGGCCAGGTGAACGCGGCTTTGCTGGAACGGCTGAACGCCCTGGATTATTACGCCAAGCCCTGGCCCAAGTCCCTGGGCCGCGAATGGGTAGAGGGCAACGTGTTCCCGCTGCTGGATGCCGCCGGTCTCTCTCTGGAAGATACCCTTCGCACCTATTACGAGCACTGCGCGCAGCAATTGGCCAAGGTGACGGAGCCCGGCAAGAGCCTGCTGGTTACCGGCGGCGGCGCCTACAACAAATTCCTCATTGAACGGATGCGTGCCCTCAGCGGCTGCCGTATAGTGATTCCCGAACCAGCCATCATCGAATTCAAGGAAGCCCTCATCTTCGCCTTCCTGGGCGTGTTGTACATGATGGACCAGCCCTCCTGCCTCAAGTCCGTCACCGGCGCAGAAAGGGACAATATCGGGGGAATGCTGTTTAAGATTTAGCCCAGCAGGCCCAGATGCTCGGCCAGGATGCGCAGGCCGATGCAAATGAGGATGATGCCGCCCAGCAGTTCCGGACGCATTCTCCGGTTCACGGCCTCGCCGAAGCGGGCGCCCAGCAAATAACCCAGGATGCTCATCAGGAAGGAAACCACGCCGATAGTCACCAGCGGCACCACAAGGCTTCCTAGCGTATCATACCCCGTGCAGGCGTAGGAAATGCCCACCGCCAGGGCGTCGATACTGGTGGCCACTGCCAGCAGCAGTCCGGTTTTCCAACTCTCCGGATTCAGGGAAGCGTGCTGGTCTTCCTCCTTGAAGGAATCCACAATCATCTTTCCGCCGATGAACGCCAGCATGGCAAAGGCAATCCAATGATCCACCGCCTGTAACTGTTCACTGAAACGGCTGGTAAGCAACCAGCCGATAAGGGGCATCAAAGCTTGGAAGAAGCCGAAAAGAAAAGCCAGGCGCAGCATAACGCCCGTGGCTTTCCGGCGCAGAATCACCGCGCATACCACCGACACCGCAAAGCAGTCCATGGCCAGCGCCAACGCTATGAGAAGATTCTCAATCATAAAGGTTTATCTGTAAGGAAGGCATTCAGTTGAGCCTTACGGTAGGGAACCAGTGAGTCAATCACGGGCTGGTTCTCCGGTTTGACGGGTTCGGAAGGCGGACTTTCCAGCTTGAGGGGGTTGATGGGAGAGCCGTTCTTCCATACGCGGAAGTCCAGGTGGGGGCCGGTGGCAGTGCCGGTAGCACCTACATAGCCGATAACTTCTCCCTGACGTACCCGCTGTCCCGCTTTAAGGCCTTTGGCGTACTTGGAAAGGTGTAGATAAGCCGTAGTGTAAATGGAATTGTGGCGGATTTTCACGGTGTTGCCACCGCCGCCACCCCAGCCCACAGACAGGACGGTGCCGTCTCCGATGGACATCACGGGTGTTCCCGTGGGAGCGGCGTAATCTACGCCGGTGTGGGGACGTACGGTACCATGTACTGGGTGCACGCGGTGATAAGAGAAGCCGGAAGAGATGCGGGTGAACTTGAGCGGGGCCTTCAGAAAGGCTTTCTGCATACTTTCACCTTTCTCGTTCCAATAGCGGTTGCCTCCGTCTCCCTGGTCAAAATAGACGGCGGGAAGGACGGCGTTATCCCTTAAGAATTCGGCATATTCTATACGGTCCACGCCCACGGATTCGCCTTCGCACATTCTTTCCTTATAAAGAACACGGAAACGGTCTCCGGCGCGCAGACCGAAGAAATCCACAGTCCAGGCATATACGTCGGCCAGTTCCAGGATGACGGCGGGGGAGGCATCGGCCGCAATCATATCGTTCCAGAGGGAGGTAGTGATGGTGACATCGGCCGCTTTCTCCACTATTTCCACGGGCTTGTACACGGCATATACCTGCAGGGAATCCGTGCAGCGGAAGACGGTGCTCTTGACCTGGCTGTTGTGGTAGACAACGTAGTGGGGAACGGTGAACGTGGAATCGGGGTAGTAGGCGTCCCAGGCCTTTCCGGCCACCAGCAGGCGCACGTCGAAGACGGTGTCGCAGCGCTGAACCAGCGTATACGTGTCCTGACTGCTTAGGCCCAGGCCGGTGAAGAGGGTGGTGAAATTCTCTCCGGACCGTACCACGCCGCTGCGGGTAACCAGTGTGTCCGGGTTGAAGCCCAGGGGATTGGGGACTTCCGCTACTTCCACCACTTCCTCCTCTACGGGCTCCGGCCTCTTACCGGTGAACCAGTTACAGGAAACGGCCAGGACAGCCAAAAATATACAGGCTATTGATCTGATTTGCATTGCTCGAATTCTTTGAGGGACCGGATGGCTTTGGGGCACAGGATAAGGATGGTGACTACGGTCATCCAGGCCATCAGGCCCACGCCGATGTCACCCAGCTGCCAGATAAGGTCGGCTTCCCGAACCGCACCATAGACCACGGCGCCCAGTATAAGCACCTGGAGGATACGCACAGACACGGTTTCCCAAAGGCTACCCCGTTTCCCGAAGATGTAGATAAGACCGGTCTCGGCATAGAAATAATAGGCCAGGAGGGTACTGAAGACAAAGAATACCATGGCAATGGAAATGAATTTACCGCCATAACCCTTGAATACGGTATCCACTGCGCTCTGGGTGTAATTCACATAATTGTTGGCCAGTTCCGGGGCGCCGGAATACAGTATCTCGCCGTTATTGCCCAGGATGTTGTACGTTCCGGAGCAAAGGATCATGAGGGCCGTGGCGGTGCACACCAACAGGGTATCCACATACACGGAGAAAGACTGCGCCAGGCCCTGCTGGACCGGGTGCGGCACATCCGTGGCGGCCGACACAATGGCGCCGGTGCCCTGACCTGCCTCATTGGAGAAGATGCCGCGCTTGACGCCCATGGCAATGGCACTGCCGATGATGCCGCCGCAGACGGGGTTGATCCCGAAAGCGTTGGTAACGATGGATCCCAGCACGGCGGGTACTTCGTGGATATGGAAGCCGATGACCACGAGCGACATCAAGATGTAGCCTAACGCCATAACGGGCGTGAGAATGGTGACCACTTTGGCAATGCGGCTGACACCGCCCACCACCACCAGTCCCAGCAGGACGGCCATCCCGATGCCGGACACAAGGGGCGACACGGGGAAACTGTTCATCATGGCCGATGAAACGCCGTTGGACTGCACGGTGGGAAGGAAAACGCCGGTAGCAATAACCGTAATGACGGCGAAGACAATACCCAGCCAACGCTGACCCAGGCCCTTCTCGATGATACTGAAGGGCCCTCCACGGAAGCCGCTGCTGTGCGGGAATTTGTAAATCTGGGCAAGGGTGCTCTCTACAAAGGCGGTGGAGGCGCCCAGGAAGGCTACCATCCACATCCAGAACACGGCGCCGGGGCCGCCAAAGGCGATGGCAGTGGCCACACCGACGATATTGCCGGTACCCACACGGCCGGAAAGGGCCAGACAGAACGCTTCGAAGGAAGTGATTCCCTGCGCGTTCTCCTTTTTACTGAACAGGGAACGCAGCATGGTAGAGAACTTACGGACTTGCACAAAGCGGGTCCTGATGGAAAAATACAGTCCCGCACACATGAGGAGAACCACAAGGCCGGGGTTCCATACAATACTGTTGATGGTGGAGACTATATCATTCATAGAAATTGCGGGAGGCGAAGGGGAGGGCTGTGCGGACGGCCGCATGCCAGTATTCCCAGTTGTGGATACCGTTGCGCACGCGCAGTTCGGCTTTGATGCCTCTCTGTCTCATAAGGGGATATAACTGAAGGGTCTGATGCAGGAGATAGTCGTCGTCTCCGCAGTCGATGAACCATTTCACGGTCTTCAGCTGCTCGACGGTGGCTTCATCCGCGCGGGCCAGGAAATCCAGGGCCGAATGTTCACAGACGCTCTTCTGAGTATTGACCAGTTTGCTGCCGGGCCCGTGTTCGGTGTCCACTTCATGGTTCTTGTTGTCCAGCCAGGGGCTCATAGCATAGCAGCTGGAAAACAACCCGGGATGACGCTGGCAGTACACCACGGAACCGCCGCCGCCCATGGACAGACCCATGATGGCGCGCTGTCCCTTACTGCCCCCACAGTTGTACTTCCCCTCCATGGCCGGGAGGAATTCGTGGAAGAACCAGTCCTCGAAAGGCCAGCCGGGCATATTGAAATACCCGTTCTGGTAGTTGTGGATATCCTGGTCTCCGGCATTGGGCATTACGATGATGACAGGCAGGAGTTCACCGGAGGCGATGAGTTCATCGGCTACATCCTTCATGCGGCCCAGCTTCTGCCAGGACTGATAATCGTCGGAAAGGCCGTGCAGGAGATAGACCACGGGGTAATGACGGTCTACGGAATATCCCTCCGGCAGATACACGTTGCAGTACTGTTGTGCTTGCAGGTTCTTGCTATATAAGGTATCCGTGACGATACGGCCTTGCGCGGCGGCTGCCAACGTGGTCAGGGCCAGCGCGAAGAGGATAAAGACGCGTTTCATTTTGCAAATATAATCATTTTCAGTTAATTTTGCTGCCATGAATACCATCTGGATCGTACTGCCCATCCTCACACTGCTGATGTTTGATTTGGGCTTGAGTTTGCGCCTGGAAGACTTCTCCCAAGTGATCCGCCGTCCCTGGCCCATGGTGGTGGCGCTCGTGGGACAGCTGGTCCTGCTGCCGGCCATCGCCCTGGGACTGGCTTATTTGTTTCAACTGCCGCCGGTGTTCTTTATCGGCCTGGTGCTCATTGCCTGCTGCCCGGGTGGCAGTTCGTCCAACGTATTCTCCAAGCTGGCCGGCGGGGACGTGGCCCTTTCCGTTACCCTTACGGCCCTCAGCAGCGTCATTACGCTGTTTACCATCCCTTTCATCATGAGCTGGGCCACGCAGCTGGTAGGGGAGAGCGTGGGCATCACCCTGCCCGTAGGAAATCTCATCAAACAGAACCTGGTACTGATGCTGCTGCCCGTTCTGCTGGGCCTGGGCATCCACTACGCCTGGCCTGATGCCGCCCGGAAGATGGACAAGGTGCTGGGCAAACTGGCCTTCCCGCTGCTGCTGGTGCTCATCACCGTGTTTTATGTCCAGCACCGTCATACCATCCTGGAGAATATCGGCTCGCTGGGCCTGGCCGTAACCCTGCTCATCCTGGTGGCCATCGCCTGTTCATCGGCCCTGTCCCGCCTGGTGAAAAACGACGCCCGCCAGCGCCGGACCGTAGTGATTGAAGTGGGTATGCAGAACGCCGCCCAGGCCATCGCTATCGCCTCCAGCCCCATTATCTTTGCCAATGAAGAGATGGCCATACCCGCCATTCTCTACTCCCTGATGATGAATATCGTACTGCTTACCTACGTATTCGTGGTGAGAAAAAAACCATTATTATGATTGAACCTGTCTATTCTCCCAGCGCAAACCGCTACGATACCATGGAGTACCGCCGGAGCGGGCGGTCCGGCGTAAAGATTCCCGTCCTGGCACTGGGCCTGTGGCACAACTTCGGCTCCCATAAGCCTTTCCAGGATGTGAAGGCCATGGCGCACTATGCCTTTGACAAGGGTATCTGCCACTTCGACCTGGCCAACAACTACGGGCCGGAATACGGCACCGCCGAGGAAAATTTCGGCCGCCTGATGGAATGCTCCTTCCGCCCTTACCGGGACGAACTTCTGGTGAGCACCAAGGCCGGTTGGGATATGTGGCCCGGGCCGTATGGCAACTGGGGCTCCCGCAAGTACCTGATGGCCAGCCTGGACCAGAGCCTGAAGCGGATGAAACTGGACTATGTAGACGTTTTCTATTCCCATCGCTGGGATCCGGAAACCCCGCTGGAGGAGACCATGCAGGCGCTGGTGGACATCGTGCGGCAGGGAAAAGCCCTGTACGTGGGACTGTCCCGTTACCCGCTGGAGCAGGCCCGTAAGGCCTATGCCTACCTGGCTGCGCACGACGTTCCGTGCCTGCTGTACCAAGATCGCTATAATATCATCGACCGCGTGCCGCAGTACAAAGGCCTTATCGACCAGAGTGTGGAGGACGGCGTGGGATTCATCTCCTTCTCCCCGCTCCAGCAGGGCCTTCTTACCGGACGATATCTGAACGGCGTCCCCGCCGATTCCCGCATGGCCAAGGGCGTTTTCCTGAAGGAGGATATGCTAACGCCGGCAATGATGAATGCTTTGAACGGCCTCAATGACCTGGCCGCCCGCCGTGGCCAGTCTCTGGCCCAGATGGCCCTGTCTTGGTTGCTGAACGACTCCCGCGTGACGTCCGTCATCATCGGCGCCAGCTCCGTGGCCCAGCTGGAGGACAACCTGCAGTGTCTGGGCGCCTCGCCCTTCTCCCCGGAAGAGCTCGGCCTGATTGAGCAGCTGTCGGCCCCCATACAACTAACGAATTCAAAAAATTAACTGATACCTATGGAACAATACCCTCAAGTGGATCTTACTGCCTGGAAACAGGTAGGAGAAGGCGGCAACAGCATCGTTTATCTCTCCGACGATGAACCTGGGGTCCTTCTCAAAATCAATACGGTGAACACCCGCGAAAAAGATACCGAAAACGACTTCTATACCTCCAAGGCGGTCTATGAGCTGGGCATTCCTACGCCTCAGATGTACGAATTGGTAATGTCCGGAGAAAACTACGGCTATAAGTGCCAGGCTATCGCGGGCAAGAAATCCATTGCCCGCCTGTGCGCAGACGACACATCCACCATCGACGCCAACGCCACCCGGATGGCACTGCTACTCAAAGAATTCCACGCCAAGGCCGTCAAGGACAACGAGTGGATTCCCTCTAAGAAAGAGCGCATGCTGCAGGCGGCCCAGACAACGGACCTGGTGGGCGGCAAGGCCAAGGCCCGCCTCATCGAGTTTGTGAAAAACATTCCCGAAAGCGACCATCTGCTGCACGGAGACCTCCAGATGGGCAATCTCATCATGGCCGATGAAAATCCCTACTGGATAGATCTGGGCCAGGCCAGCCACGGCATTCCGCTGTTCGACCTGGGGCATTTCTACCTGTTCTGCAACATCTTTGGCCGTTCTCTCCGCGTGCAGCACATCGCCCATATGAGCCACCAGGATCTGATGCAGTTCTGGAACACATTTGCCCTTACCTACAACGGTCCCGACAATCTGGAAGCATTTTCCAGCGACTGCCGCAAATACGCCGCCCTGGACATTATCTTCCTGGGCATGGTCCAGACCCTCTCTTTTTCCGAGCGCCTCTTCCTGGGAACCCTGGCCAAAAAGATGCTGAAATAAAAAAATATTTCGTACATTTGTAAATGTAACCGAGAACCACTAAATAATGACTACTTCAACCGCCCTTACCGCCCAGTACTCTTTCAAGAGTTCCAAGACTTACTTTGCCGCAGCCCTGTTCATTTTGGGTAACATCCTGGTGCCGCAGTTGTGCCACCTGATTCCCAATGGCGGGCTCATGTTCCTTCCCATCTATTTCTTTACCCTGGTGGGAACCTTCAAGTGCGGTTGGAAAGTGGGTATCCTTACGGCTATTCTGTCGCCGGTCATTAACTGTGTCCTCTTCGGCATGCCGCCCGTAGCGTCGCTGCCGGCCATCCTCATCAAATCCATCACGCTGGTGGCGGCCATCGCCCTCATCAGCAAGAAGATGCCCTTCTCCTTCCTTTCCGTGGTCCTGGCT
Organism: Bacteroidales bacterium; assembly: GCA_017509685.1. Taxonomy (GTDB): domain Bacteria; phylum Bacteroidota; class Bacteroidia; order Bacteroidales; family UBA932; genus Cryptobacteroides. Next base: position 54,133 of record JAFWPA010000072.1, read on the forward strand.
GTGCTGGCTTACCAGCTGGTGGGCATGACGGTGGAATTCCTGATGGATTTCAACCTGATGCACGCCCTGCAGGACGTCCGCATCGGCTGGCCCGGCATCCTCATCCAGATTGTGGGCGGCTATTTTGTCATCAAGGCCCTGGAGAAATGCTAGGTGGCCTCCGGTACGGTTTCCGGGAGTGGAGACTTGTCGTATTGACCAATCAAATCCACGGACACCTGGGCATCTATTCTACCCTGGGGGCCAAAATGGGCCTCTTTGCACGCGAATGGTTTGAAAAAGAAGGGATAGCAGGGCACATCTCCCTGGTATCCTATGCGGGAAGTGTCCCGCCCGTCAGCTGCCTGAACGACGGACTGCAAATGAGCACCGGCGCCACCGTGGGCCACGGCCTCATCAGTGTCTCCGACGACCCCGACAAACGGGTCGAGGCCCTCTTTGCCTCTGGGGAAAAGACCCTGCGCGTGCGGCTGAAACCCGCTTACGAAGAACGGATCCGGGAGGATATCCGGTATGGCGTTCAGCAGTACGGCAGCAGCCCTGCGTACTGGAAATATATCCGGAACCTGGCCCTCAAATACTGGGCGCAGTGGGACCGGACTAAGATTTTTGACTGGGAAATCAGCTAGTTCTCGCGCTCGTCTTTAATCTCGGCCGTGGGATACCGGGAAGGGTCAAACGTAACCTCTTCCTCCGTTACGCCCTTGGCAAAATCGTGAAGGACAATCTTTACACCATCAATGGTAGCAGTGTGGCTGATAGGAAGATAGGTGCTCTTGGCCACCACCAGGTCCATCTTTTTGGGATCGTCCTTATTGGTGTTGGTCTTGGACTTGGTGCACTGGATGTGCCAGGCATCGGCCGTCTCCTTCTTCAGCTTTACATCATAGCCGTCCGTGATGCCGTTGAGCGTATTCATGCTGTCCTTGGCGTCGGAGGAGGTGGCGTTCGTGATGGTAATCACATTCTTGGAAGCATCGTACACCCAGTCCGTCTTACCGTCGGACCAGGTGATGAGTTCTTTCCCCATAATGGTGATGGAGGCCTTGTATTTGTCTCCTAAGGTGTACATGGTAGTGGAGAAAGTGCCCACGATGGGGATTTTCATATCCATGATCATGGAGAAGCCTTCCGCTTCAAATTGATCTGTAACCTCGTCCATCCTGGCAACGATTTCCTCCGCGGTCTGGGCGAAGAGGGCCGTAGCGGTTAAAAGGGCCGCAAAGAAGGTGAATACTTTCTTCATACAATTATGTAAATGATTTGCAAATTTACAAATAATCCCAACAAATCCTTATCTTTGCTACGTGAACCAATTCCAGATTATACGTCCCGCCGCCGGAGATTCCTTTTCCGACGCCCTGTCTTCCATTTTGGCCCAGATGGAAGGCCTGGAACCCGTCTTCGTCCGCTTTTTCTTGAGCGACGCGCAGAACCAGGCCGATGCCCTACGCGCAGCCCTGAACGCCCGCTTCAAGGATGTGGCCGTTTCCATCGTGGAGCAGCCGCCGCTGGACGGCAGCCGCATTTCTGCGCTGGTGCTGACATCGGCCCGGAAGTCCGCTTTCCTTTTCCACAGCCTGCGCCTCACGGAGGACGAAGCGAAGGGACTGGACGCCTATGCGCAGTCGCGCCTTCTCTTCGACAAATACCTGCGCATCATCCGTCCCATGGGCCTGGAACTCAAAACCCACTGTGTGCGCACATGGATTTATGTGCGGGACATCGATGCCAATTATGCCGGACTTGTAAAGGCGCGCAACGACGTCTTTGCAGAAGAGGGGCTCAGTCACCAGACGCATTACATCGCTTCTACTGGAATCGGTGGAGCTACAGAAAGGCAACACGCAGTTGTGGCCATCGACTTCCTCACCAGGCCGGATATTGAAGAAGGGGACAAGACCTATCTGAAGGCGCTCTCTCACTTAAGCCCTACACAGGATTATGGTGTGGCCTTTGAACGGGGCGTGCGGCTTTCCGACGGGCACATCTTCATCAGCGGCACCGCCAGTATCGACCATCAAGGAAAGGTTCTGCACCAGGGGGATGTCCTCGCCCAGGCCAACCGCCTGCTGGAAAACATCTCTGTGCTGCTGCAAGAAGGCGGTTCCTCCCTGGAGAAGGTTCCATATTTCATTGTATATCTGCGCGATATATCGGATTACGCCCTGGTGGACACCTATATGCAGAAGCGTTTCCCCCACGTGCCCCGCATCTTGCTGGAGGCCCGCGTCTGCCGTCCTTCCTGGCTCATTGAGATGGAGTGCGAGGTGGTCTGAGGCGTTATTTCAGCCACTGAACCATCCTCTCCAGCACTTCGGGGGCAAAGGTCTCTTCTATGTCACGGTACTCGGAAGTGGCCCCGGTAGTGCAGTGCTGGAACAGATGATTTACTCCTTCCACCGCCTCCAGGCTGTTTTTGGGATTGGCGGGCAAGCCGTTTCGCAGAGCTCCCAGATTGCTTTCGCATTCCACCTGGGTGTCTTTGGTTCCGTTGAAGGCGAGTACGGGGCAGGTGATGTCACCCAAGAGCGGACGTACATCCAGAGCCAGGGAATACTTCAAATAGGGCGTCTGGAGCTGCATAACGGCGGCGGTATAATTCTGTGCCAGGGCGGCGGGCAGGTCATACTTGTCGGCCGATGGCATCGGTTTTCCGCCGATGACTGCATCGTAGGCATCCGCAAGCGCGTGGCAATAGACCTCAATCGTTTTCTCCGGAATTCCGACGGCCGCCAGGGCCACGCGGTTCTGCCAGAGAAGCGCCTCTCTTCCGGAAATTACCATTCCGGCAAGGGAAACCACGAAATCGGCCTTTTTCTCAGCGGCCAGCATCAGGGCGATGGTGCCGCCTTCGCTGTGGCCGATGACGCCCACCTTGTCGAATCGCTCCCGGAGGAGGTTGATGCCGGCCAGCGCGTCATTCTTGAGGTCTTCCGTGGTGCAGTTGATGATGTCTCCGGTGGACTCGCCGAAGCCGCGATCGTCGTAGCGGAGGGTGGCAATTCCGGCGCGGGCCAAAGCATCGGCAATCACGGCAAAGGGCTTGTGCTCAAAGATTTCCTCGTCGCGGTTCTGGAGGCCGCTGCCGGTGACCATGATCAGCACCGGCGTCTGGCGGGAACAGCCCTCCGGTAACACCAGGGTGCCTTTCAGCACCGCATTGCCATTGGTGAAGGTCACTTCTTCCATGGTATAGGGGAAAGGTCCCTGGGGTGTCTGGGGGCGGTTCAGCTTTTCTTCACCGGGCGTGAGCGTCAAGGGGAGGGAAGCACCCATCTGTTTGAAGGTGCCCACAATCTGCTTCAGTGTCCATTGCCCCTCATAGGTGGCGCCGATGGAAGGGACCTTGATGGTGACGCCTCCGGCTACCGTCTTCGTCACCTGGATGGGGATGCCTTTGGCCCCCTGGTCCGGTGAATCCATGGTAGGATTCCCTTCATCCAGATGGAAAACCAGCGAGAGTTTCGTGCCCTGTACATCCAGTTTTCCGGACCAGGTGCCGGTCTGCGCAAAGCATAAGAATGTGGAGAAAAGCAGGATGGATATGGTAACGAGTTTCTTCATACTATTTACGTATTAATTTTTGCCAGGGTACATACCAGATGAGGAACCAGGACACAACAACCGCCACATAGATGCCGATGACGGCGGGCGTGAACTGGAAAAAGCCGTGGATGGAGAAGTTATACAGCGTATGGAAGCAGGCGCAGGTCACCAGGCTGTGCGTGTCTTTCGCGATTTTGCCGATTCCCCAGGCGCCGAACACCAGGATGGCCAGGAAGATCAGGGAATTCACGGTAAAACTGAGGTTGATATGCCAGAAGAACCACATGGTGCCGATGAGAAGGGCCTGCGGGAGCGGTTTCATGCCTTCCAGTTCTCCCTGCAGATAGCCTCTCCAGCCCACCTCTTCCAGGAATGAGTAGAAGATAAATCCCAGCAGCACCCAGCTTAACTGCCTGTAAAGGAAGAAGCAGATGAGGAAAGGGACTGCCACGCAAAGGGCCGATTTGATCAGGGACGTTCCGGTAACGCTGCAATAAAACTTTCGTTTGAAAGCAAACACTACCACAAGGGCGCCGATGCAGGGGCCGATACCGGTTGCCCAGTCTATCAGGAAGTACGTAAGATTGGCTTCTCCGGGGGTATCAAGCTGTAAAGCCAAGGCCCGGATGACTACGGCAATCACATAGAATACGATGATGGGTATCCATTTGTTTTTCATAGCGGAAGGTAGTCTTTTAATGCATTCACATAGCCTTGGAAGGCCTCCATTCCCACAGGCGTAATGGTGCAGGTGGTGCAGGGCATCTTGCCCTTGAACCCCTTCTCAACGGTGACATAACCTGCCGCGGCCAGTTTGTCTATCTGCACGCTCAGGTTCCCGGAGGTGGCGCCCGTCTGTTTCTTCAGGAAGGTGAAGTCAGCCGATGTAACATCGGCCAGAATGGACATCACAGCCAGCCGGAGCTCCGAGTGCAGCAGCGGATCCAGTTTCGGGAACATGGCTTACTCCTTGTTTTGGATTTGCAGGATGACGCCCGTGAGGGCCAGCACAATGCCCGCCAGAGTGAACAGAAGGGTGGTTTCGATGCCGTCTTCGGACATATTGCCCAGGATGTAATACAGGATGATGCCGCCCACGCCGGTAATGACCCCGGCCACCTTGATGGAAGTGTTCTTAACGGCTACTCCGCTGATGGTCTCGGCCATGCCGAACAGCAGCAGAATCATAGGGGAGAGGCTCACGCCGATGGCCAATGAGGTAAAGAAGGAGCTACCGAACTGGGCATAGAGGATACAAAAGACGGAGATGGAGACGGCAAACACGCCGAAGGTCCTCCAGATGCCGCTCAGCATGCGACTCACCGTATTGTCCGGCAGGTGCGTGGTCTCCTTACTCTTCATAATGTAAGAGGGGACCAGGCCGATGACAGGCATGGCGAACCACAGGTAGTTCCAGGCTTCTTTTCCGGTCGATTTCCAGAGAATAAACACCAGAAGGGAGACAATGGTGAGGGCGATGCCCCACACCAGCATGTACTTGCCGCTACGCTTGACGATGCTCTTGCGGCTGTTGTTGACGGTTTCTGCGATGAGAGCCAGGCTCTCCTGCGCAGTCATTTCCTTGTTCTGTTCCATTGTAACCAGTGTTTTATTCTTTTCTTGGTGCAAATATAAACAAGTTTACAATATAAACCAAATTTTTTTTGAAAACCGGCTTTTGCCTATATCAAGAAAAAGAGCTAGCCTGCCGCCGCGCGGCTCTTGCTCACCAGGATTACGCCGCCAACTATGGCCGTTGCGGCCACCACTTTTTGCCAGGTAATCACATCCATGCCGGTCCAGATGCTCACCACGGTGGCAATGACAGGGGAGAGGTAGTTATACATACTCACCAGCGTAGGCCGCAGGTACTTCTGCCCGTAAGGAATGAGGTAATAGGCGATGACCGTTGCAAAAACAATCAGATAGCCAATCTCCCAGCGCACATTCACCGGAATGGCGGCGTAGTCCGTGGTTACAAGCCCCTTGGCCGATAAGGGCAGCGACATGAGCAGCGAAAACAGGAAGGCCCATTTCATGAACGTAACCACGCTGTAGCGGGAAATCAGCGGCCGGAAGATACCCAGGTACATGGAGAAGGTGAGGCTGTTCATCAGCAGCAGCACGATGCCCAGTGGGGTAGTGGCCGATGTCCCGCCCGCATGCACGGAATTGAAAATCAGGAACAGGACGCCCGCCAGGCTCACCGCCACGCCGCCGGCCTTCTTTCCCGTAATGGGCTCGCCCACGAAGAAGAAGGCGAAGATCATGGTAAACACCGGCCCCAGTGTGCCGATGATGGCGCAGTCGATGGAAGTGGCCATGGTAATCCCCACCAGGAAAGTGGTCTGCGTGAGGAATAGCCCCAGGAACGACGCAAGGGCAATTTGCCATAAATCTCCCTTCTGGACCTTCTCCCTGGGCGTAAACAGCGAAAGCAGCCAGAACATTGCCGTGGCGCCGATAGCCCGCAGCGTAAACAGCACGAACGGATTCACCGCCTGGGAATTGGCGATGTCCTTGCACAGCACCACATTCAGGCCGA
>JAFWPA010000073.1 GCA_017509685.1 Bacteroidales bacterium
CAATCTTAGCATTTCAGAAACCCGACAAGGTGATCATGCTCGAAGGCACCGAGACCGTGGGTCGTTTCGAGTTCAGGCCGCTTGAGCCCGGCTACGGACAGACCATCGGCAACGCCCTCCGCCGCATCCTCCTCGCCTCTTTGGAAGGTTTCGCCATCTCTCAGATCAAGGTGAGCGGTGTGGACCAGGAGTTCCAGACCATTCCCGGCGTGATCGAGGGGATGCAGGACATCATCCTGAACCTGAAGCAGGTCCGCTTCCGCAGGATGGTGGACACTGTGGACACCGAGACGGCGAATATCACGATCAGCGGTAAGCAGGAGTTCACCGCTGAGGACATCTCCAAGGGATTGTCTTCTTTCAAGGTGTTGAATCCCGAGCTTCACATCTGCTCCCTCGAGCCCTCCGTCAAATTGGAAATCACCCTCGTCGTCACCAAGGGCCGCGGCTTCGTTCCGGCCGAGGAGATGCGGGATGAGAATACGCCCATCGGCACCATTCCCGTGGACGCCATCTACACCCCGATCAAGAAGGTGAACTGGACGGTGGAAAACTTCCGTGTCGAACAGAAGACCGACTACGAAAAACTCCTCCTGGAGATCGTGACCGACGGGTCCATCTCCCCGGAAGCCGCCCTGCAGGACGCAGCCAACATCCTCATCTACCATTTCAAGCTCTTCACGGACGACAAGAAGATCGCCATCGAATCTTCCGTTGAAACCGAGAGCAAAGAGCTTGACGAGGAGTCCCTGAGAATGCGTCATCTCCTTCTTACCAAGCTTTCCGACATGGGCCTGAGCGTTCGCGCCTTCAACTGCCTGAAAGCCGCCGACATCGACACCTTCGCAGACCTTGTGTCCTATAGCCGCAGCGAACTGATGAAGTTCCGCAACTTCGGCCGCAAGTCCCTGAACGAAATCGATCTCCTGGTAGAGAAGATGAAGCTTTCCTTCGGAATGGATGTCACCAAGTACAATATTGAACCTAAGAAAAAGATCGTTTAACAATGAGACACAATAGAGCAGTCAATCATCTTGGTCGTAAGAGCGGTCACCGCAAGGCGATGCTCGCCAACATGGCATCCTCCCTCATCCTGAAGAAGAGGATCACCACCACCGAGGCCAAGGCCAAGGCCCTGAAGCCTTACGTAGAGCCCCTTATCACCAAGTCCAAGGAAGACACCACCCACTCTCGCCGCATTGTCTTCAGCTATCTGAAGGACAAAGAAGCAACGGCCGAACTCTTCCGCACCGTGGCCCCCAAGGTGGCCGACCGTCCCGGCGGATACCTTCGTATCCTGCACACCGGTTTCCGCAGCGGTGACGCTGCCGAAATGGTGCTGGTAGAACTTGTAGACTTCAACGAGGCCGCCCTTGCCGCCGGCAAGAAGGAAGCCAAGAAGAGCACCCGCCGCAGCCGCGCCAAGAAGGCCGAAGCTCCCGCCGAGGAAGCTCCCGCCGCAGAGGCTCCCGCCGCAGAGTAGGGAAAACCTAAACTTTTGACGCCCGACCTTTTCCCAAGGCCGGGCGTTTTTGGTGCCCTCGGGTACGGGATTGGAATTTTTTTCTTATATTTGGGAAGTGTAACCACGGAAAAGACTAACTAATTCATAAAACACAAAACCATGTCAAAAAAAGGTAACAGCAGCATTATTGCTATTGTAGCGATGATCTTCCTGTTCGGTATGATCTCGTTTGTGACCAATCTGGCCGCTCCCATTGGCAATATCTGGAAGATGCAGCCCGGTATCGAGGGCTCCAACTTCTGGGGTATGATGGGTAACATGATGAACTTCCTGGCCTATGCCATCATGGGTATCCCGGCCGGCAAGATGCTCACCAAGTACGGCTACAAGAAAACGGCCCTCATTGCCATCGCAGTAGGCTTCCTGGGCGTTTTCATCCAGTTCCTTTCCGGTATCGTGGGCGTGGGCGGCAAGCTCGCCGGCCTTCCTGCCAACTTCTTCGTGTATCTGCTGGGTGCCTTCGTGGCCGGCTTCTCCATGTGTATGCTCAACACCGTGGTGAACCCCATGCTCAAGCTCCTGGGCGGTACCCGTTCCAACCAGTACATCCAGATCGGCGGCTCCTTCAACTCCCTCATGGGTACCCTCACTCCCATGCTGGTGGGCGCCCTCATCGGCACCCTCACCAAGGACACCCTCATCACGGATGTGAACCCGGTGCTCTTCCTGGCCATGGGCGTGTTCGCCTTCGCATTCATCGTGCTCCTGTTCGTGGACATCAAGGATCCGGAAGCCGTGAAGGATTCTTCCCACGCTGTAAGCCCCATGAAATTCAAGCACTTCGTGCTGGGTGTGATTGCCATCTTCGTGTATGTGGGTGTTGAGGTAGGTATCCCCGGAACCCTCAACTTCTATCTGTCAGACCCTGTGAACGGCGCCGGTATGGATCCTTCCACCGCCGTTGCCATCGCCGGTTTCGTGGCCGGTACCTATTGGTTCCTCATGCTCATCGGCCGTCTTACCTCTTCCGTGATTTCCGGTAAGGTCAGCGCCCGTGCCCAGCTCACCACCGTGAGCGCCGTGGCCCTGATCCTCATCGTCCTGGCCATCATCCTGGGCAATTCCTCCATGGTTTCCATGCCCGTGTTCAAGGGACAGGGCTTCGGTATGGTACAGGTTCCCATCGCGGCCCTGCTGCTGGTACTTTGCGGTCTCTGCACTTCCGTGATGTGGGGTACCATCTTCGACCTCGCCTGCGAAGGTCTGGGCGCCTCCACCAACCAGGCTTCCGGTATCTTCATGGCTATGGTAGTGGGTGGCGGTATCGTTCCGCTCATCCAGAACGCCATTGCCGATGCCATCGGCTACATGCCCAGCTACTGGCTCCTGGCCGCCTGCGTAGCTTTCATCCTGTACTTCGCCGCCGTCGGCTCCAAAGTAAAAAAAGCGTAATTGATTATGGCACAAGACTTAGTAATCGGTATTGACGTAGGCGGACAAACCGCCAAATGCGGCGTGGTAGACGCCCGCGGCAACATCATTGCCCAAACCGTCATCAGCTCGGAAAACACCACCAGCTCAGAGGAATTCGTGGCCACCCTGGCCGAAGCCCTGAACCGCATCATCGCGGAAGCCAAGGCCGAAGGCCGCATCCGCGGTATCGGCGTAGGTATCCCCAACGGTAACTTCTACACCGGCATGGTGGAGAATGCCGTGAACCTCACCTGGGCCCGGAGCGGCAACATTCCTTTCGCCAAAATGCTGCAGGAGCAGATGAACGGCATCCCGGTGTCCCTTACCAACGACGCCAATGCCGCCGCCATGGGTGAAATGACCTACGGCGCCGCCCGCGGTATGAAGAACTTCATCATGATCACCCTGGGAACCGGCGTAGGTTCCGGTATCGTGATCAACGGTGAGGTGGTCTATGGTCACGACGGTTTTGCCGGAGAGCTGGGTCATACCTGCGCCGTGCGCCACAATGGCCGCCAGTGCAACTGCGGTAAGACCGGTTGTCTGGAGACGTACGCCAGTGCCATCGGCGTGGCTCGTACTGCCCGCGAATGGCTGGAAATGAGCGATGAACCTTCCGTCCTCCGTTCCCTGGACAAGATCACTTCCAAGGACGTTTATGAGGCGGCCAAGGACGGAGACAAGCTGGCCCTCAAGATTTTCGACTTCACCGGCCGTATCCTGGGAGAAAAGTTTGCCGATTTCATCGAGTTCTCCGCCCCCGAAGCCATCGTGCTGTTCGGCGGCCTGGCCCGCGCCAAGGAGTTCCTCGCCGCCCCCATCCAGAAGGCCATGGACG
>JAFWPA010000074.1 GCA_017509685.1 Bacteroidales bacterium
CGCCCGCCCAGGCCGGTTTCAATGACCGCTACGTCCACCCCGGAATCGGCGAACCATTTGAACGCCAGGCCGGTAGTGATTTCGAAGAAGGAAAGTTCGTGCTCCGTGATCCACGGCATCCACCGCGTAAGGAAGTCGAAGACGTATTCTTTGGACACCAGGCCTTCGGCGGTGCGCATACGCTCGCGGAAATCCAGCAGATGCGGCGAAGTGAAAAGGCCGGTCTTAAGCCCGCAGGAGGCCAGGGCCGATGCCAACATATTCGCCACCGAACCCTTGCCGTTGGTACCGGCGATGTGGATGCTGCGGAACTGCCGGGAGGGATGTCCCAGGACCTCTTCAAAGGCCTGCATCCGCTCCAGCCCCGGCTTGTACGCCCCGGCGCTGAACCCATCCTTCTGCACGGACGGAAACCGCCGGAAAATGTCCTGCACCAGCGCCTGGTAAGCCGCTTCTGTGAATACCGTATCCATAGTAACACAAAGATACAAAAAAATGCCGAAGGACTAACCCTTGCCAATTCGCGGAAAATTGCCTAAATTTGAAGCATGAGTGGGAAAGCAGACCTGTTAAACAGCAATTACATTATTGACGGGGTACAGATGGCGCTCACGCCCCAGAAGATGCTCCGGGAATGTATGGTGGAACCGCCCCTGGAACCGGACGGAGACGCCCCTACCCTTGCCGATGAACGGGAAGACCCCGCACCGGACAATTACTCCTACGACGAATCCCTTATCGAACGGTATGCCCAGCTGATCCAGTATCTGGAAAAGCGGGAGCTGCCCATTCCCTTTGCCGGTTCCTATTCGGCCGGAAAAGTGGCCCAGGCACTGCTGGACGCCATCTGGATGAATGGCCATTTCCGCCTGGGAGACCTGAGCCTCAAGGCAGAATGGAAGTGGAACGACAAGGAAATCGGCCTGCCCGCCGCATTCTACAACTCGGTGGAAGAGGCGTGCAGCTACATCGACGCCCTGGGCGTGAAGATAGAGAAATACAGCGTTACCGGCGGTGTGCCGTCCGTGGCCTTCAAGGCTTCTACCGTGGCCGAAGTGGACGACGACGAAATCACCGAAGAGGAGAGCCTGCTGCGGGACCTGCCATACCGCACCGTGAATCCCCGCATGTCCCGTCGGCGCAAGGTTGCCGCGTCCCTGGTGCCGGAACCCTCCGACTGGCTCCTGTACATCCCCTTCGACCCCTGCGACTTCCGCCTGGGCGGCAGCGCCCTGTCCCAGGCACTGCATACCACACCCTCCACGGCCCCGGACATCCAGGACGCCGATTATTTCATCGACTGCTACGAAGTGGTGCGGGAACTGGTGGAAGACGGCGTGGTGAAAGCCGGCGCCACCGTGGGCGAAGGCGGCCTGATGATGGCCCTGCGTTCGCTTGCCACCGCTAACGGGGCCGATGTATGCATCCGGGACATCTGCAAGGCCTACGGCGACGAAAAGCCCGTGCGGGTGCTCTTCGGCGAAGTTCCCGGCGTGGTGATCCAGATAGCCGACATCGACTATGATTACGTGGACGCCGAACTCATTCTGCAGGACGTGGTGTACTTTCCCATCGGCCATCCCGTTCCCGGGAAACCCGGCGTACAGCTGTCCGACAAAGTGGAAATCCCGCAAATTCTCGAATCCCTCTTAAATACCCTGGAAGGTGAAGACTAAGACCAAGTCCAAAATCTTTGTGCTGGACACCAACATCATCCTGCACGACTACCAAAGCGTAAAACAGTTCAAGGACAACGATATCGTGATTCCCATCGCGGTGATCGAGGAACTGGACAAGTTCAAGAAAGGCGACGAAACCATCAACTTCAACACCCGCGCTTTCATGCGGGAAATCAATACGCTGGTGGAGAGCCACAAGATGGGTCCCCGGGGTGTTCCGCTGGGCCCCAAGATGGGTTACATCAAGATTGAACCCAACCATCCTTTCTCCGACGAATGGCAGACCCTGTTCCGCGACGATACCCAGGACCACCGCATCCTGGCCACAGCCATGTGGGTGCGGGACAACAATCCGGACCGTTTCGTGGCCCTGGTCACCAAGGACATCAACCTGCGCCTGAAAGCCAAGGCTGCCGGAATGGAAGCCCAGGATTACCTCACGGACCGTGTGGACAACGAGGTGATGGACGCTCTGGAGAAGGAGGTCATTGAGATGGAAGCTTCCTCGGAAGCCCTGCAGCGCCTTTGTTATGGCCAGGACAACAGTATTCCCTGGCTGGAAGTAAGTTCCAAGGAGCCCCGGCCCAACCAGTTATACAAGTTCAATTACGGTGGTGTCACCGTGTGCGCCCGCTACGACGCCCAGCGGGAAATGATTGTGCTGGTGCGCACGCAGCAGGCCTATGGCATCCGTCCCCGCAACGACGAACAGAAGTTTGCCATGGACGCCTGCCTAAACCCGGACATTCCGCTGGTATCCCTCACCGGCGGCGCGGGCACGGGGAAGACGCTCATCGCGCTGGCATCGGCCCTGGAACAGGAGGACGAATACGACCAGATTCTGCTCACGCGTCCCACCGTGGTGCTGGGCGGCCAGGATATCGGCTTCCTGCCCGGAGACCAGAAGAGCAAGATGAGCCCCTACGTGCAGCCGCTGCTGGACAACCTGGAAGTAATCAAGCACTGCTTCAAACCCGGCAGCAAGCAGGCCCAGCGCCTGGAAAACCTGCTCAAGGAGGAGAAGCTGCTCATATCCCCGCTGGCCTACATCCGTGGCCGTTCCCTGGGCAAGGTCTATTTCATTGTGGACGAAGCCCAGAACCTTACCCCGCACGAGATGAAGACCATCATCACCCGCGCCGGAGAAGGCACCAAGATGGTCTTTACCGGAGACGTCTTCCAGATTGACCAGCCCTATCTGGACCAGTGGTCCAACGGCCTCACCCACCTGGGAGAGAAGATGAAGGGCCAGTTCCTGTTCCAGCACGTCTTCCTGCGAAAAGGCGAACGCTCCATGCTTTCGGAGATTGCTTCGAAGTTGTTGTAGCGCGTGGATGTAAATATTTGATTATTAATTATATAAACAAATGACCCCGGGGTGAATTTACCCGGGGTCATTAGCGTTATTTATTGACTATCAGAGAGATAGCCCCACGGCTATTTGCTCTGCTGGATCTGGGCCTGCGCCGCGGCGAGGCGGGCGATGGGCACGCGGAACGGGCTGCAGGACACATAGTCGATGCCGATGGTGTTGAAGAACTCGATGGACTTGGGATCGCCACCGTGTTCACCGCAGATACCGCACTGCAGGTTCGGGCGCTTGCTGCGGCCACGCTCTACACCCAGCTGCACCAGCTGGCCCACGGCCTTGGTGTCGATGGTCTGGAACGGGTCGGAATCCAGAATCTTGTTACCCAGGTAATCACCCATGAAGGTACCGATATCGTCGCGGCTGAAGCCGAAGGTCATCTGGGTGAGGTCGTTGGTACCGAAGCTGAAGAATTCGGCGGTGCGGGCCATACGGTCGGCGGTGAGGGCAGCGCGAGGGATCTCGATCATGGTACCGAACTGGTAGTCGATGAGCTGGGCGGTGTGGGCCTCAACCTCGGCCTTGATGCGGTCGCAGATCACCTTCTGGAAATTGAGCTCGCGGGCGCTGATGGTCACGGGGATCATGATTTCCGGGTGCGGGTGCAGGCCTTCCTTCTGGAGTTCGGCGGTGGCGGTGAAGATGGCACGGTACTGAGTCTCGGCGATGAGCGGGAAGCTCACGTGCAGACGTACGCCGCGGTGACCCATCATCGGGTTCACCTCGTGCAGGCTTTCGCCACGCTTCTCCACTTCCTTCACGGAAATGCCCAGATCCTTGGCCAGTTCTTCCTTCTTGTCCTTACCCTGCGGTACGAACTCGTGGAGCGGCGGATCCAGCAGACGGAACACAACGGGCTTGCCATCCATCACGCGGAGGGTTTCCTTCACGGCGGCCTTCATGTAAGGCTCGAGCTCGGCGAGGGCTTCCTTGCGCTCTTCGTCGGTGTTGCACAGGATCATCTTGCGCAGTTTGGACAGCGGCTGCTCGGAGTTGCGGCCATAGAACATGTGCTCGATACGGAACAGGCCGATACCCTGAGCACCAAACTTGAGGGCGCGGGCAGCATCTTCCGGCGTATCGGCGTTGGTGCGGATACCCAGCTTGCGGAATTTGTCGCACATACCCATGAACTTGGCGAACAGCGGGTTCTCACTGGCGTCCATGGTCTCGATGGCACCTTCGTACACCAGACCCTTGGCACCGTTCAGGGACAGCCACTCACCCTCCTTGTACGGCTTGCCGCCGCCGAAGGAAACGGTCTTGTCCTTGAAGTTGATCTTGAGGGCGTCGCAGCCCACGATGCAGCACTTACCCCAACCACGGGCCACCAGGGCGGCGTGGGAGGTCATGCCACCGCGCTCGGTGAGGATACCCACGGAGGCGTGCATACCGTCGATGTCTTCGGGAGAGGTCTCTTCACGGACCAGAATGCACTTCTTGCCAGCCTGGTTGTACTTGATAGCGTCTTCGGAGGTGAAGACAATCTGACCCACGGCGCCGCCCGGGGAAGCGGGCAGACCCTGTGCCAGCACGGCAGCCTTCTTCTCGGAGGCCGGATCCAGGATGGGGTGCAGAACCTCGTCCAGCTGGGCGGGGGCAACGCGCATCACGGCGGTCTTCTCGTCGATGAGGCCTTCCTCTACCATATCCACGGCCATCTGCAGGGCGGCCAGACCGGTGCGCTTGCCAATACGGCACTGCAGCATCCACAGCTTGCCTTCCTGGATGGTGAACTCGATATCCTGCATATCCTGGAAGTGATCCTCCAGATGCTTGCGGATGTCGTCCAGTTCCTTATAAACTTCCGGCATAGCCTTTTCCAGGGAAGCCAGATTCTTGTTCTTTTCGCTCTTGGTGGCCTCGTTCAGGGGGTTGGGGGTACGGATACCGGCAACCACGTCTTCGCCCTGGGCGTTGATGAGCCATTCACCATAGAACTTGTTGTCACCGTTGGCGGGGTTACGGGAGAAAGCCACACCGGTAGCGGAGGTGTCACCCATATTACCGAACACCATGGACTGTACGTTCACAGCGGTACCCCAGTCATCCGGAATGTGCTCGATCTGACGGTAGCGGATAGCGCGCTTGCCGTTCCAGCTCTTGAACACGCCGCCGATGGAACCCCAAAGCTGAGCCTTGGCATCGTCCGGGAATTCAACGCCCAGCACTTCCTTGATGCGCACCTTGAAAGCTTCGGCCAGGTCCTTGAGCTGGTCGGCGGTGAGTTCGGTGTCGCTCTTGTAACCGTTGGCCTTCTTCACATCGTCCATCATGCGGTCCAGCTGCTGACGGATGCCCTGGCCATCGGCGGGCTCGATGCCTTCGGCCTTCTCCATCACAACGTCGGAGTACATCATGATGAGACGGCGGTATGCGTCGTACACGAAACGGGGGTTGCCGGTCTTCTTGATCATGCCGGGGATAGTGGCAGAGCACAGGCCGATATTGAGGATGGTGTCCATCATGCCGGGCATGGAGCTGCGGGCGCCGGAGCGGCAGCTTACGAGGAGCGGATCATTGGGGTCGCCGAATTTCTTGCCCATGATCTTTTCAGTGGCTTCCAGGGCCTCGGCTACCTCGGCGCGGAGTTCGGGGGTGTAACCACCGCCCAGACGGTAGTACTCCGTGCAGCACTCGGTAGTAATGGTGAAGCCGGCGGGAACGGGCATACCCAGGAGATTCATCTCGGCCAGGTTGGCACCCTTGCCACCCAGAAGCTCTCTCATTTTACCATCGCCCTCGGCGTGTTTTCCGCCGAAACGATAGACTCTTTTCTTTTTTTCTGCCATAATACTAGTATTTGGTTAAATAATTTAAAAATTTTTCGTCTTAAACGTGCAAATATACAAAAAATTACCGGATTTCCCCATAAAAATATGGGACCATAATGGAAGACCCGATAAAAATGAGACCGGCGCCCCTCCCCAAGGGCGCCGGTCAGGTATATAAAACGAACTTAACAAATAGACATGAAGGGAACCTTCGATGTCCAGGGCAAAGTTACAATCTTTTATTGGTAAAACAAACAAAACTTACAGTTTCAACTAAAATAAAATATTTTAGTTAATAGATTGTAAGTTAACCCCCTATCTATCACTTACTTATAGGAGCGCGGTAACACTCTCATAATAGCGCTTGGAAACAGGGATGGGCTTGACGCCTTCCTGGTCCAGCTGGGCAAGGGCATAACCGTTGGCATCCTTCTTCAGCAGTTCCACGTGGGCTGCGTTCAGGAAATAGGAGCGGTGGCAGCGGACCAGGCCGTGGCGCAGGAGGAGTTCCTCCAGGGAGCGCATGGAAGCGCGCAGGTTGAAATCCTTAACGCGGCCGTTGTCCAGATGAACCACGTGTACGTAGTTGTCTTCGGCCTCGATGTAGAGCACCTGCTCCGACGAAACTACCAGTTTCAGGCGTTTCTGGTCGTCGTGGAAACGGATGAGGGTTTTCTCGTCCGGCACCACGCCACGCACAGCCTCCTTGGAGAGCACATATACCTGCACGGCCAGGGACAGGATGGACACAGGGAATACCAGGATGCCCGCCATGTACAGCACGCACAGGGACATCACGGAGAAGTAAGGCCTTACGCCGGCCCAGCCGATGCCCATGGGGATGGACATGAACAAACCGCACAGGACGGCTTCCCCTACGCACCAGATGACGTATAACGCGGCATTCAGGTCTATGCTACGCCGCAGGATGAACAGCAGCATCCGGGACAGGGACATCACGCCCAGCACAATGAGGGTGCAAATAATCAAATTCAGCGTGTAGCGCTGCCCGCCGGGCGCCAGGAAGACATCCAGGTTGAAGGGCCGATAGGCCAGCACGAAGAGGAAAAAGAACAGCGGCACCAGCACCATGAACATGGTGTTCACCGGCATCTTATAGAAGGTACGGGAGATGGTCTTCATGGATTAATCGGCAAATACATCCATGACGGAAGTGGGTTTTCCGGCCGATGTAAAGGCGCCCATGTTGTACGCATTCCAGGTTTCGGACTTGCCGGTGTATTTCTGGATAGCAGCTTTATCGGAGTACACGGCGGGCTTCCAGCTGCCGTCCACTTCCGGTTCCCAGTAGAACACGCCGGTAACGCCGTCCACCTTGCGGATTTCTGTCATAAAGGACTCCAGCACATTCTTGGCTTCAGTTTCTCCTGCGGGCGTTTTCACGCCCACTTCAGAGATAATGACGGGGACTTTGAACGTGGTGATGAGATTCTTCACTGCCGTCACGGCCTGGCTGTTGGCCTGAGCGGGTTGGAGTTGGGTACTTCCACTCCAGGCCTCCTGCGGATAATGGGAAAGGGCGATGGCGTCCATCAGGCCGCCTTGGTTCTTGAAGTTGGTAAGCCACCAGTTGTTGTTGGAAAGGTCCCAGGCTTTGTCTATATGCGGCATCACCAGGGCGTCGGGATAAACGGCCTTGGCGGCTTCGTAACCGGCGTTGGAGAGCTTGATATAGTTGTTGAACTCGTTCCCTTTCTGGTTATACTGGAGGTCGCCGATACCGAACAGCATACCCCCACGCGTCTCGTTGCCAATCTGGACCCAGTTCACCGTGACGTCGTTGTCCTTCAGGGCCTGCAGCACTTCCGTGGTGTGGTCTTTCACGTGCTGGCACATCTTGGCAATGTCGGCCTTGTCGGCGTTCCAGGTGGCGGGAATCTGCTGCCGGCCGGGATCGGCGAAAAAGTCGCTGTAGTGGAAGTCCACCATCAGCGCCAACTTGGCGGCGGTTACCTTCTTGGCCACGGCCAGGACATCATCCTTTCCGCTCCATCCATGATAGGGATCCACCCACACGCGCAGACGGATAGCATTGATGCCGCAGTCCTGCAGCACCTCCAGCAGGGAGGCCTGGGTGCCGTCTTTCTTCTGGAACTTGCGCCCGCCGGCCTCCATCTCCGAGGCCCAGCCGATATCGGCCCCCTTGGCGAAGGAAGGCGTCTCTACAGGTATTACCTCGGGAACAGGCTGCGGTTCCGGGCCGGGGCCGGGTTCCGGAGTGGGATCAGGGGATGGATTAATCTTACTGCCGCACGCGCAGGCAAAAGCCGCAAAAAAAGCGGCCATAAAAAGTATTTTTCCTTTCATGGCCGCAAGTTAGCAAATTTTCTTGAATTACAGTTCAAACACCACCGAGGAGTTGCCGCCCAGGGTGAGGGTCTTTCCGGCAACGGAGGCGGTTCCCAGCAGGGCGATGGGCTTGGTCAGGGAGTCGGAGATGGTGACCGACTTGGACTGGGCGCCCACGTTGTGGATAACCAGGAGCTTCTGGCTGCCGGCCGTCATGTACCAGGCGGCGATGGTCTTGGCGCCGGTGTTGGACTTGTTCAGGGTTGCGTGCTCGGAAATCTCACCTGCGGCCAGGGCCGGATAGGTGTTGCGCAGGCGGCTCCAGGACTGGTATACGTTCAGGAGGGAACCTGCATCGGCCTTCTGAGCCTCCACGGAAATGTTGCTGGTGAGCATTTTGCTATCTACCTTATTCTCTACACCCTTCTTGGCGCAATCCTTGCCGGCCTTATCCCACATGATGGGCGTACGCACGTATTCGTCTCCGTTGTCCTTCACGCCGTAATAGCCCAGTTCTTCACCCTGATAGATGAAGGGCTTGTCGGGAACGGTGAGGAGGATGGCGGCTGCCTGCTTCTCCTTGGCCACGTTGCGGCCAATCCAATCGGCCCAGCGGTTCTGGTCATGGTTGGTGAGGAAGAAGGAAGTAATGGCATCCTCGCGCTGCGCCTTGTGGTCGGAGACGAATCCCTTCACCGTGCTGGCCAGGTTCAGGCCGTTCTGGTCGTTCAGGGCTGCGCTTACCAGGGAGCCGAAGCCGAACTCGAAGCAGGAGGTAAGGGACTGATAGTAATACTTCTCCGTGGAGCCGTGGTCGTCCCACTCTTCGGCCACCATGAAGATGTTGCCGGAATGGCTCTTCTTATAGGTTTCGTTGATGCGGTCGTACCATTTTTTCAGGAGGACGCGGTTGGATGCATGGTTGTAAGAGCTGATGCCGCCGCAGATGTGCTTCACGGCATCCAGGCGCAGGCCGTCCACGCCCATATTGATCCACTTGTCGGCCGATGCCGCCAGATCCTTGAAGCAGGCGTTGTCCTGGGCACTGTTCACGTCACCGTAATTGAGGTCCGGCATCCAGTCGGAGAAGCAGCCCATATAATAGAGGCTTTCAACGTTGGTGTCGGTGAGTTCGATCCGATACCGGCCCGAACCCGTGAACCACATGTCTCCGCCTTCCGATACCAGGTTGTAGACGCTGCCCTCGGTGGGATTGCCGCTGCCGGCGCCGAACTTGGCGTTCCAGTTGTCCTCCGGCCGCACCAGAAGTCCGTATTTGCCGTTCATCTCCACGATGAGATAGAGCGTTCCGTCTCCGTTATCCACAAATTTCACAGCAGAGCCGTTGCCACCTTCCTTCCACAGCCAGATGTTCCATTTGGAACTGCCGGATTTTACGGCTTCGTCCGTTTTGGAAATCTTCATTTTGGGAGCACCTCCGGAAATCTTCTTCCATTCGCCGGAATCGTAGTTGGTTCCTGTGAGCATGGGGAATTTCTTGTAATCGGAAGACGGGTTGGAGGAAATGAAATAATAGTCACGGTAAGGACTGGATGCATTGGACACCGCTTCCTTGAACCAGGCGTTGTTCTTGCCGCTGTGGTTGAGGACGTAGTCCATATAGATCTGGATATTCTTGGCGTGAGCCGCCGCAATCAGATCCTTGAAATCGGCCTCGGCCTTCTCTGCGGTGTGCTCCCCTACTGCATACAGCGGGTTCAGGGAATAATAGTCGTTCACATCGTAGGCGTGATAGGAGCTGGTGGGATGGGCAGGACTCAGCCACAGGGCCGTAACGCCCATTTCGTCCAGGTAATCCAGCTTGCTCTCAATACCCTTGAAATCGCCGATTCCGTCACCGTCGCTGTCGGCGAAGCTGTAAATGAGCAGCTGATAGGTGGTGGAAGCCCGCTTGGTGCCGTCGAAAGCCGCCGGCGCGGGAACCACGTCCTTCGCCTCCCCGCTGGTGTCGCCACTCTGCTTGACAGCCACCTCCCGGGTGAGAGAACCCAGTTTGAATGTCATTTTTCCGTTCCGCTCGGCCGATGCATTGTAGGCCGCCGATACGCTCACGGTGGCATCGCCGCTGCCCGATGCGGGACTGGGCTGGATCCAGCTGTTGGAAACCGTGACGGTCCATTTGCCGGAGGCCGTCACCTTGACCTGTTCCACCTGGGTACCGTCCGGTGAGAAGGTGAGCGACGAAGGAGTCACCTCCAGCTTTTCTTCCACCGGAGTGACAGGGTTCTCCTTCGGGGTGCACGCAGACACCGCCACAAGGAGCAGCGCCGAAAGAATGACAGATATACGTTTCATAGGCTTCAAAAATTGGCAAGCGGGTGCCCGGTCAGGGGCGCCCGCCTAAAAAAAACTACTTGACGGTGATGGTTTCAGCAGCCGGATCGTAGGAAACGGCATAGGTATCGAGACCTGTGACCGTAATGTTGGAACCGTCATGCACCACCTCAAAAGGAGTGCCGGCGGCCACGAAGGAGCCGCCGCGGTTCACGGCCCAAGCGGCGCCCTTGCGGAGCTTCCATCCGTCTGCAGTGGTCATGCCGGCGGCAAACCATTTGGCGCCGTCGTACATCATGAAGACATCGTTGCCCCAGCCGTTGAAGTCGCCGACAATGCCCCAGAACTCGCCCGTGAGGGTGATGGTTTCTGCCGTGGGATCGTAAACGACCATATAGGTACCTTCGGCACCGGTGATGTTATCGCCGTTGTTGACTACAGCAAAGGCTTCCTCGGCAGCGGCGAAGGTACCGCCCCGGTTTTCGTCCCAGTTGCCATATTTTCTGATCTTGAACAGATCGGTGGCAGCCAGGGTGACGGGAGCAATGCTGTACCACTTGCCGTCAGCGCCCAGGTTCATGGGAACATCGTTGTTCCAGTTGAATCCGTCAATGGAGGCAATGGAACCCACGACACCCCAGACCAGGGTACCCAGCATGTCGGTATTGGCATTGTAAACCAGCTGGTACTTGCCGGAGAGCGGAATGTTGCCACCGTTTTGGTATGCCTGCACGAAGACACCGTCATTGGCCAGTGCAGAGCAGCCGCGGTTCACGCCCCAGTCGTGGTTCAGACGGATCTTGCAACCTTCTGCGGAAGCCTCAATGACAGGGCTCACAAAGATGCCGGGAGCCACTTCCGTCATATCCACGTCCGTATTCCAGTCACCATCGATACCGATGACGGACCAGGTGTCGCCCAGGACGGTACCGGCCTCGTAGATCACGATGGTCTCCTTGTCGGCATCGTAGTAGATATCGTAGGAGCCGGCGGCCGGCACCTTCATGTTGGCACCGTTATTCACCACGGCAACGGCCTCACCCAGGGTAAGGGTATAGGCGCCTTCTTCCGCAGAATCAACACCGCGGTTGAAGCTCCATTCGTGGTTGAAACGGATCTTGAACTCGGAATCAGCCGTCAGTTCCAGACCCTTGTACGTGAACATGGTTCCGTTCTTGGTCATGTCAAAGTCCGTATCCCAGTTGGACTCGCCCACGGTGCCGATGATGCTCCAGGGGCCTTCCTTGGTGTCCACATAGTCGCTTTCACCGGTCTTGGTGAGGACAGCGTGGTAAGGAGTGGTGGAAATGTAGAGCTGGACATCGTAAACGGCGCCTTCGGCTTCCTTGATGTTGGAGCCGTCCTGCACCAGGTCGTCCAGACTGCCGCCCAGGTTGATATCCCAGGCCTCGTTCATGCGGAACTTCCACTCGGTGCCCTTGATGATTTCCACTTCCTTGACCGTCCAGCAGTCCTTGTCGGCGTTGTACTCCATCGGGTACATGTCGGAAGCCCAGCTGTTGCCGGAGAAACCGCCGATGATACCCACCGAAGTGACAGGGGTCACCTTGACGGTAAGCTCGGCCAGGTCGGCCACGGCCTTGTAATAGGTAACCTCGGAGCCTTCCAGGATGTTGCCGGCGCCGTCGGAGGTGAGCTCGTAAACGGTCCAGATACCGTCTTCCTGAGGCTGGCTGTCCTTTACGAAGCCCCATTCACCGTTGTCCCAGTTGGGAGCCGGAGTGAACTTGAAGCCCCATTCGCCGCCCAGGTTGGCGAAACCTTCGTACTGGCCTTCACCGTTGCCGGCGAAGACGGTCTTGCTGTGATCCCAGCCATTGTGGCTGCCGGGAACGTAGAGCATGTCGGGGAACGAAGTGTTGACGTACTTGATGGCGAACGGGACCTTGCCCACGGACACCACAATCTTATACTCACCGTCCTTCTCCACGGCGATATTGCCGCCGGAAAGGCTATAACCGGTCTCGGCGTCGCCGCCCAGGGACATGGTCCAGTCGTGGTTGAAACGCATCTTGAATTCACCGGTCTTGAACACGGTCACGGCGCTGAATTCCTTGGCATCGGCGTTGTACTCCAGGTCTACATCCTGACCCCAGCCGTAGTCACCCACGGCCGAGCCGATGAGGCTGAGGCTCTTGAACTGCACCATGGCAATGGTGTTGAGCTTCTTGTTCAGTTCGATGTAATACACACCGGAAGGAACCTTGATGTTGTCGGCAGCACCTACCTCACCGATGGCCGTTGCGCAGTCACCGGAACCGGCCTCGTTCACTTCCACCACGCCGCCGAAGTCACCTTCCCACGCGGGAACCGGGGAGAACTTGAACTCGACGTCGGAACCATCGGCCGTGGTGAGATCCACGATACCCTGGTACAGGCCCTTGACGGCGGCGCTGTGCAGGATGGTAGGGGCAGTAGCAGGATCCCAGCCCTGGTAGCTGCCCGGCATATACAGCTCTTCGGCGAAGGTGGCCGTATAAGTGGTCACCGTAGCGGTGGCCGTACCGGAAGGAACACCGTTGGGCAGGGAGGCGCAATAGGCAACAACCTCCAGGAAGATCTCGTTTTCGGCCTCTTCCACACCGCCGGCGGCGATGATGGCCTCGTTGAGCTGGTCAACGGTTACCACCAGGTTGGTTTCCTCGATGGGGGCCTCGGTAAGCTTAACCTTCTTGGGGCCCTCCACTTCGTCGGAGTCACCGGCCTCGCTCTTCACATTGGCCGGGATAATGGACAGCAGCACATCGTAGGTCACCTTCTCGCCATAAACCAGACGGGCGGGTTCCCAGGCAAGGAGGGCAATCTCTCCCATGGGATCGGTAGGATCCAGAACGGCCTCTTCGACGGCCTCTTCAATGACAGGAGCCACGGCGTCGCCGGCCGCATACACGGTGATACGGATATTGGCCGATTTCAGCTGCTTGTCGCCGTTGGGAACGGAAACGTAGAGCAGCAGGGAGAACATGTCATTGTCGGGGAGACCGGCAATCTTGGAATACAGCAGCGTACGGAATGCGGACTTGGTCCAGGTCACATAGTTGGCCTTGGTGGTAGCCAGAGCCACGGGATCCTCACCGTAAGCGGCATAGAGCGTGTAATCCAGACCCTCGTCCAGGAAGCGGTAGGGGCTCCAGGAGAAAGTCACATCCTCGTCCATGGTATCCGTGGTGATGAGAATGTCATTGTGAGCGTAAAGCTCAGGTGCTACCGGAGCTTTGGAGAAGGCGTCCTCCTGCTCGATCTTGGCGCAGGAAGCCATTCCTGCCACCAAAGCAGCAACAGCAAATATATTGAATAATCTTTTCATCTTTTTGCAGGATTAACTATTTCTTCACCATTTCAAGTACCATAGGGGTACGGTTGGCATGCAGGATGAATTTGTAAGTACCTCCGTCGGTGACGGGAATGTTGGCAGAGTCACCGCCCTGTACAAGGTCAAAGCCGCCGGGAACGGCGTCGGAAGCCTTGAGCGGGCCACCGTACTTGAACTTGTCCCAGGCTTCGTTCAGGTGCACCAGGAACTCGTCGCCGGAAGCCAGGGCCACTTCTTCAATCACCCAGAGGTTGTTCTGGTCATCGTACTGGAATTTCACGTCGGAAGACCAGCCGGAAGCGGCGAAACTGCCGATGAGGCCTACACCCGCGGCCAGATGCGTACGGGAAGCCGTCTTCTTGTTCTTGTTGAACTCGATGATATTGATGGGTTCGTCTGCAGGCACACCCCAGTTACCATCCTTGTCACCGTAATCCCAGCCGTCCCAGGTGGCCTCATAGCCATCCTTACCGCCGAGCCAGGCGCCGTCCATATAGAGTTTGAGCGGGCAGATGCCGGGGGTGTTGTCGGCGTCTTCTTTCAGTTGTACGAGGGTACGGAAAACGCCGGAACCGCCTTCCACTTCCCAGACACGCCAGGGCTCCTTGTCGTTGTTGTCACCCCAACTGTTGTAGTAACCCGGGAAGAATACCCAGGACTTCGGCGGATCGTAGGTGGTAACATTGAAGGAAATGGTATTGCTGGATTTGATGGAAGGGGCGTTGAGTCCGCTGGTGGCGGCCTCAACCCACACAGTCATGGGGCTGGTGGCATTGCGGGGCAGGGAAAGGTCGGACACGGCCAGGCTGTTCAGGTCTTCCTTGGCAAGGGAAAGGAAGGTGGAGGAGGTAGAACCCAGAAGGGCGCTGTATTCCTTCCCGTCCACCGTTGTCTGTGCCATGACGGAATAGTCAATCTGAGTAGATACGCCGAAGTCGGCGGGAGACCAGATAAAGACCACGGACTCCACCTTGTTGTTGTTGGCGTTCACCTGAACGTCGGACATGGGCTGCACGACAGGTGCGACGAACTTGGATTCGTCGGCGATCTGCGTCTTCACGAACTCACGTTCGCAGGCGCAGAGCGCAAGAAGGGCCGATACGACTGCTATGTATTTGTTTGTTTTCATAGGATCAATCTATTAATAGCCAGAGTTCTGTTTCAGGGAAGTGTTGGCAGTACGGTCGCTCAGGATAATGGGATAAACCTGCATGTAGGCGGGAATGGTAGCCTTACCGTTCTTGACGCCGGCCTTGTAGGGCCAGGGGAACTGCATGGAGGTAAAGTATCCGTAGCGGATGAGGTCGGTGCGGCGGTGGCCTTCGAGCATGAGCTCGCGGGCGCGCTCGGCCAGCAGGAAGTCGAGGGTGATGGAGTCGGGCATGCCTACGCCGGCACGGTCGCGGAGAGCCTTCACGTAGCTCACAGCCTTGCTGTCGGTGGTAACACCGTTATTCAGACGGGCATCGGCCTCAGCGTAGATGAGGTACATCTCGGCCAGACGGAAGATGGGATAGTCCATGGAGGAGAACTTGTAGTTGTCCACGGAAGCGTCGTTCACGTGGCCGTCGGTGTAAAGTCCGCTGAACTTCCAGCAGCGCCAGCCGCTGGAGACATCGGCCTTGTCAAACTCCTTGATGCCTTCGTTGATGAGGAAGGCGCGCTTGTCGGAGTTCTCGCGGTCGTAGCCGAAGCCCTTGCCGGTCCAGTCCACACCCACCAGCTCGAAGTTGTTCACGTACTCGTTGGACACGTGGTAACCGTTCCAGTTCTCGGGGATGATACCGCTGCCGCCCACTCCCAGGAGGGTGGCCAGGCGCTGGTTCACATCGGCGCTCATGAAGGCCGATGCCAGCGTGGTGGTACCGCCCCAGCTCTGGGCGTGATCCTTGTCATAATCCACGGCGAAGATGAATTCCTTCTCGGCGGAACCGTTGGTGGTGTTGTCCTGCTTCCACAGATTCTCGAAAACAGGCTCCAGGCTGTAGCCCATGCCGATCACGGCTTCGGCAGCATCCTTGGCTTTCTGCCATTCGGGGGTGCCGGGGGCATCGTCGGTGCGGGTGTATACCTCGGCGTTCAGGTAAATCTCGGCCAGGAGGGCGTTCACGGAACCCTTGGTGGCACGGGGATAAGGAACGGCGCCGTAGGCGGGCATCGCTTCGCTGGCAGCAAGCTCTTCCAGTTCCTTGACCAGCCACTCATACAGGCCCTTGCGGCCCAGCTGCTTGGGCAGGGTACCCTGGGAGATGTTCTCATAAGTGGCGAACGGAGGGTTGCCGTAGCAGTCCAGGAGAATCCAGTAGAACATGGCACGGTGGAAACGGGCCTCGGCCCTGTACTGCTCCACGGTAGCCTTGAGGTCGGACTGGCCGCGCTGCTCCAGGAGTTCCGGAGTGGTCTGGGCCAGATACTCGTTCACCAGGGTGACCCCCTTCATGCAGCGGGTATAGACGGCTACCAGGGCGGCATTGTCGGCGGTGGTCCACTTGTCGTACTGGATATCGGACACATAGTCGTCCCCCCAGGTGCACTTGAACGTATCCACGGAGAGTTCGTTCAGGTTGGTCCACTGGCGGACGAGTTCACTCTGTCCGGCATCGTCGAAATCCAGGTCGGAGGCGCCGGCGTCACC
This sequence comes from Bacteroidales bacterium, assembly GCA_017509685.1. Lineage (GTDB taxonomy): Bacteria > Bacteroidota > Bacteroidia > Bacteroidales > UBA932 > Cryptobacteroides. Next base: position 16,397 of record JAFWPA010000074.1, read on the forward strand.
GGGGCTCACGAAGTTGTAATAGGCATTGATGTATGCCAGGCCGGCCATATAGCTGTCCGGGTTGGAATAGGCATCATCGGCGGCAGAGACGGTCTCGTCCAGCGGAACGGTGTTCAAATCCTTCAGGCAGGAGCAAGCCAGAACGGAAACCAGGGCCACCAGAATATATCTTGTTATTTTTTTCATGACTGTCATCCGATTAGAAGTTGATGTTCACACGCACTGTGTACAGACGGGGACGGGGAACGATGGCCGTATCCACGCCGTCCTGAGCGGTGAGCTCGGGATCCATGCCGCTGTATTTGGTGAAAGTATAGACATTCTGGACAGAACCGGCCACGCGGATGGACTTGATTCCGTTTCCATTCAGCTTGAAGGTGTAACCCAGGTTGATGTCGTCGATCTTGAAGAACGAGGCGTTCTCCACCCAGAGGTCGGAGTAGGCCTGGTTGGAGCTGTCGGTACCGCCGCTCCAGCCGTCAATCAGGTACTGGGAAGAAAGGTTGTCGATGTAGTGCTTGCCCACCTGGTCGGGGATCCAGAGGCTGGTGCTGTAGCCCTTGCGCACCTTGTTGATGGCGTAGTTGCCGAAGGAGCCGTGGCCGTTGACGCTGAAGTCCCAGTTCTTCCAGGTGATGCGGGTGTTCACGCCGAAGAAGACGGAAGGAACGGGGCTGTAGCCGGTGACGTAGCGGTCGGCGTCCGTGATGATGCCGTCGCCGTCGCGGTCTACCAGGCCGGCATAGATGGGCTTGCCATCCTTGTCGTATAGTTGCTCGAACAGATAGAAGGTGTACGGAGCGAAGCCCTCGCGGTGCACGGAGGAGAAACCGGTGTTGCTGCCCATGGTGGTACCGGTGGTGGTACCCAGGAAGCCCTCTACTTTCTCGGCCGTGAGCTTGGTGATCTTGGTATCCTGGAAGGTGACGTTGCCGCCGATGCTCCAGTGGAAGTCCTTCTTCTCGATGGGAACCACGTTCAGGCTCAGTTCCACACCCTTGTTCACCATGTCACCGATGTTCTGGATGGTGGTGTTGCTGAAGTTCTGGCCCAGAGCGGTGGGTGCCACATTCAGCAGGTCGAAGGTGTTGCGGTAGTAAACCTCGGCGGTACCGGTGACGCGGTCATTGGCAAAGCCGAAGTCCAAACCCACGTTGAAGGTTTCGGTGGTCTCCCATTTCAGGTTCTTGTTGTAGGCCTGGGGAGCCAGCACGTTGATGAGCTTACCGCCCATATTATACTGCATCATCTGGGTGGTTTCCTGGCGATACAGGGCCATGGCGGGATAATAGTCGTCGCCGATATCCTGCTGACCGGTGCGGCCCCAGCCCAGACGGAGCTTCAGGGCGCTCACGGCATCAACGTTCTTGAGGAAGTTCTCGTTCTTCACGTTCCAGGCAAAGGCGGCCGAAGGGAACAGGCCCCACTGGTTGCCCCGGGCGAAACGGGAAGAAGCATCGGCACGCAGCGTAGCTGTGAACAGATAGCGGGAAGCGATGGAATAGTTCACGCGGCCGAAGAAGGAAATCAGGTAGTACTCCTTGGCAGAAGTGGGATTCTTCTGGAAGAGGTCGGCATCCTGCCACAGCTTCTCCCTGTTATAATAGGTAGAGCCGTTGTAGCGCAGAAAGTTGTGCTGCCAGGAATAACCGGCCATCACATCCAGGTTGGAGTGCTTGAACTCGTGGTTGTAGTCGGCGTAGAACTCCAGCAGGGTATTGCTGTTGAAGTTGTCGCTCTTATAAGCGTAATCGGGAGAACTGAGGGCGGACATGTAGGTGCCCAGCTTGTTGTAGTTCTGGTTCTTGTTGCTGGATACGTCGTAACCCAGGTTCAGGTTCAGGCGCAGGTCTTCGAAACCGTGGATCTTGTAGTCCACCTGCAGGTTGCCGATGGAACGGATGGAATTGTTGAAATTGGTGCGCTCGAAAATCTGGGACAGCGGGTTGATACCGGCCATGGAGTTGGGGTTGCCGCCGTCGTACCAGTTGAAGAACGTACCGTCCTCGGCATAAACGGGCTTGGTAGGATCCATGCGCATGGCGTTGCTGATGGCGCCGGCACCGGCACCCCAGTTGGTGATCTGGTAAATGGCCTTGGCGTTGGCATTGATGCTCAGATGATCCTCCAGGAACTTGGGCGAGAGGTTGAGGTCGATGTTGTAACGCTCGTTGTCGCTCTTTTTCACGGTACCCTGGTCATAGTTGATGCCGAAGCTCAGGCGGAACGGAACCGTCTTGCCGCCACGCATGCTCAGGTTGAGGTCGGTACCGGTGGCAATGCGGTAAATCTGCTTCTGCCAGTCGGTGTTTTCGGTACCCAGGATGGCGTATGCGTTGGAATCGGTGCCGTAGATATCACCCACATATTTGCGAAGCTCGTCGCCGGTCATCATCTTGATGCCGCCGGTGTTCTGCTTCACGGAGAAGCTGGCGTTGGCATCGACCTGCAGGGCGCCCTTGGAGCCCTTCTTGGTGGTGATGATGATAACGCCGTTGGATGCGCGGGAACCGTAGATGGCGGTGGCCGATGCATCCTTCAGAACGGAGAAGCTCTCGATGTCGTTGGGGTTGACGGAAGCCAGAGGGTCGCCCATGCCGGCACCACCTTCACGGGTGATGGGAACGCCGTCGATCACGATCAGAGGATCGTTGTTGGCGTTGAGGGATGCGGCGCCGCGGATACGGATGGTAGCGCCTTCACCCGGGCTGCCCGAGGCGGGCGTCACCAGCATACCGGAGACCTTACCCATCATGGCCTGTGCAGGCGAAGTGATGGCACCACGGTTGATCTCGTCGTTCTTGATGGCGACGACGGATCCCGTCATGTCGGTCTTCTTCACGGTACCGTAACCGATCACCACGACGTCATCGAGGAACTCGGTGTCCTCGGCGAGGGTGATGGTGGCCGGCACGGCGTTGGCCGGGAAAACTTGGGTTGCATAGCCGATGCAGGAGATTTCCACCATTGCATTGGCATTGGAAACGGTGAGGAGGAAGTCGCCATCCAGACCGGTGGAAACGCCGTTGGACGTTCCCTGCTCGATCACCGAGGCTCCGATCACGGGGCCGATGGCGTCTACTACCACACCTTTAACCTGGTATCCGCCCTGGGCGAATACGGTAGCGCAGACTGTAAAGAGTACTGCGATAGCGGTTAGAATCCTTTTCATTAGTGTGTAGTTGGTTAATTTATTTGGTTTTGATGAATTTCACGCAGGCGGCTCCCAGCACCAGGTACACGCCGGCCATCAGCAGCATGGCGGGCTGGCTGCTCCCCAGCAGGTGGAGCACCAGGCCGCCGGTGGCGGCCGCCACAATCTGCGGCAGGCAGATGGTGCAGTTGAACAGGCCCAGGTAGCTGCCCATGTAGGGGCTTCCTTCCAGGGCGTTGGTAAGGAGCGTGAACGGCAGGGCCAGCATGGCGGCCCAGGCGAAACCGATGAGGAAGTAGCTGATGAACAGCACGTACTGGTTGTGCAGGAACATCACGGAGGCGAAGCCCACGGCACCCACCAGCAGGCTCACGACATAGGCCATCTTCAGGTTCTTGAAGCGGGGCAGGACGGTGGCCCAGAGGATGGAGCCCACGGCCTGCACGGCGAAGAGCACGCCCACCCAGTTGCCGGCGGCCTGGAAGCCTTCGCTGGCAGCCGCGCCGGGCTGGTTCATGTCCACGCCCCAGCAGTTGGTGGCGATGGCACCGTTGGTATAGTTCCACATATACAGGAAAGCGGCCCAGCAGAAGAACTGCACCAGGCCTACGGTCCAGAAGGTCTTGGGGGCCTTGACCAGGAGGGAGAACAGACCCTCGGAGGGTTCATCGGCCTTTTTCTCCAGATCGATGTCATGGAATTCCGCATACTCCTTGGGCGGCATTTCTTTCACGCGGAGGAAGGTGTACAGCACGCACAGGATGAGAATGGCGGCACCGCAGTAGAAGCTCCAGATAACGCTGTCGGGCACCACGCCTTCCGGGGCCACGTTGGCAATGCCAATCCAGGTGAAGAAGATGGGGAACAGGTAGCCCAGCAGGGAGCCTGCGTTGCACAGGAAGCTCTGGATGCTGTAGGCGGTGGTTTTCTGCTTTTCGTTCACCATGTCGCCCACCATCATCTTGAAGGGCTGCATGGCGATGTTGATGCTGGTGTCCAGGAAGATGAGGGAGAACAGGCCGAACCACATGGCCATGTTCAGGCCCAGCAGGACCCGGGCGCTGAAGTTGAGGCTTCCGGCGTTGGGCAGGAAAATCATCACCAGCACGGCGATGAGAGCGCCTACCAGCAGATAGGGCTTGCGGCGGCCCATCTTGCACCAGGTACGGTCACTGTACTTGCCGATGAGGGGCTGTACGATCATACCCATCAGCGGGGGCAGAATCCAGAAAAAGCTAAGCTGGTGGGGGTCTGCTCCCAGCGTGGCGAAAATACGGCTGATGTTGGCGCTTTGCAGGGCATAGGCAATCTGCACGCCTAAAAAGCCGAAGCTCAGATCTACGAGTTGACGGAACGTCAAATCACGTTTGTTGGACATATTGTTATCAGTTTTAGGCCACTTGTTATGCGGCACTCGCAAAAGTACTATTATTTAAGGTAAAAAGGAGAGTGCGGTCCCAACGACTCTTACGAATGGATATTTTTTTGCGACGAACGGAATAATTGTGTAATTTTGCCGTATGCACTGGAAGAAAATGGCTTGGCTCATCCACGGCTTCGCGCTGCTGCACGTAGCCGTAACCATGCTGTGTACGGCCATGGGGCTGCGGGACAGCCTGCTGCTCACCGCCCTCACCATGACGCTCACCGGTGTCATCTGCTTCCAGGAGAATCTCACCGTGGAGATTACGGTCACGGCCCTCATCCTGGTGAACGTGATCGGGTTCCTGCTGGGGAACATCGGCGCCTTTGTCCTGGAGAACCTGCTGCCGCCCATCTGGCACCACGCCATTTCCACTTTCCTGGTGACGGAGGGCATCGGCTGGGGCCTCTATCTGTTCGCCCACCGCTTCTCCCCTTACGGGCCGGCCGGATATGAGCGGGAGCAGTCCTGGTACAAGCACGCCGGGTGGCTGGTGGTTTCCATCGGCCTGGTCTTTGGCATCCGCGTGTACACAGACCTCAACTTCAACGGCGACTCCGTGCTGGAGAATTCCGGCGTGATGGTGCTGCTCATCGTCACCACGGTGGTGTCCCTGATCCTCATGGTGAACTTCGCCATCAACATGCAGCAGGAGGCTTCCAAGCAGCGTACGCGCCGCCACCAGGCCGAATTCCGCTACATGAACCTGAAGAACCAGGTGAACCCCCACTTCCTGTTCAACTGCCTCAACGTGCTGGACTCCATCGTGCAGGAAGGCACGCGGGAAGAGGCCAGCGAGTACATCCAGAAGATGGCTTCCCTGTACCGCTACCTGATGAACCAGGAGGGAAAGCGGCTGGTACCGCTGTCAGAGGAAATAGAGTTTTCCAAGACCTACCGCCAGCTGATGCAGATTCGCTATCCGGAAGGGCTGGTGCTCCAGGACAGGCTGCGTCCCACGGACCTCACGGGCTACACGGTGCCCTGCACCCTGCAGTTGCTGGTAGAAAACGCCATCAAGCACAACGCCATCTCCCCGGACAAGCCGCTGATTATCACCGCCACCAGCGACCGCCAGTCCATCACCATGACCAACAACCGTATTCCCAAGCTCACTGCTCCGCGCAACTCGGGAATCGGCCTGCAATACATCCGAAACCAGTTCCGGGACATTGCCGGAAAAGAGATATTCATCACCGAAACGGAGGATACCTTCTCCGTGACCATCCCTATCCTGCGGGAACTAGAAGCATCCAATTATGAAGGCACTGATTATTGAAGACGAGCTCCGCGCACGGGAGCACATGACCAACCTGCTCAAGACCCATTTCCCCTCCGTAGAAGTGGTGGGCGCCGTGGGCTCTGTCAAGGATTCCCTGGCCTGGCTGGGCTCCAACGAGGCCCCGGACGTCATCTTTATGGACGTGGAACTGTCCGACGGCTCCAGCTTTGACATTTTTACACAGACGGATGTCCCCGCGCCCGTGGTGATGACCACGGCCTATGACCAGTATGCCGTTCATGCCTTCGAGGTGAATGCGGTGGATTATCTGCTGAAACCCATCAACCTGGCCGATTTGCAGCGCGCGATTGGCCGCGTGGCCTCCGGAGAAGCCGTGAAGCCTTCCGGGGACGCCATCCGCTCCCTCATTGCGCAGGTTCGTAAGGAGAAATTCCTCATCCGCCTGAACGACCGCATTGTGCCGGTGCGCACCGCCGACATCGCCTATTTCTATTCCGAGGCCAAGAATTCCTACATCGTCACCACCGGCGGTTCTTCCTACGTGATGGACGAATCCCTGGACGCCATTGCCGGCAACCTGGATCCTGCGGGCTTCTTCCGCATCTCCCGCAGCTGCATCATCAGCGAAGGCGCCATTGACTCCATCTCCCGCCTCATGGGCGGCCGCCTGCGCATCTCGCTCCGGCCCGGCCTCCCCTCCCTCACGGACTTCACCGTCTCCCGCGCCCGCGTAGACGGTTTTATGGAGTGGCTGGAGAAGTAGAGGCGGCGCAGGCTCCGAGCCTTTCTGGCGCAGGCTCCCGACTCCGTGCACGAAAATGGCCTCCCCGGTGCACGGACCCTCGTTTTTGGGCACCCCGTGCACGAATAAGCCCTCTCTGGTGCACGGGGAGGGCTATGTAGTTGGGGAACGTCGTGGCCCGTAGCGATGTCATATCCGTGTTTTTTGTTAATTTTGTAGTATGAAATTCAAAGCCGCCATTCAATCCATGCGCCTGCGTACGCTGCCGCTTTCCTGCGCCGGCGTGCTGCTGGGCATACTCCTGGCCGCGGCCGACTGGAAGGTAGACCTCCTCACGGCCGTCCTAATTGTGATTACTACCGTTTGCCTGCAAATTCTGTCCAACCTGTCCAATGAGCTGGGAGATGTGCTGCAGGGCACGGACACAGCCGAACGCCAGGGCCCGCAATACGGCCTGAACAGCGGCGGAATGAGTGTGGCTGATATGAAGCGGCTCATCGGGACCTTCGTCGTCCTGTGTATGGTCTTTGGGGTTGCCATGACCTGGCGGGCATTTGGTACCCTGTGGGAACTCACGCCCATTATGGTGCTCCTGTTGGGCGCAGCGGCCATTGTGGGAGCCATGAAGTACACACTGGGGCCCAATCCCTACGGTTACCGGGCCAAAGGTGATATCTACGTGTTTCTGTTTTTCGGCCTTGTGGCCGTGCTGGGTTCGTATTTTGTCTGCACCCAGGGACTGGGACTTCACTGGAAATTGCTGCTTCCGGCCACTGGCGTAGGCTGCTTCAGCGTAGGCGTCCTCAACGTGAACAACATCCGGGACATGAAGACCGATGCCGCGAACCGGGTCACGGTAGCCATCAAGTTGGGATTGCAGCGGGCCCGCATCTACCAGACAGTGCTGATTATCCTGGGCTGGGCCTGTATGATTGCCTATTGCTTGCTGTGCTGGCCGTCCTGGTGGCACTGGGTATGGGTGATTACCTTACCATTATATATTAAGCACCTTCACGGCGTCTGGACCCTCGAAGACCGCGCCCTGGACCCCATGCTGCCCCTGCTGGTCATGTCCACCTTCGCCCTCTGCCTCCTCTACGGCCTCGGCTTCTGCGCCTTCCTGTTTTAGCGTTTGGCTGCCAGAGGAAACAGCGCATCTACATCGGCCTGCGCCAACCGGATGATTCGGGCCAATTGCTTGTTGGAGGAATGATACTGGTTCTTGACCTTCACGGCCAGCTCTTTTTTCTGTTGCAGCGTAAGTTTAAATATATAATCCTCTCCAAAGACCTTTTTGCTCATGGCAATAACAATGGGTCTTAGTTCTTCGTCGTTCAAGGCGGAGTCTTCACCGTATCGTAATGAGACTTCCGTCAGGGCCTCCACGTTTTTCAAGATACTGTAGATAAACTGTCGGGCGCTGTCATAGAGTGACATAACCAGTTCATAGTCTACGAAACTCCAGGGCTGGGCCATTCCATCCTTAACATATATGCGCGGGTCCACTGTCTCCAACATTCGGGAGCAGGTGAAAGCCCTTAATGCCCTTCCTTTAAGGGTTGAGGCGGACACCCCCTCCTTAACAAGCAAGGGGTTGAAATACAGAAATGCCGTAGACCAGGGGTCGGCAAACACATTCACTTCCGGCCTTACGACAAAAGCATTGCGTACCACATACGCAATCTCTGTCTGCATTTGTTGCAAGTTTTTGATGGGGGTTATGCCACAAGTGACAGATTTCATAAGATGTCCCCTCTCGTGATGGGCAAAATAGTTGTCCATCAGTTGTTTGAAGCGCTCATAGAAAGATACGCACCGTTCTTTTGACCCAGCTAGGACAAAATGAAAATGGTTGGTCATGATTGCGTATGCCAGCATCGTACAACCTGTTTCCATAACGGAAATGGCCATATAATTGACAGCGATGGCGCGCTCGTCATCTGAATTGAAAAACACATCGCTTTCCAGCGCTTTGGTGTACATGTGATAACTGGGAGTCATTCGCAGGAATGCGGTTTCTGCAGGGGATTCGTAACGGTACATACACTTGTTTTTGAGACAAGTTAAGAATGATTTCTTAAACAGAACCGTCAAAACATTAAAATGTGGCGAAAATAGAAATAGAGGGGTGAATGACCAGAATCCTGCAAAATAAATACATTTTTTGAAGGATTGTCCGTGCACGAAAATGGCCTCCCTGGTGCACGGACCCTCGATTTTGAACTGCGCCCCAAAATTTGGACATAAAAAGTAAAGAAATGAAGAAGAATGAAAATTACCCCAAGTATGTCCAAGCAATGCATCTAATGGATGAAGGGAAGAGCATCAATTATGTCTGTCAGTTGCTAAAAATGGGACAGGTTACTGTTAAGCTAATACGTCAGCGATATCTAAGAGGTGGAGAATTAGCTTTATTGCATCCTCAATACCAGCCTCTTCGTGATACCGAAACAAAAATCAAAATATTAAGGGATATCACGGATAATCACCTATCTTTGCTGAACGCATCGCTTAAGTATGACATTCAAGTCTATACGATTAGGCGCTGGATACACGCCTATCAGACAAACGGAATAGCCGGACTTACGCGCAAACGCAAACAGACAAGCATGAAAAAGAAAAGGCAAAGAGCTGAAGCTGAGCTAGATGAGCTCGAGAAACTGCGTAAAAGGAACGAGTATCTCGAAGCTGAGAATGCTCTGTTAAAAAAAGTGAAGGCCTTAGTCGAAGAAAGGGAGAACCGTCTACGCGCGATTGGGCGGGGGCCATCCAAGAACTAAGGCCGAAGTACCGTCTTGACCTCCTCCTGGAGATCAAGGAGATGGCCAGATCCACATTCTATTACTATTACGATAATGAGAAGCCTGACAAGTGGGCTGTCGAGAGGCAGCGGCTTGTAGAGTTGTATCATGAGAACAAAGGAAGATACGGATATAGAAGGCTTACCAAGGCCCTCAAAAATGAGGGATATAGCATTAGTAGTAAGACGGTTAGGCGCTTAATGAACGAGACCGGCATCAAGTGCGAAGTCAGAATGAAGAAGTATAAGTCTTACAAGGGCGAGGTTGGGAAGGTCGCGCCCAATCTGCTCGAAAGGGACTTCCAAGCAGAGGCTCCTCACCAGAAGTTGGTTACGGATGTAACTGAGTTCCATTTGTTTGGAGAAAAGATATATCTGTCTCCTGTCTTGGACCTTTACAATAGCGAAATCATCTACTATACCATCTACAGGCGTCCGGTATTGGACATGGTTATGGATATGATTGACGGGACGATAGAAGTTATCGGGAACAAGACTAATGCAATATTACACTCTGATCAGGGGTGGCAATATCAAAATAAAAAATACCAGAACAAGTTGAAAGATAACAATATACGGCAGAGTATGTCTAGAAGGGGGAACTGTCTGGACAATGCCGTGATGGAAAACTTCTTTGGACTATTGAAGTCGGAATTGTTATATTTGCAAAAGTTCACTTCTGTTGACCACTTCCTCAAGGAGCTCGAAGAATATCTTCGATACTACAACGAGGAGCGAATCAAGGAAAAACTAAATGGAATGAGTCCGGTACAATACCGAACTAATAGTCGAATATCTTATTGTTAAATCCGTCCAACAAAAGGGGCGCACATCATTTTGGGCATCCAGTGCACGAATAAGCCTTCCCTGGTGCACGGACCCCTCATTTTGAGTGTTCCATGCGGCGAAATTGCATAATCCCCGTAAATTGCGTAATTTTGGAGGTTAAAATGAACGCGATGAAAAAAATGTTGACTTTAATGGCCGCCCTGCTTGCTTGCGTGGGACTGGCTGCTCAGAATACCACAGAAGAAGATCTGGATGCCCAATATGCAGTGAATCTGCTGAACCCCGGCACGCAGGCACCGGATTTCGCCCTGCAGGACGTCAATGGTAAAACGTTCAAGCTCAGTGATTTCCAGGGCCGCAAGGTGGTGCTGGTATTCTGGGCTTCCTGGTGCCCGGACTGCCGGGCCGAGGTTCCCCAGCTCAAGGCCATGCACGCCGCCGCCAATCCGGAGAAGGTGGTCTTTGTGTCCGTTTCCTTCGACCGCACGCTGGAGGCGCTTAAGAAATATGTGGCCGAAAACGAGCTTCCGGGCGTACAACTTTATGACGGAAGTGGAAAAAAGGATTCCAAGGTATCGGCCGATTTCGGCGTCAAGTGGATTCCCGCCCTTTACCTCCTTGACGAGAAAGGAAAGGTGGTGCTGGGCACCGTCATGATTGACAAACTGGCAAAGGCCCTATGAAGAATATCCGCAACTTCTGCATCATAGCCCACATCGACCATGGTAAATCCACCCTGGCCGACCGTCTCCTGGAACTCACCCGTACGCTGAGCGACCGCGAGATGGAGAACCAGGTGCTGGACGATATGGACCTGGAGCGGGAGAAGGGCATCACCATCAAGAGCCACGCCATCCAGATGGATTACCTGCGGGACGGCGTTACGTATCGGCTCAACCTCATCGACACTCCCGGACACGTGGACTTCTCCTACGAAGTGTCGCGTTCCATCGCTTCCTGCGAGGGTGCCCTGCTGGTGGTGGATGCCTCACAAGGTATTCAGGCCCAGACCATTTCCAATCTGTATCAGGCCATCGACCACGGGTTGGAAATCATCCCCGTGCTCAATAAGATTGATATGGACAGCGCCCAGCCGGAGGTGGTTACGGACCAGGTGTGCGACCTTCTGGGCTGCGACCCGGAGGAGGTGCTGCGGGTATCGGCCCGTACGGGAGAAGGCGTGCAGGCGGTGCTGGACGCCATCGTGAACAAAGTGCCCGCGCCCAAGGGAGACCCCGACGCTCCGCTGCAGGCGCTCATCTTCGACTCCGTCTTCAACCAGTTCCGCGGCATCATCGCATATTTCAAGGTGGTGAACGGCAGCCTCAAGACCGGCGACAAAGTGAAATTCTTCTCTACCGGCAATGAATACGAGGCCGAGGAAGTGGGTAACCTGAAACTCAAGCTTAACCCTACCGGCGAGGTCAAGGCAGGTGACGTAGGATACATCATCACCGGTATCAAGGCCGCCGTGGAGGTGAAGGTGGGAGACACCATCACGCACGTGGAAGAGCCTTGCTCTCAGGCAATTGCCGGCTTCGAGGAAGTAAAGCCGATGGTATTCGCCGGCCTGTATCCGGTAGATGCCTCCAAGTTCGAGGAACTGCGCGCCACGCTGGAGAAATTCCAGCTGAACGACGCCTCCTTCACCTACGAGCCCGAAAGTTCCCTGGCGCTGGGCTTCGGCTTCCGCTGCGGTTTCCTGGGCCTGCTGCATCTGGAAATCGTGCAGGAGCGCCTGTTCCGGGAGTTCAACATGGACGTGATTACCACCGTCCCCAACGTATCTTATAAGGTATATACCACCAAAGGCGAGGTCATCGACGTGCACAACCCGTCCGGCCTGCCCGCTCCGTCGGTGATTGACCATATCGAAGAGCCCTACATCCGCGCGCAGATTATCACCAAGGCCGATTTCTACGGCCCCATCATGAAACTGTGCATGGACAAGCGCGGCACATTGATTGGCCAGCACTACATTACCACGGACCGTGTGGAGTTGAACTACGACCTGCCGCTTTCAGAGGTAGTGTTCGATTTCTACGATAAATTGAAGTCCATCTCCAAAGGCTACGCCTCCTTCGACTATCATGTGACGGATTTCCGTCCGGCGCGGCTGGTGAAGCTGGATATTCTTTTGAACGGAGACCCGGCCGATGCTTTAAGTACGCTCATTCACGAAGACCACGCCTACGACTTCGGCCGAAAGATCTGCCTCAAGCTGAAAGATTTGATTCCCCGCCAGCAGTTCGACATTGCCGTGCAGGCGGCCATCGGCGCCAAGATCATCGCCCGTGAAACCGTGCGCCAGGTTCGCAAGGACGTGACCGCCAAGTGCTACGGCGGCGACGTCACCCGTAAGCGCAAACTCTTGGAAAAGCAGAAGGAAGGCAAAAAGCGTATGCGCCAGATTGGCACCGTCCAAGTACCCCAAAGCGCCTTTATGGCTGTACTGAAACTGGACTAAAACATTCTATAACTTTCATAGAGCCCTCCCCCGTGCACCAGGGAGGGCTCTGGGGTGCTCGGGGGTGTCAAAAAATCTATCGGCACCGAAGGGGGTGCCGATAGATTAATGAGAGTGTGGCCAGGGGCTACTCAGTTACACCATTGAGAGAGTAAACCCACGCTTTCTTGTTGGAAGTTTCGGGTGTGCCATTGTATATGGTGGTCTTTCCGTACACAATCACCTCATCCCCTACGGCAATCTGGGTATTTCCTTCTACCCAGGCCTGATTATTTAACCAGTACACGCCATAGCATTCAAAATCCTGCTGGGGATCCGTAGTCTTTTTCTTGTCACTGGAAACACCATGGGCAACACCATCATCGGAAATCCAGAACGTAGCCGTTCCGTATTGGGCCGAGAAAGAGTACAGGATAGCGGAAATCTTGCCTTTGATGTAGACTTCGTCCTGGGGAGTATTGTCGCCAAGGATGAGCGAAGTGATGTCGGCTACAGAATACGGGTCATCCAGCGTGCCGGCATGGTCGGTGGTCGTATTCTTTGCCTGGTCTATGACAACACTTGCCGTTACCCCATCGTAGTTGAAGTAAAGGAAGCCTTGGCGATCTTCTCCTTCGTTTTGCGAAACGGTAACATGCAGGACATACCAGTCGGAATCGATGTAATCCCAATAACAAGACAGCCAGTCCGCTTCGGTTTTCACTTCCGGCTTTCCAAAGCAGCGGAAGTTAAACTGAGCATCACCTCCAGAAGCATCCAGTGAAGCATAGTTGCTCAGGAATCCCAGCGGAGTAAGCCTTTCCACGGAAACCAGATTCACATCCTTCAGCTCCACGAGGCCGTTATAGGTTGTCCTGACACCCTCTACCTGGACATAGTCTCCGGGAAGCAAGCCGAATTCATCGGTGAACCAACCACCAGAGTTTTTGGGATAAAGACCTTGGCTGTTCACCGTACCGTAAATATAGAGCGTATTATCGCCATACGGCTTATCGGCAATATAATAATTGCCATAATTGGTGTTTTCCAGTCCGGACACATAACCGCCAACCCAATAGGTTTCTCCGTCGGTACCGTTAAGAACCTCATCGATACTGACCACAGAGGGCAGATCCTCCACCCATCTGGCATATATATACGGCTCATAAGGATCGAAATAGACCTGGTACACACCGTCGGCGGGAAGCATTAGATTGGGTCCTCCTCTCCTCAGGGTATAGAAACGACCCGTTTCAATCACCTGTGATTCCCACACGTCAGAATCGTAACCGAACTCCAGGAACCAGTCTCCACCGAAACGGATCTTGAACTCTTCTCCTTCCCGATACTTGATGTCGAAAACAACCATCGGGTGAATGACATCATTCTCCACAGTGACATAAGAGGAATAATCCAACATATGATCCCGCTGCCAATCCAAGCCTTCCAGGGTACCGGTTATGCCCCAGGTACCACTCTCTCCAACAGGGTAGATTTCCAGACTGCTCTTTTCTCTGGGATACCAGAAGAGTTCATACACGCCTTCACGCGGGAAACTAATGTTCAGTCCATTACTTACCAACTGGTTATCTCCGAATTGCAATTCCTGTTCTTCTCCTATGCCATAATTCACGTCCCAAGCCCCATCCTTGCGGAGTTTTATTGATTCACCCTCACGGATGTAGACCAGGGCATAGTAGGCGTCAGCGCCATTATAGCAATTGAACATAGGGAAGTCCATATCCCAGTTAGTTCCCTGGAAATTGCCAATCACAGACCAGTTCTCCCGGCCGGGCATGGGGAATTCCAGATCGTTGTTGTCGGTCCACTCGGTTACCTCCGATGTGAAATCGGTGAAGATATCGTTCTCCTTCAATGTCACATAAGCGGTGTAACTGCAGGACTGGTTAAACCAGATATCATAAGTACTTTGATAGGTGAACTGCTTTCCGTCGGCCGTAGTGATCATCAATTGAGGCTGGCAACTCTGGGCGGGAATAATCACGGCCCATACGGGCTCCCCTTCCGGAGTAGTGGCCTTGCAGGTTTTGATGGTACCGGGAAGACCAATCGTATTGTAGTATTCACTGACTTCTCCCTCTACACGCCCCCTCACATTAGACAGATAGATGTCGGTAATCTGGAGGTCCTGCAACTGGTTGTCCACATGAATGACAATCTTGGAGAAGCAGTGCCGGAAATTGAAGCTTACCACTCCGTCGGAAGGGTTGGAGGCCGTAGTGGCCACCATGAAATCCGACGCCGTAAACAGCGCGTGAGTAGATTGGTCGGCGTTCACGAAGTGCTCCGACCACTCATTGGTCCTTTCCGGATCGTAGGGATAATAGGCTCTGAAGTCTACCTTCCTTTCATCCCCGGGGGTCCAGAAGAGCCTGGTTTCGGGAACCAAGGCGGTTCCGTCCCAAGTCATCTTCACATTGGTCGCCGACACCGGTGAACTGGCAAACAGGCCCACCTGGTCACCAAGTTCCAGCCCCGTGTCGGTGGCCTTCACCTGGAAGGTGCCTACCTGTGCGGTGAACTTGATTTCAAGGCTGTCACCAGACTGGATATCCTCCCGGATGGCCGTGCATCCGGCAAGCACCAATCCCAGCGCCAAAGCCGAAATATTTAGTATTCTGCGAATCATGGTTCAAAGCTTTTTAGTTAGCGTTGTATGTAGCAGAAAGCGTATTCTCGACGGTGTTGAGCATCAGAGTCCATTGGCCCTCCATGGGAAGCATGATGTTGGGGCCATTCGGAATCATTGTTGCCGAATAGGTATTATTCCCGGTGTCGGTCCAGCCTCCATCTATGCCCAGATTCACATCCCAGGTACCGCTCTGGCGGAACTTAAACTCCTCCCCATTATTATAATCAAGGACGGCACTCCAACAACCGGGGAAACCAGCAGCACTTTGATCGGTCATCTGAAAATCCTGGTCCCAGGAAGAACCGTAAATATTGCCGATTATCGTCCATTCACCTTCGGCAGGCCTATAAGGTTTAACCAGCGTGATGTCCGTGATGGCTACATTCTGACCCATAATGACCAATGCGGAGCCCCAGTATTGAATGTTGGTTAGGGCATTATACCATTGCTCGTCAACATTAAGGGTTACATGACCGGTCATGAAATTGTAATTATAGGACTCGAACAAAGTGCCGTTATTCAGTGCAAAATGTCCGTCATAGACCTGGAAAATCCAATAATCATAATAGGGGAAAGCATTATAATAAATGTTGATGGCGTCCCCAACCTGCAGGTTGTTATTCACCCACACGTCTTCGGTGGCAAAGCTGCTGTTGATGGCTTCTTCATAATTCCAGTCGTTCATATAAACCCCACCGGACCAGATGGGCGTTCCTTCCGGAGTGGGGAGATCCTCCTGCCATCCCAGAAACACTCTTCCGTTCTCCAGATAAAGCTCGACTCTGTAAACACCGTCCTCCTGAACGACGAAATTCTGCCCACCCTGGGAAATGTCATAGCCTACCCAGTTGTACTTTTCGCCCACGGCAGTGATGTCTGCAGCACCGAAGTTGATATCCCAGGAACCGTCTTTGCGGAACTTGAACTCGTCACCGGCATGAAGTACCACGTCTGTGTACAAGTACTCGGGAGAACCTTGCAGGTTAAAGTCCCTGTCCCAGGCGGTTCCGTAGAGAGTACCCACGAGAGCCCACTGGCCTTCGAAAAGCGGATTGGGCTGCCTGAACCAGAAGCCGCCGTTATCGATCCAATCATAGACATTGGCCAAGAAACTGGTGGAAATGGCCGTCTCATCCAGAATCACCTGGGCCGTGTAACGGCGTGCTGCAGCGAAATACACATTATACTCTGACTTATATGTGTATTCCTTGCCACTTTCAGTGACCAGCGTCAGCGTAATCAGACAGCTCTGGGAAGGGATGATGACAGACCAGGCTTTTTCACCGGCTGCCGTAACGCCTTCACAGGCCTTGACGCTGCTGGGTTCGCCGGTGGAACCATAATTCTGGCTGTGAACGATGTCAAATACGCCGTCGGCATAAACATTACCCACATAGACCTCCTTCACGGGATCGTTCAGGCGGTTGTCAACGGTGAGAACCAGTTTGGACAACCTGTGGATAAAGGTGAAGTTCACCGTACCCTCGGCGGGAGTGGCATAGGTGGAAGCCGTCATCAGGTCAGAGGCCGTGTAAGCGGCGTGTGTAGACTGGTCCTTCTGCACGGAGAATGCCAAATACAAGCCCCCCTCGTCTGTTGCAATTTGAGGCTCTGCGGTATAGGGATAATAGGCGCTGAACAGGGTGGATTCGTCTACAAGTTGATTGAACCCCCACTGGACGGGCGTTTCGGGCGTGAGGGCACCGTCCTTCCAGTCCAGGCGGACGTTCTCAGCCTTCACGTGATCACCGGCATACAGGCCTATGGCGTCTCCGTTTTCGAAGGCGGTATCGGTGGCCTTCACCTGGAAGGAGCCGATGGATGCCGAGAACCGGATGTCACGGTTTTCGGAAACACCCTTGTCCTCCTGAAGGGTAGAGCAACCGACGGCAGTCAGGCACAGGGCGGCCGCCGCTGCAAAGTATTTTGCTATCGTGTGTTTCATGGTCTTCATTACTTAATGGGTTCTGCGGTAATCTCGGAGAGTTGATTCTGAACACGGGTAACCTTGGGGGCACCTGTATTGAGCATGTGGCGGGTGAAAGGACGTATCTGGTCCTGGACCATCATGCCGGCCGGTGCCGGTGCTTGGACCAGATTGGACTTTCTGGCACTCTTGACGGAAACTCCGGCAACCTCATCCTTAGGATTGTAAGTATAACCGGGCATCTCGATATAGGTCCACCCCCAGTCCGTAGTGAGGTCGTAATAGTAGTTGGAGCCTTCGATCTTGGCGTAAGGAGCCAGGTTGTAAACACCTTCCTGCATCACACAATTATAAGCAAAGTGCTGGCCGCTGAAGGGATTGCTGTCGTAGTAACGGACATCTCCAAAGTCTTCTTCCTTATAACCGGTGTAGAAAGCATTGTAGTAAAGTTCCTCACCATCCAGATAGAAATCGATATTGGCGGTCTCAAGCCCATTGTAAGGAATATCCTCTTTATGAGCATCCCAAAGGGCCTTGTAGGGCTGAGCCACACGGTAACGCACCGGCGTGGTCCGGGCCTGCAGGATTTCCACTTCGGCGGTATATCCCTCCTCTGTCCAGTCCTGGAAGAAACCATCGGTATAATGACCCTTGCCCAGTGATGTGAATTCCGGGGTAGGGCCGGTTGTTGCCGTTGCCTGTGCCCACGTGGCGCTGCCAAACATGTCATTACCGGCGACAAATACACGGTAGGCTGTCTGAGGCTTCAACGCCTCAATGAGGAAATCGGCGCCGGTCTTGGAGTTGATAAAATTAGTGTTTTTCTGCTGACCGTGACTGAGTGTATAGTCATAGATATCGTCGTCTGTGAGGCCGGACTCCTGCCATACCTTGTCCTCCACAGCCAACAAATAGACGTAATCGGGATCCTTGAAGTCTATGTGGGCGTTCAACTGAACGTCGGATAGAGGCTGGGCCGGGGTAGCACTGACAGAGGAAGACGGCTCGGGGGCTTCATCTCCTTCGAACAGAACCCAGTAATGGCCATAGGAGCCAACTACACTGGCACCTGCCGCATCCTCTCCGTAGAAAATCAGCGTGTAGGTTCCCGACTGGGGAACGGGGACAGCCAGGAGGAACTCATCATCTGGATCGAACTCCACTTCGGTTCCCTTGACGGCTACTTCGGTGTAGTAAAGGCCGTCTTTGTTGTTGCCATAGACTTCCTCACGGGAGAGGGTACCGGCATAAAGGCCGTATTTGAGCTTAGCTACGTCCATTCCGGTTTTGCACGTTACCCGTAAATAACCCTGGCCGGATTCTTCCTTGTAGACATCATAATAATTTTGGGTAAAACCATAATAATGCACCGGGCGCTCAAATCCGGGCAGGGTGAGGGATGTCATCCCGTCTCCGTTGGAATTGAAGGACGCGTATGACGTCAAATTGTAGTTCAGATCACTGGTAAACTGGATGAATCCATACTTGGGATAATAAAACCCGTAATAGTCTCTGTCCCAACCGGTTTCCGGGACCATCGAGGATGCCCAGAAATCACCGTACCGGGAGTGACTGAGCCCCAGGAACGTGTCGCGGAACCAAACAGAATTGTCGGGTTTTACATACAGGACAATTTCGGCTCCGTCGGTATAGTCGAAGGACTCGGCATAGGACCAATTCTTGTAAGGATTCTTGATGCGGTAAATGGAGGCATTCTTGTCGGCCTCAACCTCTACCTTTATTTCCTCGTGCGGAATTGTCCAGGCATAAGAAATGATATCATCGATGAAGATACCGGTGCCCAAGGGCTCCCACTGGTGCTCCAAGAGCGTAATGGTCAGGGTCTTGGCCTTGGTATCCAGGACCAGATCGAATATATCCCCTTCTCCCTGGATATAGAAATAATAGTTGGGAGCCATAGGAACCACATCGGTAGGTTCCTTAACCGTGAGATATTTACCATAATTGGGAATGGCGCAGCCCCAGGTTTCGTCATAGTCGTCTTTGACAATCCGAATTTCGGCCCAATAGCTGCCAATGGAGAATACCTGATGATAGGTGCCGTCCTCCTGCTTCTCGAAAGGATATAGGGAACCGTCATATTCCACAGACCAGACATGCTCCTGCACGCCGGGATCTTCTTCCTTGCCCAGATATCCTTCCACATCCAGCCAGTCCATAATCTCTGCGCTGAAGTTCACGGCGTCTTTCTCCACCGCGATGGCGGCCACAATCTGCTTGCCGCTCACG
>JAFWPA010000075.1 GCA_017509685.1 Bacteroidales bacterium
CTCTCAGAACGGACTTGTCTTTGAGCAGTGCATAGACCTCTCTGATGTCGTATTTCTCAGCAGCACCGTCTTTGTTCCTTTCAGTTTTTCCGACCTCAGGGAGGAAGAAAGCGGTGATGAGAGTGAGGATCATCGTCCCGATCAGTATCGGGAACAGCATCTCCTTGTTCTTGTTGAGCCAGAAACCTGAAATAAGCGCCATGACAGCATAACCGATCGTACCGCTCATTCGAATGGGACTGTAAGCGTAACCGTATCTTCTTGAGCATTCTATTGCCATGGATTCATAGACGCCCATCATCGGCTGATATGTGATGGTGAAAAGGATCTGGAAGAGGATGACCATCATTATGCTGGTCACTTTGGAGAAAACATAAAGCAGTACGATGGAAACGCACAGGATCGTGATCAGTACTCTGTTCTTGGACCTGGCGTTATCTGCAATGGCACCGTAAAGCTGAGCTATAAGAAGACACAGCACCTGGATGACACCGCTGATGATCCCGATATAGTTAGAAGGAACGCCTTTCTCTGTAAGGTACATCGAAACGAAACTTCCCTGAACGACACCGAACAGGAAAATATTGAAATAAAACAGATAGAAGATATATGGCTTGCTGAAAAAACTGCTGTTCTTAAATGACATTATTGATACCTTCCGAAATACAGTGAATAAAGAAAGAACCCGGCGTCATGCCGGGTTCCATAGTCTGCTTAACTGATCCTGGATCAGAGCTGAGGACCTGCAGATACAAGTGCCTTTCCGGCTTCATTGTACTCGTATTTTACGAAGTTCTTGATGAATCTGCGGGCGAGGTCATCGGCTTTCTCATCCCATACGGAAGGATCTGCATATGTATCGCGGGGATCCAGAATTGTGGGATCAACGCCGGGGAGCTCTGTAGGAACTTCAAGGTTGAATACAGGGATCATCTTGGTGGGGGCTTTGAGCACGTCACCGGTCAGGATCGCGTCGATGATACCGCGGGTATCCTTGATGGAGATGCGCTTGCCGCTTCCGTTCCAGCCAGTGTTCACAAGGTATGCCTTGGCGCCGGACTTCTGCATCTTCTTTACAAGCTCCTCACCGTACTTGGTGGGATGGAGCTCCAGGAAGGCCTGACCGAAGCATGCGGAGAATGTCGGGGTGGGCTCTGTGATGCCGCGCTCTGTTCCGGCGAGCTTGGCGGTGAATCCGGACAGGAAGTAGTACTGAGTCTGTTCCGGAGTGAGTATGGAAACAGGAGGAAGTACGCCGAATGCGTCTGCAGACAGGAAGATGACGTTCTCTGCATCAGGACCTGCGGACACAGGGCGTACGATCTTCTCGATGTGATCGATGGGGTAGGAAACACGGGTGTTCTCTGTAACGCTCTTGTCAGCGAAGTCGCATACACCGTTGGAATCGACTGTTACGTTCTCAAGAAGGGCGTCGCGGCGGATCGCGTTGTAGATGTCAGGCTCGGAATCCTTATCGAGGTTGATGACCTTTGCATAGCAGCCGCCTTCGAAGTTGAAGACGCCGTTATCGTCCCAGCCGTGCTCGTCGTCGCCGATGAGGAGACGCTTGGGGTCAGTGGAAAGAGTGGTCTTGCCTGTTCCGGAAAGTCCGAAGAAGAGGGCAGTGTTCTTGCCTTCCATATCGGTGTTGGCGGAGCAGTGCATGGAAGCGATGCCTTTGAGCGGGAGGTAGTAGTTCATCATGGAGAACATACCCTTCTTCATCTCACCGCCGTACCAGGTGTTCAGGATTACCTGCTCGCGGCTGGTCACGTTGAAGGCTACGCAGGTTTCGCTGCGGAGACCCAGCTCCTTGTAGTTATCAACCTTTGCCTTGGCGGCGCAGTACACCACGAAATCGGGCTCCTGGTCGAATTCCTTCTGGTTCTGGGGACGGATGAACATGTTGGTCACAAAGTGGGCCTGCCATGCCACCTCCATGATGAAGCGGACCTTCATGCGGGTGTCCTTGTGGGTACCGCAGAAACCGTCCACCACAAACAGGCGCTTGCCGCTGAGCTGCTGCTGGGCCAGTTTCTTGACGGCCTTCCAGGTGGCGACGCTCATCTTGTGGTTGTCGTTGTGGTACTCCTCGGTGTCCCACCAGATTTCGCCTTTCTTGCCTTCCTTGGTGGTGTTGTCGTACACGATGTACTTGTCTTTGGGAGAACGGCCGGTGTAGATGCCGGTCATCACGTTGATAGCGCCAAGTTCAGTAACCTGACCCTTGTCAAAGCCCTCGAGACCGGGTTTGGTCTCTTCGTTGTAAAGTACCTCATACGTGGGGTTGTAAAGGACTTCCTTCACACCCGTGATACCGTACTGTCTGAGATTGATGTTTGCCATAAAGTGTGTATGTATTTAAGAATATATATCAAGTCTACAAATTTACTCAATTATTGCGTCTTTTCCAAATATGGCTCCAGGCGCTTTTTCAGGCCGGGTGCCAGGGCCAGGTCCTCCATCTTCTGGGCCAGCGCCAGCCACTTTCCGCTCATCTCATAATCCTCCATCAGGTAGAACACCATGGCCAGGTTGTAGGCGGCACAGGCGCGCTTGGTGTTGTTTCCCTTCTGCACCAGAGACATCCATACGTCGGCGGACTTGGCGAATGCCCCGTCGTTGGCAAACTGAATGCCTTCCACCCACTCGTCCACGCTGAAATCGTCGAAGAAATAGAAGCTGAAACTCTCTGTCTTCCAGCCGGAAAGGAAGCGGCCGGAGATGATGCGGCCCATGTCATCGGCCTTGGCTTCCAGGTCCTGCATCCGGGCCACATCCATCACGGACGAACCCTTGAAACTGCGGACCTTGTCCTCGCCCATGCTGTCGTACACGTACATGCGGGCACTGATGGGGATGGACATGGCCACGGTGGTATCCTGCGGGACGTCCATCTGCGTAGACAGCAGGAACACTACGTCCTTTTCCGTATCCATCACCAGGGAACGCATGTTCTCTACGGTCACGGTGTCCAGGGAAGGCACGCTGTACAGGCCCACCACCTCTTCTCCGTCAAAGTAGTCTTCTTCCAGGCAGCGGGCGAAGGCCGACGCCGTCCGGCGCTCGAAGAGGCTGTCCAGATTGTTGTAGCCGTCCATATACACGATGGACATCGATTTGCGGTTCAGGTTCAGCCCGGAAGATGAGGGCTGACGCACCTCCAGGTACAGGGGGTATACCTGCGGGGAGCAGGCGGCCAGGAGAAGGGCGGCCGCCAGGCCGATGGTTGCTCGTTTCATAGGACTTCTGCCGTAAGGTCGTATTCGTCGGCGGCGGTGATGCGGACTTGGAGGAACTGGCCGATGAGGGCCTCCGGGGCGTCTGCGGCCGATGCCGGACATTTTACCAGGATCTCACCGTCCACCTCCGGGCTTTCGAACTCGCTGCGGCATACCAGGATGCCGTCCGAAACGTCGTCCACCAGCACGCGGATTTCGGTGCCGATCCGGGATTGGTTGTATGCAAGGGATATGCCACGCTGCAGCTCCATCAGCTTGTTCAGCCGCTGTTTTTTGACGGACGGCCGCACCGTGTCCGGGAAATGCTCTGCGTCGAAGGTTCCTTCCTCCTCCGAATAGGTGAAAGCGCCCATCCGCTGGAAGCGGGCCTCCTGAACAAAATCCATCAACTCCCGGAATTCTTTGGGGCCTTCGCCGGGATGTCCCACGATGAGCGTGGTCCTCAGTACCACGCCCGGGACACGCTCCCGCATCCGGCGGATGAGTTCCCGGGTCCAGGCGCCGTCCACGCCGCGGTGCATCTTGTCCAGCACTTCGTCGGAAACATGCTGCAGGGGGATGTCCATATAGCGGCACACCTTGGGATTGGCGGCCATCTCTTCCAGCACATCCTCCGGGAAATCGGCCGGATAGGAATAGTGGATGCGCATCCACTCGATGCCCTCTACGGCGCTCAGTTTCCGGAGCAGTTCGGCCAGGCAGCGCTTTCCGTACAGGTCCAGGCCGTAATACGTGGTGTCCTGGGCAATGATGACCAGCTCCCGCACACCCTGTGCGGCCAGTTCCCGGGCCTCCTTCACCAGCACCTCCATGGGCACGGAGCGGTGCGCCCCGCGGATGAAGGGGATGGCACAGTAGGAGCAGCGCCGGTTGCAGCCTTCGGAGATTTTGAGGAAGGCATAGGGATGGCGGCCGTCGGTGCGCACGCGGCTGTGCTGCCGGGAAACGTCAGGCTTGCAGCCCAGGGCCTCGATGAGCGGCTCCAGTTCCCGTGCGCCGAACCAGCCGTCCACTTCCGGGATAAGGCCGGGGAGTTCGTCGGGGTACCGCTGGGACAGGCAGCCGAAGACCAGCAGCCGGCCCACAGTCCCCTCTTTCTTGCGCTGAGCCGCCTCCAGAATTACCTGGATGCTCTGCTCCTTGGCGTCGCCGATAAAGCCGCAGGTATTGATCAGGAGCACGTCCACGGGGCGCGCCTCCCCTTCCGGCACAATCTCATAGGCGTCTTGTACCTGGAACAGGAGATGCTCGGTGTCCACCGTGTTCTTGGAGCACCCCAGGGTGATGACCTGCAGGGAGGGCATTATGCTTCTTTCTTAGCCTCGGCCTCCCGTTCCTCGTCGGTGAGGAAATCCAGGGAAGCGTACTTCTTGAGGGCGTTGTACCACTCCACCACCTTCTTCATATGGGAAACATAGAAGCGGTCTGCGTCGTAGTTGGGAACGGCCTTGGCGAAAAGGGCCTTCAGCTCCTTGTCGGAGGCCTTGGCAGCGGGGGCGTCGGCGTCTCCCAGGACTTCGTGCATCTTGCCGAAGACGTCCTGCAGCTTCATCTCACCTTCGTCGGTGTAGATGGAGATGTCGGCCAGTGTGGTGATGCCGGCATTGGCGCTGAAGTTACTGCGCTTCTTGTCTTCAAAGGCTTCTACGATGGCGCCGCTGCGGGACTGGGCGATATAGGTGAAAAGTCCGTGCTGACCACGGATGGAGAGGGTTTTTGCCAAATCGGTTTTCATAGATGATGCTACTTGTTTACTATCTTACAAATATACGAATTATTCTGGAAAAATACTTGTTCCACGGCCTGTTCCAGCCGGGTGGGATCCCCGTCGTTCACCAGGGTCACGTCCACCTTGTCCTGCGGGATCTCCTGAGCCCGCATCCGTGCGCGCACGGCTTCCTCCGGCAGGCCGTCGCGGTCCATCACCCGCCGCAGGCGCACTTCCTCGGGCGCCGTCACCAGCACCGCGGCATCGGCCACGGCGTCGAAGAGGGGCTTGGAAAGGATGACGGCCGACTCCAGCGCCACGAAGGGAACACCCTCCTGCGCGCTTCTCCACGCCTGGAAATCGGCCAGTACCAGCGGATAGACGATACCTTCCACGGTTTCCCGGGCGGCGGAATCGGCAAAGATGACGGCGGCCAGGCGCCGCCGGTCCAGCCGGCCCTGCGCATCGCACAGAGGTTGCCCCAGGGCTTCCTCCAGCCGCGTCACCAGACCGGGGCAGGTGTCATAGAGACTTTTGGTCCGGGTGTCTGCGTCATAGACAGGAATGCCCCGCTTCCGAAGCAGGGCGCACACGGCCGATTTGCCGCTGCCGATGGGGCCTGTGACGATAATGGTCTTCATCCTAGAGTTCCACGCAGTCGAAGACCTCGGGCTCTACCCGGTATTCCAGCACGCCGGTGGGAATGTGAGGAACGCGCGGGGCGCACCGGCCGGTGAGGGACGTGCTGAAGTCGTGCCAGTCCACATACAGCTTGAAGGAGGCCAGCGGGTCCTTCCCCAGCGGGAAGGCGCAGCGCAGCACCACCTTGGCGGTAGGAGGATACACCTGCAGCTGACGGCCCGACGGCACGTGCTGCACTTCTACGGGAACGGTAGCCTGTAGTTCCACATAACGGGAAACCGGAATCTCATAGCTCACCTGGTCCGTGGACAGGCGCACCCCGTCCGGGACGTTCAGCTTCAGGATGCCGTGCTGGCTCTCGTTCAGGTCCGTGATTACCAAGCGCGGGGTGATGATCCGCTCCACGGCGTCCAGCCGGGCCTGTTCCCCATAGACCGTGACCGTGTCCGGCGAAACGGTAATGGGACCGCTCTGCATATACTGGGAACGGTATGCGACCGAATGGGGAACCTCCACGGGAACCCGTTTGTGATTCTCCTTCGGGAAGACGAACTTGAGCGTATCCGTGATGAAAGCCTCCAGCTGCACGTTGTCCCCGAAGAACTGGGACGTGTAGGAGTTCTTGGCGCCGCCGATGACCCCGTAGGTGTCCGGTCCCAGCCGGCGCAGGTCTTTGCGGTCAAAATGCACCGTGACCACCTTGCGTTCCCGGCGGCTGCTTTCCCGCACCAGGCGGAAACCGTCGGCGCGGCAGCGGGCGCTCACCAGCACCGTGTTGGAGCTCTCCAGACCATGACCATCGATGTTGCAATGGGCCACCACGGGAACGCTCACGGTGCCGGAATACGTCTTGGAAAGGTTGGTGAGCAACCATACCAGGGAAGCAATCAAAAAGGACAGAACCAGGAATATCCATTCCCGGCCCAGTACCTTTTTCTTCACGGGCAGTTGCTCCGGCGCAGACATGCCTTACTGCGGATTGGTTTCGGAGTAATCCTTTACCAGACCCTGTTTGTCCACGCGCAGTTTGACGTCTCCGTCCACCTTGATAAGGCAGGTCTTTTCGGTCACTTCTACGATTTCCCCGTAGATGCCGCCCACGGTGACCACCTTGTCACCCTTCTTGAGGGCGTTGCGGAAATTCTGGAGTTCCTTCTGCTGCTTGCGCTGGGGACGGATCATAAACAGCCACATCACCAGGATGATGGCGCCGAACATCAGGATGGTGGGCCAGGCACTGGCCGGCTGGCCTTCTGCACCGGCGGGAGCGCCGGCGGGGGCCATCAGGAGGAAGGAATAGAGGAGATTCATAAGCTTTTGTTAATTATGCCCTTAGCCATGCGTTCCTTCACCAGACGGTCCAGCAGACCGTTCACGAAGCCGTGGCTCTTAGGTGTTGAGTAATACTTGGAAATTTCTACATATTCGTTCATGGTCACCTTCACGGGAATGTCGGGGAATGTTTCCGCCTCGGCCAGTCCCAGGGCGATGAGGACGATGTCCGTGGTGTACAGACGGTCCCGCTCCCACTTGGAGACGGATCCGGCGATGAGGGCCTCGTATTCCTTGTAACGGCCGTAGGCGGCGGTAACCAGGGCGTGCACGAAGTCCCGGTCACTGGCCACGTCCTTCTTGCCGCGGGCCAGCAGGGTGTCGCTCTGATACAGCTGGGGATAGTTCCAGCGGCCGCTGCGCGCCATTTCCTCCAGGGAATCGATGCAGGTGTTCAGCACGTAGGGAAGTTCGTCGGTCCAGTAGATGGAGGCGTCCTCCAGGATGGCGGCCAGGGCGTCGTTATCCTCGAATTCCCGGGCAAAGACCTCCTGCCAGAGGGCGGCGTCCCCCTTCAGGGACTGTTCGGGCTCCTCCATATAGGCGGCGTAGTAGTCCCGCGTCTTGAGGTTTTCATACAGGCCGTGCAGGAAAGCGTCCTGCTGCTCCCAGGAAATCTTCTTCTTCTCTACCAGCTTGGCGAAGTCCGGGTCCTTTTCCAGCAGGGCCGATACGCCGTTGTTCACGAATTTGAGGTTGGGATGCAGGTCTTCCTCGGTGGGATTGAACTTGCCGCGGGCGGCTTCCACCCGTCTGGCAGCCTCGGCCGTAAGGGCGGGCACCACGGCCATCATATAGAGATACAGGTCCCGAGTGGCTTCCGAAGAAGCATCCAGGCTGGCCAGCACTTCTTTCAACGTAAGGTCCGGATTTTCCGCGTAGGCGTACAGGGCCTTGAAAGCCTTCACTCTGAGGATGCGTCGATTTAACATAGAACAAAATATTTCCGCAAATTTAGTGTTTTTTTCAATTATTTCCCTAAATTTGTATTCACATTAAAACAAAAAAACGGACTACGTATGTACAGTGAAGATTTCGAGCGCGGCCGTCCTCAGGAGCGCAATGCAGAAGATGTTTATTCCAAGCCGGTAAGAGCAGGAAAACGTACGTATTTCTTCGACGTCAAGAGCACGAAGGGAAACAACGACTTTTATCTGACCATCACGGAAAGCAAGCGCCGTCAGGAAAGGGACGGTTCTTTCAGCTTCGACAAGCATAAGATCTTCCTCTATAAAGAGGACTTCGAGAAATTCCAGGAAGGGCTGCAGGAAGCGGTCCACTACATTATGCACGACCTCCTGCACGACGCCCCCCTCCGTCAGTATCCCTCCAGGGAGGAACAGGAAAATTCGGATGAAGCGTTTTAACTGAAAGAAACCGGCACGCCCCCATGCCGGTTTTTTCGAACCCGGAGAGCCATGATACTGCTGAAAAACGTACTGTTGCAAGACCAGCCCGCCTGCATCCTGACAGACGGCGGCCGCATCGCGCGTATAAGCCGGGAGCCCTTCTCCGTTCCCGGCGCAGAGGAAATGGACTGCACCGGAAAGGCGGTCATCCCCGGGTTTGTCAACATGCACACCCACGCCGCCATGGTCCTGCTGCGGGGCATCCACGAAGACCTTGCCCTGTACGACTGGCTCAGCCGCATCTGGAAAATCGAAGCCGGCCTGGACCGCGACTTCATCTACTGGGCCACCAAGGTAGCGTGCCTGGAAATGATCCGCAGCGGCACCACCACGTTCAACGACCAATACTGGTATTGCCCGCACACCCGCCGCGCCGCCCTGGAAATGGGAATGCGCCCCGTGGTGTCCTTCATTTTCCTGGATTCCCACGACCCCGAACTGGCCCTGCGCCAGCGGGAAGCGTGCCAGCGGCTGTACCGGCGCACGCAGGAGGAATGGGGAGACGACGGCCTCTTCGCCATCTCCATCCACTCCCTGTATACCGTTTCGGAAGAGAACATCGTCTGGGCCAACAGCTTCGCCGTGGACCACGGCCTCAAGGTGCACCTGCACCTGGCCGAAACTTCCCAGGAGTTCGAGGACTGCAAGAAGGCCCACGACGGCCTCACCCCCACCGCGTACTTCGACCGGCTGGGTGTCCTGGGCTCCCACGTGATCGCCGCCCACAGCCTGTATCTGGACGACGACGACATCTACACCCTGGGCAAGCGCGGGGTGAACTGCGTGCACAACATCAACTCCAACCTCAAGCTGGCCTCCGGCTTCCGCTTCCGCTACAACGAACTGCGAGACGCCGGCGCCAACGTGTGCATCGGCACCGACGGAGCCGCCTCGTCCAACAACCTGGACATGCTGGACCACATGAGGAATACGGCCCTTCTCCAGAAGGCCTGGCGCCGCAATCCCACGGAGATGCCCCTGCAGGAGCTCTTCGACTGCGCCACGGAGCACGGAGCCCGGGCCCTGGGCCTGAACACCGGCGTCATAAAGGAAGGCGCCCTGGCCGACCTTTCCCTGGTGGACATCACCGGAACGACGTTCCTGTCGCCGGGTTCCGTAGCCGCCAACCTGGTCTACGCCGCCCACTCCGACGTCATCTCCGACGTCATGATCGACGGCAAGTGGGTGATGCGCGGCCGCCGCATTCCCGGAGAAGAGGAAATCATCGCCGGCGCCCGCTCTGTTTTGAAACAGATCTAATAACCACTATAATATCATTATGGATCCAAGAATCGAAACCATCAACAGACTCGCCGACATTATCAAAGGCCGCATAGACGGAAAACAACCCGTCCTGGGCATTGTCCTGGGCAGCGGTCTGGGCAGCCTGGCCGACCAAATCAAGGACCCTGTCGTCATTCCCTACAAGGAGCTTCCCGGCTTCCCCGTCTCCACGGCGGTGGGCCACAAGGGCAACTTCATCGTGGGGCAGCTGGGAGGCAAAACCGTCATCGCCATGCAGGGCCGCATCCACTTCTACGAAGGATACGGCATGGACAAAGTGGTCCTCCCCATCCGCGTGATGATCGGCGTCGGCATCAAGACGCTCATCGTCTCCAACGCTGCCGGCGGCACCAACCTCGCCTACCACGTGGGAGACCTCATGATTATCCGGGACCACATCAACCTGCTCCCCAACCCGCTCATCGGCCCCAACTTCGACGACTTCGGCCCGCGTTTCCCCGATATGACGCGTCCCTACGACCCCGCTCTCATCAAGCTGGCCGTGAAACTGGGAGAAGAACTGGGAATCAAGCTGCACCGCGGCGTGTATGTGGGCGGCACCGGCCCCTCCTATGAGACCCCGGCCGAGTACAAGTATTTCCGCACCATCGGCGGTGACGCCGTTGGCATGAGCACCATCCCCGAAGTCATCGTGGCCCGCCACGCCGGCATTCCCGTCTTCGGCATTTCGGTGATTACCAACGAAGCCCACGACGACTACGCAGAAGATTACGTGAACGACGGAGAAGACGTGGTGGTAGCCGCCAACGCCGCCGCCGAGCGTATGACCAAGCTCATCACAAAAATGATTGAAAAACTGTAAACTATGACCTATCTGGAAACCATACACCTGGCCGCCGACTACGTACTGCCGCGGCTGAAGGGACGCACTCCCCTGGTGGGCATCGTCCTGGGCAGCGGCCTGGGAAAACTGGCCGACCAAATCGAAGATCCCATCGTCATTCCCTACGGGGATATCCCGGGCTTTTCCGTGAGCACCGCCATCGGCCATAAGGGCAATTTCATCGTGGGCACCCTCTCGGGCAAGACCGTGATCGCCATGCAGGGGCGCATCCACTTCTACGAGGGTTACGGCATGTCCCAGAGCGTCCTTCCCATCCGCGTGATGAAGCTCCTGGGCATCCAATACCTGTTCGTATCCAACGCTGCGGGCGGCACCAACCTGGCCTACAAGGTGGGAGACCTCATGATCATCAAGGATCATATCAACCTGCTTCCCAACCCGCTCATCGGCCCCAACCTGGACGAATTCGGCCCGCGCTTCCCGGACATGACGCGCCCGTATGACCCCGGCCTCATCCGCCAGGCCCAGAAGATTGCGGCCCAGAACGGGATTTCCCTGCAGAGGGGCGTGTACGTCGCCGTTACCGGTCCCTGCTATGAAACCCCGGCCGAATACCGCTACTTCCGCTCCATCGGCGCCGACGCAGTGGGCATGAGCACCACGCCGGAAGTCATCGTGGCCCGCCACAGCGGCATTCCCGTCTTCGGCATGTCCGTCATCACCGACGTCGCCCACGCCACCGATGACGACGACTACGTCACCGACGGAGAAGCCATTGTGAAGGCCGCCGACGCCGCCGCCGACAAAATGAGCATCATCTTCAAGAGATTGATTGAACAGCTGTAAGCCGCTTCAATTTAACAATTGATAAAAAAACTTCCGAAGTCACTTTTACTTTGGAAGTTTTTTTTGTAAATTTGCCGAATAAGGCTTGAAACCGGCCATGCTGGAAGATATCAGAGAAAATATCAAGCAGCTGATTGCGCGCTATGAGGCTGAGAAAGCGGAGAACCAGCGTCTCCGCCAGGAGTTACATGCGTGTGAGGAAACCGGTGCCGCCCTTAGGAAACAGATTAATGACCTGGAGTCCGAGATAGAGACCCGCAAACTCACCGAAGCTTTTTCCGCCGCCGCCCCCGCGGACGCTAAAGCCAAGGTGGATAAACTAATCAGGGAGATCGATAAATGCATCTCCTACCTGGAGGAAGCGTAATGGACCAGAAGATCAGCATCAAAATAGCCGGCCGCATCTTTAACCTCACGGCCGCCTCCCCGGAAATGGAGGAGCTGTACAGGCAGGCCGCCGATGCCATCAACAACCGTTTCGCCGCCTTCACCCAAAGCCATCCCGGCCGCACCGCCAACGACCTCATGTCGCTCGTCGCCCTCAACGAAACGGTGCTGCGCCTCTCGATGCAACGGGAGCTGGAACAGCGCAAAGGCGCCGAAAAGCAGCTGGAAGCCGATTTGGAGCGCTATCTGAAGGACAACGAATAAAAGCATAGCCGTCAACCATCGAAAGCTGAAATCAACACGTTTCAACGCGCCGGGTTGACTCAGGCCGCGGATGGCGGGCCCGCCAGACGGGATACCAGAACCGGCCGGAACCCAAATCTTATACCCATAAGATTTTCTGACTAGATGCTGACGGCTTTTTTCAACACGTCTGTTTCCGCCGGGAAACGGACGTGTTTTTTGCAAGAAGAACCTAACACAATATAATATATAATATGGATATAGTAAGCATTGTTATTGGATTCGTAGCCGGTGCCGTCATCGCACTGGCCGTGTACATATTGCTGCGCAAGAGCGTGCTGCAGGGAAAGCGCAACGAGATTCTGGAGAAGGCCGAGATTGAAGGCGAAAAGATCAAGAACGAACGCATTCTCCAGGCCAAGGAAAAGTATCTCTCCCTCAAGAGCGAGCACGAGAAACAGGTGAACGAAAAGAACGCCCAGATCCGTGACGCCGAAAACCGCATCCGTCAGAAGGAGAACACCCTGAACCAGAAACTGGCCGAAGCAGACCGCAAAGCCAAGGAGCTTGAGGCCCAAAAAGCCCAGGCCAAGGCCCACGAAGAAGCCATGCAGGAGAAGGAACAGGAGTACGAGCAGCTGCGCAGCCAGGTCATCCGCCAGATAGAAACCATCGCCGGGATGAGCGCCCAGGACGCCAAGAACCAGCTGATGGAGTCCATGAAGGCCGAAGCCCGCACAGAGGCCCAGGCCTACATCAACGACTGCATCGACGAAGCCCGCCTGAACGCCGCCAAGGAAGCCAAGCGCATTGTGATCAACACCATCCAGCGCACCGCAACGGAAACCGCCATCGAGAATGCGGTAACCACCTTCCCCATCGAGAACGACGAAATCAAGGGCCGTATCATTGGCCGTGAGGGCCGCAACATCCGCGCCCTGGAGGCCGCCACCGGCGTAGAAATCGTGGTGGACGACACCCCCGACGCCATCCTGCTCAGCGCCTTTGACCCCGTGCGCCGCGAAGTGGCCCGCCTGGCCCTGCACCAGCTGGTGGTAGACGGCCGCATCCACCCCGCCCGCATCGAGGAAGTGGTGACCAAGGTCCAGAAACAGCTGGAAGAGGAAATCCTGGAAACCGGCAAGCGCACCTGCATAGACTTGGGCATCCACGGCCTGTCCATGGAACTGGTCCGTCTCATCGGCCGTATGAAATACCGTTCCTCCTATGGCCAGAACCTGCTGCAGCACTCCCGCGAAGTGGCCAACATCAGCGCCATCCTGGCCAGCGAACTGGGCCTCAACCCCAAGATTGCCAAGCGCGCCGGCTTGCTGCACGATATCGGCAAGGTGAGTGAGGAAGATCCGGACCTGCCGCACGCCCTGCTGGGTATGAAGCTGGCCGAACAGTACAAGGAGAAGCCGGAGATCTGCAACGCCATCGGCGCCCACCACGAGGAAACCGAAATGACCTCCCTCTACGCACCGCTGGTGCTGGTGGGTGACGCCATTTCCGGCGCCCGTCCCGGTGCCCGCCGTGAGGTGATCGAGAGCTATATCAAGCGTCTGCGCGGCATGGAGAACCTGGCCGGCGCCTATCCCGGCGTCACCAAGGCCTATGCCATCCAGGCCGGCCGCGAACTGCGCGTGATCGTGGGCGCCGAACAGGTTTCCGACCAGGAGGCCGAAGTCCTCTCCGGCGAGATTGCCAAGAAGATCCAGGACGAAATGACCTATCCGGGCCAGGTGAAGATTACCGTCATCCGGGAAACCCGCTCCGTCGCATACGCCAAGTAAATGGACAGTCTGGCTCCCTTAATCGCAGACCTGGCGCTCATCCTCATCTGCGCCGGTGTCATGAGCATCATTTTCAAGAAGCTCAAGCAGCCGCTGGTGCTGGGGTACATCGTGGCCGGCTTCATCGCCAGCCCGCACTTCGCCCTTACGCCGTCGGTGATAGATACGGCCAGCATCCACGTGTGGTCCGAAATAGGCGTCATCTTCCTGCTCTTTGCCCTGGGACTGGAATTCAGTTTCAAGAAAATCATGAAAGCCGGCGGTCCGGCCATCATCACCACCCTCACCATCATCTCCGGAATGATTATCCTGGGGTTCCTGGTGGGACTGGCCTTTGGTTGGAGCAAGATGGACGCCCTGTTCCTGGGCGGTATGATCTGTATGAGTTCCACCGCCATCATCTACAAGGCCTTTGAGGACCTGGGGCTTTCCAAGATGAAATTCGCCGGCCTGGTGATGAGCGTCCTCATCCTGGAGGACATCCTGGCCGTGGTGCTCATGGTAATCCTGTCCACCGTAGCCGTTTCCTCCAACTTCCAGGGCGGAGAACTGGTGATGAGCATAGGCAAACTGGCGTTCTTCCTGGTCCTGTGGCTGGTGGTGGGCATCTACCTCATTCCCCTGATCCTGCGCAAGACCCGCACGCTGATGAACGACGAAACCCTGCTGGTAGCAGCGCTGGGACTCTGTTTTATGATGGTGGTCATCGCCGCCAAGACCGGTTTCTCGGCCGCCTTCGGTGCCTTCATCATGGGCTCCATCCTGGCCGAAACTCTGGAGGCCGAACACATTGAGCGGCTGGTGAAGCCCGTCAAGGACCTCTTCGGCGCCATCTTCTTCGTGTCCGTGGGCATGATGGTGGACCCTGCCATGATTGCCCAGTACTGGCTTCCCATCCTCATCATCACCCTCACCGTCATCATCGGCCAGCCGTTCTTTGCCATGCTGGGCGTGCTCCTGTCCGGCCAGCCGCTGAAGACAGCCGTCCAAAGCGGTTTCTCGCTGTCGCAGATTGGCGAGTTTTCCTTCATCATCGCCACCCTGGGCGTGTCCCTGGGGGTTACCAGCAACTTCCTGTACCCCATTGTGGTGGCCGTTTCGGTGGTGACCATCTTCCTCACCCCGTATATGATCCGCCTGGCTGAACCCGCCTACGGTTTCATTTACAAAGTCCTTCCCCAGAAGGCGAAGGATTTCCTGGACGACTATTCGCAGGGCGCAGACCCCGCCGCCGCCAAAGACAGCGCCTGGAAGGTCTACCTGCAGGAGATATTCCGGATGGTCCTCATCAACGGCATCGTGGCCGTGGCCATCTGCATCATCGGCATCAACTTCCTGTATCCGTTGATAGCCAAACTCATTCCGGGTATCTGGGGCAATGTGGTCACAGCGGTCGTCCTGCTGGCGGCCCTGTCCCCCTTCCTCCGTGCCATCGCGGTCAAGAAGAGCCGCGGCTCCCAGGTGTTCGACACCCTGTGGGCCAGCGACCGTGCCAACCACGCCCCGCTCATCGCCATCACTATCCTGCGCTATGCCCTGGCGGTAGGTCTCACGGTGTACATCCTGGCCAAGCTGTTCCATGTGTCGGCCATCATTCTCCTGCTGCTGGCTCCGGTGATTGGCTTTGTCCTGGTCTTTAACAAATGGACCAAGCGCTCCTACAAGCGTCTGGAACAGACCTTCCAGACCAACCTCCGCTCCCGGGAAATGCGGGCCGAATATCTGGGACAAAAGAAGCCGGAATACGCCTCTTCCCTGCTGGACAAGGACCTCCACCTGGCCGACTTCGACATTCCGGCCGATGTAGAATGGGCCGGAGAAGAACTCCGGAGCCTGAATTTCGGTCAGCAATACGGCGTACACGTGGTCTCCATCCTGCGCGGTAACAAGCGCATCAATATCCCCAAGGCCACGGACCGTATCTTCCCGCAGGACCGCATCCAGGTGATCGGCACCGACGCCGGCCTGGAAAGCTTCGGCGCAGCCCTGAAGGGCAGCGGGGCGTCCCTGCCGGAAGACTTCACCGCAGAGGAAATGGTCCTGCGCCGCCTGCCCGTGGGCGCTTCTTCACCCTTCCTGGGCAAGGCGCTCAAAGACAGCGGCATCCGCAACCACTACCACTGCCTGGTAGCCGGCATTGAAAAGCCCGACGGCACCCTGCACGTCCCCGACGCCCATCTTCCCCTGGAAGAAGGCGACGTCATCTGGCTGGTGGGCGAACACAAGGACCTGGATGTATTATTACCTGTGTAATCATATGAAACTTAATCATGTATCCCTTGCTATCTGTACGCTGCTTATCGTAAGCTGCGGACACCGGCTGAAAGACGGTGACTATACCCTCACCGTCCTGTCCACCAACGACGTCCACGCCAGCTGGTTCGACTCTACCTATATCGGTGGCGGCGTCAAGCGGTCGCTCATGGCCATCAACACCTATGTGGACAGCGTGCGCACCGCCGACGGAGCGGCCAACGTGCTGCTGGTAGACGCCGGCGACTGCCTGCAGGGAGACAACGCGGCCTACTACTATAATTATATAGACACCCTTTCCCCGCACCTGTTCCCCCGCCTGGTGGAGTATATGAAGTACGACGCCATCGCATGGGGCAACCACGATGTGGAAACCGGCCACGCCGTGTACGACCGCGTACAGCGGGAACTGGTACAGGCGGGCATTCCTTTCCTGGCGGGCAACGCCATCCGTACGGACAACGGCAAGTCATACTTTCCGCTGTACAAGATGGTGGTCAAGAGCGGCCTGCGTGTGGCCGTGCTGGGTTATGAGAACGCCAACATCAAGGCCTGGCTGGCCGAAGAAGTCTGGAGTGGCATCCACTTTGAACCCGTCGCCGCCCGCATCCAGGAGGATGTGGACTATGTGCGCCGGCGCGAACAGCCCGATGTGGTGGTGGCCATCATCCACTCCGGCACCGGCAATGGAGACGGTTCCAACCTGGAAAGCGAATCCCTGGATGTGTTCCACCGGGTCAAGGGCGTAGACTTTGTCATCTGCGGCCACGACCACATCCCCCACGTGGAAACGGAGCTGGACCGCGCTTTCCTGAACTCCGGCAGCCACTGCCGCTTCATCGCCCAGGGTACCATGCGCCTGAAAGTGCAGGATGGCCAGGTAGTGACAAAAACCTTCAAGACCAATCTTATCCCCATAGATGCCCACAAGGCCGATTCCGCCATGCGGGAGCATTTCCGTCCGGAATACGAGAAGGTGAAAGCCTTCACCCTGCGGGAAGTGGGCGTGCTGAATACGGAACTGCGCACCCGGGACGCTTACATCGGCATGAGCGACTACGTGAACCTCATCCAGCGGCTGTGTATCGACCAGAAGCCGGCCGAACTGTCCATCGCCGCTCCGCTCACCTACAACGGCACCGTGAAGCCCGGCGTGCTCATCTTCAACGACCTCTTCACCATTTATCCCTTTGAGAATCAGCTCTATGTAATCAAGATGACCGGCGAGGAAATCGTGAAGTATCTGGAGGCCTCCTACGACCGCTGGATCAACACCGTTTCCGGTCCCGGAGAGCATGTGCTCAGGATCGTTCCCCGGGAAAACCTGCGTACCCAGCAGAAGGGCTGGTCCTTCGAAAACCTCACCTACAACTTTGACTCCGTGGCCGGCATCAACTACACCGTGGACGTCACCAAGCGCCGCGGCTCCCGTATCCACGTGTCTTCCATGGCCGATGGCAGCGCCTTCGACCCCGCCCGCACGTTCAACGTGGCCATCACCTCCTACCGCGCCAGCGGCGGCGGCAATCTTCTGGACGAGATTGGCATAGACACCGACAACATTGACGAGCGTGTTGTGGCCCGCTATCCGGAAATCCGCAACATCCTGTATGCCTATCTCCTGGAAAACGGCTCCATCGACCCCGAGGTCATCGGAGACCCCAAGGTCATCGGTTCCTGGAAATTCGTTCCCGAGAATATAGCCAAACCAGCCCTCAAGGCCGATCTGGCATTGCTGTTTGCGAAATAGTTAACCTCTAAACCCTTTCATTCGTTGCATGAGGGAGCCGGTGACGGCGCCCTTCATGACTTTGCGCGTGCCTTCGAACTGCTTAAGGAGCCGGTTCACTTCCGGGAGGGTGGTGCCGGAGCCGTCGGCGATGCGCTTGCGGCGGGAGCCATTGATCACCTCCGGGTGTTCGCGCTCGTAGGGGGTCATGGACAGGATAATGGCCTCGGTGCTCTTGAAAGCGTCGTCGGGGATGTCCACATCCTTGATGGCCTTGCCCACGCCGGGGATCATGGCGGCCAAATCCTTGATATTGCCCATCTTCTTCACCTGCTGGATCTGGTTATAGAAATCCCACAGGGTGAACTGGTCCTTGGCCAGTTTCTTCTTCAGTTCCCGGGCCTCTTTTTCGTCAAATTGCTCCTGGGCCTTTTCTACCAGGGAAACCACGTCTCCCATCCCCAGGATACGGTCTGCAATGCGGTCCGGATGGAACACGTCCAGGGCTTCCAGCTTTTCTCCGGAGCTCACGAACTTGATGGGCTTGCCCACCACGGCCTTGATGGAGAGAGCCGCACCGCCGCGGGTGTCGCCGTCCATCTTGGTAAGGACCACGCCGTCGAAGTCCAGGCGGTCGTTGAAGGCCCTGGCGGTCTCCACTGCATCCTGACCGGTCATGGCGTCCACCACGAAGAGAGTCTCGGTGGGCTTCACGGCCTGATGCAGGGCCGATATCTCGTCCATCAGCTCCTGGTCCACGGCCAGGCGGCCGGCGGTATCGATGATCACCACGGAATAGCCTTCGGCCTTGGCCTTGGCAATGGCGTTGCGGGCAATCTTCACGGGATCCTTCTCCCCTTCCTCCGTGTACACGGGAACCTCGATGCTGTCTCCCAGCACCTTCAGCTGCTCGATGGCAGCGGGGCGGAAGGTGTCGCAGGCGGCCAGGAGCACCTTCATTCCCTTCTTGGACTTGAGGTACAGGGCCAGCTTGGCCGAGAAAGTGGTTTTACCGGAGCCGTTGAGACCGGCCACCAGCACCACGCCCGGATTGCCTTTCACGTTGATATCCTGCGCGGTGGAGCCCATGAATTCCGTGAGTTCGTCGTGCATGATCTTGATCATCATCTGCTGCGGCTTCACGGCGGTGAGCACGTTGGCGCCGATGGCTTTGTCCTTCACCCGGTTGGTGAAGTCCTTGGCCACCTTGTAACTGACGTCGGCGTCCAACAGGGCCTTGCGGATATCCTTGACGGTTTCCGCCACATTGATTTCGGTGATCTTGCCTTCACCCTTCAGGATCTTGAAAGACCGCTCCAGCCTTTCGCTCAAGTTCTCGAACATAAATTATCTTTTAGCCCGCAAATTTACGAAAAATATCACGATTTTTATCTGTTTTGAAGGAAGCATACAAAACACACATCCAAAAATTAATGTTTCAGGGGGTCCGGTTCCGGAAAAGCTCCTTACCTTAGCCAGCAGCCGGACAACGGTGTCCGGCCCCTAAAACAACACACTTATGAAACTGCTTAAACTGACCGCTGCACTGCTGCCCCTGATGGCGGCGCTGTGTGCCTGTGACGACTTCGGGTCGCCCGTAGGAAGCCGGTCCGGGGAACTGCGCTGGACCCTGGACCGGAGTGTTTTCACCAAAGCCGCGGAATCCATTCCGGACACCAACGACTTCATCCTCACCGTGCAGGATGCTAACGGAAAAATCCTGTACGAGGGCGCCTACGGGGACTCCCCCGAAGTGATGGAAGTGCCTCAAGGCAATTATACCGTGAGCGTGGTTTCCGTCCGCTTCACCTCCCCCGCCTTCGACCGTCCCCAATACGGAGACACCCAGGTGGTGATGGTTCCCGCCGGGGGCAGCGTCACCGTCCAGCTCACCTGCACCCTCCTCAACGCCGGCATCCGCCTGAAAACGGGCAGCGACTTCCTGCAGGCCTATCCCAACGGCATCCTCTTCGTGAAGCAGGACGATGCCAAACTGAAGTACCTGTACCGGGAAACGCGCATCGCCTATATGAAACCCGGCGACGTGCAGGTGCTGCTGTATGACAAAGAGGAATACCAGACGCTCCTTACCCGCAGGCTGGAAGCCCGGGAAATCCTCACGGTGAGCATCAGCGCCCCGGAGCAGGGCAGCTCCAGCGCCGGCCGCATCAGCATCCAGACCGACACCACCAAGGTGTGGGCGTACGAGGACTATACCATCGGCCAGCCGGGCGGCGGGGAGAGCAACGTCTACTCCGTGGGGGAAGCCGCGGCCCACGTGGGAGAGAGCGGAGTATGGGTCACCGGCTACATCGTGGGCGGGGACCTTACCACCAACGGAAAGACGGTGAACACCTCCGGTATCACCAAAGCCACCCACCTGGCCCTGGCCGACCGTTCCTCCGTGACGGCGAAGGCCTCCTGTCTGGCGGTGGAACTGCCGCAGGGGAATGTGCGCGACGCGCTGAACCTGGTGGACCACCCGGACCTCATCGGCCGCCGGGTGAGCATCAAGGGGAATCTGGTAGAGAAGTACTTCGGGACCCTGGGGATGAAAGGAACCTCCGACTACAACCTGAAATAGCTACAGCCACTTGGCGAACAGGCGCATGAAGCGGCAGTAGGCGGTGCGCTCCGCCTCCTTGGCCTGCAGGGCGTCGTTCTGGAAAATCTCCTTATATCGGAGGGCCGTATCCCTGCCGTAGATAACGGTATTCACCTCGTAATTCAGGTAGAAACTGCGCCAGTCCAGGTTGGAGGCGCCAATCACCGTCACTTCGTCGTCGGCCACCAGGGTCTTGCAGTGCATGAAGGCGCCGGCCCGCTCCAGGATGGTGACGCCGGCCTCCTGCAACTCTTTGTAGTGAGCCCGGTTGGCCGATGTCATCAGCGGGGTGTCCACCTTCCGGGGGAACATCAGGCGCACGTCCACGCCCCGCTTCATCGCTTCCCGCAGGGCGTCCGTAAGGGACGGGGGCGGAACGAAGTAAGGCGTCTGGATGTACACGTACTGCCGGGCGTTGCGCAGCAGCCACTCATAGGCCTCCAGCATGGCCGATCCGGGAACTTCCGGGGAATCCGCCACCAGCTGCACCGCCGCTCCCTGCAGGGGCGCCTCCTGCGGCAGGGCCTCCACTTCATAGTGCTCCGGCGGATAGCAGAAACGCCCGCCGCTCTGCCGCCAGGTATCCATGAACAGGGCGTTCAGCCCCGTCACGATCCCGCCGGTAAGGCGCAGATGCGTGTCCCGCCACTTGTAGAAGTAATTGTCGTTCAGGTTCATGCCGCCGGTATACCCCACCTGTCCGTCAATCACCACCAGTTTGTGGTGCAGCTGGTGGTTGATGCGGTACAGCCACTTGTGGAGACCATGCCGGAAATGGGTGAAGGGAATGACCTCCACCCCGGCGCGGGTCATCTTCCGGTAATAGGAGGACGGGATGGTGAGCCAGTAAGACAGGTTGTTGTTGAGCAGGCGCACCTCCACTCCCTCGGCGGCCTTCTGCAGCAGAAGGTCCCGTACCTCGCGCCCGGCCTTGTCGTTGCCGAAGCGGTAGTAGGCAAGGTGGATATAGGATTTGGCCCGGCGGATATCCTCCAGCAGAAGTTCCCGCTTCCGGAGGCCGGACGTAATGATTTCCAGGGAGTTGCCTTCGTAGGCGCGGTTCCCCTCCCCGGCCTCCTGCAGCAGGCGGGCCAGCGACCGGTAACGCTCCGGTATGGAAGTGGGCACAGAATGCATGAGACAAATTTACGAAAAATTTATATCTTTGTAAACTATTACAAGAGAAAAACAGATGAAGCATTACCTGAAAAAACTGGAAGACCAGGTACACAACAGAGCCTTTTCCCCGGCCCTGAGTGACTTCGAAGGAGCTACATATACATACGCCGACGTGGCCGTCAAGATGGCCACCATCCACGCCTTTTTCCGGGAAGCCGGCATCAACAAAGGAGACAAGATTGCCCTCGTGGCCCGCAATTCGGCCCGCTGGGGTATCTTCTTCCTGGCCGTCAACACCTATGAGGCCGTCATCGTGCCCATCCTTCCCAATTTCACGCCGGACGGCGCCATGCAGCTCATCAACCATTCCGACAGCGTGCTCCTCATCACCGACGCCGATATCTGGAAGAATATGGACCGGGCAAAACTGCCCCAGATCCGCGGCGTCCTCAACGCCCGGGAAGACAGCCTGCTGTGGGCCGAACCGGACATCAAGGCCGCCTGGGACCGCAGGATAGCCTCCTTCCAGAAAGAGTATCCCGAAGGCCTGGATCCCCAGAAAGTGGAATACCACTCCAATATGGAAGGCCTGGCCATCATCAACTATACTTCCGGCACTTCGGGAGACCCCAAGGGCGTGATGCTCAGCTTCGGCGCCATGTCGGACATTGTGGAATACTGCCAGCAGCACATTACAGACCAGCCCGAAGCCATTGTTTCCATGCTTCCCCTGGCCCACATCTATGGCCTGGCCATGGAATTTGTGTACCCCTGCTGCACCGGTTTCCAGATCTGTTTCCTGGGCAAGACGCCGTCCCCGTCCCTGCTCATGAAAGCCATGCAGGACGTCCGTCCGTCCATCATCATCACCGTCCCTATGGTGATGGAGAAAATCTATACCAGTTGGGTGCGCCCCATGCTCAACTCCCGCTCCGGGAAACTGCTGAGCGCGGTGCCCGGCGTGCGCATGTCCTTCTATAAATCCATCGGCGAAAAAGTGCTGTCCAACTTCGGCGGCCGCGTGCGCACCATCATCATCGGCGGCGCCCCGCTCAACTGGAAAGTGGAGGTGGCCTTCCGTAAAATCAGCCTCCCCTATGCGGTAGGTTACGGTATGACCGAAGCATGCCCGCTGCTGGCCTTCGTGATGCCGGAAAACTATGTCCCCGGCTCCTGCGGCAGGCCCATCCATGAGATCCGCATCGAATCGGTAGACCCGGAGCGCGTGCCCGGAGAAGTCCAGTCCCGCGGCCCCAACCTCACCCTGGGTTACTACAAAAATCCGGCGGCCGACAAGGAAGCCCACACGGAAGACGGCTGGTTCCGCACCGGAGACCTGGGTGTGATGGACGAATACGGCAACCTGTTCCTGCGCGGCCGCATCAAGGCCCTCATCCTCAACTCATCCGGCCAGAACATCTACCCCGAGGAAGTGGAGCAGGTGCTTTCCAACGACTCCATCGTGGAAGAATCGGTGGTGGTGGCCCGCGACGGCAAGATCGTGGCCCTGGTATATCCCCGCGCCGACGCCGTGGTGGGCACCAACGAAGCCCAGCAGAAGCAGATGGCCTCCGAAATCCGGGACCGCGCCAACCAGCACCTGCCCAAGTTCAGCCAGATATTCTACGTAGACCTGGTGGACGTTCCCTTCGAGCGCACCGCCAAGGGCAGCATCAAACGCAACCTGTATAAGTAATGCTGGAGGGGGTCATCAACGCACGCGACCTGGGTGGCATCCGGATTGGCGGAAAAACCGTCAAGCCGGGCCTGCTGCTGCGTACGGGGCATCTGAACGAAGTCTCCGACGAAAGCGTGCGTCACCTGAGCCAGGACCTCCACCTGAAAAAGATCTTCGACTTCCGCACCCTGCAGGAAGCCGCCTTCCAGCCGGACCGCGAGATTCCCGGCGCCGAACACATCCTCCTCCCCACGCTGGACGTGGAGGCCGAAAAGGCCAGCGGCGAGGCCGTCCCCCAGGAAACCTTCCTGAACCTGCCCGCCCATATCGTACAGCTATCCTTCACCCGCCTCTTCCAGCAGAAGGCCCGCCAGCTGTATCCCTCGCTGGTTCTCAGTGAGTTCTCCCAGCTGCAGTACGCCACCTTCCTCAACCTGATCCTGGAGACGGAGGAAGGCTCTGTCCTCTGGCACTGTTCCCAGGGAAAGGACCGCACCGGCATCGGCGCCGCCCTCATCCTGGGCGCCCTGGGGGCCGACACCGAGACCATCGTGGAGGACTTCGACCGTTCCAACGAAGTCTACCGTCCCGTAGTGGACAAACTCTGCGCGCAGGTGGTGGAGGCCGGCGGCGGAGAAAAGGAAATGGACGTAGTGCGCGCCTTCATGGGCGTGAGCGTGAAGAACTTCCGCTACGCCCTCAAGCTCATCGACGCCAACTGGGGTTCCATCCCCGGTTATCTGGAGGAGGCCATGGGCATCATGGACGACGATCTGGCCGTCCTTCGCGCCCGTTATTTGCAAGATTAAATTTTTTTCCCTATATTTGCGCGCTTTTTTTCGAGCGTGCGCGAAAGCGTGCCCCGGCAAAAGCTCAAGAAATAATGTTTAACTACTAGTTTTTTCAACCCAAATTACTATGTCTGAAGAAATTAAGAAAGCTGCTCTGAATGCTTCCGTCGCCCCCGAGGATTTCGACTGGGAAGCCTTCGAAAACGACGGTGCCGAAAAGGTTTCCAAAGAGGAGACCATGGCGCTGTACGAGCAAACCCTCAACAAAGTCACCGAGAATGAGGTGGTAGAGGGCGTGGTTACCGCCATCACCAAGCGTGAGGTGGTTGTGAACATCGGCGCCAAGAGCGAAGGTGTCATCAGCGCTCCCGAGTTCCGTTACAATCCGGACCTCAAGGTAGGTGACAAGGTGGAAGTTCTGGTGGAGAACGCCGAAGACCGCAAGGGTCAGCTGGTCATCTCCCACAAGAAGGCCCGCCAGCTCAAGTCCTGGGATATGGTGAACGCCGCTTACGAGAGCGGTGAAGTGGTGAAGGGTTATGTGAAGACCCGCACCAAGGGCGGTATGATCGTGGACGTGTTCGGTATCGAGGCCTTCCTCCCCGGCTCCCAGATCGACATCAAGCCCATCCGTGACTACGACGTATTCGTGGACACCACCATGGACTTCAAGATTGTGAAGATTAACCAGGAATTCCGCAATGTGGTCGTTTCCCACAAGGCTCTC
>JAFWPA010000076.1 GCA_017509685.1 Bacteroidales bacterium
GGTGTTCCCGGCATGTCCCGTTACATCACCACCAAGAACAAGAAGAACACCCCCGACCGTCTTGAGCGCATGAAGTACAACCCGTACCTCAAGAAAGTAACCCTCCACCGTGAGATTAAATAAACGTTTTGAACTATGGCAAAGAAAGCAGTTGCAACCTTCGATGCTAAGGCTGGTGCCAAGCACATGGTGAAGGTCATCCGTATGGAAAAGAGCCCCAAGACCGGTGCCTACGTTTTCGTAGAGCAGCTGGTGGAAGAGGGTAAGGAGAAAGATTTCTTCAACAAGAAGTAATTTCCCCTGCATTTTAAAAAGCCGTCCTTGC
The DNA here is from genome assembly GCA_017509685.1 of Bacteroidales bacterium. GTDB lineage: Bacteria > Bacteroidota > Bacteroidia > Bacteroidales > UBA932 > Cryptobacteroides. Next base: position 326 of record JAFWPA010000076.1, read on the forward strand.
AAAAGGGCGGCTTTTTGTGTATCTTTGTGGACTATGGGAATATTCGACAAAGGCGTTAAAAAAACCAACCTGAACTTCTTCCAGAAGCTGGGACGGGCCATCACCGGCAAGTCCCGGGTAGACGATGACGTCCTGGACGCTCTGGAGGAAGCCCTCCTGAGTTCCGACATGGGCGTGGACACCACCCTCAAGGTCATCGAGAACATAGAGGACCGCGTAGAGAAAGACAAATACGTGGATATGGAGGAGCTCACCGCCATCATCCGCGACGAGATTGCCAATCTGATGGGCCCGGATGAACCGTTGCAGCCTTTCGACTTTACCAAAAAGCCCTACGTCATGCTCATCGTGGGCGTGAACGGCGTGGGCAAGACCACCACCATCGGCAAGCTGGCCGCCATGCTGGGCAAGCAGGGCAAGAAAGTGGTCATCGGTGCGGCCGATACCTTCCGTGCCGCCGCCGTGGACCAGCTCTCCGTATGGGCCGAACGCGCTGGGGCCGATATCGTAAAGCAGCCTATGGGCGCCGACCCTGCCGCGGTGGCCTTCGACACCGTAAAATCGGCCGTGGCCAAGGGGGCCGATGTCGTCCTCATCGACACAGCTGGCCGCTTGCACAACCGCGTGGACCTGATGAACGAGCTCACCAAGATTCGCAACGTCATCCGCCGCGTGGTCCCAGACGCTCCCCACGAGGTCCTGCTGGTACTGGACGGGTCCACCGGCCAGAACGCCTTCATCCAGGCCAAGGAATTCGCCCGCGCCACGGACGTCACCGCCCTGGCCGTCACCAAGCTGGACGGCAGCGCCAAAGGCGGCGTGGTAGTGGGTATCGTGGACCAGTTCCAGTTCCCCATCAAGTTCCTGGGAATTGGAGAAGGCGTGGAAGACCTCAAGGTCTTTGATAAAAAGGAATTCGTAGAAGATTTGTTTAAGTTAGAAGACATACAATGAAATTAAGTTACAGTTGGCTCAAAGAGTATCTTAAGTGCGACCTCACCCCGGATCAGGTGGCCGAGGCCATGACTTCGATTGGCATTGAGGTGGATTCCGTGGAAATCCAGGAAGTGGTTCCCGGAGGTCTGAAGGGCGTGGTGGTGGCCCAGGTGCTCACCTGCGAGGCGCACCCCGACAGCGACCACCTGCACATTACCACCCTGAACGACGGCAGCCCGGAGCAGCCCGTGCAGGTGGTGTGTGGCGCACCCAACGTGGCGGCCGGCCAGAAGGTGCTCTTCGCCCGTATAGGCACCGTCCTGCCCGGAGACTTCAAGATCAAGAAGTCCAAGATCCGCGGCGTGGAAAGCCTGGGCATGATTTGCGCCGAAGATGAACTGGGTATCGGCACCAGCCACGACGGCATCATGGTGCTCCCGGAGAGCGCTGTCATCGGCACGCCCGCTAAGGAATACCTGAACTTGAAGGAAGAGGCCGTTATCGAGTACGAGATTACCGCCAACCGCATTGACGCGGCATCCCATATCGGCGTGGCAAGGGACCTCTACGGTTACCTGCGCTCCCGGGACATCCCCTGCGAACTTACTCTGCCGTCGGTGGAGGCGTTCAAGGAAGGGGAGGGCGAGTCCATCCCCGTGGAGGTGCTGGACACCGCCGGCGCCCCGCGCTACGCCGGCATCACGGTGAAGGGCGTGAAGGTGGCCCCCAGCCCGCAGTGGCTGCAGGATCGGCTCCTTTCCATCGGCCTCAAGCCCATCAATAACGTGGTGGACATCTCCAACTTCGTGCTCTTCGAGACCGGCCAGCCGCTGCACACCTTCGATGCTGCCCAGATCAAGGGTGGTAAGGTCATTGTGCGCCGCGCCGCAGAAGGGGAGCCCATCAAGACCCTGGACGGCATAGAGCGCAAACTGGCAGCCTGCGATATGGTCATTGCCAACGCAGAAGGTCCCATGTGCATCGCCGGCGTGTTCGGCGGTGAGGATTCCGGCGTAACCGACAACACGGTGGACGTGTTCATCGAGGGCGCCTACTTCGACCCCGTGAGCATCCGCAAGACCGCCAAGAGCCAGACCCTGAGCACCGACGCCAGTTTCCGCTTCGAGCGTGGCGCAGACCCCGAGGCTGCCCTGTACGCCGCCAAGCGCGCCGCCCTCCTTATCCTGGAAGTGGCCGGCGGCAAGGTGGTGGGCAAGGTGCGGGAGATTTATCCGCAGCCCATCGGCCGTGCTCAGATAGAGCTGGACTACAAGCGCATCCAGCATTTTATCGGCAAGGAAATCGGCGAGAAGACCATCGAGAAAATCCTGGAAGGCCTGAACTACCAGTTTGTGAAGAAGACTGCAAACGGTGCTGTGGTTGCGGCCCCTACCTATATGGTGGACGTCACCCGCGAGTGCGACGTAGTGGAGGAAATCCTGCGCATTTACGGCTACAACAACATCGAGCTGCCGCAGAACCTGCGCATGAGCGTGAACCCTTCCCAGCAACCGGACCCCGAAGCCACCCGCAACGCCATTTCCAACTGGCTGGCGGCCAACGGCTTTGTGGAAACCATGAACAACTCCCTCACCAAGGAGGAATACTATGTTAACCTGGAAACCTTCCCCGTGGAGGCCTGTGTGCGCATTGTGAACCCGCTCAGCAGCGACCTCAACGTGATGCGCCAGACCCTGCTCCTGAACGGGCTGGAGGTGGTGGCCTACAACCTGAACCGTCAGGCTACTTCCCTCCGTTTCTTCGAGTACGGCTCTGTATACCGCCGTCTGGCCGGTAAGGGTGGCGAAACCCTGGAAGGCTACGAGGAGCACCGCTGCTTCTCCCTCTTCCTCAGCGGAACTCCGGACAAGGTGTGGCGCAATCCCGCCGCCAAGTCCAGCTTCTTCCAGCTCAAGGGCTATGTAGAGAACCTGATGGCCCGTTACCGCATTGACCTGAACAGTCTGCAGATGGGCGCCGCCCCGGCCGATATCTTCTCCGAGGGCATCACCTACAGCCTGCCCGGCAAGGAGCCGCAGCTGCTGGCCACCCTGGGCACTATCCATCCCGCCCTGGCCAAGCGCTTCGGCGTGAAGCAGCCGGTTTTCGCCGCCGAGATCAACTGGGAGGTACTGTTCACCCTCATCAAGCGCGACAAATTCTCCTTCAAGGAACTGCCTAAGTTCCCCGAGGTTCGCCGTGACCTGGCCCTCCTGCTGGACGAGAAAGTCTCCTATGCCGATGTGCGGAAGTGCGCCCTCCGCGCCGGCAAGAAGCTCATCAAGAGCATCACCCTCTTCGACGTGTACCGCGGCGAGAAGATCCTCCTGGGCAAGAAGCAGTACGCCCTGAACTTTGTGCTGCAGGACCTGGAGCACACCCTCACCGACGCCGAGGTGGAAAGCACCATGAACCGCGTCCTGGAGGCCCTGAAGAACGAACTGGGCGCCATCCTCCGTTAATGAGAAAGTACCTTCATATCCTCCTCGTTGTGCTTCTGGCGGCCGCCTGCGGTCCCCAGCGCATCCCGCGTGACGATATGGAGAACATCATGGCCGATATCCTTATCCAGGACCAGCAGATCAAGCAGGACCGGGAGCTGAAGAAGCAGGCCGATACATCCCTGGTGTACGAAGGCATCTTCGAAGCCTACGGCTACGACACCGACGACTTCCTCTACAGCGTGGAATACTATCTGGGCAATCCTGCCAAGATGGAGAAGATCATGGACGCGGTGGCCGACCGCCTGGAGAAGGAAGCCAAGGTGGTGGCCGGGGAAATCCGGCTGGACGAATGGCGCAGGGGTTATCTTCGTATCTACGACATGAAGGTGGATACCACCCGCCGTCCCCGTCCCCGGGTGCGCCAGGTGGATACCCTGCACGTACGCTTTGACAACGACAGGGTTTACCTGTACACCGTGGATTCCATCAGTATGAAGGACCTGGACACCTTGCTTTTCCCGCCCGTAGACAGCTTATGATCTTTACAGCCGATACCGTTTACACCCTTGCCGGTGAACCTCTGCAGCACGCTTTTGTAGAGGTGGAAGAAGACGGGACCGTGGTGCGCACCGGGCAGTGCCCCGCCACCGAAAAGGTGGAAGAAGGCATCCTGTGCCCGGGTTTCGTGAACGCCCACTGCCACGTGGAGCTTTCCTATATGAAAGGCCTCTTCCGCAAGGGAACCGGGATGGCGGGCTTCATCGACCAGATCAATGAACTGCGCGACACCTCATCCTACGAAGACAAGGTAGCCGCCCTGAAGAAGGAAATGGACGGCCTCTGGGCGCAGGGCGTGCAAGCCATGGCCGATATTTCCAACTGCGCCGATTCCTTCCCCGTCAAGGCCTCCCACCCGCTGTACACCCGCACCTTCCTGGAAGTGTTCGGCGCGCAGCCGGAGGAATGTGACCAGGTGATGGCCGGGGTGCGCCAGCTGCAGGAGCAGGCCCGTTCCCTGGGCCTGGACGCTGCCCCCACCCCCCACTCCTGCTATACGATGAGTCCGGCGCTGGTGAGTGCCTCATCGGCCGCCGGCCTGGAAGACGGCTTCCTCTCCTTCCACAGCGAGGAATCCGACGAAGAGGAACAGATGATGATGTATGGCAGCGGCCCCATGTGGGACAACCGCGTGCGCAACGGCATCCCCACCCCGCCCGTGACGGGCACCAGCTCCCTGGAGTACTTCCTGGAGCGCCTGCGTGCCGCGGGTTTGCCGCAGCCTGTTCAGGGTCACGTGCTGCTGGTGCACGAATGCTGCCTCACGGCCGATGGTGCCGCCGCTGCCCGCAAAGCCCTGGCACAGCCTTTCCTGGCCGTGTGTCCGCTGTCCAACCTCTTTATCCACAATATGCTGCCGCCCATTCCCGTAATGCGGGAGAGCGGTATTCCCATTTGCATCGGCACGGATTCCCTCTCTTCCAACGACCAGCTGAATATGCTGGCCGAGATAGAGTGCCTCCGGAACGCTTTTGACCTGCCCCTGCAGGAACTCCTTACCTGGGCCTGCCTGAACGGCGCCCGTTTCCTGGGGAAAGAGGATGTGATGGGAACCCTGGAGCCCGGCAAAAAGCCCGGCGTAGTAAGAATTTCAGGCAATCAATCCATACGCTTATGTTAAGGGAAGACACGGTTTTCGGCCCCATTTTCAGCCGCCGGCTGGGGAGTTCCCTGGGAATCAACCTCTTGCCGCAGAAAGGAAAAATTTGTAACTTTGACTGCGTGTACTGTGAGTGCGGTTGGAACAAGGACGGTTTGGAGGATACGCGGCTGCCATCGGCCCAGGATGTCCGGATGGCTTTGGAAGAGAAGTTGAAAGCGTGCGTAGAGAGTCATACGCCCATTGACTCCATCACTTTCTCCGGAGACGGGGAACCCACGCTGAATCCGGATTTCCCGGCCATCGTGGCCCTTACGCTGGCCCTGCGGGACCAGTATTATCCCAAAGCCAAGGTAAGCGTGCTGTCCAACGCCACGCGCTGCGGAATGCCCGGCATCTTCGAGGCCCTGCGGCAGGTGGACAACGCCATCCTCAAGCTGGATGCCGCCACAGACGCACAGGCGGCGCTGGTGAACAAGCCCGTGGGCGCTTACCACGTGGAAGACGTTGTGAAGAGCTTGGAGCGCTTTGAAGGGAATTTTGTACTGCAGACCATGTTCCTGCGCGGTCCCGGCTGGGCCACGGAGGACTGGGTACAGGACTGGATGCAAATCGTCCGCCGGGTGAAGCCGCGGGAAGTGATGGTGTATACCATCAACCGGGAAACGCCCATGACGGGCCTGAAGAAATATACCGAAGCGGAGATGCGCTCCCTGGTGCAGCCGCTCATAGATGAAGGATTCAATGTTCAAATTAAAGGATAAACTTATGTCTATTTCCAGCAAATACGGCTATACGCCCAACGACGAGGCCATTGCCCACAATTTGGAACTCATTGCCGCCTCCCTGGAGGAGCTTGCTTCCCCGGAGCTGTACAAAGCCTGCTTCGGCATCATGGACCAGACCACTCTGGCCAATGACGACACTCCCGCCTCGGTGAAGGCCATGGTAGAAAAGGTGAACGCCCTGCGCACCGCCTTCCCGGACTTCCCGTATCCCGCATCCTGCTGCGTGTATCCCAACTTTGCTTCCGTAGTGGCCGCCACCCGCGCCAGCAAGGAAATCCATGTAACCTGCGTGGCTGCCTGCTTCCCCACATCCCAGAGCTTCCTGGAAGTGAAATTGAAAGAGGTGGAGATGGCCGTGAAGGACGGCGCCGATGAAATTGACATCGTCCTGGCCCTGAACAGTTTCCTGGTAGGGGACTACGACAAGGCCGGCGCCGAAATCAAGGCCGTGAGCGACCTCATCAAGAAGCTCTCCAAGGAGCTGGGCCGCCCCGTGATCCTGAAAGTTATCCTGGAAACCGGCCTGCTGCCGAATACCCAGGCCATCGCCGACGCTTCCTTCCTGGCCATGGAGAATGGCGCCGACTTTATCAAGACTTCTACCGGCAAGGTAAAGGTGAACGCTACACCGCAGGCCGCTTACGTCATGTGCGAGTGCATCAAGAAGTACTATGAGAAGACCGGCGTGAAGGTGGGCTTCAAGCCTGCAGGCGGCGTGTCGTCGGCCCAGGACGCCCTGTGCTACTGGACCATTGTGAAGACCATCCTGGGAGAGGAGTGGCTGAACAAGAAACTCTTCCGCTTTGGCGTGTCTTCCCTGGCCAACAAACTGCTCACCGCTGTGGAACAGAAAACCGTAACACATTTTTAGGTTTTTTTACTGAAACGGATAATCGGCCTCCTGCGTGTGTGGGAGGCTGATTTTTTGCTTTTTTGGGGAGCATTTGCAGCAATTATCCGTTTAGCGGTTGCCGAAAATCGGCCTTCTGCGTGTGTGGGAGGCCGATTTTGCAGTTAAACGTTTCACCCTCATGTGAAACGGATAAGTTTTTCCAGCTTTGCAGGGAGAAAAACTGTTAAACGATGAAAAAGTTTGTTTGGATTGCCTTATTGTTCCCGCTCCTGGTGGCTTGCAACCACGAAGCGGCCCCCGAAGAACAGCCGTCGAACCGTACCCCGGAAGGCGAACTGTACCACGACATGATCCAGCTGGGAGAGAAGCTGGACGATCCCTACACCGTAGCCAATATGCAGAAGGCCCTGGCCAGTGTGTATCCCACCAAGGCCGACCGTGCGCCCCTGTCGGCTACCGACTACTATGTGCGTTTCCTGCCACAGGACGACGACCAGCTGCAGCAGCTGAAGGAGGATGGACTTTACCTGATGGACCATCCCATGGACTACAGCATCCTGCGGGAAGGGGATTACTACCAGGACCCCGAGGTGGGGGAGAACGACATCACCTGGCAGTATGCCGTGGTACCGGTAGACTTCGCCTTCCCCGACGGCATCCGCTATGAGCTGCTGGACGAATGTTTCCTTTCCGAACACCAGGCCGCTTCCAAGGCCGATGACGGCGTGGACTGGAATCTGGTAGAGCAGGAGGCTTTCCGCCTCACCGGGAATGAGGATCTGCTGGAGACACTCACCAAAGGCTCCACATCGGCTACGCCCGAGGGGCGCATCACCGTGGAGGACCCCGGCTACTGCGACGGAAAGCCCATCGGCGTGTCGGGCATTATGGTGGCGTGCAACATCTTCGTGCGCATCGGCATAGCCTATACGGACCGCGACGGCTATTACAAGATGAAGACCAGTTTCTCCGGTACGCCCCGGTACAGGGTGGTGTGCAAGAACGAGAAGGGGTTCAATATCGGCTTCAACTTCATCCTGGTGCCGGCGTCAGTCTTTACGCTGGGGAAGGCCGGACCGGAGGGCGTGGACTTCCACGTGACGCAGGAAGAGTGCCCCATCTTCTTCCGCCGTTGCGCGGTGAACAACGCTGCTTATGATTACTATTCCCGCTGCACCCGGGACGACCTTGACATTGCGCCGCCGCCGGCGGACCTGCGCTTCTGGATCCTGGACGGCCTTAAGTGCTCCAGTGCCTCCATGCTGCACCACGGCGCCTTCCTGGAGGATTCTATCCTGAAGGATTACCTGGGCATCTACATGAGCCTGGTGGAGCTGTTCCTGCCGGACATTACCATCGGCGCCAAGGAGCAGGATTATGAGGGAATTTACGGTTCCGTAATCCACGAACTGGCCCACGCCAGCCACTATGCCAAGGTGGGCAACAATTACTGGGCACCTTATATTAAATATGTACTCCAATGCTTTGTGCTGGAAGGATGGTCCATGTACGGAAGCGGAACCAAGGATGGAGCAGGCTACTGCGAAGTGTCTGAAATGTGGTCCTATTTCATGGAGGCGTCCCTGCGCAAGGAGCGTTACGGCGGCACCATCACATCCTATGGCAACAGCTTTGTGTGGTTCTATCCGGATATCTTCACCTATCTGTATGAGCGGGGTCTTTCCTACGGCCAGTTGTTCAAGGCCCTCACGGAGGAAGTGGCGGGCGTCGACGACCTCAAGGAATCGCTGCTGGAACTGTATCCCCATATGGACGACGCCATTGAACAGACGTTTGCCTACTTTGACAAATAGACGGATGGAGAGAGCAGGGGCGTTGATATGCCTGTTGGTAACCTTGTTGTCCTGTAATGCCGTAAAGGAAAAACGGCAAGACTGCCCCTGCATCCTCTCTGTCCATATGCCTGGCCCGGCGGCGCTGTACATGAATGGCAGCCCCGCCGGCACGGCGCAGCGGGACAGCGTCTTAAGCCTGTGGGTGTACGGCGGAAGTGCTGCTTTGGTAGCGGTTTCGGGGGCGGAGGCCGGGGACAGTCTGGAGGTCCGCATCCCGTACGGCCTGCAGGCCCCGCCGCTGTATGCCTGGCGTGCTACCGTGGACTGCACCGGAGAGACGGCCCGGGCCGATGTCTGCCTGCGCAAGCACTTCTGCACGCTGTGCCTGCGCTTTACCGGCCCGCCGGGCTGGGGAAGGCCCCTGTCGGTGGCTGTGCGGGGGAGTGTGAACGGCTATTCCCTGGACGGGGGGCATCCCCTGGAGGGGGCGTTCTACTGCCTGCTCTCCGGCTCCGGCGAGTGCCGACTCCCGCGGCAGCGGGCCGGGGACCCGCTGTGGCTGGACATCGTCCTGGAGGACCGCATCCTGCGCAGCTTCCCGCTGGGTACTTACCTGGAGGCCGCAGGCTACGACTGGTACGCCCCGGACCTCGAGGACCGTGCCCTGGAAGTGGACGTTTCCGTCACGCACATTCGCTTTGCATCGGCCCAATGGAGCACGACGCAGCAGCTGGAAATCGTGATTTAAAAAAATTGAAAATAAAAGTTTGGAGATTCAAAAAAAGTGAGTATCTTTGCAGTCCCAAAACGATGCGCGGATGGCGGAATTGGTAGACGCGCTACTCTCAGGAGGTAGTGTCCGAAAGGACGTGTCAGTTCGACTCTGATTTCGCGCACGAAGGATGGCTTCAAAGGCCATCCTTTTTTGGTTCGCCCAGCACGAGCGTACTCTAACGGGTGCAAGTCCCCAAACCGCCCTGATAGTGGGAAGGTTACAGCCAAAGGCAAGGGTGTCCGCCGTGAGACGGAATCTAAAGGAAGCCGGCGGCAAA
>JAFWPA010000077.1 GCA_017509685.1 Bacteroidales bacterium
CAACATCTTCGAAGTGAAGCGTCCGGAGGTCGATGCCACCATCGTGGCCGACTCCATCGCCCACCAGATCGAGGGCCGCGTGAGCTATCGCCGCGCCATCAAGATGGCCATCGCCACCGCCATGCGCGTGGGTGCCGAAGGCATCAAGGTCCAGATCAGTGGCCGTGTGGGTGGCGCCGAAATCGCCCGCAGTGAGATGTTCAAGGAAGGCCGCACCCCGCTGCACACCTTCCGCGCCGACATCGACTACGCCCTTGCAGTGGCTCACACCCAGATGGGTACCATGGGTATCAAGGTGTGGATCTGCAACGGTGAGAAGTACGGCAAGCAGGACCTCTCCCCGAACGCCGGTTTCGCCTCCAGCGCTGCCGCTCCCGGCACCGGCCGTCGTGAAGGTGGCCGCCGTGAAGGTGGTCGCGGAGAACGCGGTGACCGTCCCGCACGCGGTGCACGCCGTGAAGGCGGCCGCGGAGAACGTCGCTAAGCTTTTTTAGCACAAATATTTGAGAAAGCGGTCGTTATGCGGCCGCTTTTTCTTATCTTTGCACATTAGTAGTAAAATTTTAGAAGATGAAAACACGTTACATCCTTATGACGGCCGCCGCCGTCGCCTCCCTCAGCATCAGCTGCGCCCCCAAGAAATCCGTAGAAGAGAAACTGGCCGAATACACCGAGTGGAACCAGAACTTCATGGAAGAATACCGCAACGGTATTGTGCAGTTAGCCGACGACGAGGCTGCCGCAGAGGCCTACGCCGATTCCTGCTACCAGGTATACGTCAACTATAACAAAGAGGCCTTGGCCCAGAACCTGGACAACGCCGTGGGTCTGGAAGCCCTCAAGAACATCTACTCCGAACTGGACGACGCCGAACTGGCCGCCTATCTGGAGAAGTTCACCGCTCCCTTGGATGAACAGGATTCCATTTTCGTGGCCGGCATCAAGGAAAGCGTTACTTCCCGCAAGGGTACCGCCGAAGGCATGATGTTCACTGATTTCGAGATTGACGGTGTCAAGTTCTCCGACTTCATCGGCAAAGGAAAATACGTGCTGGTAGACTTCTGGGCCTCCTGGTGCGGCCCCTGCCGCCGGGAAATGCCCAACCTGCGCGCCGTCTACGACGAATTCCACGGTGACAAGTTCGACATGCTTTCCGTCGCTGTCTGGGACAAGCCGGAAGACACCGTCCAGGCCGCCAAGGAAGAAAACATCGTCTGGAACCAGATCATCAACGCCCAGCAGGTGCCCACCGACATCTACGGCATCGAAGGCATTCCGCACATCATCCTCTTCGGCCCCGACGGCACCATCGTCAAGCGCAACCTCCGCGGCAGCGCCATCCGTGAAGCCGTCGCCGCCGCCGTGGCTAAATAGCTGATACTCAGCATACTTTAGAATTTTCTTTAGTCCGTTTGGGCTAAAGAAAATTTTTTATACACCTGATAATCAATCAGTTGAGGGTGCCCCCTGCGTCCACGCCTTCACCAGCCGGGCGGCTCAGGTTCAGCCAGATGCGCAGCCCGTTGAGGGAATTAATCAGGTAGAAGGCGTATTTCACAATATATACCGGAGCAAACGACTTGTCGGAGGTAAGCCACAGGCCGATGGAGAATATGTTCACGGCTATCCAGAAGATCCACTGTTCCATGTAGGCGGTGGACATGAGGAGCTGGCCAATCACATTGCACACCAGCGGCACCACGTCCAGTAACACGGCTACGCGCAGGAAGCCTTCTGCGGCAGAGCGGTCGAAGCGCAGCAGAATCACATACAGCACCGCCGTAGCGGCCAGGGTGATTCCCAGCCAGGCCCAGCGCATGGCGGGAGTCAGGCGACGGGCTTTCACCTGCGACTCTCCCTTGGCCCCACGCTTTTTCCACTGCAGGAAACCCACCAGCTGCATGGGTACGAAGTACAGGAAATGCAGCAGGGCGTTTCCCAGGCCGGACCCTCCGTCCCGCCAGTTGATCCAGCAGGCCACGCCATAGATGCTCACGTCGAAGAAGCCGAACAGGAAGGTAATGATCCATCCGTTGGCCGAGCACACCGTGGCCAGAACGCCCATCAGGGACCCCAGGGCCGACATCAACAGCAGCCACTCCCCGCCATCGGCCCCGCGGAGCTTGATACCCGTCACCAAAACCGTCACCACGGTCATCCCCACAAGGATGAACGTATTGAACCATTTATTGAACTGTTTCTCAGTCATTATTTAAATAATCGTGTATTTTTATTGCCAAATCAGCACCTACCAGGGCCGACAGTTCTTCCAGCGGGGCGGCGGCGATGCGGGCCACGGAGCCGTAGTGCATCAGCAGCCGCTGTTCGGTCTTTTCGCCCACGCCCTTGATTTCCCGCAGGGCGCTTTGGATGGCGGCCTTGGAGCGCAGGTTGCGGTGGAAGGTGATGCCGAAGCGGTGGGCTTCATCGCGGATGCGTTGCAGCACCTTCAGGGCCTGAGAATTCCGGTCGATGAATAGGGGGTAGGGGTCTCCTACCCTTATCACTTCTTCCAGCCGTTTGGCCAGGCCGATGACGGTTACCCGCTCCAGGATGCCCAGTTCGGCCAGGGCCTGCCAGGCAAACTCCAGCTGTCCCTTGCCGCCGTCAATCACGATGAGCTGCGGAAGGTCGTCGGGGTCTTCGGCCAGCATCCGGGAATAGCGCCGGTTCACCACCTCCTTCATGGAGGCGTAGTCGTTGGCGCCCACCACCGTCTTGATCTTGAAGCGGCGATAATCCTTCTTGGAGGGCTCTGCGTCACGGAAAACCACGCAGGAAGCCACCGGATTGGTGCCTTGTATGTTGGAGTTGTCGAAGCATTCCATGTGGCGGGGCAGCACGCTCATCCCCAGGGCTTTCTGCAATTCCAGCATCACGCTCTGGCGGAAGGCGTCGGGGTCCGTGTGCTCCCGCTGCTTGAGGCTGTTGAAGTGGAACTCCTTGGCATTCTTGGCGCTGAGCTCCAGCAGGGCCAGCTTGTCTCCTCGCTGGGGAATGCGGAAAGTGACTCCGGGAATCTCTACGTCGGGCAGGAAAGGCACGATGACCTCCTTGGACAGTTCCCCGAACTTGTCTTCAATCTCGCCGATGAAGGCGCTGAGCATGGCGGCCTCCGACTCCTCGATCTGGCTGCGGAAGCCCAGGTTCAGGCTCTGGACGATGGCGCCGCCGCGAATGCGGAGGAAGTTGCCGAAGGCATCGGCTCCGTCGAAGACCAGGGAGAAGACGTCGGCGTCGGTGTCGGCCGCCTGCGTGATGATGCTCTTGGCGTAGTGGCGCTCCAGGGTGCGCAGCTTGTCCTTGTACACCTGCGCTTCCTCGAAGTCCAGACGCTCGGCGGCATCGGCCATCAGCGTCTTGTAATGACGGATGACGTCCCCGCCGCGGCCGGACAGGATGCGTGCGATTTCCTCGATGTTGGCCCCGTATTCCTGCTTGGAGATGCCGCCCACGCAGGGCGCCTTGCATTTGCCGATATGGAAGTTGAGGCAGGGGCGGAACTTATGCCGCAGGATGGCCTCCGAAGTAATCTTGAGGTTGCAGGTGCGGATCGGGTACATCTCTCCGAAGAAATCCACCAGGTTCCGCGCATGCAGGGCGCTGCTGTATGGGCCGAAGTAACGGTTTCCCTTGCCCTTCTCGATGCGGCGGGTGATGAACACCTTGGGAAAATCGTCCCCGGTGATGCAGATCCAGGGATAGGTCTTGGAATCCTTGAGGAGAATGTTGTACTTGGGCTTGTACTGCTTGATAAGGTTGTTTTCCAGCAGGAGGGCGTCGGCCTCGCTGTCCACCACGGAGAACTGGGCGTCGGCAATCTTGCTCACCAGGATGCGCGTCTTGGTGTTCAGCCGTTCCGGGGGTACAAAGTACTGAGCCACACGCTTGTGCAGGTCCTTGGCCTTGCCCACATAGATGACTTTTCCCTCGGCGTCATAGTAGCGGTAAACGCCGGGAGCGTGCGGGAAAAGGGCTATTTTTTCCTTGACAGTCATACTCTCGTGTGTACAAAGGTACGTAATCCTTTCATTTTTAAGAAAAATATTATTAACTTTGCGTGTTATTACAAGTTGAAGAAAAGAGTACGTAAACAATAAACTTAAAACCTAACAACGTTATGACAAAGGAAGAAATCGTAAAGCAGGTCAAGGATATTATCGTTGACAAGCTTGGTGTAGAGGAAAGCGCCGTAACCGAGTCCGCTAGCTTCACCAACGACCTGGGTGCCGACTCCCTGGACACCGTAGAACTCCTGATGGAATTCGAACGCGTTTTCGGCATCAAGATTCCCGATGAGGAAACCAGCGGTATCTCCACCGTGGGTGACGCCATCGCCAAAGTTGCAGAAAAGATTGGTGCTTAATTCTCCCAATCACACATAAAAAAGGTCAGCCAAGCGGCTGACCTTTTTTTGTGCGGTATCACTGACCTACTGTCGGGGAACGGAGTAGGTGACGCGGAAGAAGGGCTTGCGGTCGCTGCCGGGGCCGCAGAGGACGGCGCAGTAATAGCGGTCCTTGTCCAGTTCCGTGGTATAGCTGTAACTCTGCTGGGACGATGCGTTCATCATCTGGGCCAGCATCATATAATTATAGTAGTTGCTGTAGTTGTTGCCATAGCCGCCGTAACCGTAGCCGCCATAGCCGTAACCGCCGCCATACAGGCTCTGGTAGTAGCTGGCGTACATCAGCTGCTGGTAATATTCGCTGTCATAGAGCGAACCGCTGGCATTGGCCACCTTTTCGGTGTGGACGGTGAGGAGCCAGATGTCGGAGTCCGTGGCCGTGCCCAGGTCCGTGCGGTCCATCAGTTCCTGCAGGTGATAGGTGATGTCGGGGGAGTAGCACAGGTTGGAACGGTCTATGTCTCCCTGGTCTTCATCGCTCACGCTGGCGTCTGTGAGGCCGGCGAAGGTGATGTACTTGTCTCCGGTGTCGGAATCCTTCTCCTTCTGGATGGTGGGACTGAGCACCGTGGGGTAGTATTTCATATCTCTGTAGTCCTCCGGCATCTCGAAGGGCAGGATGATGGAAGCCTTGACGATGATTACCTTGTCCGGGTCTCCTCCGGCCTTGGCGATGGCGGCGCGGGTCTTTTCCTGCAGCTCGCTGGCCAGGATCACGGGCTTGAGCCCGCCGCCACCTTCTATCAGAATGTCGCCCACGGCCTTTCCTTCGGTGGTTTCGTGGGTGGTGCGGTTGAAGCAGTACTGGTCAAAGGCGGTGTTGTTGTTGAGGTAAGTCACTTCGTCGAAGAAGGACGTTTCTCCGGGAATGAACAGGAAAGTGGAGTCCTTGGCTACACCGTCCCAGGTGCTGTGCACGGTAAGAAGGCCCACGTTGTTGTTGCGGACGTAGTAGTTGCTCTCTACGCTGAGGCAGGAGAAGTTGAACAGGTTGATACGGCCGCCGAGGCCCTCCGGGGCGTCCATGGACATATAGATGCCGGGTAGCTCGTCAATCCAGGTCTGGTAGTAATTGATAAGTCCCAGGAGGTCGTCATCGTCGTCCTCGGTCTGCGTCTGGTCGTTGATGATGCCCTTCCTCTTCACAATGGCGTCTACGTATTTCTGCGCATAGGCCTTGTTCAGGGAGAAGGAAAGGTCCCCGTCTCCGCTATACACCGGAATGCCGTCCGTGATGAGCTGGGTGCTGTGCGGGATTTCCTGCGTGCAGCCGGTATTGGCGCCCAGGGGCAGCGGCTCCAGCAGCTCTGTCACGCGCAGGTTCTGCAGGATGCGGGCCTGGCTGTCGCTGTTGCAGGAGATGGTATCGGCCGAAAAGCGGAGGGTGAACTTCACCGCCTGGGGATTGGTTCCCAGGTCGATGGTATCCAGGGCGGGGATGAGCGGGAAACCCGCCTCACGGGTGGTGAGGCCGAAGACTGCGTCCCGCACCGCGCCGATGGTGAGCTTGCTGCTGGAGTAGCCGGACAGGGCGTCGGACTTCTTCAGCTGGATCTCGGTGAGCTCGAACTCTACCGTATGGGTATCATAGAGGAGGCTTTTGTCCACCAGCCCGTCTCCCAGGCTGTTGTCAACCACTACGCAGCCCGGAAGGATCAGGGCTGCCGCCATGCACAAGGCCAGGATTTTTCTCATTTCAGCAAATCGTCGTAAAAAGCGTTGTAACGGTCCATGTAGCTGCCGTCCTGGAAGGTTTCCTCCTCATAGGGGAGGACAGGGAGGCCCAGGGAGGCGCAGTACTCCTGGAGGGAGGCGTCCACGTTGGGGCAGCCCAGGATGATTCCATCGGCATACAGAGCGGCCAATTTTGCAAGTTCCATGCCGTTGGCCTGCTCCGTGAGGGTAACGTCCTTGGGTTTGATGGCTCCGTACTGGATGGTATTGGCGAAGCCCGGAGAAAGGGGTTCCGTGGTAACGTCGTCGAACAGGGACAGCACCACCTTGGAATTGGAGAAGATAGGGTCGTCCTTGTACGCTTTTTTCAGGTAAAGGGGAAGTACGTGGGAAATCCAGCCGCTGCAGTGGATGATGTCCGGGGCCCAGCGCAGCTTTTTCACCGTCTCCAGGACGCCGCGGGCGAAGAAGATGGCGCGTTCTCCGTTGTCGGGGAAGAATTTGCCGTGCTCGTCCCGGCAGATCTGCTTGCGGCGGAAGTAATCCTCGTTGTCAATGAAGTACACCTGGATGCGGGCGGCCGATATGGAAGCCACCTTGATCACCAGCGGACGGTCTACATCGCCGATGATGATGTTCATCCCCGACAGGCGGATGACCTCGTGCAGCTGGTTCTTTCGCTCGTTGATGCACCCGTAGCGGGGCATGAAGGCGCGAATCTCCTTGCGGCGCTCCTGGATGCCCTGCGGCAGTTCGCGGCAGACTTTGGCAATCCGGGTTTCCGGGAGGTAGGGCTCCATTTCGGAACTTACGAACAGAATCTTCTTGACGGAATCTTCCATAGTACTTTCATTTAACCCACAAAGTTACTAATTTTTTTTGAGTTTTTCGGCGCTTTCCGTAACTTTGGGGCGATTATGAAGAATTCCACCATGCGCCGGCGCCTTGTGAGCGCCTGGATTTCCACCGTCATCAGCCTGTCGCTGGTGCTGTTGCTGCTGGGCGTGGGAACCCTGCTGCTGGTGAACGCCAAGGCCGTTGGCGACTATTTCAAGGAGAACCTGCAGGTGTCCGTCCTGCTCAAGCAGCACGTCACGGAAGAACAGGCCCTCCAGTACGAGCATCAGGTGGCGGCCATCCCCGGGGTGCGCACCACCCACTACGTTTCCCGCGAACAGGGCGTGGAGGAAATGTCCCGTATGCTGGGACAGGACTTCCTGGACGTGTTTGAGACAGCGCCCGTGCCCATTTCCATTGACGTGAACCTGGAGGCGGACTACGTGTCGTCCGACAGCCTGGCCGTGGTGAAAGCCGCCCTGGCCCAGTCCCCGCTGGTAGAGGAAGTGGTGTACCAGACGTCCCTGGTGGACGCTCTGAACCAGAACCTGCGCCGCATCTCCCTGGGCATCGTGATCATGGTGGCCGCGCTGCTGTTCATCTCCTTCGTACTCATTGCCAACACGGTGCGGCTGGACCTTTTCTCCCGCCGCTTCAGCATCCATACCATGCACCTGGTGGGGGCTACGAAAGGCTACATCCGCGCGCCGTTTATGGGCCGTGCGGCTATCCAGGGCTTGTTTGCCGCCCTGCTGGCCATCCTCATGCTGGTGGGCGGCCTGTATATTCTCAGGGATGAATTCCCGCAGCTTTTCCAGATCTTCTCCATGGAGTCCCTGCTGCAGGTGATGGCGGTGATCATCGTCGCCGGCGTAGTCATCTGCGGAGTGAGCACGTTCTTTATGGTGGGCCGTCTGGTGGGCTACAACCGGGACAAATTATACGCTTATTGATTTATGGCTAAAAACACAGAGAAAATGGCCCTCGGGGCCAAGAATATCAGATTCATGATTGCAGGCCTGCTGGTGATGGCGGCCGGCTTCCTGCTGCTTTCCGGCGGCGGGTCCGACGACCCCCAGGTCTTCAATTACGCCATGTTCGACTGGCGCCGCCTCGTTGCGGCCCCCATCGTGATTGTGGCGGGTATCGTAGTGGAAATCGTGGCCATCATGGGCCGCTTTAAAGAGGAGGAATAGTCTATGGAATGGTGGCAAGCCTTTGTTCTGGGCCTGGTACAGGGCCTCACTGAATTTCTTCCGGTATCCAGCTCCGGCCATCTGCTCATTTTCAAGGAGCTGGTAGGGGCCGATGCCGAAGGTTTCCTGGATTTCACCGTCACCGTGCACTTCGCCACGGTGCTGGCCACTATCGTGGTCTTCTGGAATGCCATCTGGAACCTGCTGAAGGGCCTTTTCCAGTTCAAGTACAACGACGAAACAGACTACGTGTGCAAGATTCTGGTATCCTGCATTCCCGTTGCCCTGGTGGGTTTTCTGTTCAAGGACCAGGTGGAAGCCATGTTCAGCGGTGAGCTGTGGCAGGTAGGCGTGGGCCTGTGCATCACGGCCGCCCTGCTCATCTTCTCCGACAACGCCGGCAAGCGCTTCAAGGTGCCGGTAGCCAAGGACACCCGCAACGGTATCTCCTACTGGCAGGCCCTGGTAGTGGGCGTGGCGCAGGCCTTTGCCGTGACGCCGGGCGTCTCCCGCAGCGGCAGCACCATCGCCACCGGCCTTATCTGCGGCGTCAAGCGCGAATCCATGGCCCAGTTCTCCTTCCTCATGGTCCTTATCCCCATTGTGGGAGAACAGATGCTGGATGTGCTCAAAATGGCCACCGGAGCCTCTTCCTTCGGGGAAGGTGTGGGCTCCCTGCCCCTCGTCCTGGGCTTCGTGGCCGCCTTTTTCAGCGGTCTTTTCGCCTGCAAGGTGATGATTGCCATCGTCAAGAAGGCCAAGCTCACCTGGTTCGCCCTGTACTGCCTGCTGGTGGCCGTGCTCATCTTCATCCTGGGATAAATGCCTAAGCACCTCACATACTTTGTCTCCGACATCCACCTGGGTTCCCCCGCCGGGGATCCGGAGCAGCGGGAACGGCGCTTCGTGAAGTTTCTCAAGGGAATCGACCCCGCCGAAACATCGGCCCTGTACCTGCTGGGAGATATCTTCGACTTCTGGTACGAGTACCGCTTCGTGGTGCCCCGGGGATACGCCCGCACGCTGGGCGCGCTCACGGACCTGGTGGACGCCGGCGTCAAGGTGTACTTCTTTGAAGGGAACCACGACATCTGGACCTTCAGCTACCTCCAGGAACTGGGCCTGGCCAAACTGGCCCAGCCCTATGTGATGGATATCGGCAACAAACGCTTCTGCCTGGGACATGGAGACGGCCTGGGCCCCGGAAACCACTGGTACAAGTCTGTGAAATACGTTTTCAGCCGCCACTGGGCGCAAGTGCTCTTTTCTACCCTGCATCCCTGGATCGCCTTCAAGTGGGCTACCGGCTGGAGCCAGCGTTCCCGCAACGAAAAGCCCATCGCCTACCACTTCAAGGGAGAGGACGAACCCCTGTACAAGTTCTGCAAGGACTTCCAGGACCACAATCCCGTGAACTACTTCATCTTCGGCCACTATCACAGCCGCGTGGACATGCCCGTTGGCACCGCCCGCCTCCTGCTGCTGGGCGACTGGATGACCGCCCCCAACTGGATGGTCTTCGACCAAACCACCGGCCAGCTGGATATCTGTGGGTAGGGGTATTATTTGAAATAGCTTTCCGGAACTTTTACTTCGGGCGGGTTTTCCCAGAAGACAGACCAGTACAGGGCCGGGAATTCGCCGGCGTGCCAGGCCTGTACCAGATCTTCGATGTCTTTATCGGCCCCGGTGGGGTCGTACTGGGCTTTGAGGTCGTTGTCGAAGAGTTTGGCGATGGCCTGCCAGAATCCGGCGGCGGCACCGCTCTTATAGTCGTGGATGATGTCGTAGGAGGACACGCCGGTTTCCCGGGCGATGAGCTTGAGCAGCAGTGCGCCCTGCGAGATGGTCATTTCGTGCAGCGCACCCTCGAAGTCCTTGAACAGCTGCTTCTGGATGGCGTCCATATACATCTGTTTGCGCAGGCCCTTATAGTGGTTGGCGTTGAGGGTGCTGTCCACCTGTCTCTTGAGCCCGCCGGAAGCTAATGCATAAGGGTACACGCGCGCGAAGCGCCAGACCAGCTTGTAGTAATCCCGCCAGTTCTTTTCCGCGTTCTTGCTGCCGTGACCGAAGATGTAAATGGGCGGAAGGACGTCGTAGTAGGTGGTATCCCCCTTCTCCACCTTCATCCGCAGCCATCCCGCCTGGGCCGATGCCCCCGCCTCGCTGTTCACCTGGGCGCGGGCCATGGACTCCTGCCGCTCCCGGGCCTTCTCCATGGCCCGGCGCACATGCCCCTGCGCGCCTGCCGTCAGGGGCAGGAGCAGTAGCAGAGCGACCGCAAGTATATGCCTGATAAGTTTCATCGATGTTGCAAAAATACACAAAAACCAGCACAATCCCATCCCCGCAGGGGTGTACGTACACCAAAAGTGTGCCAGAAGGCCGATTTTGTGTACGTACACCCGCCGCAAGGCAGTAGTACACTACCAGTGCTCAAAACCGCGTGTCGAAAACATGCGGAACTTTTTTTCAACAATTCGCGTAACTGCCGATAAAATCGTGTAGTTAGGTGTTAAAATCCGCGGTCGAAAATGTTGAAAAATAATGTAAAAAAGTTTGGTGATTCGGATTTTTTTTGTAACTTTGCAGTCCCCAAATTGGAGCAAAATGCACCCAACCAGCTGAGTTTCAATGAGTTAGGGACTAGTAAGGAAATTTTAAAAACATTACAGCAATGTTACAGCCTAAAAGAACAAAATTCAGAAGGGAACAGAAAAACCGCATGAAGGGCAATTCCGGTCGCGGAAACCAGCTCGCATTCGGTTCCTTCGGCCTTAAGAACCTTGAAAACTGCTGGCTCACTGCCCACCAGATCGAGGCTGCCCGTCAGGCTATTTCCCGTCGTATGAACCGTGAAGGTCAGATCTGGATCCGTGTCTTCCCTGTGAAGCCGTTCACCGCCAAGCCGCTCGATACCCGTATGGGTAAAGGTAAGGGTGATCCCCAGGGCTTCGTAGCTCCTATCACTCCTGGCCGTATCCTCTTCGAGGCCGAGGGCGTTTCCCTCGCCGTTGCCAAAGAGGCCATGCGTCTTGCCGCCAACAAACTTCCCGTTGCCACCAAGTTCGTGGTCCGCAGGGATTATGTAGAAGAATAATTAACGGAGGAGAAGAAAATGAAAGTATCCGAAGTACGTGAGATGTCCGTCGCCGACCTGCGCGACCGCATCGAAGTCGAAAAGAACAACCTCGACACCATGAAGCTCAATCATGCGATCTCTCCCCTGGAGGACACCTCCAAGATCCGCAAGACCCGTCAGGATATTGCCCGCATGATCACCATCCTGGCCGAGAAAGAGAAACAGCAGAACTAAAGTAGCATCGACCTATGGAAAGAAATCTTCGCAAAGAAAGAGTAGGTATCGTGGTCAGCAACAAGATGGACAAGACCATCGTCGTGGCGGTTGAAACCCACGAAAAGCACCCCATTTACGGCAAGTTCGTAAAGAAGACCACCAAGTTCGTGGCCGAGGACGCCAAGAACGAATGCTCCGAGGGAGACACCGTGCGCATCATGGAAACCCGTCCCCTGAGCAAGACCAAGAACTGGAGATTAGTTGAAATCGTAGAAAAAGTCAAGTAATTATGATACAGCAGGAATCACGTTTAACGGTTGCCGACAACAGCGGTGCTAAGGAAGTCCTCTGCATCCGCGTGCTGGGCGGTACCCGCCACCGTTACGCCACCATCGGCGAAACCATCGTCGTGACCGTCAAGAGCGCCATCCCCGGTGGCGACATCAAGAAGGGCACCGTGACGAAGGCCGTCGTCGTGCGCACCAAGAAGGAAATCCGTCGCCCCGACGGTTCTTATATCCGTTTTGACGAAAATGCATGCGTTCTGCTGAACGGCGCAGGCGAACTCCGCGGCACCCGTATCTTCGGCCCTGTGGCCCGCGAACTCCGCGAGAACTACATGAAAATCGTTTCACTGGCACCGGAGGTCCTTTAAAGAATAGAGAGTTATGAAAAAGTTCAATATCAAGAAAGGCGATACCGTGTATGTGAATGCCGGTAACGACAAGGGCAAAACCGGTAAGGTCCTCGAGGTTCTGCGCGACAAAGACCGCGTGATCGTGGAAGGTGTGAATATGGTGTCCAAGCACACCAAACCCAACCCGAAGAACCCCCAGGGCGGTATTGTAAAACAGGAAGCTGGCATCCACATCTCCAACGTCAATCTCGTTGACAACGCTGGCAAGCCCACCAAGGTGGCCCACAAGGAGATCGATGGCAAGAAGGTCCGCATTGCTAAAACAACCGGAGAGGAGATCAAGTAATTATGGCAAAGAAAGCAAACAAACCCGCAGAAGTTCAGGCTCTTCCTGTCGGATACTGCCCTGACCTCAAGAAAGTATACAAGGAGGAAATCGTTCCCGCTCTGGTGAAGCAGTTCTCCTACACCACCGTCATGCAGGTTCCCAAGCTGGTGAAGATCACCCTCAACGAAGGTGTGGGCGACGCCACCCAGGACAAGAAAATGGTGGAAGAAGCCGCCGAAGAACTGAGCATCATCGCCGGTCAGAAGGCTGTCATCACCGCTTCCCGCAAGGACATCTCCAACTTCAAGCTCCGTAAGGGCATGCCCATCGGCGCCAAAGTCACCCTGCGCGACGTCAAGATGTACGAATTCCTGGAGCGCCTCATCCGTGTTGCTCTCCCTCGTATCCGTGACTTCAACGGTATCTCCGAGAAGATGGACGGCCAGGGCAACTACACCCTCGGTATCAAGGA
>JAFWPA010000078.1 GCA_017509685.1 Bacteroidales bacterium
CCCGAGGCCGTTTGCATCGACCGCAAGAACAACTGCATCTGGATTGGCGACGACTGCGACAGCGGTAACCCGTCCTGGCTGCACAAGATTGAGATGACGAATCTGTAACAGGCTTCTTACTAACGATTTATGTGAGATGCCCGACCGCCAAAGGTCGGGCATCTTTCGTATTTTGTTCTTTTTTATGCGCAAATTGTAACTACCCTACGGCGCCTGACATCTAACTTTACAATTTGAACCACTGTAACCAATTACTAACACATTAATACTATGACTAAAAGAGACTATTTAGAACCCACTGTTGATGTGGTGGAGATGGGCTATCGAGACCCTGTCTGTCAGGCGACATCGGGAGATGTGCCGAATTATGATCTTATTACACCCGACATTGTATTTGATTCGATTATTTAATGTAGGAGGGAATTTGTTATGAAGAAGTTTATGTATTCTTTGGCTGCAATTTCTGCGGCGTTCATGGCTTTCTCCTGCGCAAAAAGCATTGAAGACGCGCCTGTGGCAGAGGAGAGCGTTCTTCCCGGTCGCACATTTACTTGTGTATTTGCCCAGCCCGATTCTAATACTAAGTTGGCTCTTGACACCTCAACTGGCAAGACCACTTGGGAAGTTGGTGATGAAATACTCATCAATGCCGGTTCCGGTGGAACTTCCCGTAGAACCGTAACCCTTGCGGCCGGAGATATCTCCGCCGATGGAAAAACCGCTACAATTACTATTCCCGGAGATTTGGATCCTTATATCCATTATTATCATGAGGTTCAAGATGTAACGAGCACCTATTATGCAATGTATCCGGCCAATGCAGTTGCTCCCGGTAATCTGTATTACAACCAGGCGTTCTCCAATCAGAATGCTTTCTTGCTGGCTGCCTGCAATGTCGGAGACACATTTGTATTCTATAACCTGAACGGTCTTATTTCTTACAAGGTCAGCGGCGATTTTGATTCCGTTTCTTTCTCCGGAAAGAATGGAGAAACCGTTGCCTATGAAGTATACCAGGCACGCGTTCGAGATACAGGTACCGGTGCTACTATTACTCATGCCAAAGACGCGGATTCTTATAAACCATTAGTACCTTTGACAACATCCTTGACCCCAGTAGTTTCGGATGGCTCTACCACCAATTTCATTTACTTGCCTGGTGGCGCGTCATTTACTGGTGGTTTTATCATGAACTTTATTAAATCGGGTGAGATTAAAAAAGTTGTGTCCTCCAGTTCTGTATTTTCTGTTAATCCAGGACAGCTTGTGAATTTGGGCGATATCTCCTCTCACCTTCTACCTTATGTAGCTCCTACTAGCCATGATGCTACCCATCCCGCTATTGCTGGAGCAGAGGATCTTGGCGCTTCCGGAACGGCCAACTGCTATGTTGTGGATGCGAGTGTTGCCGCTAACAAGGATAAGGTATTCAAATTTAAAGCTGTTAAGGGTAATAGTTCAACGGCTGTCGGCATTATTAACAGCGTTGAGATTCTCTGGGAGACATATAACAATGCAGAGACCGTGACGGCGAATTCCGTGATTGCCGAAGTTGACTTTGATAAGCAGGAGGGTGATGATGATTACTGGATTACTTTCAAGATGCCTTCTACTCTACATGCAGGTAATGCTGTTATTGCTGCCAAAAATGCCAGTGATAATATTATCTGGAGTTGGCATATTTGGGTACCGGCAATGACGATTACTTCAGCAGATTATGGTATTCACACTTCTGGGAAGAATGTCATGGATCGAAATCTTGGTGCTCTCGTCGTTGCAGAAGCAAGCGCGTCTTCCAATATTGCAATTGAATCCATTGGTATGTTCTATCAGTGGGGACGAAAAGATCCGTTTGTTGGACCTCGGGAAATTATTGAGGGTGAGTATCCCTCTAAAGCAAAAGTCGCAGGCGTAGAGAGAACTTCCGATAAGATTCAAATAACTATTGCAGAGTCCATACAACGACCGACTTTCTTCGCCCGTGGATATTACAATGGAAGTACGCAGGAGAATCCCGATTGGTGCTCTGAATCATCAGCTTCACTTTGGGGAGATGGAACTTCCAAGTCTATCTATGACCCTTGCCCTCCCGGTTATAGAATTCCGAACCGTGATTCCGATAAACCCCTTTGGACAGGTGGTGATATTACTGCTCAAACTGGCTGGGCCTATAATAAGGACCATTATTGGTTTACTCTTGGAAGTCCTGCAACTGTCTTCCCTGCTGCAGGTTGGATGGATGGAGGTAGCATAAAGACTACGTTCCGTACCGGTATATGGAATGCCCATTCTGATTCGTGGGTAAATGATTACGGGTATGGCCATATTGCGGCATATGCTCGGCGAATTTACTATGAAAGTTCAACCTTGAAGCAGAAGAACTCTTCAGTGAATAAGAGTTTAGGTTATGCTGTCCGCTGCGTCGCCGAATAATCATCGGCCAAATCTATAAAAAAGTCTGGGCTCCCACATCTGGGAGCCCAACTTTGTTTATGAGGGGCTTTTTTAGTACGTGGTGTAACTGGTTGATTATCAGGCGTGTTGAGAGTTTTCTTTAGGCCGAAGGGGACAAAGAAAATCGCAAAGTATATTGATAATCAGTAACTTAGCGCGCGAGCACAAATGGAGACAGACATAAACTGGAAGAAGTTGGCAAGTGTAACACATCTTCCGTCCGCTGTTGCGTTGAGTAGTCCTATTTGATATACTTCTTTTTCTCCAGGGCCCCAACACGGGGCCCTGGTTCGTTTATACTCCATCGGCTATCCTGCAAAACAGTTCTTTTTTATCGGAAAAGTCCGTCAAAACATAAAAATCCGCATCTCAATCCTGCAAAACATATATTTCTTTTGGCGGAATGGGTGTTTGGACTTGGAGCTGTGCCTGCCTTGCGTTATGTTTGTAAAAAAGAAAACGCCTATGAACACAAGTCTTATTATCCCACAAAGCGCGATGAAATCGTTTCTAATTCTTGCATTTATGCAACGAATTCGCTACATTTGCACGTCATAGCAATCTAAATGCGTATGAAAGTATCCGAACTCAAAAGATTGCTACATGACGCTGGTTGTTATGAAACCAGAACCAATGTCAGGGGACACGATGAATGGTATTCTCCCATTACGGACCTGCGATTCAGAGTCCCCAGGCACCAAAGCAAGGAGATAGCTCCGGGCACCCTTAATAACATTAAGAAGTCTGCTGGAATTTGATAAAACCATTTAGAGATGACAGTAACAGCAATTGTAGAGCGGAGTAAAGACGGACTGTACAGCATTTACTCCGATGACAGAATCGGCCGGGATTGCTTCGGCGGCTACGGAGAAAGCGTGGCGGAGGCCAAAAATGACTTTATGATCAGTATCCGTGAGGCCATTGAGAACGCCCAAAAAGACGGCTTCGACAATGTTCCGGTATATGAGGCTGTAAATGTATGTTTTAAATACGATATTCCTTCGTTTTTTAACTACTTTGACTTCTTCAATGTGAGTAAGTTTGCATCCTATGCCGGTATCAACGAAAGTAGAATGCGCGCATACAAGAGTGGCGCGGTTTTTCCGGGGGAGAGAACCACAAAGAAGATACTTAAGGCTGTCCAAACCATAGTACGGGAAATGTCTGCGGCCAGTTTTTGACCGTACCCCTTTCGAACGAAATAAACGAAACGCATCGAAACGCTGTTTTTCGCAAATTGTTAGTAATAATACGCAAATTGTTAGAAAAGCAGTTTGCAATCCGTGTTACTTTGCAACTGACTAAGGAAAAGTTGGTTATTAGGTTATCGTTATTTCGGTTTAACCAAAAAATGCAGTCCGGGTGGGAACCTCGACTGCATTTTTTTGGCCAGTATCTTGCGAACTGAAAAAAAGTTCGTATCTTTGCAGTCCCGTCCGCAAAGACGGAGTTTCAAACGCTTTAAGCCCGGAGGGGTGGGTGAGTGGCTGAAACCAGCAGTTTGCTAAACTGCCGTACGGGTTATTCTGTACCACGAGTTCGAATCTCGTCCCCTCCGCAAAAATGAGGTTGACTCAAAAGTGAGTTGACCTCTTTTTTTTGTGGATATCTTTCAGTTGAGAACTCTTTTTAGCCAAAGCTTAAGAACCGGGTCTCCCAAGATGATTCCGTCTGCGGTAAGTTCTACCAACTCTTTATCCTCCATTGAATTCTTTAGTCGAGTTATATTGGAAGGAGATCCAAGATTGTATTTTTCCCGTACTTCGGCTTCACCAAAACCGGTGGTTATCCCATCCATAACCGCTCTCAGGAAGTTGAGCTGGTATGTGGTCAGGGACTGGGTCTGCTCTATAAAGACATTGTTGTTTTGGGCCAGTAAGTCTTCCACTGCCTGTGCAAAGGAATCCTCATCCACCTCCCTTTCCGACAGCAGTAAGACGGAATAGGACAGTTGCTGAACATAGGATGACTGGTACTGGACGGTTTCACAGATTTTTGCCACATACTCGTCTGAGATAGATTTACCGTAGGCTTCGAACCGTCCTTGAATATATGGAATCCAGGCCTTTAACGGGATCGGCTCCAAGTTCAGAATCTCACCGAATTTATAAAAGGGATAACTCTTTTTCTGAAACAGCCGGGTCATCATATGCAAACGACTTCCGAAGAGACAATAGGAAACGTGTTTCTGATTTTGCCAGACGCTTCTTAGCCTTTTTTGTACAGCAAGTGTATCCGGGAACTCTCCTACCTGCTGGAACTCATCTATACAGATAACCAATTCACAGCCTTTCCTTTGCGCAATCTTTTCCGGAAGGGAGAGAACTTCTTCCGGGGAGTGTGTTTTGGGAGTAATGCCCAGCGATACATAGTAATCAGAACTCGGGTCCGGCGAAAGGCCGATCTTGGGTGTCAACCTTTCGATAAAGCCCTTTGCCAAATCCTTCCATTCGTCAATCTTTGACGCGGTTTGTCTGAGGATGGCCGATGAGAATGTGTTGTAGAAATCATATTCACTTCTACACGCGAAGATATCCATCTGTACAATGATGCGGCCCTTTGCTGCCGACATTCCTGCGACACGATTAACCAGCGAAGTCTTCCCCCATCTTCTGGGAGACATCAAAACGGTGTTTATGCCGTATTTAAAATTTGCTTCAAGCCGTTTAATTTCCTTCTCTCGACCAATGAAATAGGGATCATCTGCCGGTACGCCAAATACAAAAGGTTGTTCCATATGCCAGTATTTTTTGCAAAAATAATAATTACTTTGCAATTACACAAGGTTGTGTAACACAAGGTTGTGTAATGAAAACTACAACAAATTATTGAATTTGGTCATGGATGGCCATTTCCCTTTTTCGATGCCCATGCCATAACTCGCTGGATATCAATGGTGTAGCTTTTTTTCTTTATCCCGCCGGGGATAAAGAAAAATAATTAATAACCTGACAATCAGCCAATTATACTACAATCGCCCCGCCAACCGCCAACCAGCCTCATGGAATATTGAATATAAATGAGTATCTTTATCCCTCAAAACAAAGAGGATGGACCACAGGCAACTGATTGAAGACGTGTACTTCGTTATGCTCTACGGGGGCGTAACGATGCTGAGCATTGTGGCTGCCATCTACCTGTGGTTCAGAAAGGCCAATGCCATTGCCCCGGAAGTGACGTCTCCCGTGCGCCTGCGCCGATGGACGGCGGCCTTCATGCTGGTGTGTGCGTTCAGCCATATGTGGTGGCTGTTGGGGGTTTACCATCCCTTCACAAAAGACCCTATGGTGTGCTACGGGGTTTTATGTCTCTTGGACATCGTCACCTTGTTCCCCACAATGATGGGCACGCTGCTGGCTATGCTGCAGGACAGGCGGCGTCCGCTCTGGCCTTTTTGCGTGGCGCTGTTACCCTCTCTAATCCTACTGATTCTATATATTGTCGGGCAAGACCGCGTTTATCTGACATCGTTATATGTTTATGCCCTGCTTTTCTTTGTGGCCTTTACGCTGTTTATGGTCTTCGCCGTCCGGAGCTACGGACGCTGGCTGCAGGACAATTATGCCGACTTGGAACACAAGGAGATACGAATGAGCCTGCTGGTGCTGGCCGTTTTCCTTATCTTCTTCGCCATGTACGAAGGATCCGATACAGGGCCCATAGTCACGTATCTTCTGCAGGTGGACTTGGCCGTTCTCACTGGTCTGCTTCTCTGGCGCGTGGAAACACTGCAGGAGCTCGTTCCCGACACTCCGCAGGAGGTTACATCGGCGCCCATCCCGTCCAATATAGGCCCGCTGCTTAAAAAGAACTGCGAGGATGCGCAGCTTTACCTGCAGCATGACTTAAGCCTAACGCAGCTTGCCCAGGTTATCGGCACAAACCACACCTATCTTAGCAAGTTCTTTACCCAGCAGGGCCTTACCTATAACGCCTATATCAACGGGCTGCGTATCCGGCATTTCATGAGGCTGTACCAGGAGGCCGTCTCCGGGCACCGTACCTTTACCGCCCTACAGCTGGCCTACGAAAGCGGTTTCCACAGTTACAGCACATTCAGCGCCGCTTTCAAGCAGAATACGGGAAAGACCGTAACGGCCTGGATGCGGGAGAACTAGTCTCAAAATCTGCAAAAATCTTTCAGAATTTGCAAAAACTATCAAGCGTAAGCTTGATGTTATTGTTGTTTCGGAGAAAAATGGCTAACTATGTTTATTTAAAGCCAGAATATGAAACAACGCAAACTCTTCAGTATCCTGGTGGCACTGCTTGTAATGGCCGTGCCGGCTCTGGCCGTATTCACGGGCCTGGGACTGGATGCAACCCTTTCCAACCTGCGCAGGGAACTGTATCACGACTATGTGCAGATTGACGAAACGCGGGAATCGATGGAAGGCAAGTATGCCCTGCAGCACCAGAAGATGGTGGAGATTGTCAAGCTGTGCAACGACCTTTCCCTGATGCTGTATTCCCAGAAGCAGGACTACACCTTTGACATCAGCTATGCCCTGGAGAAGGTGACCCGGGAATACAACGACTTCAACAAGAACCGCACGCCCTATGACCGCATCGTGTTCAGCCTGGATGTGGAGATGAACCGGTATGCGCGCCTCATCGAGTCCCTGCGCCGTCTGCCTCCGGAACTCCGGGAGGTGCAGGTGGTGCCGGACAGCCTGGCCTATCACAACGATACCCTGGACGCACACCTGATCCATAATGAGAGCCTTCTGCAGCAGGAATTGCAGGAGCAGGTAGAGGCCGTCCTGGCCTCGAATACGGCGTTCATCCTGAGCGAAAGCGGCCAGACCGACCGTGACTCGTGCCTCCTGTATGCTTCCGAACTACTGAAGTTGTATGCCGAAACCAGGGACATGGTGATGGCCGACAGCACCCATTACCGGGAAGCCCGGCTGCGTATGGATGAATCCTACGAGTATGCCCGGGATTACTACGGTATCCTGGAGAAAAATGTGTTTGTAGATGGGCAGACCCCCTGGTTCTCCATCCTGAAGAACCCCAAAGAATACTGGAAGGAAGTCCGGAGGGCGATGATCGAAAAATACAGCTTCTCTTCCCTTCTGAACTGGATGAACGACGTCGACCTCGATCGTGACGCAGAAGAGATGGCCAACGACAACCGCGTTTCCAACGTGGCCAAGTTATACTGGATGTTCCTTTACGCAGTGGCCTTCATCCTGCTGTGGACCATCTCGGCCCTGGTGCTGCTGCTTCTGTGCCGGTTTGTGAAACCCATCGGGAAGTGGGTGGAGCCCGAGCAGAAACGTTATATTGCTCTCCTGATGGCCTGTGTATTCTTCCTCATTTTCAGCTACGAGAGCGTGGAAGACGACATCGCCCGCCAGGGAATGCACATCATGCACACCTTCATCCTGCTGCTCATGGCCATCAACACGGCCCTGCTCATCAGGGTGGACGCCTCCAAGCTCAAGAATGGCGTCCGGATTTATCTGCCCACGGTTTTCATGGCCCTGTTCGTGATTGGCTGCCGGGTGGTGTTCGTGCCTAATGCCTTCCTGAATTTCTTCTTCCCGCCCCTGCTTCTGATTATGACGCTGTGGCAGCTGCTCGCCAATTTACTGCGTGGCAGCAAGGCCGACCAGACAGATACCGTCATCGGGTGGGTTTCCCTTGCTGTGATGGCCGTGGCCCTGGTGGTCAGCTGGGCCGGTTACGTTTTCCTGGCGCTGATCATCCTGGTGTGGTGGTATTTCCAACTGGCGGTTATCCTGGCCATTGCTACCGTGTGGGATATGACGCTCCTGTACAAAAAACAGCGGCTGAATAAGCGGATATCGGCCTACAACGCCAAGATTACCTACGTGACAGGGCCGGCCAAGGAAAAACTGCTGTTCCGCGCCACCTGGTTCTACGATTTCATCCGGGATGTCCTGATTCCGCTGCTGGTGCTGTTCTCCCTGCCCGCCTGCGTGAGCTGGGCCCTGAACATCTTCGAATTTGACAACCTGTACCGCACCATTTTCGAGGAACCCTTCTTCCGCCAGGGTGAATTCCAGGTATCCGTATACAACGTCCTGTTCCTGACGGGTATGTTCTTCGTGTTCCGCTACGTCAACAAGGCGGTGCACACCCTGTGGCAGACCTTCAAGTACCACCAGTTTATGCGCAAGAACAACCGGAAGAGCGTGCGCAACAACGAGATTAACCTGGCCCTGGGCAACAGCCTCATCAGCGTATTCATCTGGTTTGTGTACGTGGACCTGTTCATCCTCACCCTCAGAATCCCTACCGGGTCGCTTGGACTTATCGCCGGCGGTCTGTCGGCCGGTATCGGTCTGGCCCTCAAGGATATCATCAACAACTTCATTTACGGTATCCAGTTAATGGGCGGCCGTCTACGGGTAGGCGACTGGATCGACTGCGACGGCATCCGGGGCAAGGTGGTGGACATCAACTATCAGACCACCCTGGTGGAAACGCTCTTCGGCACCCAGGTGGCCTTCCTGAACTCGGCCCTCTTCGGCAAGAACTTCACCAACCTCACCCGGAACAATGCATACGAACTCACCATTATCAAGGTGGGCGTGGCATACGGAACGGATTTCCAGAAGGTAAGGGAGGCGCTGGAGAAAGGCCTGGAGGTGCTCAAGACAAAAGACGCCTATGGCCGCGATATCGTGGAGCCCACTTACGGGCATTATATCCGTTTTGACGACTTTGGGGACAGTTCCGTGAATGTGGCCGTGAGACAGTACGTGCTGGTGTCGGAGCAAATTGAATACCGGTATCAGTGCAAGGAGCTCATCTACAAGATACTGGCCGAAAACGGCATCACCATCCCGTTCCCGCAGCGCGATGTGCATATGATCAAAGACAAAGACTGATGAACATGATACACCACCGAATCCATTCATCGGCACTGGGCCTGGCTGCGGTTGTGCTCGCTTTTGTGGCACTGCCTTTCACCGGATGCCAAAGCGGGTCGAACAAATCCTCCACCGCCGAAGCCGTGGCGATGATCAACGCGGCTTCCTCGGCCCGGGACTACGACAGGCTCAACACCCTGGCCGACAGCCTGGGACAGGCCGGTAAGCTTTCCAAAGGCGAAAGCAACTACTGGCAGGGCTATGCCCACTACCAGATGGGCCAGCGTGAGTTGGCCGAATACTTCTGGCAGGAGGCCATCCGTGTCACGGAAAAATCCGACGACCCCAACGACCTCGTATACTATGCCAAATCGGCCAGCTATCTTACCAGCCAACTTTGCCGATACGCCGAGTATGCGGCGGCCCTGCACACGGCGCTTCCCATCATCACCCGCCTGGAGCGAATCCAGTGCGATACCACCAGCGACTATACCAACCTGCTCATCTTCGCCGGCTGCTCCAAGACCTACTTTGACAAGGAAGACCCTACGGCCACCGATATGCTGGAAAAGGCCTATCAGATGCACATGGACAACATCCGGCGCAAGGAATCCCGCACGTCCTACCGCGACGCCGTGGCCGGTATCATCAACGTGGCCTATATCTGGATTTACGTGAGGGGGTATGAGAACGGGCTGTACTGGACCCAAAGGATGGGGGACCTCGTCCGGGAATACATGGAGCGCTTTCCCGCCGACAAGAACTATTACGAGAAGCAGTGGGCCCGCTACAAGATATTCCACGCCATCTCGCTGGAGGGCGTGGGCCGTCACCAGGAGGCCGAAAGTGAATACAATGATTACCTGCAGACCTCCTTCGCCCACACCCTGGAGGGACTGACCAATGCCAGTGACTACCTCTCCGTAGCCCAGCGGTGGGAAGAGGCCGTGGCCAGTTACCGTTCCATCATGGAATACCTCCAGAAGGAACTCAACGTCTATTCCTTGGACAACATCCAGCGCTATCTGCTGAAGAAGTACCGTGCCTACCAGATGCTGAACAAGCCGGATTCCATCAACCTGACGGCCCGCCAGATTTGCGAGGTGCTGGATTCCGCCATCCTCAACAACCGTCGGCTGGACGCCAGCGAACTGCATTCCATCCACGTGAGGGATATGGAGATTGTGGAGGCCGAGGCCAAGTCGGCCCGCCAGCGGCAGGTATATACCGCCGTGCTGGTGCTCGTCCTCATCGTCGCCTTCTCCATCTACATCGTCTTCCGCCGCCGGGCCGAAAAGAAACTGCGCTCGGCCCACGAAGCGCTGAAAGAGGCCTACGACCAGCTGGAGGAAACGACCACCATCAAGGAGCGGATGGAAAGCGAGCTGCGCATCGCCCGCGACATCCAGATGTCCATGGTGCCGTGCCTGTTCCCCACCTATCCCGGCCTGGATATGTGCGCATCCATGGCGCCCGCCAGGGAGGTGGGCGGCGACCTGTACGGCTATCTGCTGGCAGGCACGCAGCTTTACTTCGCCGTGGGCGACGTGAGCGGCAAGGGCGTACCCGCGTCGCTGTTCATGGCGCAGGCCACCCGCCTGTTCCAGACGCTGGCCAAGCAGGGTATGTCGCCGGCCGAGATTTGCACGCGCATCAACGACGCCCTTTCCGGGGCCGATAACGAAGGAAACATGTTTGTTACCATGTTCCTGGGCCTGCTGGACCTGGAGACGGGGCACTTGTCGTTCTGCAACGCCGGCCACAATCCGCCCGTGCTGGGCGGCGGCGAAAACGGCGGAGACTTCATCGACATGCTCCCCAACGCCCCCATCGGTGTATTGCCCGGCCTGGAATTCCAGGGAGAGGAAATCGAGAGCATCAAGGGCCGTCCGCTGTTCGTCTACACCGACGGC
This sequence comes from Bacteroidales bacterium, assembly GCA_017509685.1. GTDB lineage: Bacteria > Bacteroidota > Bacteroidia > Bacteroidales > UBA932 > Cryptobacteroides. Next base: position 11,213 of record JAFWPA010000078.1, read on the forward strand.
CTGAACGAGGCCGAGAATCCCGCCCACGAGCAGTTCGGCGACGACCGCCTGCTGGGCATCCTCAGAAGCTGCAGCTTCGAGAGTACCCGTCAGGTGATAGAAACCATCACGGCGGAAGTTGAGGCGCACAGAAACGGCGCCGAACCCAGCGACGACCTCACCATGATGTGTCTGAACATCAAAGACTAATTATGAAATTACCAGATAAGAATCCATTCTCCCAGGCCAGCCGCGAGCGCACCAGCGCCTCGGCCGGCCAGATGGGCAGTTTACTCCACATAACCCATGCGTCAACCTTTTTGCTTGGAGTTGCCCTGATGCTCATGATTGGGGCGTTTGTGGTTTGGGGCTTTTTGGGAAAGGTGAGCGACAAAGCCCGTTACTCCGGGGTCGTATTCCCCGCCAGCGGAACCACGGATGTAATGCTTCCCAACCAGGGCGTGGTCCGAAGCATGATTGTCCATAGCGGAGATCCCGTCCAGGCCGGGCAGCCGGTTGCACTTGTGTCGGTGGGGGAGAGCTACAGCATCCTGTCCAGTTCCGTGGGTGGTACGGTCCTCAGCACCAAGATGGATAATGAGTCCTTTGAGGCATTTGAGCCCATTGTAAGCATCATCGGAGAGGAAGGAAATACGGACAGCGCCTCCACCATAGTGGTGGCCTTTGCCGATAACGCCACCCGCCGGGACCTTCGGCCGGGAATGGAAGCGCAGGTTTGGCCCGAGGACGAATCCCGGGACGAGATTGGCTATATCCGCGGCACCATCACTGCCGTGGATCCCTATCCCATGTCGGCCGAACAGGCAAAACTCCTTTTCCGCAACCCGGAAATCATTGCAACCCTGGTGGCCATGGACGGTCCCGCATACCGCGTTACCATCAGTCTGAACAGGATGAAGGACTTTCCGTCCCAGTACGACTGGTCTTTCGGTGTGCCTGACGGCGTGGACATGAGTGTGGGAACCTATTGCTCCATCCTCACAGAAACCCGTACCAGGAGTATTTTCCAGTATTTGTTTGAGCGCGGTAGAACCATGCTGAGATCCGCACAACTCCAGATGGAATAATGAAAGGAAAATCGACCACACTGTCACTGATTGCCCGTTTCCTGAAAGGAAGCGAGTTGCTTGTGGTCATTAATGTGATCCTTTCTGTCATTACCCTGGGAGCCACGCTGTTCCCGCCGCTTTTCCAGCAAATTTACACCGACAATATCATCACCCGGAAGAATCCGGAATGGTTCGGCCCCCTGATGATCGTGTACTTCCTGCTGTTCCTCATTGAACTGGCCGCCTGGCTCACGCTCAACTACGAGCGCCGCCGGCAACTGCCCAAAGCCATCATTTCGGCATCTTCCAAGTTCATCTGGACGGTCCTCCGCCTTCCCATGGCGGTGCTGGACCATTTCTCTTCCGGAGAACTGGTGGCCCGCTATAAGGGTATCCGCAAATCGGCCGAGACCATAGACTCTTCCGTCCAGTCCCTGGCCATGCTCCTGCAAATTGTGCTCACGTCGTGGCTCCTGCTTCTGTACAACTGGCAGTTGGGAGTTGTGGAAATTGTGGTGGTTATCCTGATGGTGGTGGTGATGCGGGTGTCTTCGAAATACCAGAAAAACAAGGCCCGCCAGATGGAAAAATCGGACGGACGTCTGCAGAGCGTAACCATGGCCGGCATCAACAGCATCGAGACCATCAAGTCGGCCGGTGCCGAACAGGATTTCTACGCCAAATGGGAGGCAGCCTATGCCGATTCCCTGAACAAGCGCATCGCATCCAACCAGCTGATGGTGTGGATCGGCATCATTCCCCTTTTGGTGATGCAGCTGTGCAACGGCCTGGTCCTGTGCCTGGGCGGCTGGTACATCCTGCAGGGAGACCTCACCCCGGGTATGCTGCTGGCTTCCCAGGGTCTGATGGGCAATGCCATCTTCCCGCTGAGCAAGATCGTATCATCGGCCCAGAATATCTACTGCACGCATTCCGCCCTGGAGAGGGTGGAGGAGATTGACGACTACGAGGACGAACTCCCGGAGATGACGCTCAGTGCCGAGCTTCCGGCCGATGAAAAGGCCAAACTGAGGGGAGAGATCGAGCTGCGGGACATCACCTTCGGCTACGACCGCTCCAAGCCGCCTATCCTCAAGCACTTCAACTTAAAGATAGAGCCCGGGCAACAGGTTGCCTTCGTGGGCTTCTCCGGTTGCGGCAAGAGTACCATTGCCAAACTCATTTCCGGCCTGTACGAGCCCTGGGAGGGAGAAATCCTCTTTGACGGCAAGCCCCGGAAGGAGATAGACCACAGGGTGTTCAACAACTCGGTGTCCGTGGTGAACCAGGACATCACCCTCTTCGAGGGCACGCTGGCCGACAATATCAAGATGTGGGACGATTCCATTGAGGACTTTGCCATGATCATGGCCAGTTACAACGCCCAGATTCACGACACCATAGCAGAGCGCCCGGACGCCTATCAGGCCCAGGTGTCCTTCAACGGTAACAACTTCTCCGGCGGTCAGCGGCAGCGCATCGAGATTGCAGCGGCCCTGGCCAAGGAGCCTTCCATCCTCATTCTGGACGAGGCCACATCGGCCTTGGACCCCAAGACCGAGGAAAAGGTGATGCAGGCCATCAAGGCCCTGGGTCTCACCCTGGTGATGGTTGCCCACCGCTTTGCCACCATCCGGGACTGCGACCAGATCTGTGTGATGGAGTACGGGGAAATCAAGCAGCGCGGCACGCACGAAGAGTTGGCGGCCATCCCCGAGGGCCTTTATGCGAAACTGAATAAATACGCATGATGCTATGACAGATCCGATGTTAGAACAGCTCATGCGTCGCATTCAGGGCGACCGGCAGGCCTTCGAGGACTCCCAGGAGATCTTCATGGCCATGCTGGACCGCGACCTGATGCGCAAGCTGAAGGAGAGCGGCGGTATCCCGCAGTCTGTAGAGGAACTGGAAGCCTTCCTGGTTTCCCAAGGATACTATTTCCGCCAGGTGACCCTCACGGGGCAGTGGTGGTCTACGTGCACCGGGCAGATGCTGGCATTTATGGCCGATACCGACACGCCCGTTATCCTGCGGCCGCATTTTGCCAGTTATTCTTACGTACACCCCAAGAGCAAGAAGATTATCCGGGTGAACAATGCCGCTGCAGCCGAAACGCTGAAGCCGGAGGCCTTTACCCTTGCCCCACCGCTTCCCGCACGCCAGATCAAGCTGAAAGACGTTGTGAAATACGGCGCCAAGAGTCTGTGCAGTTTTGACTATATGTACATAGTCATTTCCTGCATAGGCTTTGTGTTGCTGCAGATGATGTCTCCATACGTAAGCAAACTGCTCTTCAGCGAAGTGATTCCTTCCGGCGACAGCTCCCAGATTTTTCCCATCCTGGTGCTGCTCGTGAGCACGGCTATCGGCCTGGCCGCCCTGAAACTGGTGAGAAGCCTGGTGCTGTTCCGCATCAAGGACAAGATGGAATACAGCGTACAGACGGCCATGATGGGGCGTCTGCTCCAGCTTCATCCTGCCTTTTTCAAAGAGTTCCAGCCGGGAGACCTGGCCAACCGGGTGCTGTCGCTGTCCCGCTTCAGTTCCCTGTTAACCGAGGAAATCCTGTCTGTTACATTCACGTTCCTGTTCACCGGATTCCTTTTCATCCAGTTCTTCCTGTATGGCGGTCCGCTGCTGTTCTCCGGTATTGCCGTCCTGGTGCTGATGCTGTTCTCGACTTTCCTTCACTATCATTACACACGGATTGTCGAGAGCACGGTGAATCCTGCCAAATCCCGCCTTTTCGGCGTGCTACACAGTCTTTTCTCCGGGTCCCAGAAAATCAAGACCTCCGGTGCTGAGTACCGTGCCTTCCGCATCTGGGCCAAGGCCTATGAGCCCACGGAGCCCTTCAGTTCGCGGTTCCCGCGCATCAGCGTTGTTTCCGGTGCCATTGGGTATTGCGTACGGCTGCTGCCCATGCTGGTGACCATGTTCGCGGCCTTCAAGTACAACCTGGGGCTGTCCGACTACATTGCCTACTGCGCCGTTCTGAGCATTGCCGTAGAAACCACGCAGGACTTCTTCCACATTTCTTCCGTGGTAGCCCGGGTTATGCCGGAATGCCGCCTGAGCGCCCCTATCCTGGACGCTGTTCCGGAGGACGGCAACAATCTGACATTGGTGAAGGAGATCAGCGGTTCCATTGACATCCGGGGCCTCAAATTCCGCTACAACGATGATTCTCCCTACATATTTGACGACCTGGACCTGCATATCAATCCGGGAGAATACGTGGCCCTGGTGGGACCTTCCGGCTGCGGCAAGAGTACGCTGGTGCGCCTGATGATGGGATTCGAGAAGGCCGAGAGCGGCTCCATCTTCTACGACATGTACGACCTGGAGGGCGTGAACAAGCAAAGTTTCCGTGAATTCTGCGTGAGCATCTGCCTGCAGCACGGCCAGATGCTGGAGGGAACCATCCTGGACAACATCCTGTTCAACGCCAGCTGGCTCTCGGAGGAGGACGCCTGGGAGGCGGCTCGCCTGGTGGCGCTGGATGAAGACATCCGCCGCATGCCGGACGGGATGTATACCCGCATCTCCTTGGAAGGGGAGGGCGTTTCCGGCGGTCAGCGACAGCGCATCCTGCTGGCCCGCGCACTCATCCGCAAGCCGGCCATCATCTTCCTGGACGAGGCTACATCGGCCCTGGACAACATCAGCCAGCACATTGTGAGCGAGAACCTGAACAAACTGAACTGCACCCGCATTGTGATTGCGCACCGCACGTCCACCATCAAAGCCTGCGACCGCATCATCGTGCTGGCCGACGGTAAGGTGGCCGATGAGGGCACGTACGACGAACTGATGTCGCGGGAGGGCTACTTCCGTGATATTAACCTCCGCCAAAGCCTATGAGAAAGTTTCTGATAATATTGTTGGCGGGTACGTTGCTGGGCAGCGGACTCAGGGCCCAGGGGCTGCAGGAGTACATCCGTCTGGCCCAGGACAGTACCATAACGGCTTTCCAAAGCCAGTATGAGTACCAGCATGCTCAGAGCAGTTATGACCTGTATCTGTCCCTTCGCAAGCCTCAGCTCTCCTTTAACCTCCAGCCCAACTACTCCAGGTACATCAACGACCCCTCCCGCAACTACGTTTATATGAGGGATTACGACATCCTGTCGTCCAGCGCCCAACTCAAAATGAGCCAGAAACTGCTGGGAATAGGAGGTGAGGCGTATGTGGCCAGCCAGTTCACCTGGAGCCATTTCTTCAATCAAACTCCCCAATACTCCATGTATGCGGTAATGCCGGTGGTGGTTGGAGCCAATATTCCTCTCATCGGCTACAATCCCTACAAGTGGAAGAAGAAGGAGGAAGAGCAGGCCCTGAAGGCGGCCCGTCTCAAGCACCAGCATTCGCTCTATGAGATTGCCGAGGAAACCGCCCGGCGCTATTTCTCGCTGGTTACGGCCCAGCAGAAGGCCGAGGTTTGCCAGCGGAACCTTCGCACTTCGGACACTTTGTATGCCATCGCAAAGGAAAAATTTGCCATCGCCGTCATTTCAAAAGGAGAACTCCTTTCCCTGGAGCTGCAGTGCATGAACGCAAAGAATGCCCTGGACGAGGCCCTGGTTAACAAGGAGGTGGCAAAGGATGCCCTTATTTCCTGGCTTCGTATTGAAGAGAAAGACCTCCCGGAAACCTTACCGGTGCCCCAGCAGAAGCCTTTTATCCTGATTTCCATGGAAGAAGCCCTTGCGATGAGCCGGGAGACGAATCCCGCCTACCAGAAGCAACTGGGATATGTGACCCAGGCCGAACAAGCCCGGGATAAAGCCCAGAAAGAGTCCGGCTTGCAGGTTGGCGTGGATCTCAATCTGGGCATCCAGCAGGTGAATCAAGTCTTCGCGGAGGCTTTCAAGAACCAGCATTTATATGCCCTTGGCAGCGTCTCACTGTCTGTTCCGCTTATAGACTTTGGAGCCGCTAAAAACCGCCGCCAGGCCGCCCAGGCGTGGCTTTCCAGGGAGGAAAGCCTTCTGAGGGAAACGGAAAGGCAGTTGGAGCAGGACGTGATTTCCACCGTGCATGACTTTTCCGATTGCCAGGAACGGCTCAGGAACACGGGACGCACTGTAGAGATGGCCGAAGAAGTTTTCTCGCTCATTTCCGAAAACTATGCACAAGGCTTCACCGACATCAACTCTTATGTCCGCGCCCAGAATCACCGCGACGAGGCCTATTCCCGTCACCTTGCCACCCTGCAGGATTATTGGATTACTTATTACCACCTAGCAACCCTTACACTTCATGAATACTAAGCTTTGTTCACTGGCTCTTCTTGCCGTTATCATCATGCCTTCCTGCGGCTCTTCCGGCTCAGGAACAGCCCCTGCCTTGGAAAACAAGCCCTCTCAGGAGGCCGCTTCCCCCGCGCAGGATGCCGAAAGCGCCCGTCTGCAGACCCTTCTGTCGGACAAGCACCTTTCCAGTAAGGGTGTCATTGAATCCATGCATGTGGTTCCCATCTTCTGCCGCATTATCGGCCAGATTACGGCTCTTAACGTGGAACTGGGCCAGTATGTGCGGAAGGGGCAGGTGCTGGTGCGGCTGGACGAGAGCGATATCCGGGCCGAACTCCTCAAGCGGGAGGCCGAATTGGAACAGGCCGACTATAACTATCAGGCAATCCTCATGGGACAGGGATACAAGAGAAATAAACTGGATGAGGCCCCGGAAGAGATTCGCAAACTGGCCCGGGTAAACAGCGGATACAATACCGCCTTGGCCGCCGTCAAGAAAACGCAGCAGCAACTTGAGTTCTGCACCATCACGGCCCCCATCAGCGGCGCGGTGAGCGACATATCGGCCACCCTGTATGGCGCAGCCATACCCGGGGAATCCCTGTTTTATGTGGTTGATACAGAGCATCTCAAGGCCTCATTTGACGTTCTTGAAAATGAACTTTCCAAGTTCTCGGCAGGCTCCCAGGTTGAGGTGATTACCGTAGCTTATCCCGGGGAGGTTCACCACGCAAAAGTCACCGCCATCAGCCCTTCGGTAGAAAAGACGGGTATGGTGCACATGGAGGCCGAACTAGCACCGCACCCCCACCTGATGCCCGGTATGACGGCCATCATAACACTGAAAAACTAATAAAACATAGGAGTATGGAAGTTAGATTCAAAAACAAATCGGATGTCTTCAACATTGTGGTTACAGCCGTAGCCGCGGTTCTTTCCATTGGAATCATGCTTTACGGCGTAGGACATTACGGCGTGCTGAATGCATGGCCGGAATTGATACTTAACCTTTTCTATATAGCCTGCTTGGTGATGATGTGGATGTATTTCTTCAGTGGTCCCATCACCACCGAGCAGTTCAATTATTGGTGTTCCGTGTGCGTGGGCGTAACCATCCTTCTCCGTGACATCCTTTTTGCGCCACCGCTGGCCTATTACTCGCTGCGTCTGGGGGCCCTGGTCCTTTCCGTGGCACTCATCATGATGCTCACCTACTTCTATGCCCGCAAGGACTGGAAGAGCTATACCAAGAAAAACCTGTGGGCCATCTTTGTGGTGGATATGCTGATAGCTCTGCTTTATAACATCGATATCATGCTGGAACCCACCGATGAATTCACCAATTATATGATGGTGGAAATCTGGATCCGGCCCACCATCACCTACGGCCTGGTGGCCTGCTTCGTAACACAGACTAAAGAAAAATAACCAAAACATAATTATTACACTAAAACCATGAAAGCTGACCAAATTATCAAAAACGCTAAAATCTTCACTTCCGACAATAAGAATCCCCAGGCAACTGCACTGGCAGTGAAAGATGGAAAATTTGTATATGTAGGAAACGAAGCCGGCCTCAAGGATTTTGAGGGAAAGGTCACGGACCTGGGCGGCAAATTCATTTTGCCCGGCATCATCGACAGCCATGTGCATGTGACCGTTCCGGTCGCATTTGAATACGCCGACCTGGGCGTTCGTTTCGAACCCAACGGAAAGAAGGGCGCTATGGAATTTATGGCGGGTTATGTCAAGGAGCATCCCGGCCAGAAATGCTACCGCTTCCTGGTGGAGCGCTACTACCTGAACGGGGAGGAGATCACCAAGGAAGACCTGGACGCCATCTGCCCCGACACCGAACTCATCCTTCTGGAAGGCGAATGCCATAGCAACTGGGTGAACTCCAAGGTTCTGGAAAGGATGGGTATCCACGATGACACCCCGGACCCCGTTCCCGGGCTGGCCTACTACGTGCGCAAGGACGGCCACGTGACCGGCAATTCGTTCGAAACCGCCAGCTGGCCTATCCTCTTCGACGGTGTCAACGATTTGACGGAAGAGCAGATGCGGGTGTCTCTCGAACGCTGGGTCGAGTATTCCAAACAGGTGGGTGTCAGCGCGGTCTTCGACGCCGGCTTCCCGGAGCACAATCCCGTCCACGAGAGGATGTATGACGTTCTGTGTAAGATGGACAAGGAAGGCAAGCTTTCCACCTACATTGACGGCTGCTACGTGCTCACCCGTCCCAGCAAGATGCACGAGGCCATCGAGGAGGTGAAGCGTTTCAACAAGAAATATAACTCGG
>JAFWPA010000079.1 GCA_017509685.1 Bacteroidales bacterium
AAACTGCAAGTCGAAGGTAGGGAGCACGAACTCGTCCACGCGGAACCAGTCGTAGCCCAGGCCCTCGGCTTCCAGCTCGAAGCGGCCGTTCCGCAGGCCCACGGGCAGCACAAAGCGGCCGGAGGCCGAGCCCCAGTCGTTGGTCTTTAGCTGCAGGGTTCCCAGCACATTGTCCTCGCTGTCCCGCAAGATCATCTTCACGGCACGGCCCTTCACCACCTGCAGGCCCTTGGCGGGATCTCCCTGATACACAATGGCTTTGAACTGCAGGGTATCTCCGGGATTGTATGCACCGCGGTCCCGGTAAATGTTGCAGCGGATCCGGTCCGCGTAAGTATTACTGCTAGAGTTGTAGGCACGGTCCAGCAGGATGCGCCGGGACTTGCGGTCCCCGCTCTGGGCCACCACTTCCCAGGAAGCCTTGGAGTCTTCCAGATGCTTGGATAAAGCATTGGGCAGCAGGGTGAAGCCGTCCAGTTTGAGCGTGGAGAACGCAACCTCCTTGCCGCTCTTTTTCAGGTGTAGGGTGACACTCCTGAGCGGAACGCCCGTCTCATAATCCGCGACGTAGACACACACGCCCCGGCTGTCCCGGCGCGTAGCGATGGACAGCGTAAACTGGTTATACCTCTCACTGGCCGATATCTTCCCGTTCTTGGCCTCGAGGGTATACTCTCCGTCGGGGAGTGTGGGAAGGTCCTGTTTCACGGTATCCTGCACGTAGAAGGAAGCCGCAGTATTCTCTACCTTCCAGGTCTTGAGGGTCTTCTTATCCTCCCGCAGGGTAACGGTGGCGCTCTTCAGGTTCCGGAACAGCACCAGAGCCTGACCGTCCTGGTAGTTGATTTCCAGCGACTGGGCGGTAAGGGTTTCCATCAGGTCCTTGAGGTAGTCGCAGCCGGTCACCAGGGTTTTGGCTTCTCCGGTGTAGGCCTTGCGCTCCTTCTCCAGGGCATCCAAGTCCTTATACAGGGCTTCGTAGGCCTTTTCCTGGGCCTTTTCCTCTCCCAGCTGGGAGAAGCGGATTCTCAAGACTTCTGCCCGGGGATAGACAGAGAACGCCTGGCCGGCATACTTGACAGCCAGGGCTTCATAGGCCTGTTTTTCTTCTTCGTAATCTTTCCAGCTCTTGCGGCTTAGGTTGAAAAACTCCAGCACCGCCTGGTTGGGGTAAATACCGTTTACTTCGGCCTCCAGGGCCCTTTTGATTTCCTCGTTATCGCTGTAACGCCGCGCAGTGAGATACCACAGCGTATACTCCCTGTCACTACGGATGAAGGGTTTCAGGCTCCCACTCAGAATCCCGTCCACACCGCGGTGCAGGCCCCTGTTGCAGCCCATAAACCCGTCCGGATTCGCCTGCACGTAGGCCCACAGGTTATCCACGGATTCGCTCTTCCACTCCGCTTTCCACAGGAAGGTGACCAGGGGGTCTCCGAAGGCCTCCACTTCCTTGGCCAGCTGGGCTTGCAGCGTATCCCGCTGCTTCCAGTCCCGCCGCCGCACGGTGCTCACATACGCCGTGGCCGCATCGTAAAAATCCACGGGCAGATGCCTTTCCGTGGCTTCTGCCTTAATCTTGGCCAGGGCATCGGCCTCCTTCTGCGGGAGGTCGGCCTTGTGCGCCTGCTCATATTGCTTCCACAGCGCGGTTAATACGTGAGCGTCATTCATTTCTTGCGCAAACAGCGAAATGGACCCGGCCAGCCAGGCCAGGATCCCGGTTATCAGCATCCGTTTCATAACAAATAGTCATGGTTCACTGCCCTATCTCTCAATTATTATGCCTGAAAGAGCGGCAGGGCGTCGGCCACCACGAAGGTGCTTCCGCCTATATATATAATGGTATCGGGCGTGGCGAGTTCCAGGGCGCGGCGCACGGCGGCCGGCACGGAGGGAATGGCAAGTGCGCGTTCTCCGCTAACGGCTTCATACCGCTTTAAGATTTCTTCGGCCGGAAGGGCGCGGGGGGTGTCGGGAGTGGTAAAGATATAGGTGGCGCCGCGGGGCATCAGGGGCAGGATGGCGTCCAGGTCTTTGTCGGCCATAATGCCATAGACGATGATGAGGCCGTGGGTGGCGCGGGCCTCCAATTGGGCGAAGTTGTGCCGAAGGGCGTGGGCATTGTGGCCGATATCGGCTATCACTGTAGGATGCTGGGAAAGGCGCTCCCAACGGCCGTGGAAGCCCATGTTGCGGGCTGTATGGATGATGCCGTCCAGCAAGGCGTCATCAGCGAGTGCCGGCAGGACGGGCCGAAGAATGTCCACTGCCGCCAGTACGGTGCGAAGGTTCTTTTGCTGGATATCGGCCTGCAGGTCCATTGCAGCAAGGATTTCGTGGTGGCGAGACCAGAGGAATGGCTGGACCTGGTCCGCGAAAGTGAGAGACGCTGCCCCAACGCCGGCCACCGCGGCCTGGAAGACCGGTGCGGTATCGGCCTGCCACTCCCCTACCAGCGCGGGGACATCGGCCTTGAAGATGCCGGCTTTCTCCCCCGCAATCTTGGGGAGCGTGTCCCCCAGCAGGGCCATGTGATCGAAGCCGATGGTGGTGACGATGGTCAGCGCCGGCTTCTCCAGGATGTTGGTGCTGTCCAGGCGCCCGCCCAGGCCGGTTTCAATGACCGCTACGTCCACCCCGGAATCGGCGAACCATTTGAACGCCAGGCCGGTAGTGATTTCGAAGAAGGAAAGTTCGTGCTCCGTGATCCACGGCATCCACCGCGTAAGGAAGTCGAAG
>JAFWPA010000080.1 GCA_017509685.1 Bacteroidales bacterium
GGAGTATTTCGCTTCGCTCAGCCGCACGCGCGTGCAGACCTACTATGGCGGCCTTATTACGCTGGAAAAGGGCAACTATAGGCCCCACAGGCACATTATGGGCGGCGTGGGAACGGCCTATCTGGGACCGGCATCCTACTACAGTTCCAGCCCGGGTGACAAGGTCATCGAAATCAAGCTTTACCGATATATCTGCCGCTTTGACATTGAGAAGATTACGGCAAACTTTGACGATGCAACCCTGATGAACTCCGATGTTATCGTGAAGCGGATTGCCTGGATCAATGTGCCGAATGCGCTTCGGCCGCTTTTCAGTTTCCCCAGTTACAACCAGGTGGAAAGTCCGTCTCCGCTTTGGGGCAGCCGGTCCACTTACTTCCCTGAGCAGGAGTTCGGAAATCTTGAGTATGAGAGCGGATACCGCTATTACCAGGCGAATGAGAACCATCACGGCTGGGTGAGCCTGCAGGAGACCTACAACCTCTCCGGATATGGTGCTACGGGTGCACTGGCGGCCGATTTTCCATACATTTACAACAATAATTTCGAGTTGGAAAAAGGCGTGCTCAATATCGACGCCCCTGCCGACATACAGACAGCCACTGTCCATACCTTCACCGGCGAGACAGGCCGTATTTGTTCTTCCACGAATCCGAGCCAGTCCCATGTGCTGAATGTAGGACGTTCTTTCTATGTTTATCCCAATTACCGGAACAGCTATAGCACCTACATGTGCACGAGTTTCAACGGGCAGGACGATACCACCAAGCTCGTCATCGAGGTAGAGATTGACGGCAAGACCTACTTCTATCCCTACAGGGCGATGAATCTCCAGCCGAATTCCATCTACAAGGTCCGGAACATCTCGCTCAGAGGCATCGGCAGCGACTATTCCAACTTCTACGTCAAGAAATACAGCGGCGAGATTTCTCCCGTGACGATTACCGGTTGGGATGAGCTGGAAGTGAGCAACATCGATATGGGGTACAAGGATTATCCCGGAACTGAAATCTATTAGGCCTATGAGACTGAGAATAAAGAGATTCTTCGCTCCGCTCAGAATGACAGTATGGGCGGGAGTGCTGCTGGCAGCACTGGCAGGATGCGACCCGGAGCCGATTCCGACCGCCTTCGCCGCCGAAAGCTCCGGCCAGGAAGTGACTGTCTTTGATTTCAGCGTTATGGGCTATGACGATCCTTCCACCAAGGCCTATTCGGCCGATGTTGAAGACGGCCTTGTGGACCGCATCGACATTTTTGCCTACGACCAGGATGGCTGGATTTACGACCATTATGTTATCGGAGAGTATGGCGGCGGTCCGCTGGACCTCACGCAAGTGAGTTTCAAGCAGAAAGGTGAAAACGGCGAGCAGCGGCATTACCTCATTATGGCCAACCTGGACCCGGACAGTGCCCGTTACATCAGTTTTCTGGACAACGTGGATTTGGCAAGGTACCCGGAAGGGTTCATCCCCTGGAGTGCCGGCAATGCCCGCGTGAACTATCCACTAATGGGAGCGACCGCCTTTGTGCTGTTCGGCTCTGCAACCACGGTGAGCGTCAACCTGATGCGTTATATGTCCAAGTTCCAGATAGGGACCATCAGCGCCGAGTTCTGGGGCGACCCTGACCTGTACCGGAACGTGTATGTCCAGCATATCGCCTTTGTGAATGCCTGGAATATCGTCCGGATTTGCCAGACGCCGCCGAAGAACTTCTATGGGGACACCAAGGATATCTTCGGCCCAAAAAGCTCGGGCGCAAATGCCTTCGGAAGCCCGTCGTATCACTATTATATGGCCAACTGCTTTCTGGAACAGGAACAGTGGAGCACCTACAACATGACCTACGCCGATATGGGCTCCGGGACATTCAATCTGGGTATCTACGGTGGGCGTGGCAAGCTGAACCAGAGTTACAGGTATATCTATAACTACAATCACCTGCAGCCCAAGAACACCATCAACCTGGAGTGTCCGGCCGAGTTGAAGGAACTGTCCCAGCAGACCTGGGATACGAATGCCTATCTTCCGCAGCTGGCCGGAAAGCTTTGCAGCGACATTGACGGCTACCTGGGCCCGCTGAATGTGAACAGGGCCTTCTACACCCTGCCCACGAAGTTCAACGTCTGGTTCAACGAGCCCGCTTACAACGCGGACCAGCAGAACAACGAACTTCGGCTTGTGCTGGCCGTGAAAATCAACGGCACGCTCTACTTCTACTCCAAGATGATTAAAGGCTTGAACCCGAACATGTGCTACAAGATCAACAACATCACGCTCAAGGGAGAACCCGGAGAGTACGCCAACACTTGGATTCGCGGCGGGCAGGTTACGAAAGCCGCTGCGGCCGAAGACGTTGAACAGTGGCGTGTGCATGGCAACACGGCCGAAATAGACAATCTGGTGCTATGAGACGGTGGATACTGATTGGATTGCTGGGGCTGGGAGCCCTGGCTTCCTGCTCGGTCAAGGAAGACCGGAGCGACTGCCCCTGCTGGCTCACGGTGGAAGCCGAGAGTACCGCCACGCTCACTGGTTGGTACGGTAGTCAAAGAATCTTTGACGGCCATAAGGGCGGCTTCACAGACCGGATGGTTCCAAGGGGCGATGTCGCCATAGTCTCATCCAGGGGTGAATTCACCGTAGCAGAAGGCCAGCAGATGGACGAACTCTTTGCCGAACTGCTGCACGTGGATACCGACGGCGAGAAGGCCTTTGCAAGGGTCCAGCTGAAAAAGCAGTTTGCCACGGTGACGCTGGATTTCATGGATGAAGAAGATGGCCGGACGGACTATGACATCATCGTCAAAGGCAACATCCAGGGTGCCGATTCCAAGACGCTGGACCCGAAGGAAGGCCCGTTCAAGTGCATTCCGGAAGCTGCTCCGGAGCGCGGCTATCAGTTCCGAGTTCCCCGCCAGAAGGACAATGCCTTGACGGCAGAACTTTGGAGCGAAGGCGCACTTGTGGATACGATTCCTGTCGGCGAGCTAATCGCCAAGGCCCGTTTCGACTGGAAAAGGGAAAGCCTCGGAGACATCCATATCATGGCCGACCTTCCTGCCAAGACCTTCACCATCACGGTGATGGAATGGGAAGGCCCCGTGACCTTCGAAGTAACGATATAGACAGACAACCTAAACCGCTAAAGATTTTTTCATAATGCTTTAAAAGTTAAACATTAAACCCAGAGCGGACGCCTGTGAAGGTCTCCGCTTCTTTTTTGCGTTATAAAAAAGTCCGGGCCCGGACAGTTACTCAATAGCTATCAGATATCCTCCTCATCCAGTTCCTCTGGCAGTGGTATTCCGCCTTCTTTCAACAGTGCTGCGACGCTGTCCCAGTCTCCGTCGTCCCCGGTGCATACGCACGCGATGTCGACTGCTATTTGGATGAGACTTTTCTCGCAGCGCTGCAAGCAATGCAGGTAGTCTGCGCTGAGTGGTTCCAGATCTTTTATCTGGGTGAGAACCTCATTGAGGTTGTGGATAATAACCTTTCCTTTGCTCGGGATTTGGCTATCCATGGTTTTGAAAGTTGGTGTTTTCATAAAAACATAGGATTAGTTTATTGCCACCGATGACTGGAAAGTTA
>JAFWPA010000081.1 GCA_017509685.1 Bacteroidales bacterium
CCATCCCCTCGAATCGTACCACGAGGGTTTCCGTCTCGGGCGAGACGTAAGTCAGTTTTTCGTTGTTCATAAGCATATAGTTTTAATGATTTGATTGTGATCGATTGCGGAATCGGCAGCAAAAAAGCCATCCTTAAGTTGACACATAAGGACGCGGTTCGAAACGTAATAATAAAGGCTGTTGGCCATGGTGCTTCAAAAGGTATATTACACTATCCGATTTCTAAGGTGGCAAATATACCTTTTCTTTCTTAAGAAAGCAAGAGGAATTACATAAAAAAGTGACTCGTTACAAAAAACGAGTCACTGCTGCTAACGTTAAGTTGTGTTAATCCTTGATGTACTTATAAGTGTTTACAGGGATCTTGTCGGCTCCGTCCATTCTCAGCGTTTCTTTTACTGTAACAAAACCATCGGCTGAGTCAATATACTCGTATGTGCCCGAACCATTATAAGACGTGTCATCATAATTATTCACAAATTGCCATTCAATTTTAATAAGACGTCCTTTGTCATCATAATTGTATTTCTCTGTACGGGTATAATAGTTGGTACGATAATAATCAATATCAAATTCGTATGTAACTGATACCAATTTGTTATATACTTTCCCGTCCGGCCCAAAAGTAAGGCCATCAATGACTTTGAACGGGCTAGTCACAACAGGCGTTGTCCCACCGCCATCGCCTGCCGGATCGGACTTGGAGTCGTGTTTTGCACATGCGCTGTTAATGGCAAGACCAATGATAAATGCGGCAGCCACTGCGCCCAGATTGATGATGAACTTTTTCATAACTCGTTAACTTTTAATTCCAAATATACCTTCCTCCATTCACATTTCCAAGAATAATTCCATTTTTCTATCAGCTACTTGCAGTTAGTAAGGATTCCTTACATACTGATTCCTCTTTTGCCCGCAAGGTAAGCATTCTTATCCGTGTCGCTAGCAGTAGTCAAGGATTCCTTGACAACTGAATCGGGGGAGTCCGGAGTTCTCGCCTCGGGCTCCAGTTTTTTTGCTGAAGAGTGCTGCAAGCAACAACGCACTATCCCTAGGTTTAGTGCGTTATACGTTGCAACGTGAGTGCAGAGGCAGGGAAGTAAACCTCTTTTTGTGTAATAGAAATAATTACGTACATTTGCATCGTCATCCGGCGGTGACAGCCCTGCCGCCTTAATGAATACCAGGGGGAGCTGAGGTGGTATCAGATGACTCTTTTGCAAGCAATAACGCACCATCCCTAGGGTTGGTGCGTTAAACGTTACAAAGTGTGCGGCGGGATGGGGAAGCTATTGCGTAGGCTCCGCCGCCGCAGCAATGGCAATCACGTCCTCAGACACGCCCGCTTCCTTAAGCGCTTTGATTATACGCTCTCTTTCTTTCGCTTCGCCTTCAGCTATCCCTTCTGCTCTCCCTTCTGCTCTCCCTTTTGCTTCACCTTCTGCTTTCCCCTCTTTCCGGGCGTAGTTGATTTGTGCGATGCGGTCAATTTCCGTAAACATGGCTTTGTCGTATTTTTGTTGTTCCTTAACTGTCATATTGGCCATCTCCGTGGCTTGGTAAAGGCGGTCCAGCATGGAGACAAAGATAATTGTTTTTTCACCATAACAGATAAAAATCGACATTTTTTTGACTACCTTTGCACTCCCTATGGCAAACGGAAAACTTATTCAATATCATCTTCTTGCGCTGGCAGTGGTTGCAGTGTGGGGCGTGACGTTCGTCTCCACCAAAGTCCTCATCGGCGCGGGGATGCATCCGGTTGCCATTTTCTTCATCCGGTTTGTGCTGGCCTACGCCGGCATCTGGCTGTACATCCTTCTCTCCGGCGGTAACCGGCAACTGTGGTTCGGATGGAAAGACGAACTGGTGTTCCTGGTCCTGGGCGTTACCGGCGGATCCTTCTACTTCCTCACAGAGAACACCGCCCTGGCCTATACGCAAGCCTGCAACGTGGCCTTCCTCGTGTGCTCGGCGCCCCTGTTCACCGCTATCTTTACCCTCATCTACAAGCGGTTCGGAAAAGGACGTTTTGCCGATGGCCTGGAAGACATCCGCCTGGGCTGGCCGCTCATCGGCGGCACCGTCTTGGCGCTCACCGGAATGGCCCTCGTGGTCTTCGACGGTGCGCGTCTGGAAGTATCGGCCATGGGAGACCTGCTGGCCATCGGCGCAGCCCTTTGCTGGGCGGCCTACAGCCTCTTCATGGCCCAGATGACCCGCGAGTACGGCACCGTGACCGCCACCCGGAAAGTCTTCTTCTACGGCCTTCTCACCATCCTTCCCTTTATGGGCGGGTACGGGGATTCCTTCTCGCCGATGGTCATCGGCCAGACGGCTGTGTGGAGCAACCTCCTTTTCCTGGGACTGGTCGCTTCCCTTGTCTGTTTTATCCTCTGGAACCTGGTGATGGAGAAACTGGGGAACGTCACCTCCACCAATTACGTGTACCTGAACCCCGTCTTTACCCTCCTCACCGCCACCGCGCTGCTGGGAGAACGCATGACCCTGTGGGCCGCCATCGGCAGCGCCGCCATTCTTGCCGGTGTTATTTGGGCCGGTTCCTCGCGGCCGGGGTGTGACGACTAAAGAGGCCTCTCGTTCAGTTCTTTTTGGATGATGTTGATTACGGCATCATTGACTCCGTTGTCCCTAAGATATGAATCAATATGGGATACAATGTCCTGGATATTTTCAACAATGCGTTCCGGGCGGCTGATGCTATAGGTGTTGCCTAAAGTAAGAAGGTCTTTTAGCGTAATATCCTGACTCTTACCGTTTATTGTCATAAACTGACCTTTTTGGGAGCGAATGGTATTCGGGTCAATGCTAAAAACCACATCGTATGCCGGGGCCAGGTTCCACTCGCCCGATTGATTCATTAGGAAAGAGATATTCTTGTCGTGATCATCGATATTCCCGGCAATCACATTAAAAACCATTCTCCTGAACAGCTGTTCTCTGGAATCATAGTTCATTTTCAATTTGACAATAACGTCAAAGGCCTCCTCATATGAGGAGGTGGGGCCATTCATTGCGCGAAGTGACTGCATATGAACCTTTTTCCCTTCCGCTCTGTCAAATCGTCTAATTAGAAAATGAGTCGCTTTTTCAAAAGTCCGGAGTTCTGTTTCGGGAATAACGATCTTGGCATCCCTACACATTTGGGAATATGCATATTCCAGTCTTGAGTAGGGGAATATATCGCTTTCCGTGTCATACTTCAGGACATAGTATTTGTACTCGGGAGGGAGCAAAACCTGTCCCGATTTTATTACTTTTTCTTTTGGATTGATGGCTATGAGTGCCTTTGGCCGTTTTCCGCCGGGAGAAGTTCCTAATTTGATGAGATCTTGCCATAAAAGTTCCCTGTCTTCCGTGTATTCCACTTCGCTTCGTTGGTCCAGAACGCTTTTTGCAAAATCATACAAGCGTGTGACGTCAACGTCAAAAGGTATGTCTTCGCCTTCTATTGCCGAAGGAAGATATTCAAGGGCCCCCATGCCTCTCTTCCCTATAAAAGAAAGGAAATCGACCGGTGAAACGGATGACATGCTTATTCCGTGTTCTCTTGCCCAGGAACGGAACAGGGCGTTACCCCAGTGGTCTGGCAAAGAATCTGCAAAGACTGCCGGAAGGCCTTTATGTGCGTCTTTAGGGTTACCGCCTCTTATATCTAGTCCTCGTGCGGCAGCGGGAGAATTCAATGGCATTTGGAGCGGCGATATATCCAGATTGCATGACAAGAAATCCTTGTCGAACTGAAAAATGGAAGTCTCAGTTCTCCAGTTCCTTTTATCCCAGGTCAAGTAGCCAACGGTCTTGCCCCAAAGAACTACTTTTACGATATTGCCATTCATTGTTTTCTTGTCTTATTCTGTTCTTTCCACATCTTGGCGAAGTTGGTTCTGCTGACAATCGGAATAAGGACCTCATTGTCAATGTCCAAACCCAAAGCATCCAACAGCAGGAAGAAATGATTTAAGGATAGGCCCTGCCCTTTTCCGTTTTCAAATAGACTTAGAGTAGACAAAGCCACTCCTGTTTTTTTATGAACGTCCTCCTGAGATAAGCCTATGGCCTTTCTATAGGTTTTATACAGATTCCCAAGAGAAGCAATCTTGTCAAAAGTAGTTATAGGCGCGTTGTTAAACATATGATATTTCAAATATTATTTGCAAAAATAGCAACTTTATATGAAATATCAAATGTTTAGTACGTTTTTTTAAAACGATTTCCCTACTTTTTCCAGCGCCTTGGGGAGGCATTCTTTCCAGAACTCCCAGGAGGGCTCCACGGTGCACGGACGGCTAAGAATCACAAAAAAAAACGCCCCCGGACCAAAGTCCAGAGGCATTTTTGGAGGTACCAAGCGGAATCGAACCGCTGTAGCAGGTTTTGCAGACCTGTGCCTAACCACTCGGCCATAGTACCAGAACGGGAATGCAAAGATAGCAGGATTTCCCGAAACTACAAAATATTGAGGAAATAATCTACAATCGGGTCACGACTCTCCTTGGTAACCAGGTACTCGTTGTGGTTTCCGGGGATGTATCGCACATCGCAGTCAGGGTAGCGGAACTTCCACCGGGCCTCGCTGGTATTGTGTTCGGCCAGTTCCCGCCGGATGACCTCCGGCGCCTTTTCCGTGCCGGAAACAGGGCTCATACCCGTGTAGTCTTTGGCAATCAGGGCCGTTACCGGACCGTTATACGTTTCCGTCGGCATCGTTTCCATCAGGTAGATATCCAGTTCGGCGCGGCGCTTGTTGCGGTCTTCGTTGAAGAACGGGAAGTAGTAGGAACTGATGGTAAGGCGCTGCAGGCTCATGTCACGGTCCAGTTCGCCGTCCAGTACCACCACGCGGGGCTTATACTCAGAGTCTTGGTACAACCTCCGGGCCAGTACCAGTCCCTGTTCACCGCCCACGCAGAAACCTACGATGGCCTTGATCTGCCGGGTTTTCACTACATCCTTCACATAATCCATATAATAGGTATCCACCAAGGATTCCAGCGTGGTGAGCTTGTCTTCCAGAATGGTATGATAGGACTCGATGGCAAAAATAGCGTACTTTTTGGACACCTTTTCGGCCCATTCTCCAAAGATGAAGTCGAAACTGGTCATGCCGCTGATGACGATGAGCACCGGTTTAGAAAGATCATCGCCGGAGTCCCCGTACCAGAACGCGTTGGGATGTTTCTCGGCCGCCATAATCCGGCGGATGGTGCGCAGGGAATAGAAGTCATTCGCGGTGAGATGAACGCCCGACATGCCCATCTGCACGCAAAGCTGAATAATGTGCAGGGAAGTGATGCCTACGTCGTTCATGAGGTCGGCTTCTACATTCACGCTGGGCAGGCCGATGAGACTGGCGACGGCCAGCATGAGCAGTTCCTCGTGCGGTGTGATAGGCGTATCGTTGGTGATGACGGGATCCACCGCCTTATTCACCAGCGTAGTCTTGTCGATTTTGCCGTTGATGTTCAGCTTGAAATCGTCCACGTGGTTCCAGAAAGTGGGCATCATATAGTCCGGCAGCAGTTTGGCCACATTCTTCCGGATTTCGTTCAGGTTCTCAATGTCGGCGGCAGTGAGCACATAGGCCACGATATACTTCTCGTTGCCAATCTCTTCCAGGCGCACATAGGCCCGCAGAACGCCTTCCTGCCGCTCGATGAGCGTGCAGATTTCTCCCAGCTCAATGCGGTAGCCGTGCAGCTTGATCTGGGAATCCTTCCGGCCGATGTAATTGAAACTGCCGTCCTCGTTCAGTGTTACCATGTCTCCGCTGTGATAGAGCCGGGACACGTCGATGCCGTCGTGCACCTTCTCGTACGGATTCTCGAAGAACAACTTTTCATTGAGTTCCGGGCGGTTCCAGTACCCGTTGGTGAGCTGCATGCCGCCGATGAGCAGTTCTCCCTGCTCGCCGGGGGCTACCAGCTTGCCGTTTTCATCGGCCACATAGCATACCACGCCGGGAACGGGCTTGCCGATGTTGCGCCAGTCGTCGGGCCCCTCAATCTCGTGCGTGGTGGTCACGATGCTTTCCGTGGGACCGTATCCGTTCACAAAACGGTAGGGATATTTACCGGCAATCTTGCTGGTAAGGCTGTGCGGGATGGCTTCACCGCCGGCCGACAGTGTATCCATGGCCGGAAAATCGTAATCCGGGAATACCGCCAGCAGGGAAGGGGGCATAAAGGTGTAGGTGATCCCTTTCTCCTTCATGAGCCGATACACCAGCATCGGGTCATGTTTATCCTCCCGTTGCGCGATGACCAGTGTTCCGCCGTAATAAAGCGCGGCGAAGATTTCCAGGACGGAAACGTCGAAGTTAATGCTGGCAAACTGGAGGACCACAGACTTCTCGCTGATATTGAAATTGTCTGGCAGACAGACCGTTTGCATATAACTGTACAGCGTTCTGTAGGGCTGCGAAACGCCCTTGGGCTGTCCGGTGGTACCCGACGTGTAAATCATGTACGCTTCCGATACCCCGCGGCTCAGCACCGGCAGGACGTCCATCGTGGGCGTGGCCAGGAGCTCGCGGAAATTTTCGGCCGATATGAGCACGCTCAGGCAGGCGTCGCGGCAGATGAAATCCCGGCGATCGCGGGGCGTTTCCACATCGATGGGAACATAGGAGCAGCCCAGCTTGATGGCCGCCAGGATACAGGGCACGAAATGCTCGTTCCGGCCCAGGGAGATGCCCACGCGCACGGGGACATCGGCCTTCACTTCTTGCTTTTCCACGATGTGGGCTATTCCGGCCGCGATATGGCAGGCCATATCGTCCATCTGGGCATAGGTGACCACCTTGTCACCCATGATGTAGGCCGGCTTGTCCGGATGCGCCGCTATGATTGACGCCAATTGCGCGGCCAGTTTCTCAAAATAGACATCCATATACTCTACTAACTATTTGTTTTAGAATTTAATACTCACGTGGCCCAACAGCCAGCGCCCCGCCTGCTGCATGGGGGCAACGCTGGAACCGCCCTGCAGATAGGTGGTATTGACAATATTATACACATTGATGCCCACCTCCATCTTCCAGAAGGCATAGCTGGCGCCCATATCCACAATCATGCGGGCAGGGATGTCGATTACCTGCTCCGGGAATTCCGGCAGGGCGTAGAGTGACTTCTGCTTGGAGAGGAAAAGGCCGTGTGCGTTCACCTTCAGGCCGGAAATAATCTCCCAGGCAGCCGTGAGGTTGGCCTGGAAATCCGGAATATTATAGACGCTGTTGCCAATGATGCTGTAGTTCTGGGAGGCCAGCACGCGCTGCCAGGTAAGGTTGCCTTCCACTTTGACGCGGGTGCCGGAATACCCGGCGGCCAGTTCCACGCCCGCGTTGGTGAGGCTACCGGCGTTGGTGTTGCCCAGTTCGCTCTGGATGATGAAATTGTCGGCTTTGTTGATAAAACCGTTCACTTCCATCTTTACCCGGGGAATGAGTTTTCCGTCGCTGTAGAAAGCCAGCTGCCAGGAGTTCAGGTATTCGGGGGAGAGGTTGTCGTCTCCGAAGTTGATGTCCAGGGTGTTGTTCCTGTAGAAGTACGGCGAATCCACGAACGACTTGGAGTAGCTTAGCTTGGCACTCCACTTGGGATGGGAATAGATGAGGGCGATACGGGGAGACAACACGTGCAACTGCTTGCCGCTGGACCGCGCCTTGAAGTCGTAGCGAAGGCCGGCGTTCAGGACAAAGTACCGCCAGGTGTGCTTGAGCTGCAAATAGGCATCGGCGCTGGTCTCACGGCCGGTTTTGAGCACTTTGACGTCATTGTACGTCTTGAGGATGAGGTCGTAGTTGATGCCCTCCAGATAAGATGCGTCGTCCAGGTTGAAACGGTTGGCTTGGCCGCCAATCATCAAAACGCCCGAATGGTCCTTCCCAAAGGCATAGTTATAGCTGGCCTGGGCCGATACACCCAGCGTATATTCGTTCCACCGCACGCTTTGGAACACCTTGTCATACAGCTTGAGCACAACGTCGTCCAGGCCGTTGGGATACACGTCGTTGCCGCCGGTGCCGCTTTCGGGGATGTCTCCGCAAACCTGATACCGCTGCTGGTCCTGCGAGTCAAAGTTGGCCGATACCTGCCAGGCAAAGCCGCCGTTGCTGTCGGAATAACCGATTTCGGCGTGCTGCGAGCCAATGGCATAGCCGGGTGCATACCCGTTAAGCAGCCGGTATTTGTCGTACTCGTAAGTGGTGAAGAAATAACTCAAAGTGAGCGGCGCCACCGTCTTGGCATAACGGCGGTTATACAGCAGATGAAGCTTGTTCCACTTGAGCGAAAGACCCAGGTCGTAGGACGGCGCCTTGTTGTAGCCGCCAATAATCATGTCGCCTTCGATGGGCATGGCGGCATACGGCTGCGCGTCATAGTCTCCCGCCAGATGGACCTTCTGTCCGTCGGCCCGATAAATGCTGCCCCACGCCAGAACGTCCAGGGCCAGGTAACGCTTGCCGAAGAGGATGTCTCCCCGGACCTGTCCGTAGTTACCCGCGCTGCCCTTGACCATGACACCGTCTACGTCGGACCCGTCCTTGGTAATGATGTTCACCACGCCCGTAAGAGCCACGCCGCCGTACAGGGACGATGCAGGGCCTCGCAGCACCTCTATCTGCTTCACCTTTTCCAGGCCGATGGAATAATCCGGGCTGGCCGTGTTGGTGGAATAGCTGTTGAGCCGGTGGCCGTTGAGCATGATGAGGATTTTCTCCTGGCCGGAGGAATAGATGCCTCGCATAGCCACGTTCATCTCTTCGTTGCAGGCGATGTCTGTCATGCCGGGCACATAGGCGATGAGGGCGTCCTTCAGGGTGCGCGCCCCGATGTTGCGGATCATGTCTTCCGTGATGAGGGTCACCGGCACCGGCGCCTCTTCAATGGATTCGGCCTGCTGGGAGGCCGTGGTGATGGTGGCGGTTTTACCGGCCTTGATCCGGTTCACCATTTCGGCAAAGCGGGGAGCGTCGTTATAAACGCTGTAGTAGGGATCCACGGCCAGCAGGTCGGATACCCACACCTGAGCCCTCTCCGGCTTGTCCATATTCAGGTTGCACAGGGCCAGCAGGCGGTATACGCCAATCCGGGTCTCTCCTTTGAAAAGGTTCACCGACCCGCAGAGGAGGGAATCGGCTTTCTGGAACAGGCCCAATTCGTAGGCGTCCAGGGCGGCCTCATACACACGCGCGGCGTCCTGTGCCTTCAGGGCAGGGGAGATGAGCAGGATGAGGAGCGCGAATATGTATTGCTTACATCTCATTTTACAATCTTTACAGGGATGATGAACGTGAAGGTGCTTCCCACAAGGGGTTCGGATTCTATGAGCAGCTGCCCGTTATGGTTCTTGGTAATAATATCATAGGTAATGCCCATTCCCAGGCCGGTTCCCTGTCCGGCGGGCTTGGTGGTGAAGAAGTTCTCGAAGATACGGGCTTTCACCTCGGGCGTCATACCCATTCCGTTGTCCGTGATATCAATACGGACCTCGCCTTCGCTTCCATTGGGCGTAAACGCCACTTTTACCTTGATGGTGGGCTTGTATTCCGGCCCTTCCTGGGCGGTTCTTTCCTTGACTGTATAGCAGGCGTTGTTCATCACGTTCAGGACGGCACGGCTGATGTCCTGCGGAATCACCATCACCTTGGGCATATCGGCCGGAATGTCTTCCTCTATAGTAATATTGAAGTTCTTGTCGTTGGCGCGCATGGCGTGATAGCTTAGCCATACGTATTCGTGAACCAGCTGGCCTACGTCGGTGGGGAGCTTTTCTCCCGCCTTGCCGCGGCTCTGCAGCAGGATGCCCCGGATAATGCTGATGGCACGCTCTCCGTGTTCCTGGATTTTGGCCAGGTTCTCCTTGAGGTCGGCCGAAATATCCTGGAGATCGGTCTGGTCGTCCTTGTCCAGCTTGTCTCCGTTGGCGTCCACAATGGCCTGCAGGTCGTTCAGGAGTTGGGCCGACATCTTGCTGAAATTAATCACAAAATTCAGCGGATTCTGTATTTCGTGGGCTATACCGGCGCTCAGAAGGCCCAGGGAGGCCATCTTTTCCTGCTTGTTCAACTGCTCCTGCAGATACGCTATTTGCTTTTGGACGTCTTCCTTTTCCACTGCCATAATACTTATGTCAAGCTAATTACAAATTCCGTATATTCGTCTTTGACGGAGTTCACCGTGATGTTGCCGCCGCAGTCGTGCATGGCCTGCTGGCTAAGATAGAGGCCCACGCCAGGCGCTTCCGCGGTGGGTTTGGTGGTAAAGAAGGGGTCGAACACCTTGTTGATGATGTTCTCCTCGATACCGATTCCGTTGTCGTATATCTTGATTAGGGCCTTGCCGCCTTCCTCCAGCGCGGTCACGCGGATGACGGGGCTGTACTTTCCCTTATCGGCCTTTTTCCTGATGGCGTACACGCTGTTGGCCAGCATGGACAGCAGGGTCTTGCCCATCTGCTCGGCCACCACGTCGCGCACAAGAGGTTTGCCAGGCAGGTCGGTCTCTACCTGGATACCCATGGCGGCGATGTCGGCGGCGTAGTAGGCTTTAAGCTTGTCTACTGACTGCTGGCACAACTGGCAAAGGTCTGCGGGCTCCAGCTTCTGGGAACGTTCCTTGAGCATTTCCTCCATGGCCTTCAGGGTGCGTGTAGTGGCGGTTCCGTGCTGCTCTATCTTTTCCAGGTTGGTCTGAATCATGTTCATCACGTCCTGCGAATCGTCAAAGATGTCGGGCGTAATGTGCTCTTTCTCATCCTCCAGATTCTGCTCCATATCCTTGGCAAGGCCCAGCGACAGATGGGCGAAGTTGTTGATATAGTTCATGGGATTGAGGATACGGTCGATGAGGCCCTTGGTCAGTTTACCGATGGCCGCCTCACGCTCCTGGCGCAGCAGCTGGTCCTGGGCCGACCGCAGCTCCTTGGTTCGCTCGTCCACCAGGGCTTCCAGTCTTTCCTGTTCTTCGGCCATCCGGCGCGTGCGGTACAGGAACCACAGATAGGCCAGGCCGATGAAGATCATCAGGTACACCAGCAGGGAATACCAGCGGACGAAGAAAGGATAGGGCCTTCTGAACTCCTGCGGTTCGCTTTCGCTGATCTGGCCGAAGGCGTCCTTGGAACGGATGACTACCTGGTAGGAACCGAAATTAAGGTTGGCGAACACGTATTCTTTCTGAGTACTCCAGGCCGACCATGCGTCGTCATTCTGCAGACGGTAGCTGTAAAGCGTTTCGCCGATGGGGTCTATCTTGTCGTTGGAGAAACTGAGGGAGAGGTCATCGTCGCTGAAACGGAAATGGCGGATATACAGCTTGGGCTCATACATCGGGGCCGATGTGCACTGGCCCAGGTTGAAGCGCACCAGCTCCACATTGTCTGCAATCCAGGCCAGTCCGTCCTGGACTAGCATGGTATTCACCTTGGACTGGGCGAAGGGCTCCACCCATTTGCGCAGGTCTTCCGGCATGTCGTCGTAGTACAGGCCGGTGCCGTCTCCGCTGCTGTGCCACACGTGTCCGTCTTTGTCCACGTATTCGAACAGTTTGGAGATGGGGCCGCTCTCCATGGGCTGGAATTCCTGCTCGCCGTCCTTCATATAATAGTAGTCACCGGCCAGGCTCAGGGCCCACACGCCGTATCCGTCTTTCAGGAAGCTGGTGACAGTGGGAATCGGGCCGATGGGGCGGACGCCTTCTCCCGGACGGAACCGGCATACCTGCTCCAGTTCACCAATCAGATAAGAGCCGTCTCCCAGGGCGGTGATGGAAAGGGAGAACCGGGTGGTCAGTTGGCGTACTTTGCCATTGACATATTCATACAGGCCGTCCGAAGTGGCGGCGTAGAGGGTTCCGGGAGCTCCCTGGACCATCTGCCAGCAGGCGTGGTTGATTTGGTCCACCTGGACAAAGCGTTGTTCTTGCAGGCGGAAAAGGCCCTGGAACGTGCCCACCATGAGGGTGGGGCCGCACATCTCTATACAGGAAATCTGGCCCCGGAAGCCCTCTTTTTCCGTAAAACGGGTATAGATTTCGGAGACGGAAATGCTGAAGACGCCGTTGTCCGTGGCGCCCCACACCGTTCCTTTTCCGTCATAGGCCAGTTTGGTGATACTGTTGGAACAGAGCCCGTCATCTACATTGATGCGCCAGATTTCCTGGCCCTGGGCATCCACCGCAATGACACCGTCTGTAGCCGTGGCCAGCAGGGTGCGGTTTTCGTCCAGTTTGAGACGCTGATACACCTCGATGTCTTTCCAGCGGTCCACCACGGTCTCTTCTCTGCGAACCTTGCCCGACAGGGGAGCGTAGGCCACCTTGATGGAATCACCTTCGAAGGATTCGATCCATCCGGTGAGATTGATGCTGTCGAAGAGGATGGTGCCGTCCATATCCTTGCTCAGGCTCACCACGCGGGCGATGTCCGGCGTGTGCACGATTTTCCAGTTCACGTGGTCGTAGACCAGCAGACCTTCAAAGTTGGCGAAGAAGGTGTGGCCGTCTTCGTCGCACAGGACGTCGAAGTTACGGTTGTGGGCGTTGTACTCACCGGCGGAATAGTTCCGGAAGAACGGGACGCCCATATAGGCATCGGCCCCGCCCTGGGCGGAAGCCTGCACCGTGCACAGCAGCACGGCGGCCATCAGTGAGATATGATACGCGAACCTTCTCATTTGAATGTCATATAGGGGATGGAAGCGCCCACGTAACGGGTCCATTCCTGTTCGGTAAGGTTACGGCCCAGTTTGCCCAGCAGTTCGGCGGCCATGTCGTCGGCCGATGAATTGAGCGTGAGCACGTAGCTGGAGGATGTTCCAATCCATACGGTCTTGCCGTCGGCGTCGGCGCATACGGCCAGGGTCCATCCGTCGTACGTGTAATCTACGGGAATCAGCCACTCGGTTGGAATCTTGTTGTCCTGCACGGGTTGTTTGGTGACCACCGTGGACGTTTGCTTCAACTCCTCTTCGAAGGTTAATCCGCTCTCGTACAGCAGGTTGTCCATACTCCAGATATAGACGGACTTGTCATAGCCGCCCGTGACGATAACGTCTCCCAGCATGGTGATGCTCATGCAGCGGGACTTATGGGCGGCCAGGGTTTCCATGACACGGTTGTACTTGTTAATAGGGTATACCGTGCCGTCTTCAACGCCAACCAGCAGGCATTGGGTGGCGCTGTCATAGTGGCTGGCGGTGACTACATACGGTACCAGCGGCTTCTTCTCTTCCATCCGGCCATCGGCATCCATTTCGGCGTAGGAGCCGTCGGCATAGAACAGGCACAGGGTATCGGCCCTTTTGACAAGGGAGGAGAGGGTCTTATTGAGGGATTTGCTTCCCGTGACCTTTCCGTCCACGTACCAGGTAAGGCTGTTCCGGCCGGCCAGTATGAGGGCGTTGCCCTGGTCGATGATTTTGAAATAATTCTCGGCGGCCAGCGGCACCTCTCTCATCTTTCCCCGGAAATCCAGGATGCACAGCGGGCCCTTGAGCGACAGGGCGAATATTTGCCCGTCCTTCACCAGCACGTCCCGGAAGTCGTAGACGGGATTGAACAGCAGCGTCTGGGCTTCCAGGGTTTTGTTACCTGCGCTGACGCCGGCGGTAATCCATTCCACCTCGCCGTAGTTGGTGACGGCCACGCACTGCCCCGGGGTTCCGGGAATCTGGGCGATGGCGTTCACGGCGCCGTTGTCCTGGACACGGGTGCGGGGGATACCGCCCGTGGCCAGCGCCAGGGACTTGAACGTGTCGGAATAATACTGGTTTCCGCGGTTGTTTTTCAGGAAATACCAGCTGGCATAGGCCATGATGTCGGCCACTTCGGGCTCTCCAGCTTCCCGTCTTACCTGTGAGCTCACCGCCAGGCTGCGGGCCTGGGTGCGGCGGTTCAGCGTATCGGCCACGTTCCGGGCGTAGGTGGCTTCGTCTCGCTGTTCCTCGGCTATCATCTGCTGCCGTTGGGCGTTCACGCGTTCTTTTTCGGCCACTTCGGCGGCGGAATTCGCCTTTTGCTCGGCCTCACGGGCGGCGCGGCTCTCCATTTCGGCCCGGATGGCGTTGCGGGTGGCCAGGGCAGACTGTTCTTCGGCTCTGTCCCGCTGCTGGTCCGATATGGCTTTCTGCTGATAGGCGATATCCTCCATCTGCTGGCTTACGCGCTTGACGATGGCGGCATCCTGTTCGGCCTGGGTGAGGCGGTCCACTTCCTCCTGCATGGCGGCCAGCTCCTGCCGGGAATGCCGGCTGCCCAGGCTGTAGGAGACCAGCGCCACGCCGGCCAGGACCACCACTGCGGCCGCTACATATAATATGGTAGGACGGAGTTTCACTTTCTGCGGATGACTAACTGGGTGATATCGTCACTCTGGGGAGCACCGTCAATGAACGCTTTCACCTTTTCATTGATGGTCTCCACAATGTGCTGGCTGTCTTTTTCCTTGCATTCCGCCAGGGTTTCTTCCAGCCGGGCTTCGCCGAATTGGTCGTGATTTCCGTTCTCGGCCTCGGTGACGCCGTCGGTGAACATGTAGATGGCGTCTCCGGGTTCCAGCTGGACGGTGTCGGAGCTGAAGGTCATGTCTGAGATGGCTCCCAGAACCAGGTTGCAGGGGGACATCAGGACCTTTACCTGGCCATCGGCCTTCAGGATGTAGGGCGGGTTGTGCCCGGCGTTGGTGAAGGTGATGAGGCCGGTTTGGATGTCGTAGATGCCGTAAAAGACAGTGACGAACATGGAGCCGACGCTTTCGTCGCACAGGATGTTGTTCACCGTGCTCATGCATTGGTCGGTGGGCTTGTCCTGCAGGCCCGTGGCCTTGATGAGGGTACGGCTCACGGCCATGAAGATGGCGGCGGGAACGCCTTTTCCGCTGACGTCGGCAATGGTGAAGCCCATGCGGTGGTCGTCGATGGGGAAGAAGTCGTAGAAGTCTCCGCCCACATCCTTGGCGGCCACCATACTGGCGTAGATGTTCACCTTGTCAGCATCCGGGACCTTCAAGTCGAAGGAGCGGGGAAGGATGGCGTGCTGGATCTCCTGGGCCACGGAAAGGTCCGACTGGATATCCACCAGCTGGGCGTGTTCCTTCTGGGCGCTGCGGATGTATTCAATCTGCTCTTCCGCCTTGTCGATGGTGCGCTGGAGGTCGTCCAGGTCTATGGGCTTGGTGGCAAAGTCGAAGGCGCCCGCGTTCATGGCCTGCCGGATGTTGTCCATATCCCCATAGGCGCTGACCATAATGCATTTGAGGGACGGGATGCGCATCTCGTTGATTTTGGCCAGAAGCGTGAGTCCGTCCATCTCGGGCATGTTGATGTCCGAGAGGATGATGGAAATATCCGGATGCTTCAGGAGGACCTGGAGCGCCTCCAGCCCGTTGTGGGCGAAGAAGAACTCGTATTCCCCATTCCTGATCTTTCTGCGGAAATATTGCGTCAGCAATAATTCAAGATCGTTTTCGTCGTCTACGCTGAGTATTTTTACGGACATTGGTGAAGCTGTATTGTTTATTATAATTGTCTACTTGAGCACGCCCAGTTCCTTACCTACCTTGATGAAGGCCGCGATGGCCTTGTCCAGGTGCTCCTTGTTGTGGGCGGCGCTCAGCTGCACGCGGATGCGGGCCTGGCCCTTGGGCACCACGGGGTAGTAGAAGCCGGTGACGAAGATGCCTTCATCGGCCATCTTGGCGGCGAATTTCTGGGAGAGGGGAGCGTCGTACAGCATCACGGCGCAGATGGCGCTCTGGGTGGGCTTGATGTCGAAGCCGGCGGCCATCATCTTGTCCCGGAAGTAGTTCACGTTCTCTACCAGTTTGTCATGGAGTTCGTCGCTTTCCTTGAGGATGGCGAAGGTCTCCAGGGCAGCCGCGGCAATCATGGGCGGGATGGAGTTGGAGAACAGGTACGGGCGGGAGCGCTGGCGCAGCATGTCGATGATCTCCTTGCGGCCGGTGGTGAAACCGCCCACGGCGCCGCCGAAGGCTTTGCCCAGGGTGCCGGTGAAGATGTCGATGCGGCCATAGCAGTTGAACTGTTCGGCCACGCCGTGACCGGTGGGGCCCACGACGCCTGCGCTGTGGCTTTCGTCCACCATCACCAGGGCGTCGTATTTCTCGGCCAGGTCGCAGATCTTGTCCATGGGGGCTACGTTGCCGTCCATGGAGAACACGCCGTCGGTGACGATGATGCGGAAGCGGCAGGCCTGGGCGGCCTGGAGCTGGACTTCCAGATCGGCCATATCGGCATTGGCATAGCGGAAGCGCTGGGCCTTGCACAGGCGCACGCCGTCAATGATGGAGGCGTGATTGAGGGAGTCCGATATGATGGCGTCCTCCGCGGTGAGCAGGGGCTCAAATACGCCGCCGTTGGCGTCGAAGCAGGCGGCGTAGAGGATGGCGTCCTCTGTGTGGAAGTATTCGGCGATGGCTTTTTCCAACTGCTTGTGGATATCCTGCGTGCCGCAGATGAAGCGGACGCTGGACATGCCGTAGCCGCGCAGGTCCATAATCTTCTTGGCGGCTTCTATCAGGCGCGGATTGTCGGCCAGGCCCAGATAGTTGTTGGCACAGAAGTTCAGGGCCTTGCTACCGTCCTGGAGCGTGATCTCTGCGCTCTGGGGGCTGGCGATATTACGTTCATTCTTGTAGAGTCCCGCATCCTGGATGGCTTTCAGTTCATCCTGCAGGTGTTGTTGAAATTTTCCGTACATAGGTTTGGTATTAAAACCTTCAAATTTACATATTTTATCTTGATATCTAATGAAAAAATAATAAATTTGTACTCCGATTCTTTTAAGCTGATGAAAAACGTACTAGTCATAGGCTCCACTGGCCAGATTGGCTCCGAGCTCACCATGAAAATCCGCCGGGAAGTGCCTGGCAGCACTGTCGTAGCCGGGTATATCCCCGGTGCAGAACCCAAGGGTGAACTGCTGGAAAGCGGCCCCGCAGAGATTGCCGATGTAAGGGATGCCGCCGGCCTGGCCGCCATCGTGGACAAGTATCAGATTGATACGGTGTATAACCTGGCCGCCCTGCTGTCGGCCGTAGCCGAACGCAAGCCCCTTCTGGCCTGGGATATCCAGATGAACGGCCTCCTGAACATCCTGGAGATTGCCCGCGAAAAGAACTGCGCGGTGTTTACGCCTTCTTCCATCGGCTCTTTCGGCCCCGAAACCCCGCACGTGGGAACGCCCCAGGACACCATCCAGCGCCCCCGCTCCATGTACGGCGTCACCAAGGTGGCAACGGAGCTTTTAAGTGACTATTACCATCATAAATACGGCGTGGATACCCGTTCCGTCCGTTTCCCGGGCCTCATTTCCTACACCACGCTGCCCGGCGGCGGCACCACGGACTACGCCGTGGAAGTGTATTATTCGGCCGTGAAACGGGAAGAGTTCGTGTGCCCCATCGCCCCCGGCACCTATATGGATATGATGTATATGCCGGACGCCCTGCACGCCGCCATCCAGCTGATGGAAGCCGATCCCGCCCGCCTGAAGCACCGCAACTCCTTCAACATTGCTTCCATGAGCTTCGAGCCCGAGGAACTGTTCACCAAGATCCGGGAATACATTCCTGATTTACGGGTCCGGTATGAGGTTGACCCCGTGCGCCAGGCCATTGCCACCTCCTGGCCGGACTCCATGGACGACTCCTGCGCCCGCGAAGAATGGGACTGGAAACCCACTTACAATTTGGATTCCATGACCCGCGACATGCTGTTCCATCTGAGAGAAAAGCTTGGTAAATAGAGTTGGCAAACGTTTGACCGCTTGTTATTGAAAAATTTTACTAATTTTATCAGTGCTGATTATCAATTAGTTAGCACTTTTTGCATAAAAAAAGTTAAAAAAGTTTATAAAAAAATTTGCTAATTTAAAATAAAGCCGTACCTTTGTATCCGGATTGAGGAAGTGAGGTTCTCTCAACGGAATCAGTCTATTGGTTATTAGTTTTAGTGTTATTAATTATGTGGTTAGTAAGAGCGTCCGCCTGTGAAGGCCGACACTCTTTTTTTTTGCATTCTACCCATCCGCTAACTCGCTGAATATCAAGCATGTTGTGGATTTTCTTTAGGCTCCAGGGGATAAAGAAAATCTATAACCACATTGATAATCAATCACTTAGCTCGACGGCTCGTACAGGGTGCTATTCGGCCAGGGGAAAGGAGAGGATGTCGCGGGGTGATACGGCGGCGGCAGAGGCGTCGAGCTGCAGTTGTAGGGAGTCGGTGCGGGCACGGAGGAAGTTCACCATGGAGGAGAGGGAGTCCAGGCTGGTCTGGAGGGACTCCATGAGGGCAGCATTATGGGCAAGTTCTACGTCTGTGCGGCTGTAGACTTCGTCTATCATGTCGTTCATCTGCTCCTGGCTCATGCCGAAGTAGTGTTCCAGCAGGGTGATGTATTTGCGGTTCACGCCGGCGGCATCGGCCTTGTCCAGGAAGACGTTCTTGAGGCTGTCGGTGAGGGGTTCGCCGGCGATGGCGATGGTTACGCTGCGGCCGATGATATCATAATCATATACATAGGAGTGCGGTCCCACGATGCGGTTGTTCTCTACAAAGTCACTGGCGTTGCGCTCGAAGTTGTTTTCTGTAATGAGCCGGAAGGCAGACCAGATGCTGGGGATGAGGAAAAGGATAAAGATGGCCGTGACCACGCGTTTTCTGCGGCGGGTGATTTCCGGAATGTTGTTCTGTGCCTGTGCGAAACCCAGGTATTTGACCATGAGGTAAGTGGCCAGGGCGATGAACACGCTGTTGATGAGGAAGAGATACAGCGCGCCCAGGAAATAGTGCATGTTCAGGTGCGCCAAACCGTAGCCGGCGGTGCACAGGGGCGGCATGAGGGCGGTGGCGATGGCCACGCCGGAGAACACGGTTCCGCGTTCCTTGCGGCTGTTTTCCAGGATGCCGGCCAGGCCGCCGAAGAAGGCGATGATGACGTCGTAGATGGTAGGGGACGTGCGGGCCAGCAGCTCTGTGGGGTTCACCAGCGCCAGGGGAGTAAGGACAAAGTACAGCGTGGAAGCGAAGAGGGAGATGACCACCATCACCAGCAGGTTCTTGGCGGCCGATTTCAGCAGCTCCACATCGCTGGTGCCGAAGGACAGGCCCACACCGATGATGGGACCCATGAGCGGGGATACCAGCATGGCGCCGATGATCACGGCCGTGGAGTTAACATTGAGGCCCACGGAAGCCAGGATGATGGCGAAAGCCAGAATCCAGACGTTGGGACCGCGAAACCAGATGCCGTTTTTGATGCGGGTGGCGGCACTTTCGGTGTCTATTTCGTCGGCCAGGGATATATACTGCTGGAACACTCTTTTGACGACTGTCAAGAAATCTTTGTCCATATCAAGTAAATTTTTCCAAAAATACACTTTTTTTCGTACATTTGTATAATACTAATAACACTAAAATGAAAGAAATAACCAAAGACATCCGGTATATCGGCGTAGACGATAATGACCTGGATTTGTTTGAAAGTCAATATATTCTCCCGGATGGTATTTCCTATAACTCCTATGTGATCCTGGACACCAAGGTGGCCGTGATGGACAGCGTGGACGCCCGCAAAACACAGGAGTGGCTCCAAAACCTGGAGGAAGCCCTGGAGGGCCGCAAGCCGGACTATCTGGTGGTGCACCATATGGAACCGGACCATTCCGGCAGTGTGGCGGCTTTCCTGGAGAAGTATCCGCAGGCTACCGTGGTGGCCGGCGCTATGGCCCTCAAATTCCTGGGCCAGTTTAATCCCGGCAAAGTTTTCCCCAACACGCTAACCGTCAAGGACGGAGACACGCTGCCGCTGGGCGCCCATACCCTCAAGTTCATCGCCGCCCCCATGGTCCATTGGCCGGAGGTGATGATGAGCGTGGACCAGCAAGACAACGTCCTCTTTTCGGCCGATGCCTTCGGCAAGTTCGGTGCGCTGGGCAAAACCGCCTTCTGGGCCGATGAAGATGACGACTGGGCCTGCGAAGCCCGCCGCTACTACTTTAATATTATGGGCAAGTACGGCCCGCAGGTGACCAAGGTGTTGTCGGCCCTGCCCGACAAGCCCGTCGTAGCCCCGCTGCACGGTCCCGTGATCCGGGACGTCGCGGAAATCCTGAAGTTGTACAGCACGTGGAGCAGTTACGGCGTAGAGACGCCCGGCGTGTTCATTGCCTATGCTTCCATCCACGGCAACACCGCCAAGGTAGCGCTGACGCTGGCCGATATCCTGCGCGCCAAAGGCTGCCCCAAGGTGGCCCTCAACGACCTTACCCGCGACGACCAGGCCGAGGGCGTGGAAGACGCCTTCCGCTACGGCAAGATGGTGATGGCCGCCGCGTCCTACGACGCCGGCCTCTTCACTCCGGCCTATGATTTCCTGCACAAGCTGCAGGCCAAGGGCTACCAGAACCGCAAGGTGGCCTTGATTGAAAACGGCACCTGGGCCCCGTCGGCCGGCCGCGTAATGAAAGAAATGTTCGCCGCCATGAAGAACGTGGAAGTAGTGGGGAACATGGTAACCATAAAAAGTACAATGAATCCGGCCGATCTCCCCGCCCTCGAGGCTTTGGCCGACGCTATCCTGAACGCTTAACAAATAACCTATGCGCAAAACAATTCTGCTGGCGGCCTTGGCTGCCGTACTGGCCGGATGCAGCGGCCGCAATAACAACGAGCCCATTGAAGCATCGGCCAAGGTCCTGGAGGACTTGCCGGGCAGCTACACCTTCAAAACCACGGTGGACGACAGCGTACGCTATTCCACTGCCGTGGTAACCCAGACCGCGGCCGGGCTTTATCAGATTTCCCGCATTACCGTGTACGGCACCGTCGTTTATGGCTTCAGCCTGGGCGAACACGCCGCGGTTGAATCGGCCGAACTGGGCTGCGGGCAGGTTACTTATCAGCCCGGCATCAAGAAAACCACCATCCGATTTGAAAAAGGAGACGCCTTATGCGAATTGTCAAAATAGCCCTTACAGCGGCTCTGACACTGCTTCTGGTTGCTTCCTGCAAGGAGCCCAAGTATGTGTCCAAACAAGAATACGACGCCCTGGTCAAAGAATATGAAGAACTGCAGGCCGGCTCCAAGGCCATCCGGGAACAGCACGCCGAACAGGCCGCGGCTGTAGACCGTATCCTGCAGCAGCTGTCCCAGATCAGCGGCAGCACCGTCACCCTGCGCACCGACGTAGAGCAGGGTACCGCCGAAATGACCCAGGTAGAGCAGATTGAAAGCGGCCTGGTGAACATCAAGGCCCAGATGGACGAACTGGAAGCCCTGAGCAAGAACAACAAGCAGCTCAAGGGCGTGGTGGCCAGCCTGAAGAAAGTGATTGCGGAAAAAGAGGCCGAAATTGAGCAGCTGAAGGAGGAAATCCGCCGCAAAGACGAAACCATCACCGCCCAGCACGCTACCATCGAGGAGCAGAGCGGCACCATCGAAAGCCAGAACGCTACCATCGCCGGACAGCAGGAAAACCTGCGCGCCCTGCTGGCCGAACAGGCCCAGATGCTGTTCCAGGCCGGTGTTGACTTCGAGAATCTGGGCGACGAAGCCCCTGAAGTGAGCCTGAAGAAGAACAAGCAGAAGATGGCCAATTTCCAGGACAATATGTACCAGAAGGCCATCGTTTATTACAAGCAGGCACAGGCCGCTGGTTATCCCGAGGCCGCCTTCCGCATTTCCCAGGTAGAAGAAAAACTGGCGCATTAGAATGAAAATCAGAAGCAAAGCCCCTCTGCGGCTGGGACTGGCCGGCGGCGGCACCGATGTGTCGCCCTACAGCGATATGTTTGGCGGCAATGTACTCAACGCCACCATCAACCTGGCTGCGTATTGTACTATCGAGCCGCTTGAAATCCCTTTCCTGCGTGTGAATTCCCTGGACGCCGGGGTTTCCTGCGAAGTTCCGCTGGGTAGCGGTACCGTGAGTTCCGGCGCCCGGCTTATAGACGGCGTATACAACCGCATCATCAGGGATTACGGCCCTGTACCGTCACCGGGCTTTGCTATCACCACCTACAACGATGCCCCTGCCGGCAGCGGTCTGGGCACTTCTTCCACCATGGTGGTGTGCATCCTCAAGTGCTTTGCCGAATGGATGGGACTGCCGCTGGGCGACTACGAACTGGCGCGGCTCTCTTATGAAATCGAGCGCAAGGACCTGGCCCTGGCCGGCGGCAAGCAGGACCAGTATGCCGCCGCTTTCGGCGGATTCAACTTTATGGAATTCCTGCCCAGCGATCTGGTCATTGTGAATCCTCTCAATGTAAAGGACTGGATTATCCAGGAGCTGGAAGCCTCTCTGCTACTGTATTTTACCGGTCGCAGCAGGGAAGGGGCGCATATCATTGAAAAGCAGCAGCAGGCCGCCCGTTCCGGCAATGCCGTGGCTGTGGAAGCCATGCACCGCATCAAGCAAAGCGCCGTGGATATGAAACTGGCCCTTCTGCAAGGCGACATGCAGGCCTTCGCCGCCATCATGGGCGAAGCCTGGGAAGACAAGAAGAAGATGGCTGATACCATCACCAACCCCATGATCCAGGAAGCCTTCGACGTGGCCATGGGCGCCGGTGCCATCTCCGGCAAGGTGTCCGGTGCCGGCGGCGGCGGGTTCATCATGCTCATGGTCCCGCCGGAGAAAAAGTATCTGATTACGCAGGCCCTGTCTGCACTCCCCGGCAAGTTGGTTCCCTTCCAGTTCACCGAAAAAGGCGCCATCGCATGGAGGTTATAGTTCTGGCCGGTGGCCTGGGAACACGCCTCCGCTCTGTAGTACACGAAATCCCCAAGTGTCTGGCACCCGTGGCCGGACGCCCTTTCCTGGGGTATCTGCTGGACTGGCTGGCCGCGCAAGGCGCTGATCACGTGGTATTTTCCGTAGGCTACCTGAAGGAACAGGTAATATCTTATCTTCAAGACAACCCCTGGCCTTTTGCCTATGATTTTGCCGTGGAAGATACGCCCCTGGGCACCGGCGGCGGCATCCGCCTGGCCCTCAGTCTTTGCCGGGAAAACCACGTCTTCGTAGTCAACGGCGACACTTTCTATCCGGTAGAGTTAACGGCCATGCCGTTCGACCACCCCATCACCCTTGCCCTCAAGCCCATGAAAGACTTTGACCGGTATGGGACTGTTATAATACAACCGGCATCTGCTCTTCCAGCGGCATCGGAAAATTATTTTTCGCAAGGCTTTGCGAAAAACCAATTTCCCGAAGCCATCGCCAACCTTACGCACGCAGATGCCGTACAGGTCGTCGGTTTCCAGGAGAAGAAGCACTGCGAGGAGGGGTTGATCAATGGCGGAGTATATGCCATTGATCGTAGCGGACTGGATTTGGGCAGCCTGCCGGAGAAGTTCTCGTTTGAGAAAGAGGTGCTGGAGCCGGGGGCGGCTATCCGGGAGATTGGCGGATGGGTGAGCAATGCGTATTTCATTGATATAGGGATTCCGGAGGATTACGGGAAGGCGCAGTGGGCCCTTCCGGCGTGGAAGGCGGTGAAGGAGGCTTCGGAGGCTGTGCTGAAGGCATCGGCCCAAACCCTTTTCCTGGACCGGGACGGGGTGCTGAACCGGCACATCTGCCCGGGGTACGTAACGCGCTGGAGCGAGTGGGAGTGGTTGCCGGGCGTGCTGGAAGAACTGCCGCGGTGGGCGGCGATATTCCCGCGAATCGTGCTGGTTTCCAATCAGCGCGGGGTGGGGAAGGGCGTAATGACCGACGAAGACCTCTCCCGCGTACACGCGCAGATGATGGCCGATATTCTGGAGGCCGGCGGGCGGATAGACCTTGCGCTTTACTGCACGTCGGTTTCCGACGAAGATCCGCGCCGAAAACCCAATACAGGCATGTTCCGGGAGGCGCAGGCTCTTTTCCCTGAGATTGACGCAAAAAGCAGTGTGATGCTGGGTGACACCCAGACCGACGCTGCCTTTGCCGAAAACTGCGGAATGCAGTTTATTCTACTGAACTTTTCATAATGGACGTGGCACACACGTAGCCCGTACTCCAGGCCGCCTGCAGGTTAAATCCGCCTGTAATGGCGTCGATATCCAGCACTTCACCCGCAAAGTACAAGCCCGGGTACTGCCTGGCTTCCAGCGTATTCAGCTGGATGTTGGAAAGCGCTACGCCGCCGGCTGTTACAAACTCCTCCCGGAAACGGCTCTTGCCCGTAAGGGGATAACTGTCTCCGGTAAGGACTGCGGTAAGGCGGTTCAGGCCCTTGCTGCCCAGTTCGGCCCAGCGGAGGTCTTCTCGCAGCCCTGCTTTGGCCAGCAAGTGATTCCAAAGGCGGCTCGGGAGCAAATGCGTGCTGGAAACCAGCTTCTGCGGGTTCCTGGCCGCCGTTTCCTGCAAGGCGTCACGCGCGCTTTCCTCACTGCTGTCCAGCCAGTTCACAAGGACCGTTCCCGTATACCCCGTTTCAGCCAGATGCCGCGCTGCATAAGACGACAATTTAAGCGTAGCCGGCCCGCTGAGCCCCCAGTCCGTGATGAGTAGCGGCCCCTGCGCCTTAAACGCCGTCCCCGCCAGGCTCACCGACGCCTCCACCACCAGCCCCATCAACGCCTTCAGCCCCGCATCATTAATATTAAATGTAAACAATGAAGGAACAGGCGGCACCAACTCCAACCCCAAATCCTCCAAAAACGGCAACCCCTTCGGCGCCCCGCCCGTAGTTACTACCACATAGTCGAACTCCTCATCATTAACATAGAAAGAATTGCGCGTCGGCATCGCGATGGCCGAAGGAATTTGGTTTTTCGCAAAGCGTTGCGAAAAATAAATTCCGTCGGCCGCCGGCCCAATGGAAATGACCGGTGTTTTCAGTCGTACATCGGCCCCTTTCATGGCGCGTTGTAGGGCGCGGACTACGTCCATGGCGTCTTGGGACTGGGGAAACCAGCAGTGGTCTTCCTGCAGGACGCAGGGGACGCCGTGGGCGGTGAACCAGGCAATGGTGTCTTCCTGGGAGAAGGCCTTGAGGGCGCGTTTCATCACGCGTTCGCCGCGGGGATAGGCTTGTGCCAGGGAACGGATGCCCTGGAAGTCGTTGGTGAGATTGCAGCGTCCGCCGCCGGTGATGGCCAGTTTGGCCATGGGCCGGTTGCCTCCTTCAAAGACCGTTACGGCCAGTTCCGGCGCGTGTTCCCGCAGCAACGCGGCGCAAAAGCACCCCGCAGCACCGGCACCTATGATGGCTACGCGTTTCATCGGATCTTGTATTCCTTCATCCGGCTGGCCAGCTGGCGGTGCCCCGGGCAAACGGATTCCAGCAGGGCGTGGAATTCCTTGCCGTGGTTCAGGTAACGCAGATGACACAGTTCGTGCAGCATCACATAATCCTGCAGTTCCTGCGGCAGCGTGACCAGGCGCAGGTTCAAGTTGATGTTTTTGAGGGAAGAACAGCTGCCCCAGTTGGAGACATTGTTCTTGATGAATACCTTATTATACGTAAAGCCGTGCTGTGCGGCCAGGGCGGCCAGGCGCGGGGGCAGTTCACGTTTGGCCTGGGCTCGCAATGCTTCTACCCGTGCATCCACAGGCGCCTTGCGGGGCTTTCTTCTGGCAATCAATTTGAAAAACTGGCCCGTGAAGGGGTTGAAGAAGATCCTATTCATCGTCTTCTTCGGGCAGTACAATCTGCTTGTACTGATTCTTGCGCTTGAGCCAGCGTTCCTTGGCGTACTGCTGCATGTCGGTGATGGTATCGTTCTCGTCGATGATCTCCATCCCCAGGATGGTCTCCATAATGTCTTCCAGCGTAATGATGCCCTGGAAGCAGCCATAGTCGTCTATGATGAGGGCAATCTGGTCCTTGGTCTTGAGGAGGCTCTCCCAGATGTCGGACACCGAAGTTTCCTCGTGGAAGGCCGCAATCTTGCGCTTGATGCTCTTGAGGCGCATGTCGAACTTGTCCTCGGCCAGGTTCTCCAGGGCGTCGTAGCGCAGGATGTAGCCGGTGATGTATTCCGGGGAGTCTGCGTACACCGGGATGCGGGAGTTGTGGGAGAGGTCCTCCTGTTTGTAGAACTGGCGCAGCGTCATGTTCTCCGGAGCGATGGCCGCCACAATACGGGGCGTCATGATGTCGTAGGCCTTGATGTCGTCCAGCTTGATGATGTTCTGGATTACCTTGTTCTCGCTGTTGTCCAGCACGCCTTCTTCCTCGCCGATATTGGCCATGGCGCTCACTTCCTCGCGGGAGATGCCAAGGTCCGGGTCTTCGTCGGAGATGGTATTGTGCAGCTTGTCGATGACCCACACGATGGGGTAGAGGAGGATGACCAGGAAGCGCATCACCTTGGACAGCCAAAGCAGGTCTTTCCAGTGCGACGTGCCGATGGTCTTGGGCACAATCTCGGAGAAAACCAGGATGAGGATGGTCATGGCGGCGCTCACGATGCCGAACATGTGGTCTCCGGTGAGGAGAGTGGCCTGGTGGCCCACTGCGGCCGCGCCCAGGGTGTTGGCTATGGTATTGAGGGAGAGGATGGCGCTCAGGGGGCGGTCCGGATCCATCTTGTACTTCATGAGCAGGGCTGCGTTCTTGTCCCCCTCGTCCTCCTTCATGGTGATGTAGGAAATGGGGGTGGACATAAGCACCGATTCCAGCAATGAGCACAGGAAGGAAATGGCCATTGTCAGGAGCAAATATATGATGAGCAGCGTCATAATTATCTAATAACCTGCAAAAGTACAGAAAAATTCCGAACTATCCGTAAAAAATAGCTAACTTTGCCACTACTTTTTGTACCAACTTTTATCCTGGATATGACATTTAAGCCATTAACCCAAGAACAGATTGACCTGCTGGTAGCTGCAGGCTGCAAGTCTGAGGAATGGGACCGCGTGAAAACCAGTGCTCCCGAAACCCTGAAATATATCAAGAACGTCCGTTTTTCCGGAGACGTGTGCTTCGGCCGCTTCGACGCCTCCTTCACCCTGCCCGGCGGGCTCAAGAAGCATTCCGGCCTGCGGGATGTCACCCTGCACAACGTAACGGTGGGGGACAACACCCTGGTGGAGAACATCACGGACTATATCGCCAACTACAATATCGGCAGTGACTGCTACATCGAGAACGTGGACCTGCTGCTTACGGAGGGCCCCTGCCGCTTCGGCAACGGGGTGGAAGTCTCCGTGCTCAACGAGACCGGCGGCCGCGAGGTTGCCATCTATGACCGGCTCAGCGCACAGGTGGCCTACATCCTGGCCATGTACCGCCATCAGCCGGAGGTGACGCAGGCCCTGAACCGGATGATTGACGAATACGGAAAATCCGTGGAGAGCGATCGCGGTACCATCGGCAACAACGTTACCATCCGCAACGCCAAATACATCAGCGGCGTGAAGATAGGGGATTGCACCCGCATCAGCGGCACGTCCCGTCTGAGCGACGGCAGCATCAACGGCAACGCCAGCGCGCCGGTGGAAATCGGCCACGGCGTCATCGCAGACCACTTCATCATTTCCAGCGGCTCCAAGGTGGAGGACAACACCACCCTTACCCGCTGCTTCGTGGGCCAGAGCTGCACGCTGGGACATGGCTACAGCGCATCGGATTCCCTGTTCTTCTCCAACTGCCAGGGAGAGAACGGCGAGGCCTGCGCCATCTTCGCCGGCCCGTTCACGGTGACCCACCACAAGAGCACGCTGCTCATCGCCGGCATGTTCTCCTTCATGAACGCCGGTTCCGGTTCCAACCAGAGTAACCATATGTACAAACTGGGCCCCATCCACCAGGGTATCCTGGAGCGCGGCGCCAAGACAGCTTCGGATTCCTATATCCTGTGGCCTTCCCGCGTAGGTGCTTTCTCGCTGGTGATGGGCCGTCACGTCACACACTCGGACACCACCAACCTGCCGTTCTCCTATCTCATTGAGCAGCAGAACAATACTTATCTGGTGCCGGGCGTGAACCTGCGCAGTGTGGGTACCATCCGCGACGCCCAGAAATGGCCCCGCCGCGACGCCCGCAAGGACCCCGACCGCCTGGACTGCATCAACTACAACCTCCTGAGCCCCTTCACCATCCAGAAGATGATGAAAGGTATCAAACTGCTGCACAACCTGCAGTATTCCTCCGGTGAACTTTCCGACGTCTATTCCTACCACAGCGCCAAGATCCGCAACAGCAGCCTGCGCAACGGTATCCGTTTTTACCAGACGGCCATTACCAAGTTCCTGGGCAACTCCATCATCAAGAAGCTGGAGAAATTGCCCGCCGGTGCCTCCGACGAGCAGCTGCGCGCCGCGCTGGCCCCTACCGTGGCCGATGGAAAGGGCTACTGGGTGGATATCAGCGGCATGATTGCCCCGCAGCCGGTCATCGAAGACCTGCTGCAGAAAGTGGCTTCGGGCCAGGTAAACAGCATCGAGGAAGTGCACAAGGCCTTCGCGAAGATTCACCAGCTCTACTATGATTATGAGTGGACTTGGGCCTACGACCATTATCAGGAGTTCTTCGGAGTGGATATGGCCACCATCACCAAGGCCGATGTGATTAACATCGTCAAGCAGTGGAAGGAGGCCGTCATCGGCCTGGACAAGCAGCTGTACGAGGACGCCCGCAAGGAATTCAACCTGGCCGCCATGACCGGTTTCGGCGCCGACGGTACCAAGGAGATTAAGGAGCAGGACTTCGAGCAGGTGCGCGGCGACTTCGAATCCAATTCCTTCGTGACGGCCGTGCTGGACCACATCCGCACCAAGGAAGCCCTGGGCGACGAAATCATCGCCCGTCTCAGTAACTAGAATATGAACAAAGAACAGATACTCATCCGCATTTCCGGTGAGGACCGTATAGGCCTCTCGGCAGCCATTATGGCCATCCTGGCCAAGTACGACGCCCAAATCCTGGACCTGGGCCAGGCCGTGATCCACAATACCCTTTCCATGGGTATCCTCATCCGGATAGACGAGGAACATTCCGGCCAGGTGATGAAGGACCTTCTCTTCAAGACCACGGAGCTGGGAAGCTTGAGCATCGGCTTTGCGCCCGTGCCCGACGACGAATACGAGGCCTGGGCCGGCCGGCAGGGGAGGAACCGCTACATCCTCACCATCATCGGCCGCAGCCTGAGCGCCGCGCAAATCCAGGCCGCCACGGACGTCATCAGCCGTCACGGGCTCAATATCGACGCCATCAAGCGCCTCACGGGCCGCATGAGCATCATGCATCCGGAGCGCAACGTGCGCGCCTGCGTGGAATTTTCCCTGCGGGGCTTCCTGTCGGCCGATGACAAAAAGGCCATGCAGGAAGACCTGATGCAGATGGGCACCGAGGCCGGCATCGACTTCTCCTTCCAGAAGGACGATATGTACCGCCGTATGCGCCGCCTCATTTGCTTCGATATGGACTCTACGCTCATTCAGGCCGAGTGCATCGACGAGCTTGCCCGCCGCCACGGCGTGTACGATCAGGTGGCCGCCATCACGGAGAGCGCCATGCGCGGAGAGATCGATTTCAAGGAAAGTT
This sequence comes from Bacteroidales bacterium, assembly GCA_017509685.1. GTDB lineage: Bacteria > Bacteroidota > Bacteroidia > Bacteroidales > UBA932 > Cryptobacteroides. Next base: position 29,532 of record JAFWPA010000081.1, read on the forward strand.
TTACCAAAAGAGTTGCTTTACTTAAGGGCCTAGATGTGTCTGTGATGCAGGATATTGCAGAGCATCTTCCTATTACGGAGGGAACGGACCGCCTGATGTCTGTCCTCAAGACCTGCGGCTACAAGATTGCTATCCTCAGCGGTGGTTTCACCTTCTTCGGCGAGTATCTGCGTAAGCGCTACGGCATCGATTACGTCTATGCCAACGAACTGGAAGTGGACGAAGACGGCAAGCTCACAGGCCGCTATGTGGGCGAGATTGTGGACGGCCGCCGCAAGGCCGATCTGCTCAAACTCATCGCCCAGACGGAGCACGTGAACCTGGCGCAGACCATCGCCGTGGGAGACGGTGCCAACGACCTCCCCATGATTGGAGAAGCTGGCCTGGGTATCGCTTTCCACGCCAAACCGCGCGTGAAGCAGAGCGCCCGCCAAAGTATCAGCACCATTGGCCTGGACGGCGTGCTGTACTTTATCGGCTTCAAAGACAGTCAGTTAGGAGAGCAGGGAAAGCTATAACGCTTCCAGCAGCAACACGAACAGACGGGGCTTGGCATACTGGTCAAGCTCCGTTTCTTTTACCCAGAAATAGCCTTCGGGAAGCTCCGGCTTTTCTGCTGGTTCCCATAGGTAGAAGTCGGCAATGAGGAGGCGGTGGGTGAGCTGGTGTTTTACGCCGGATTTGATCAGATGCCCGGTCAGGCCGGGCATGACGGTATCCACCAGGGGCTCGTAAAGCCCTTGCCAGATGTCTCCGGGACCGCGGCGGCGGATGGCCGTCTGGCCCTGGAAACGGACGTAGATGTAGTTGAAACGGCGTTCCTGCACGGCCGTGGCGGGTTTTTTCACGGGAAGGAGATCCACGCGGCCGGTACGGAAGGCGTTGCAGGTAGGCTGCAGAGGGCAACTGAGACAGTCGGGGCGCTGCGGGGTGCATTGCAGCGCCCCGAAATCCATCATCCCCTGATTGAAGGCGCCGGCCCGGTCTTCCGGCAGCAGGCGTTGGGCCAGGGCGGTGAATTCTTTTTTGGCTTCGGCAGTTCCCACGGGCGTGGACAGGCCGAAGTGCCGGGCCAGTACGCGATATACGTTGCCGTCTACCACGGCGGCGGGCAGGTCAAAGCAGATGGAGCCGATAGCCGCTGCGGTATAGTCTCCCACGCCTTTTAGGCTGCGGATGCCCTCTAGAGTGTCCGGGAAAGCCCCCATCGTCATTATTTGTTTTGCGGCGGCGTGCAGGTTCCGGGCGCGGGAATAATAGCCCAGGCCTTCCCATAGGCGCAGGACTTCGTCTTCGGAAGCATCGGCCAAATCCTGTACGGTGGGGAAGCGCTGCATGAATCTTTCCCAATAGGCTGTGCCCTGTGCGATGCGCGTCTGCTGCAGGATGATTTCGCTGAGCCAGACGGCATACGGGTTCCGCGTACGGCGCCAGGGAAGGTCCCGGCCGTATTCCGCGTACCACGCGAGGATGGTCTGGCTGAAGGGGTCCATAGATTAGAGAAAGGCCTGCAGGGCCTCGTATACGCGTTGGACGGGGAAGCCCACCACGTTGAAGTAGGAGCCCTCTATGCGGGTGATGCCCACGTGTCCTATCCATTCCTGGATGGCGTAGGCGCCGGCTTTGTCAAAGGGCTTGTAAGTGTCTACGTAATAGGTGATTTCCGCTTCGGTGAGGGGCTTGAACCACACCTCGGTGGTTACCTGGAAAGTATGCTTGCGATGAGCGTCCTTGATGGTGACGGCGGTGGTCACGTGGTGTTCCCGTCCGGAGAGGTCCCGCAGCATGCGGCAGGCGTCTTCCCGGTCCTTGGGTTTTCCCAGGATTTCGCCGGGCTTGTCCCCGCTGGCGGGCAGGATTACCATAGTGTCTGCGGTGATGAGAATTTCGTCCTCTTTCAGGGGCCGATGGAAACCCTCCGACTTGCCTTCGGCCATGAGCCGGGGCACTTGGTCGTAGGGGGTATCCGGGCTAAAGTGTTCCTCGAAGTTGTTCCCAGTATCTACCTCGAAATCAATGTCCAGGCCTTTGAGCAATTCCCGTCTTCTTGGGGAGTTGCTGCCCAGGATGATATGTTTTCCGTGCAGGTCCATGGGCTAGAATTTGGCCTTGTAATCCACGGCGTCGAACACCCACTTTTCCTGCTGGCGCAGGGTGGCTTCGATGGCTTCCCGCAGGCAGCCGCGGCCGCCGGGATGGGCGGTGACCCAATCGGCCACTTCCTTGACCTCGTCTACGGCATCGGCCGGGCATACGCCGCAGCCGGAGGCGATGATGAGAGCCATGTCGGGGACGTCGTCTCCGAAGAACATTACGTCTTCAGGCTGCAGGCTGTAACGCTGGCAGAAGAGGGCAAACTGCTCCCGTTTGTCCCGGCAGTGCAGAAACACGTCTTCGGGCTTTACGCCGCTGGTCATCATACGTTTACGGATGCTTTCGCTGCTGCCGCCGGTGATAACGGCCACGGGAAAACCGTGCATTACGGCCATTCTGATGGCGAAACCGTCCTTGGCGTCGTAGGTGCGCAGGAGGTCTCCATCGCTGTTGCAGAAAACGCCGCCGTCGGTGGCCACGCCGTCTATGTCAAAGGCAAATGCTTTAATTTTGCTTAAATCCATGGAGAAATAGGGTTTGGGGTTACAAAGTTAATAAGATTTTCGCTATTTTTACGTCTGGAATGGTAACCTTGGAACAACTGCTGGCCAGCCGGGACGCCCGGGCCGCCTTTCAGCGGGATTTGCTGGAAGCATATCCGGCGTGTACGCTGGTGTGCCTTACGGTGCAGCTGCCGGGGCCCGAAAAGCGCAATGCCACCTCGCTGGCCATTGGTGCGGCGGGTCTGGAGGCGCTGCAGCGGTGTTTTGAAGGGATGACGGAGCGCTTCGAAGTAAGGGACCTGGAGACGGGATACGAGGCGTATTTCCTGGTAAGGATGGATGCCCTGGAGGCCAAGCGACTGTGCTGTCGCCTGGAGGAAACCCATCCACTGGGGCGGCTGATGGATATTGACGTTTTTGACGGTACCGTCCCGCTTTCGCCCCTTTCACGGCAGTCCGTGGGCCTTGCGCCGCGCAAATGCCTGCTGTGCAACCGGGAAGCCCGCTGGTGTATGCGTGCCCGCACGCACGGAACCGAAGAGCTGCTGTTAAAGATTGGTGAGATGGTTGCCGAATATGAAAAAAGATTGTAAGTTTCCTATGGGAAATCAGTGATAAATTATTACCTTTGTGGATGAATTCCATAGCAGGCGGAACCGGGAGTATTGGAAAGCTTGCTGCAGGATGAAAACGTACGAGCCAAACCAGGACATACAGGAGATACCACTGAGTTCTCCTTACTTTTGTAATCAAGTAAAGCGGTTCCTCGAAGCCAACGGGCTTCGAATGGAGTCGCTTGATGCGTACTATGCCATCCAGGACGCTTCCGGAGCCATCATCGCCGGTGCCGGTATTGCCGGTGACGTGATCAAATGCCTGGCAGTGGACCAGGAATACCGGTCCGAAGGCCTGCTGGTGCCGCTGATTTCCCGCATCCTGGCGCTTCGGGGCGGTGCCCCTGCCAAGGTATTCACCAAGCCGGAATACCAGGCCGTCTTCGAAAGCATGGGCTTCCACCTGCTTGCCAGTTCCTCCCTTGCCATCCTCCTGGAAAACGGCAGGGGACTGCAGATGTACTGCGACTATCTCCGCGCACAGGCTCTTCCGGGCCGATGCGGCGTAGTGGTGATGAACGCCAACCCCTTCACCCTGGGGCACCGGTATCTGCTGGAGCAGGCATCGGCCCAGGTGGATCATCTGTACGTGATTCCCGTGAAGGAAGACGTGTCCGAATTCCCTTATGCCGAACGCCTGGCAATGATTCAGGCCGGCGCTCCGGACAATGTGCACGTGCTCCAAGGGTCGGAATATGTGATTTCATCGGCCACGTTCCCTACCTATTTCCTGAAAGACCTGTCCAAGGCCGCCGAAACGCACATGGCCCTGGACCTTGACTTATACAACCACTGGATTGCACCCGCCCTGGGCGCATCCGTACGCTTCGTGGGTTCCGAACCCTTCGACGCCCTTACAAACCACTACAACACACTAATACCCAACGCCGTCATTATTCCCCGATACCAAAACATTTCGGCTTCACGCGTGCGGAAGGCGCTGGCGGGAGGCCATTTTTCGGAGGCGGCCTCCATGTGCCCGGAGAGCACGTGGCCGTATTTGATGGCGGCACTGGCGCAGCGCGCGCTGCAGCGGGAGCTGGACACGCCCGGAAAGCCCGGGCTGGTGGGACCGGACGGTCCCGGCGCGCACAAAGACATGGATTACAGCACCATGATGCGGGGCATCCGCGCCCTTCGGCCTTACTGGTCCCGGATGGCCACGGCCTTATCGGCCGATGATCTCCGCTCCCTTGGCATCGAGGCCGAAAAGGCCATGCTGGTTGCTACCGGCGGGGTGAACACCCACCGCGGCGCCATTTTCGCCCTGGGCCTTGCCCTGAACGCCGTATGGTGTGGCGGGGAAGTGACTGACAATGAGCAATTTATCTCCTCACGGGTGCACCTGCAAGTGCACCGCATTTTCGGTAATTCATTGAATAATAACGACTTGCGCGCCACGGGCATTAAGAGTGCCAGGAAGATGGCCGAAGGTGGATACAGCGAGCTCTTTGAGGATTGGCTGCCTTTTTATGCCGAAAATGGGGAATTGAAGACACTGCTCCATATCATGTCCACGCTGGATGATACTTGTGTGATTAAGCGAGTGGGGCAGGAGAGGGCGCAGAAGGTCAAACGCGAGGCGGCGGAGGCTTCCGTCATGCCCCACCTGATCGGGCAACTGTGCGAGCGCTATGCGGCTGAGGGGATTTCCCCCGGCGGCGCGGCGGATATGCTGGCATTGACAATATTTATAGATTCAATCATATCATGATTACACTGAACCCGAATGGAGTTTATCTCCTCGATGGAAAAACAATCGCTTCCGAGGCCCCGCTGGGAAAAGACGAGGCCCGCGAGAACACCATCACCTATCAGATCCTGCGTGCACACGACGTGAACGGATCCAAGGGCAAGGCCCTGAATATCCGTTTCGATGCCATGGTATCGCATGACATCACGTATGTGGGCATTATCCAGACGGCACGCGCCAGCGGACTGGAGAAGTTCCCGCTGCCGTATGCCATGACCAACTGCCACAATTCCCTGTGCGCGGTGGGCGGTACCATCAATGAGGACGACCACGTGTTCGGCCTTTCCGCTGCCAAGAAGTACGGCGGTATCTATGTGCCGGCCAACCAGGCTGTTATCCACCAGTATGCCCGTGAGGCCCTCACGGCTTGCGGCAACATGATACTGGGCTCCGACTCCCATACCCGTTATGGCTCCCTGGGCAACATGGGCGTGGGCGAAGGCGGCGGCGAACTGGTGAAGCAGCTGCTGGAGAATACCTGGGACATCAACGC
>JAFWPA010000082.1 GCA_017509685.1 Bacteroidales bacterium
CTGACGCTTCTAGTTTCCTAAAGAAACTGACGCTCGTTTGTACTTGCTTCCTTGTACTTTTAGTCTTTCAGTATTGTCAAAAAACTCGTAAAAAATCCCGTTCTTCTCAAACGGGACTGCAAAGGTAGTAATTATTTTTTACCTGGCAAATTTTTTATGAGAAAATTTTGAAAAATTTAGAGATTCTTCGCTTCTCTCAGAATGACAAATATTCGTATCTTTGCATTTGTATGGAAAAGAAAGTATCTCTGTGGCAAATTTTCACGGTGTTCGCCAAGATTGGTGCGTTCACCATCGGCGGAGGCTATGCCATGATACCGCTCATCCAGGCCGAGATGTCCCGCCGGGGCTGGATCTCGGACGATGAGCTGCCGGATATCGTGGCTCTGTCACAGAGCGCCCCGGGCGTGATGGCCGTGAACATTTCCATCTTCGCGGGGCACAAGCTGCGCGGGTTCAAGGGCAGTGTGGTGGCCACCCTGGGCAGCATCACCCCTTCTTTCCTCATCATCCTGGCTGTGGCCATGTTCTTCACCGCCTTCCGGGACAACCCCTGGGTAGAGCGCGCCTTCAAGGGCATCCGCCCCGTGGTGGTGGCCCTCATCGCCGTGCCCACGGTGAACATGGCCCGCAAGTGCTGCACCACGTGGTGGAAGTGGGCGCTGGCAATCGGCTCGCTCCTACTGGTCTCTTTCCTCAACGTTTCACCTATATATATTATCCTGTGCGTCCTGGTCATCGGCTTCGGCGTCACTTATTATAAGGAGGGCCGATGGAAACACTGACACTCATCCTCCAGCTGGCCTGGACGTTCTTCGTGATCGGCGCCTTTACCATCGGCGGCGGATACGCCATGCTCTCCCTCATCCAGAACCAGGTGGTGGTGGAGCATGCGTGGATTACCGAGGGCGCCTTTACGGATATCGTGGCCGTGAGCCAGATGACGCCCGGCCCGGTGGGCATCAACAGCGCCACCTATGTGGGCTACAACGTACTGTTTAACGCCACCGGCAGCCAGCTGCTGGGCGTGTGCGGCTCCCTTACCGCCACCCTGGCCCTGATACTGCCCTCGTTCATCATCATGCTGCTCATCGTGAAGTTCTACCTCAAGTTCAAGAGCAGCCGCCTGTACGCGGGCACTATGGACTGGCTCAAGCCCTGCGTGGCGGGCCTTATCGGCGCAGCGGCCGTCATCCTCATCCTCAAAACCACCTGGGCGGGCGGCGTTCCGCACGTTCAGTTGCTCACGGAGAACTTCCCGGACTGGAAGAGCTGGGTGCTGCTGGGCGGTGCCTTTGCGGCCTCCTACTGGGGAAAGGTGAATCCCATCTATCTCATCCTGGCCGCGGCTATGGCGGGATTGGTGTTGTATTAATGTCAAAACGAAATAACTATGCGTAGAATCCTCTTTACCGTCCTTCTGGTGTCCCTGTCGCTGCCCGTTTTGGCGCAGGCCACCTTCGAACCTTACATTCCAGAAGACCAACTGCCGGATGCCGTGCTGTGCGTCCCGGCACCTCCGGAGAATCCCAGCACGGAGTTCGACCACGACATCCTCCGCTATATGTGGGGGAAGGAGCAGCGTAAGGACTCCATCCGGCTGGAGATAGCCAAACGGGATGCCATCTGGGACCTGGATACCACGCTGGTCATCATGTCTGAGCCTTTCGGCCTCAAGATTTCCAAGGAAGAAACGCCGGCTATCTACGAGGTGCTCACCCGCGGCGTCACCACCATCGAGAATATCCGTATCAAGCCCAAGGCACACTATTTCCGCATCCGGCCTTTCGCTTATTTCGGAGAACCGTCCATCTTCCCGCAGGACGATGACTGGCTGGCCAAAGAGGGCTCCTATCCCTCCGGTCACACCATCCGCACCTGGGCCTGCGCCCTGGTCATGGCCCAGCTTAATCCGGCCACGGCCGAAGCCGTCTATGCCCGCGCCTGGATGGCCGGCGAGAACCGCGTCATTTCCGGCTGCCACTGGCAGAGCGACGTAGACGCCAGCCGCCCGGTAGCCAGCATCGGCTTCGCCCACCTCCAAACCAGCCCCGAATTCCAGAAACAAATGGCCAAGGCCCGCGAAGAGCTCAAAAAGCTCAAGGCCAAAGGCCGATAATTTCTGCCAGGCTATGTTTTGTTTATTTTATAAACTTTTCTAACTTTGCAAGAAAGGTTTATAAAATCAACTTAAAATATACGCCTATGAAAATTACTAGACTATTTGGTTTCCTGGCCCTGGTGGCAGGAATGATGGTGGGATGCACGCCCGAGAATATCGAGGAGAGCATCACCAACGATCAGCTCACTGTTTCCCCGGCTTCGCAGAAGATTGCCCAGGATGGTACAGCCACTTTCACCTTTACGCTCACGCTAACCAGAGGCGGAAAAGTTCTTACCTTGAAAGAAACCACGGCTACCGTTGCTTTTGAAGCAACCGGCGGTACCGTGAGCCCTGCCAGTGGCACCACGGACGAGAACGGGCGGGTGACCGTGACCTTCACCACTCCCGATCCACAAGGCTTTACCGGAGGTACTGTCAAAGGTACAGTCAAGAATGTGAAGGGCATTGTGGACCAGCAGGGAAACCTTGCCACCGCTACGGCCCAGGTCCTGCCGATGGATGCAGTGGATCCTCCGGTAGTGGACGACCCCATCAAGAAGGCCCAGGCCCTGCAGGAAAACACCTATTCCATCCAGAAGGGTAATGAAGCCGCGCAAGTATTCCCCTTCCCGCCGCAGTACTCCAACTGGTACGCTGGCACCAGCTATATGGATGGCACCAAGCAGGCCATTCACGTGGAATTGATGGATGAAGACGAAGGGCAGATGACCATGGGCTGGATGAGTGCGGAATTCCCGCCGGAAGTTGCCAACAAGCTCACCACCGTGAACGATGAGTTCTACGGCAAGTATAGTTGGTCGTCGGCTAAGGTGGGCACCATGCGGCTGGGCCAGAACAAAATGATAGACTGCCATATGGGCAAGGGCGGTAACGTGAAGCTGGATGGCCGCAGCCAGTTCTGGCTCAAGGAAAAGAGCAGCTCAAAGGCTTATTCCGGAGAATACCAGCTTCTGTTTGTCTTCGTCTTTGAGTACCAGGAATACGATCCCGAGACCGATACCTATCTCCCGGGAGGAGAAGAATACACCATGTGCTGCAACGCCACACTCACTGAACTGGTTGCCGACCTTTCATACATCAGTCTGGATTGCACGGACAATTGGGTTGTTCCCGGCCAGTCCACCACCCTCACGGCATACTGGACAGCCGGTGCCAGCTTTGACTGGAGCAAGTTAGCCCTCGCCGGCCAAAGCTGCAACGGCTATTCCGGTGAATGGTTCAGCTGGGATGCGTCTACGCAAACCCTCACCGCCACCCAGTCGGCCGAGAATCAGCAGGTGGAACTCTCCTTCAGCTATACCGGCACAGATTTGACCGCCAGCGTTTCCCTCTATAACGGCCCTGGTTACTCTTCCTTCTCTCTTTCGCCGCAAAACTGTTCCGCCGATTATATCCTGGTGGAGAATGATCCCGCCTACGGATGGGGCAGCGACACCATCTGGCTCACGGTAGATTCATGGACACCCGAGGGCTCTTCTTTCACCGGCTACGGCATAGAGATTGACCCGGCCACAGAGAACTATGAAAAACTGTATTACAATCCTTACGGCAAGTACGTCGATTTCAAGAAAGGCATCCCGGAGGGAGACTTCGACCTTATTTTCCGCAGCGTGACCGACCACAGCGCCAAATGCACCATTCCCGTAAAGGTGGTTCATCATAAGGTCACTTCCTTCCAGATACAGCCCGAGTCCGGCGCCACGGTGGGCTATAGTATGGGCCTCGAGCTCTCTGTTACAACCACGCCGGAGGATGCTTATTGGGACTGGGCACTGGTGGAACTGGATCCGGATTATGAGGGTAATTTCCGCTTCCAGGGCTGGGGTGGCAAAGATGAACATCCCAAACTCTTTGTCCGAACCAGCCACGACCCTGCCGTCATGGGTGTTCAGGTGAAGTTCCAGCTCAAGAACGACAACAGGAAATACTGCTATATCTACGTAACAATGGACTAAATCACAAATAATCCCTATCTTTGCCCCTGATATGGAACAATTCGACGCACTGGAAGTCATTGCCCGTACCAGGGGCAAAGTAGATATGGACAAGGTCCCCACAGGAGAAAATCTCTTTTTGCTGTGGGGAATCCTTACCTCCACTTTTTTCCTGATTCAGTTTATATTGTGGATGGTTCTTCGCCAACCATGGTGCATGTGGATTTGGAGTGGCGCCGTAGTGATTGGCTGGCCGTGGATGATTGTTCTCCTTCGCCGAGACCACAACCGTACGCACCGCAGAACCCACGAAGCAAAAATTATCCTGGATTTCTGGATTTTTGTGGGCGCAGCCTGTGCCGTGGGCGGATTCGTCTTCGGGCTTGCCAATCTGTTCGAGTTCTTTGCCATACCGCTTATGAGCCTGCTCATAGGAATAGGAGCCTTTGTCACCGGAGAAGTCAATCGCTTCCGTCCCAAGATTATCGGCGGGATCTCGGGAGCGGCCATCGGCATTGGCTCCTTTATACTTCAGGAAGATCTTTGGGCTTGGCAAATGCTGGCGCTCTCCGTTGTTTCCATCGTGTCACTGGTCATACCCGGCCTTCTTTACAAGAATCGTATTAAGAATGGAGTTTAAAGACCTGGATCCCATCCTTCACAACGAGCTAAGGCTGAAGATTATGGCAGCCCTTGACTCGCTGGACGACGCCGACTTTGTGTACCTGAAAGGGCTCACGAAGGCTACGGCTGGGAACCTGTCTGTCCAACTCTCCAAGCTGGAAGAAGCCGGCTACATCCGCGTCTCCCGCTCCGGCGAAGGTCGCGGCTCGCATACCGTCTGCCGCATCACATCGGCCGGCACCCACGCCCTGCAGGAATACCAGCGGGCGCTGCTGTCGTATTTCCGGTAAAACTGCTAAATTTGTGGATATTTAGTAATAAAGCATTATAACCGTGAAAAGAATTCTTCTCGTTTCGGCCCTTTTGCTGGCCTCTGTATCCCTCTTTGCCGCCAAACCGTTCAAGGTGACCAAGGGCAGCGTGGATGTGCTTAAGCAGGAAACCACTGCTACGTGGAGCATCGATCTTTCCGAAGCTGTGTTTGTGAACAACGGTATTTTTGCCAAGGAAAACAAGGGGGATTTCAAGACCTGGTGTGAGGATGATTACGACGAGCGCGTACGTCTTATGAACGACGCGTTCTTCGATGCCTTCAATGTTTACAGCACCGGGATGGAGCTGGTAAAGGAAGGCGAGGCCCCTTATCAGGTGGTTCTCAAGGTGAATACGTTCGAGCGCACCCAGGGCCCCGGCGTCATGGGAAGCTGCTATATCAGCGTTTACGGAACCTTCAGCGTCGTTGACAATTCCACCGGAGAAACGGTCCTTGAGATTCAGGTAAACAACGTAAAGGGCGACACGGACTTCGTGGAGACCGACCGCTTCCCCAAGACCATGAACTGGTTCTGCCGCGATTTGTTCAAAGTGAAAAAGTAAGCTTATGAGAAAGTTAACTATTGCACTGGCGGCACTGTTCGCTGTCTGCACGCCTGCAATTGCCGGCCCCGGCTTCAAAATCAAGGACGTGCAGGAATTCGCCTTCTTCCAACCCTGCGGATGCATCGACATGTATTATACCGATGGCGGTTACTACAGCCAGCCGCAGACCGACAAGGCTGCCGGGATTGTGGCCGATATCATCAACACGGAACGCTTCCCTTTCTCGGAAATGATTCCGGCCGATTATTACAACGACGGAGCCAACGCCGACGCCTTTAAATGGGCCCAGGTCCTTTCCCAGACCAAGCCCAAGGACGCAACCCGCCTGCGCGTCCCCAAGTCCCTGCTGGCGCTGATGAACGAAAGTGAAGACCGCTATGGCGTATTCATCTATACCTACGGATACGTCACCTCAGTGGAGGCCTATGAAAAGGAAAAGCGGGACAAGGCCATCAGCCACGCGGTAGACGCTGTGGCCGAGGAACTTACCGGCATAAAGGGCCTTACCAACCCCTCCATGAACTACACCGCCGACATCCCCTACAACAACGAGATGGTGTGCGTGGTGATTGACAAAGAGGAGCGCAGCGTGGTCTATTTCAAGAAGCAGCCCTCCCCCCTGTTCAATTCGCATCCCACCGACCTTGAAGATGTAAGCAAGATGCTGCACAAGCTGTTGAAGGACTTCATTTCCCGATGAAAAAGAAACTTCTCTCCATTTTCTTCGCCATCCTGGTATTTGCCATACCGGTGCTATCCATTGTGAACGGTCAGCCGCTCACGGATGTCCTGAGGGACCTTAGCGCGGAGCTGAAGATGACCTACGAGCAAAGCGCCCCGGATCAGGAGCTGTTCGACAAGGACTATATGGCGCAGCACGACCGCATGATCCGGGTCATTACGGAATCCAACGAGCTCTCCCTCCTCCTGTATACGCAGGAGCCGGAAATGACCTTCGACCTGGCTTATGCCCTGAAGAAGGTGACATCGGCCTACCAGGATTTCAGCCGCAGCAGGAGACCGTACGACCGCATTGTGGAAGGGGTCGATGTGGAAATCGACCGCTATGCCCGTCTCATCGAGGCCCTGCGCCGGCTTCCTCCCATTATGAAAATGGTAGAGATAGAGATTGTCCCGGACAGCCTCAAATACCAGAACGACAGCCTGGAAGCACATATGTCCCAGATTGCCTCTACCCTGGAGAAGGAAGTGATCCGGATTGCCGTCAAGGATTCCCTCTCCTCCCCGCTGGTACTGGATGCCGAAGGTGAGGTTTACCGCGACAGCTGTATCTTCTATGCCGCCCAGCTCCTGAAACAGCACGCGCATAACCGGGCTATGGTCATCGCGGACAGCAGCCACTACCAGGCCGCATATTGGCGGATGAAAGAGGCCAACGACTATGCCCAGACCCGTTATGAGAAACTGGAAAAATACGTCTTCGTAGACGGCCAAGCCTCTTTCCTGGATATCATGGCCGCCCCGGGCGCCTATTGGGAAAAAGTGGTGAACGACCTTAACGACCAATATGATTTCTCTGAACTGGGTGCAGACGATCCGCAGCCCGAGGATTCCGCGGCTCAAGAGACGGAAAAAGTGGCGGAAGAATTGAGCGACGACGGTGACATATTTGACGGTCTTTCCAGCAAAGGCGCCAATTCCGTCCTGGTCTTGGTGAGTGCCATCCAACTGATTGCCCTGATGATTTTCTGGGTACTCACCTACTTCATCCTGTGGCTTTTGAGACGCGTCAAGTTCGTCCAGAAATGGCTGCCTTCCAGACAACTGCCCCTGTTCTGTGTGCTGCTGGGCACCTTCCTGTATTTTCTGGTGCTGGGCTTCAGCATCGGCAGTGACCAGAACGAGTACATCCAGCTGAGTGCCACCCACCTGAACACCTTCCTGTGGCTGCTCATCATTATTTCCGGATCCATACTGCTGCGCGTGAAGGAAAACCAGATCCACAGCAGTCTCCGGCTCTATATCCCCACCTTCGTGATGGCGCTCGTCATCATTGTCTGCCGCATCTGTTTTGTTCCGGACAAACTGATGGTCTTCCTCTTCCCGCCCATCCTGGCCCTAGTGGTGCTGCGGCAACTGTTCTTCTGCATCCGGGAAAGCGGACGGGCCACTAAAGTGGACAGCGTACTGGGCTGGGTGTCCCTGGCCATCTATATCACCGCCTTCTGCTTCGCGCTGTTTGGTTTTACCTTCGTGGCACTGCTGCTGTTGGTTTGGTGGTATTTCCAGCTGGCCGTCATCCTCTCTGTCCTGTGCATCCTGGACCTGATGGGCCGATACAAGACGCGCTTCCTGAACAAGAAGGTGGATGCCATGCGCAACCGTATCACCTACGTGTCGGGCACCGACCGCGAGTCCCTCCTGTTCGGAGCCACCTGGTTCTACGAATTCGTTCAGCAGGTGTTGATTCCGGCCCTCATCCTGCTCTCCATCCCCATGTGCGTACATATGTCCCTGGTGGATGTATTTGACTTCGACGACCTTTACGTCAAGATCTTCTATGAGCCTTTCGTCCAACTGGCCGACAAGGACGGATACGAGACGCTCCGCATCTCCGGAATGAGCCTCATCAGCCTGCTGATGCTCTTCTTCATCCTGCGCTACGTCAACCGGGCCATCCACGCCATCCACCGGTACGCGCGCTATGCAGCGTTTATGCGCAAGCATAACCGCACCACCATCCGGGACAATGAAATCAACCTCTCGCTGGGCAACAGCCTCATCAGCGTCCTTGTCTGGATGGGCTATGTCGTGGTGGTAGTGACGGTGCTCCAGATTCCCACCGGGTCCCTCAGCCTGGTAGCCGGCGGTCTGTCGGCCGGTATCGGTCTGGCCCTCAAGGATACCCTGAACAACTTCATCTACGGTATCCAGCTGATGGGCGGCCGCCTGCGCGTGGGAGACTGGATCGAGTGCGACGGCGTACGCGGACGCGTGATGGCCATCAATTACCAGTGCGTAGTGGTGGAAACCCTGGAAGGCACGGAGATGGCGTTCCTTAACTCCACCCTCTTCGGCAAGAACTTCAACAACCTCACCCGCAACAACTCCTACGAGTTCACCAAGGTGATTGTGGGCGTGGCCTACGGCACCGACGTAAAGAAAGTGCGTGATGTGCTGGGAGAGGCCATGGAACAGCTTCGCACCAAAGACCGCTACGGCCGGGAGATTGTAGAACCCAAGTACGGCTTCAACGTGGTTGTAAACGAGATGTCCAACAGTTCCGTGGACATTGCCGTGAAGCAGTATGTACTGGTGGCCGAAAGGGTGGCTTACATTGACCGCGCCAAGGAGGTCATCTACGAGGCGCTTAACAACGCCGGCATTACCATCCCGTTCCCGCAGTGCGATGTACACCTTATCAAAGATGAGAAGTAAACTGTTTGTCATCGCTCTCCTCCTGCTACTCTGCCGGGTCCCTTTGCATGCGCAATGGTCCGGCAGCGCCGATTTGCAGGCCGGACTGGGCGGAATGGAAGGCAGCGAAGTCAACGACAACAAGCCCATGATTCACGGCCTGGTGAATGGGACTTTCCAACTGAACTACAAGACGGAAAAGTTCCGCTGGAGCACCAAGCTGGAAGGAAAGTGGGAACCCAGAACCACTGACAACGGCCGCCTGGCCTATAAGAACAGCCAGGTGGGCATTGTATACAAGGCCGCCACCACCAAGCCGCTCACCACCAGCATCCGGTCCGACTTTATGTGGACGCCCAGTCGGGAAAGGAGTTATTCCACCTGGATCAAATACCAGTATAAGAACGACCGTGCGCAGAATCATTCCATCAACGCCGACGGGAACGAACAGGAATTCCAAAAATTCTCCTACTACTACGAGATTCCCACGATGAACGAACACCAGATGGAAACCGGGCTCAAGACCCATAGGGATTTCGGCTCCGGACGCAGCATCCTGGAGAGTTCCCTTACCCTCAAGGCTACCGGCAGCGAGAGGGTGAACACCTGGATTATCTTCAAGGCCGGCGAGGGGGCCGACAGCGGCAGCGGAACGGCCGTGAACGTGGAAGACTTGCCGGGCTATGCCTGGAAATACCGCATCACGCCCAACAACTTTGACCTGAACCTGGACGGAGACATCCACTTGCAAAGGACGCCCCTGGACGGGACGGTGAAACTGAAATACGCCCCCGGCCTGCGCGTATCGGCCCGCCACACGCTGGACGAGAACAGCGGCGCCACCCGCATCAACGTGTCCACGGAGGAAACCCAGGAAATCTGGCGGGACTCTACCCGCCTGCGGGAAAGTTTCAATTACCTGGTCGTAAGGACCGAACCCTATCTCGTTCTGGACTTCAACTGGCGCAGCATTGAAGCGCACGCGGACTATGCCTGCCAAGTCTTCGCCCGTCGCCTGAGCGACGACGTCCACTGGCAGCCTCTTAAGGTCAAGGGCGTGTATCCCGTAGGAAAGGGCCATATCAAATGGACCATCTCTCCCAGCCATTCCCTCACCCTGAGAAACGAGTTAAGCGTGTCCCATCCGGATTACCTCAAGATATGCTGGTACGACCGCACGGCCGGTTATCTGGACCAGTTGTACCGGGGCAATGAGCAACTGAAGTCGCCCCACACGAGGCTCTACGGGCTGGACTATCAGTTCACTTACAAACGCTTTGTCTCCAAGACCGGCATCTTCTACAAGAACGTGCTGGACGAAGTGGACCAGACCTGGTCCAACAAGGTCATCGACAACCGAGAGTATAAGGTATTCGAATGGCTGAATTCGGCCGACAGCCACACGCTGGGGCTCTCCCAGTCCCTGGGCTGGCGCGGCAAGGTGATTACGGCCAACGCCGGCATCACCTACAACAGGTCCCGCCGCATCGCCAAGAGCAACGGCGCCGTCAAAAACAACTTCGACTGGAAGCTGACGACCGATATTTCCGCCAAGCTGGGCAAGGGATGGACCGTGGGGGCCGATGCCAAATACCAGAGCAAGGTGGCGACGTTCTTCACCATCTTCAAGGAATACTGCGAACTGAACGCCTTTGTCCAGAAAGACTTCAAACGGTTTACCCTATACCTGCAGGGCCGGCATTTGCTGGACCAGGAGATGGAAACCAGCTTCCTCTCGGAAGAAACGCAGGAATTCTGGGTAGAGGATGTACGTCACAACCGGCGCATCTTCGTCCTGGGCGCCAGATGGAAGTTCTAAGCTTTACCAGCTGTGCTTCGCCGTCTTTAAGTATTCTTCCAATTCCTCCTGGCTGCGGGCGGGCTGGCGGTCGTAGCCGATGAGGCCCTTGTAGTCCAGACAGTAGTTCAGGCCCATGGCGTCGAACATGGCCAGGCTGTGTTCCAGGGAGGCCTTGAAGCGCTCGTAATCCTTGTTTTCGGCCGCGCACCACTGAATCTCGGACAGGGCGCAGAGGCGGGGCAGCAGCATGTACCACAGGTGGTCGGCGGTAGTGATGTACTCCGTCCACAGATTGGCCTGAACACCCAGGATGTGGTTCTCGGTGCCGGCCTCCATGCCGTCGAAGGGCTCGTAGCTGTACACTTTCTCCAGGGGCAGGTAGCCGCCGATGCACAGGGGTTCCTTGTCCCGCTCACGGCTCTGGAAGTAGTCGAAGTACATGTAGTCGGTGGGGGTCATCACGGCGTCGAAGCCCTTCTGGGCAGCCTTGATACCGCCTTTCACGCCGCGCCAGGACATAATGGTGGCGCCGGGAGTGAGGTCCCCTTCCAGGATTTCATCCCAGCCGATGACCTTGCGGCCGTGGTCGTTGAGGAACTTCTGCACGCGGGAGGTTACGTAGTTCTGCAGGTAATGCTTGGCCTCGGGACCCTTCTTGATACCCAGCTGCTTCATGCGCCTGGCGCACTTGGGGCACACGTCCCAGGGGTCGGGACGGTCGGGTTCAGCGTCTCCGCCGAAGCACTCGTCACCGCCGATGTGGATGTATTCCGACGGGAAAATCTCCATCATCTCCGTAAGCACGCCCTCCAGGAAGTCGAAAATCTGGTCGTTGCCGGCGCAGAGGATGTCCTTGGCCACACCCCAGCGGGTCCAGACCTCGTAGGGACCGCCGGTGCAGCCCAGCTCGGGATAAGCGGCCAGGGCGGCTACCATATGGCCGGGAAGGTCAATCTCCGGAATCACGGTGATACCGCGTTCGGCTGCATAGGACACGATCTCCTTCATCTCCTCCTGGGTGTAGAAGCCGCCGTAGCGGATACCGTCGTTGCTGCTCCAGTCCTTGCCGATGACGGTACCGTTACGCCAGGCACCGATCTCGGTGAGTTTGGGGAAACGCTTGATTTCCATACGCCAGCCCTGGTCCTCGGTAAGGTGCCAGTGGAAGCGGTTCAGTTTGTAGGCCGTCATCACGTCCAGGTACTGCTTGGTTTCCTCCACAGTCCAGAAGTGACGGCAGGGATCCAGGTGCATGCCGCGGTAGTCAAAGCGTGGCTGGTCCAGGATGCTCACGCAAGGGAGAACCCAATCGGCCTTCACCGCCTTGTTGCCGTAGACGGCGGGCGGAAGCATCTGCTTCAGGGTTTCGCAGGCATAGACGAAGCCGTTCAGGGCCGACGCTTCCACGGTGACGCCCTCGGGGGTGACGTTGATGGCATACTGCTCCGCGGCCAGGTTGGGGTTCTGGATGAAGGCGATGCCGCCATCGGCCTGCTTGCACTTTGCGCCGGTAGCGGTCTCCAAGGCATCCACGAAGCGCCGGGCCGCCTTGACGGAAGCCTCGTCCATGTTTTCGTCGAAGCACACGGCGGCGCCCTTTACGCAAAAGCTGCCGTCGGCCAGGGTAACATCGGCCGGCTGGGGAATCACCTGGAAATCCTGCGGCTGCGGCTTAGCACAAGCTGCCAGCAGCGCTGCAACGGTTAAAACGGAAAGGAGTTTTTTCATAATCATTATTAATTGGTTAATTATCAATGTTTTGAGCACGATGCGACCGGAGAATCATCCAGCACAGGATGCCATACGCGCCGATGAGGGCAGTATTCGTGCCCAGGCGGAAGACAATCATCGGGAACTTCATTTCACTTAAAAAGATGCAGAAATAGAAGATGCCCATCAGGGCCATGATACCCAGGATGCGCTTCCAGTTATACGGAATGGGATAGTACTTGGAGCCCAAATAGGCGCTCAGGATGAACATGACCAGGTAGCTGGCCAGATGCCCGAAGGCCGATGCCCAGTAGGAGTACCGCGGCATCCATACCACGTTCACCACAATGGTCACCAGCAGGCCGGCCAGGGTAATCCAGATGGCCATATTGGTGCGGCCGGAAAGCTTATACCACATGGACACGTTGAACAGCATCCCCAGGATCATGTAACTCAGGAGCATGATGGGCACTACGTCAATTCCCACGCGGAAGTCCCGCCCCAGGAAGAGGGAAATGATGTCTATGTAACCCACCACACCCAGCAGTACCAGGCCGCAGAAGGCCGTGAACCATTCCATCACCAGGGCATACAGTTCCTTGGAGTTCTTGTCACGGGCACGCTGGAAGAAGAAGGGCTCGGCCGCATAGCGGAACATCTGGATGAAGAGGTTCATGATGACGGCCAGTTTCACCGCCGCCTGATACACGCCCAGGGTGGCCTGCCACTGGGCCGATGAAGTGTCGAAGAAACGGAACAGCACCCGGTCCAGGAAGTCGTTGGCCACACCCGGCAGGGCTGCGACCATGAGCGGCAGCGAGTATACCAGCAGGCGCTTCACCACGCCGGTATCCCAGGTGGGGCGCAGCCGCAGCAGGTCCGGGATGAACATCACCAGGCACAGCACGCAGCTTATCAGGATGGCAAAAATGGGATAGGTGAAGTCCGGCTGGGCGGGCCACACGAAGAAGAGCACCAGGTTGGCGCCGGTCTCCGTGAGGATTTTCACGGTCTTGAAGATGGCGAACTTCACCGCCTTGTGTTCCTGCCGCAACTTGGCAAAAAGGATGGCGGTGAGGCTGTCGCAGAAGAGGATGGAAGCCGAATAGATGATCAGGCGCTTGTACCCGGCATAGCCCAGGGCGGCCGATATGGGCTCTGAAAAGGCCACCATACAGGCCAGGAACGCCAGGTTAAGGCCCAGCACCGTGAGCAGGGCGCCGGAGTACACCTTGCGGGGGTCCTCCCCTTCTTTGTTGGCAAAGCGGAAACAGCCGGTCTCCAGGCCCAGCACCAGTACCACCTGCAGGATGGCGATGTAGGCCATGAACTCCGTGACCACACCATACTGCATCTGGGACAGCGTGCGGGTATAGATGGGTACAAAAAGGAAGTTCAGTATCCTGGCCAGGATGGAACTGAAGCCGTAAATGGCGGTTTCGCCCGCTAATTGTTTCAACGGATTTGCCATAGTAAGTACAAATTTAACTAAATTTGCACAAACATTTTGTATCTATATGAAGAAGTTTGTATACGTGGCGCTGGTCCTGGCCCTGATAGTCGGCTGCAAAAACCGCAGCCAGAGCGCCCAAGAAGCAGTAAATCTGGAACCCCAGGACAGCCTGGCCGCCCTGGAAGCTGCTAAGGCCCTGCCGGAAGAGCCTTTCTTTGACATAGTTACCACCATGGGCACCATCCGCGTAAAACTGTACAAGGACACGCCACGCCACCGGGATAACTTTGAGAAACTGGCCCTAAGCGGCTACTATGACAGCCTCCTGTTCCACCGCACCATCAACGGTTTCATGATCCAGGGCGGAGACCCCTTCACCCGGGATACCTCCAAGGTGGAGCAGTACGGACAGGGCGGCCCTTCCTACACCATCCCCGCCGAGATGCGGGACACCCTGGGCGCTCCCCTGCATCGGCACAAAAAAGGCGCGCTGGCCGCCGCCCGCCGCGGAGACCTGGCCAATCCCTTCAAGGAGAGCTCCGGATCCCAGTTCTACCTGGTACAGGACCCCGATAACTGCACGCATCTGGACGGCGAATACACCGTGTTCGGAGAGACCGTCGCCGGCCTCAACGTCATCGATAAAATCGCCGCCGTACCCACCGACCGGTACGACCGTCCCCTGCAAGATGTAAGAATTATCCGAATTCGGCCAAATAATGAACTAAATTCTCCCAAGGAGCAGTAGTTTGGCACGGAATTCGCAATAGAATTTAACCGAATAGTTTTTTTAATAGGTTAAGTTTTTAGGTTAGAATGAGAACGGGCTTGCAGAGATGCACGCCCGTTCATTATTTATTCCTGACAGATAACATTAGCGTCGGGATGGATGTTGACGGTGCCGCATTTGCCGCCGGCGCCTTTGCCGATGCAGTCGCTGGGGATATCTCCGGTAGAGACTCTGGAAGCCGTTATCTGAACCACCTTTTTGGATATGGTGATGTTGCCGCATTGGCCGCAGTAGCCGCCGCCGATGGCTGCTGCACCCATACCGCCGGTAGCGATGACCACGTTCCCTTCAATGACAATGTCGCCACAGGGGCGCTGGTAGCCACTGCCGATGCCCGCAGACAGATAACCGCCCCAGGCCACGATGACGCCGCTCTTGATGACGATGCTGCCGCAGGCGCGCTGATAACCGCCGCCGATACCGGCCGCCTTACCGCCGGCGCTGGCCTGGAGAGAGCCCTTCCCCTTGATGGTGAGGGTCTTCCCCTCGGCCGGGAAAACAGCGGGGAACTCCCCGTGATGGGCTTTGACGGCATTGGCCCCTTCCAGGACCAGGGTGGCGTCTCCCAGACAGGTGATGGCGGCGTACTCGTCACCGGGTACGATAATGGACACGTCCTTCAGGCCAACCACGGCACCATCGGGTATGACAACATAAACGTCCGGCCCCGCCACTCCGGTGAGAACGGTTCCGTCTACGGCCTCGTAACAGCCTTCTATGAGAGATAGGTCTATGGTCATCTTATTCTGCCAAACAACTGTCCATGAGTTTCTCCAGTGCAGGCTTGTCCAGATGCTGGCCGATGAACACAATCTTCTGCATCCGGTCTCCGTACTGGGGGTCCCAGTCTTCGCGCAGCTTGCGGTCCCGTTCCATCATCTCGGCCAGTTCGTCGGGCTCCATGGTGGCAAACCACAGGCCGCAGTCCTTGAGGGTCTTCTGGCGGCCGGCTTGCTCAAAGAGGTAGCACTTGTCAATGTCCTGGGAGAAGTAGCACAGGCCCTTGGCGCGGATGATATTGGCCGGCCAGTGACGGGCTATCATATTATCGAACTTATTCAAGTCCAGGGCCGGACGGCGGGTGTACACGTAGGTGTCGATACCGTATTCCAGGGCTTCGCCTTCGGCCTCCTCTTCCTCGTCCTCGCCTTCGATGGCGGCAATCCAGGCAGCCGATGTGGCCACTTCGTCAAAGCGGAACATGCCCGTGTAGATGAGTTCGTCCAGGTCCACGTCGCCATAATTGCACTCCAGCACCTTGGCGCCGGGATTGATGCTCTTGACGATACCCTTGAGCTTGCCCATCTCTTCGGGGGTGAGCTCGGCGGCCTTGTTCAGCAGTACGATGTTGCAGAACTCGATTTGCTCGATGACCAGACGCTCGAGGTCGTCGTCGCCGATATCCTCTTTCTCCAGGGCGCTGCCGCCGTCGAACTCGTCCTTCATGCGCAGGGCATCCACCACAGTGGCGATGCAGTCCACGTACGGAATGCCGTCCTGCACGCTCTGCGGCGCCAGGGCCGGCATGGTGCTGATGGTCTGGGCGATGGGAGCGGGCTCGCAGATGCCGCTGGCCTCGATGACGATGTAGTCGAACTTGCGGGCCGATGTTAAGTCGGCCAGCTGCGCCACCAGGTCCATCTTGAGGGTGCAGCAGATGCAGCCGTTCTGCAGGGCCACCAGAGAGTCGTTGGTGCTGCCCACGATGCCGCCTTTCTCGATGAGGCTGGCGTCTATGTTCACCTCACCGATATCGTTCACGATGACGGCGAACTTAATGCCTTTCCTGTTGGTGAGGATACGGTTCAGGAGGGTGGTCTTGCCACTTCCCAAATAGCCGGTGAGAAGGAGTACCGGCACTTGCGGTCTATTGAGTGTAATTTCCATAATCAGTTAAAAACGAAATGCCGCGCCGACATTCAGCGTATTGCCAAGGATAGGAGAGGCGGTGAGGTAGCTGATATCGGCCCGGAAGCCCTGGAACTGCACGCCCATACCCAGCGCCAGATGCGAAGGGATAATGGCGTTCTCCCCTGCCAGCCGATAACCGACGCGCAGGAAGAGGAGATCGTCGAAGACATATTCCGCACCGACGGCCGCCGCCAGGGACTGGCTCAGGTCATACTCCCCGTCCAGCATCAGTTCTATGCGGTGCATCTGGCCCAGCGGCTGCTTCCACGCAACGGCCAGGTCCAGATGGGTGGGCAGGCTGTAAGAGGCCGATGACCCCTTCACCTGCGGGCCGAAGCAAGCCACGCCGCCCATGACGGAAAGATTGTCGGTGATCTGGCTGAAGAGGGTGACGTCGGCGCTGAAGCCGCCTACCTTCGCATCCTGGGAGAAACTCTGCCCGGCATAGCGGGCGTTGACGCCGATACTCAGCTTCTCGATGGGCCGAAAAGCCACGCCCAACGACACCAGGTAGTCCGAGGGGATGAACGTCCCCAGGGGAACGCCCTTCTGATACACGCCGCCCAGGGCCACGCCGAACTTGCCGAAATGGAAACCGGCGCCCGCCATCAGATTGGTGGTTTTGTCCACTTCATTGGACATCTCCCACATCTGCAGGCCCGCGAAAACCTCTCCCATTCCCTGCAGGGAAGGCAGTGCCGCGGCATTCTTGAAAGCCCCGTACGCGCCGTTGCCGTTAGATGCCGCACCCGCCCCGGCCAGGGCCGATGTACGCGGATTGCGGTCAATCCGGGTGAAGCCCAGCGCAGTGTTTTGGGCATATACTTGTGCCGTACCGCCCAGGAACAGGGCCAGCACCGCTGCCAGATATTGCTTTTTCACAGTCATAGCGTGCAAAGATGGCCATAATCCTGCGGATTACCAAAATATTTTTTGCAAAAAACGAAAAAGTGCTTATCTTTGCAGTCCCGATTTTTCGGGAGTCACATTGGAGAGATGCTCGAGTGGCTTAAGAGGCACGCCTGGAAAGCGTGTATACTCCAAAAGGGTATCCCGAGTTCGAATCTCGGTCTCTCCGCAAACCAATCTTCACAGCCAGCTGCGTTAGCAGTTGGCTGTTTTGGTTGTCAGGGGGCGTTGAAAGCCTGCTTTCAAGACTCCCTCCTGCGAACTTGTCCACTCCGGACGAGTAACTTTCCACAAATTAATTTGTATATCTTTCTGCAACATTAAGACACGAATTCAATAGTTCCGCCAAATTGTTTAACTTTGTAAGTAAAATAGTTATTGGCGGAAATGGAAGTACTACTATATCAGATATCACTGGTACTTGCAGCCATTGCCAACCTGGCAATGGCGGTTGGGCTTTGGGCAAACTGTAAGAAATATTCAAAATATCCTGTCTATTCCAGGGCAAGGTTCATGACCATTTTGTGGCTCACGGTTTTTGCCGTGGGCTATATGCTGCACTTCGTGTTTATGCCGCGTGTAAACTGGCCTTCGGCGGCATCGGCCCTTACCGTGTCTTATTTCCACTGGGGGGCAATCTGCTTCTGCTGGGGATACATTCCGCTGCTGAATCCGGATTATCTTACAAAAAAGAAGATGATATGGGATATCGTCATTTTCGTAATCGGCCTGGCATGCTACTGGACGGTGCCGCTGCTGTTGTGGAAGGAGGCTCCCATTGCCACCACACTTTCCTATCTGGTTTTCTTTGTTTACTGCGCATACAACGTGGTGGTTTTCTACAAGACATACAACCGCGTGAGCTTCAGGCTGGTTAAGATGTCGTACGGTAACGTGAGCGGCTTCGTGCGCTGGATGCAGAACAGCTGCGACCTCATCATCCTGTTCGGCATCGGAAGCGTTGCCATTACCGCCATGTTCCCCACGGACTTCTGGCCGTACACCGCGCTGGAAGTTATCGGCACTCTGGTTTATGCCTATATAGTCTATTCCCTAAGCCGCTACGGCTCCGTCATCGAAACCGCCTCCAGGGCAACCGAAAACGTCGCCGCCATAGAGATGAGTAATAATTCCCCCGAATGATGAAGACAAGACTTCCATACATACTTGCAGCCATTATCCTGACCTGCTCCTCCTGCAACAGGTTCCACCAGATGGAGGTCCACGACACCGCCAGGGCCGATTCCCTGATGGAAGCCGCCCACCTGGCCCACGACAACGACCGCATCATTTTTCTGGCCGATTCCCTTGCGTCCACCGGCGATTTCGCCCCCGTCAAGGCCGACTTCTGGAGAGGATACGGCCACTATGGAAAATGGAATCACTATCTGTGCCGGCAGTACTGGTATGAAGGGCTTGAACTGAAAATCACCAGCAAGGAAGAAATGATATACCATGGCCGCACCGCCAACCGCCTGGCCGATGTCCTGCTCACTGCCGGCGATTATGAAGCTGCCATGCGCGTGGCCCTTCCGGCAATGGAAAAGATGCGCAAGGAAGGCGTCTCCGTGAGCCGCGATTACGGTTATCTCCTGGTTGTAGTTGGTTGTTGTGAGCTTAACAGCAGAAATTTCAAGGAGGCGGACGCCTATTTCGACGAAGCTTATAAGCTTTTCAAGCTGCTGGCTGAAGACAACGGTGTAGATGGCGGATCCTCGCACCTGGATAACCTGAAAACCGCCGTGGCCGGTCTCACTTCCATCGCCAGGCATAACCTGGAGAAAAACAGGTTTGAAGAGGTTCTTACGTGGGTAGACCGCCTGAATTATGTGATGGAGGACTATCGTCGCCAGCCTGAAACATTACAGGAGAGCCTGGATCGCCGTGAGACGCTTGGCAATTTCTTCAGGGCCACGGCTCTGGAAGGCCTGGGGCGGCATGAGGAAGCCGCCGCGGCGTTCGATGCCGCTATGGACAATCCCTTCGCTTCTACCCCTCAGGGCAGGGTTGAGGGTGCAAGGTACCTTATGCTTGCAAAGCGCTGGGACGAAGCGGCCGACAGCTACAAACAGCTTGACGGCGTCGCCAATGTCTATGGCGTGGGTCTCACGCTGGACAACATCCAGCAGTACATGCTGCCCAAGCTTCGCGCCAACCTCAATGCTCGCCGCAACGACCAGGCCCTGGCCACCAGCATCCGTCTTGCCGATGTCTTGGATTCCGCCATCGTCCGCAGCAAGAACGACAAGGCCGCGGAACTGGCCACGGTGTACCATACCCAGGAAATAAAGGAGGATTTCCTCCAGCAAAAGGCCCGCCTGGAGCGCGAGAGGTTCGTGTCGTCACTGGGTGTTATCGTGCTGCTTATCATAAGTTTCCTGGTGTTCGTATTCCTGCGTTACCGTTCGTCAATACGCCTGGAGGAAGCATATAAGCAACTGGAGGTTGCAAACGCCCACGCCCAGGAGGCATCACGCGTAAAGACGGCCTTCCTGCAGCAGATTTCTCACGAAATCCGGACGCCCATCAACCTGCTTTCCGGCTTCGCCCAGCTACTCACCACCCCCGGTATGGAACTAGACGAAAAGAGCCGCGAGGAAATAAACGAAGGCGTGGTGAAGAACACCAGCCGCATCACCGGCCTCATAAGCAAGATCCTAGACTTGAGCGACCTCATAAGCAGCTCTTCTCTGGAAAACAAAGACAGCTTGACCCTTGGACAGATAGCCGCAGAAGCCGCCGACGGTAGCGGCATCCGGAACAACAAGGACATCCACTTCGATATCATGATGACCGATGGTGTCAAGGACCAGACCATCGTCACCAATCGCAAAGCCGCGACGCGCATCCTGGGGCTCCTGCTGGAAAACGCCAACAAATTCACGGAGAAGGGAATGGTTTCCCTGAGGGTGGTTCCCAAACAGGGTTTCGTGTATTTCCTGGTGGAAGACACCGGCATCGGCATCCCGGCCGAAGAAGCGGAGCACATCTTCGAACACTTCGTCCAGCTGGACGATTACCAGGAAGGCACCGGAATCGGCCTTTCTCTGGCCCGCAGCCTTGGCCGCCGCTTGGGCGGAGACGTCGTCCTTGACACCTCCTACACCTTCGGCGCCCGCTTCATCTTCTCCCTCCCGCTGAATCAGGAGTAATTGGGACGGGTACCCAAGTGCACTGAAGCACCTTACACCAGCGACAGGGCGACGTCCATCATGCGGGTGAAGGTGGTTTGGCGTTCTTCGGCAGTGGTGACTTCGCCGGTGACAATGTGGTCGGAGACGGTGAAGAGGGCCATGGCGCGGTTGCCGGAACGGGCGGCGTTCATGTAGAGGGCGGCGGCTTCCATTTCCACGGCCAGTACGCCCATCTTCATCCACTTGTCGCCCTGGGGGTTGTCGGAATAGAACACATCAGAAGACAGCACATTACCCACCTTGTAGCGGTAGTCCAGTTTCTTGCAGGTATCCACGGCCTTGACCAGCAGGTCGAAGTCGGCGATGGGGCAGAAGGTGCCCGGCAGCTGGTACTGCGCCGCATAGTTGGAGTCCGTGCAGGCACCCATGGCCAGGACCAGGTCTCCAATCTTCAGATCCTTGTGGTAAGCACCGGCAGAGCCGATGCGGATGATGGTTTTCACGCCATAGAAGTTGAACAGCTCATATGTGTAGATGGCAATGGAAGGGATGCCCATTCCGTGCCCCATCACGCTCACGGGCTTGCCGTTGTAGGTTCCCGTGAATCCCAGCATACCGCGTACATTGTTGAACTGGACGGGATTCTCCAGGTAATGGTCGGCCATGAACTTGGCGCGAAGCGGGTCCCCGGCCATGATGACCGTGGGTGCAATTTGTCCGTATTGTGCCCCGATGTGGGGTGTAGGTGTATTACTCATAGTTATAGTGCTTACTCGGCGATATCCCACCAGACGGGCAGGGTGCCGATTTGCTTGGAGGTGTACCAGACGTCTCCGGGGAGCGCCAGGGCACCGGGCACCTTTTCGCCGATGGCAGCCAGGTTGGCGGTGTTGTACTTGAGCTCATAGGAGGCCTGGCCCCAGCGACGGGGATACTTGTCCAGGGGCAGGTAGTCCTGCAGGCCGGCCGTATTCAGGTAGTAGTAAGGCTTGGCGAAGTTGAAGAAGACCGCCGGGTCATAGTCGTAGCGGCGCATATCGTTCCACGCTTCCAAGGTGAGCAGATACAGGATCTGCTTCTGGGTCATGATCTTGCCAAGGGTAAGGTCTGCGGCCGTGCCGATACCGTTGTTCAGGAAGTTGTTGATGTCGGCGGCGGGCATGTCCGTAAAGGACGGGCACTCGGAGGTGGGGGCGCCGTACTGGTCCCTCCAGATCTTGAGGTAGCCGTTCATGAACTCGATATTGGCTTTGATGCCGTTCTTGTAGGCCTCGAAGGCTTCGGTTGTGGCGCCGTCGCGGTTGAACAGCACTTCGGCCTTGATCAGGCAGGCCTCGGCGTAGGAAGCCATCACCGACGGGGAGTCGGCGCGCAGATGGAAGGCGCCGCTGATGGCCGATGCGTCGTTGTTGGCCTCGAAGCGCAGGAGTTCGTCGGTGGAGTTGCCGAAATAGCCCACGGTTCCCACCACGTACACGGTGTCGCCCTGACGGTTGACAGGGTCCGTCACGGTCCATTTGCCGTTGGAGAAACTGATACTGTGGGCGGGGCCGTTATCCTTGAAGATGCTGGAAGTAAGGTCTACGCCCAGGGAGCGCATCCACTTGTTGTCGGCGGACCACTTGAGCGCGGCGGGAGAATCGGCGCTGCGGGTGGCGCGGCGCCAGGGGATAATCTTATCGGCCCGGGGGTCTTCCACGCCGTTGCCGGCGAAGTCGGTGAGGTTGTCATACAGCGCCTTGGACACCCAGTAGTGGCGGTTATTCTGGCCGATGCAGGAATGGACGCCGGAGTAGTTGACAGACTCTTTCCAGAGGAAATCCAGGGTAGAGCCCAGGGCGTTGACGTGCTTGATGACGGTGTCGTCCGAGTTGCTCTGAGGGCCCTTTGCCAGGCACGCCAGGATTTCGTCTACGTCGTACTTGCCGTCCTTGTAGCTGCCGGGCTGTTTCTTGCTCAGCTTGACCAGCCAGCGGGCTTTGAGCAAGTAGCACATCTTGATCCACTTGTCCACGTTGCCGCCGTTCCAGCTGTCGCCGGTGGCCAGGGGTTCGGCACCATCGGCCTGGGTTTTCCCGAAGAGTTCGATGGCCTCTTCCAATTCGTCAAGGCAGCCCTGGAACACCATGTCGCCGGTGTCATAATACGGGGCGGCCGAAGCACCGAGGGCGTCGGTATAGGGGATTTCGCCGAAAAGGTCTATCATCTCCATGAAACCGAAGGCACGCATGAGCTTGGCCGTAGCGGCATAATGGTAGGCGCCGGCAGCCATAGCGTCATCGTACATACTGCGCAGGTTGGTGGCACAGCCGGTGAAGAACCACTGCTGGGCATTGCTGCCGCGATTGGCGGCGTTCATATCCCAGTTCATGGCGCCGTTGGTCTGGTTGTGCTTGGAAGCCAGCATCTGCGTATAATAGGCGGCATTGCTGCCGGGGATTTCCCACGTGTGCTCCAGATAGAACTGGCACCAGGGCAGGCGCTGGTAATAAGGAGCCTGCGCCGATGTGGCGGTATTGGGATTCTCGTTCACATCCAGCCACTTGTTGCAAGAACTTGCACCCAGGCAAAGCAGGGTGGCGGCCATTAAGAATGTAGCTATTCTGTTCATCGTCTTACGCATCTTTAGAACTTAAGGTTAACACCAAAACTCACACCGGCCAGTGCGGGTACGCAGCACCAGTCAATGCCCACGGAAGAGGAGCCGATGGATCCGGCGCCGGCCGCTGCCACCTCGGGATCACCGTAATAGTTGGTAAACAACAGGACGTTGTTGGCAGAGACCGTAAATACGCAACCCTTTACGAAGTTCTTGGTTCCATTGGCGAGAAGTTGCTGCGGCAGCGAATAGGACAGGGAAATGCTGCGCAGACGCAGGGAGTTCACCTTGGTCATGAAATTGGCGCTTTCCTGCGGATAGAATGTCTGCCAGTAGTTGTTGATGATGTATTCTCCGCTCACGGTCTTGCTGTTGTACGGGTAGGTCTCACCAGCCCTGAAGGTCTTGGATACATCTTCGTAGCCCGTCACCTCACCCGTTTCATCCGTGATGGGACGAACGCCCGTGATGGTGAGTTCGCTGCGGTTCCCGGTCATCTTGGCGGTACCGGCCTTCACCATTTCGTAAAGCGTTCCATTGTACACGTCACCGCCGATGCGGAAGTCCCACAGCATATTGAACACGAAGTTCTTGTAGCGGAGGGTATTGTTCCAACCGCCGGACACCAGGGGCTCACGGTTGCCGATTTCGTAGGAAGTTTCGCCGTCGGACTCCGGCATGAAGTTGGCGTCCAGGATGACGCGGCCGTCCTCGGTGCGGTTCCACTTGGAACCGGAGATGGCCATGAAGTTGCCGCCGTTGAAGGAAGCGGCCTTGGCGTTGCCTACCTGAACGTCGGTCACATAGAGGATGTCCACGCCTTCCAGCAGGTTCTCTACGCGGCCGCGGTTGCCATACATGTTCAGCGTGCTTTCCCACGTGAAGTCGCGGGTTTCCACGGGACGTCCGCCGATGGAGAATTCGATACCCTTGTTGAGTACGTCACCGGCATTGACCGAACGAAGGATATAGCCCACCGTGTTGGAAAGACGCGGGCTCATGATCTGATTGTAGGAGTCGTTGGTATAGTAGGCGAAATCCAGATGCAGGCGGTTCTTGAAGAAGCTCAGTTCCAGGCCGATTTCGGTGGACTGGGTGATTTCCGGCATCAGGAACGGGTTACCGGCCTCCCAGTAGTCGCCCACGGCCACCTTGTTGCCCAGGTACACGCCCACGGGCCAGATGCTGGTATTGGTGATGTACGGGCTGGAATCCTTACCCACACGGGCCCAGGAAGCGCGGAGCTTACCATAGGACAGCACTTCGTCGTCCAGGATGTTCAGGTCCTGCAGGAGCTGGGTGAACACGAAGGAGCCGCTAACGGAAGGATAGAAGTAGCTGCGGTTCTCCAGCGGCAGGGTGGAAGACCAGTCGTTGCGGCCCGTGACCGTGAGGAAGACCGTATTCTTCCAGTCTGCCCGGAACTCTCCGTACACGCCCACAAGGCGCTTGGTGCTCTTGTAGTTGCTGAAGTTGCGCTCCGAATCCACGGCATTGTCAAAGGCATACAGGCCGGGAACCTGGAAGTTCCACGCCATACGCTTGTCGGTGACTATACGTGTGTCGTCCGTGGCGGTACCTAGCAGGAGGTTGAAGTTGAAGTCGCCCAGGCTGTGGCTCATGTTGGACATGATGTTGGTGGACAGGTACTGGTAGCGTTTGTCGTTTTCGCTGTACATGCCCTGCTGCCAGGTTTTCTTGTTCACGCCGCCGGCGGCCAGGAGGTTGCTGTCGCTGGTGGTATAGGTGTCGATACCCACGCGGGCGCCGATCCACCACCACTTGAAGATATCGGCCTTCACGTTGACGGAACCGGTGAAGCGGGAGGTCTTGTCCTGCATCTTGTTCTTGTTCAGGACCCAGTAGGGGTTGGACTTGTCTTCCCAGGGATCCAGACGGTCTGCGAACATACTGTAGCGGGTGCCGTCGTCATTCAGGTAGTGGGACATGTCCGAGGAAGGGGCCCAGGTGTAGATGCTGTGCATGGTACCCTGGCCGTTATTGCCGTAAAGGCCGCCCGAAGTGAGGGTTTTGTCGGTATGGGCCTGGGAATAGGCGGAATTCACCGTGAAGGTGATGAACTTCCACCGCTGCTCTCCGTTGAAACGGAAGGTAGTCTTCTCATAACCCGTGGTGGGAATGACACCAGTCTGACGGAAATGGGAGGCCGACAGGAAGAAGTTGCTGTTCTTGGTACCGCCGGAAACGGACAGGTTGTTATCCCAGGAATGGCCCTTCTGGAAGAAAGAGCCGATATTGTCATAGAACTGGGTCCCGGCAGGTGCGGGAGCGCCCCAGGAAGCATAGGAAAAGTCGTTGTAGACTGTCTTGCTGTAGTCTCCGCTGGCTTCGTCGTAGATGTCTTCCACATAGCCCTGGAGATACTTGTTCTGGGTTTCCGGGAGCGCCGTTACCCAGGAGAGGGAATACTTGGTAGAGAAATTCACGTCCACTACGCCCTCGTGGCCCTTCTTGGTGTTGATGATGACCACACCGGCCGACG
Organism: Bacteroidales bacterium; assembly: GCA_017509685.1. GTDB lineage: Bacteria > Bacteroidota > Bacteroidia > Bacteroidales > UBA932 > Cryptobacteroides. The sequence continues at coordinate 25,751 of JAFWPA010000082.1, forward strand.
CACGGGATCCGTACAGGGCCGATGCGGCAGGGCCCTTCAGGATGGACATGCTCTCGATATCCTCCGGATTGATATCCATCACGCGGTTGGAGGTGGTGGTGGCCGTATTCATGGAGCCGTCGAAGCCGGAATCTCCCAGAACACCTGACGAGTTATCGTAAATGATGCCGTCCACCACGAAAAGCGGCTGGTTGTCACGCTCCAGGGAGGTACCGCCGCGCAGGATGATCTGGGCACCGGCACCGGCCGAACCGGAAGACTGGGTGATGGACACACCGGCCACCTTGCCCGCCAGGGAGTTGATGGCGTTGGTATTCTTGTTCAGCATCAGTTCGGTAGCACCGACTTCCTCAACGGCATAACCCAGGGACTTTTTCTCCTTGCGGATGCCCATAGCCGTCACCACGGATTCCTCCAGGAACAGGTTATCTTCGGCCAGGATGATGCGCAGGTTCACGCCCGCCTTTACTTCCTGGGTGGTGTAACCGATACAGGAAACTACCAGCACGGAACCGGCGGGAGCCTCCAGGGTGAAGGAGCCGTCGGAAGCCGTCATGGTTCCCGTGGAGCCGCCCTTAACGACAACAGTGGCGCCCGGCACGGCTAGCCCCTGCGCGTCCACTACGACGCCACTGGCATTCTGGCCCAAGGCTACTGCACTGACACCCAAAAACAGGAGGGTTGTCAGCAGGACAGACTGTATTTTTTTCAGCATAAAGTATTAAAAGGTAAATGGTTTTCAGTTAGGTACACAAATTTAGCACGAAGAATCGGATTGGACAAGGATTTTTTGTATATTTGTGGCATGTATCCTCTGAAATTTCAGCCACTTTTGACCCCTTTCGTTTGGGGCGGGCAAAAAATCGCACCCTACAAGGGTATTGAATCCAAAGAAAAGAATATCGGCGAGAGCTGGGAGCTCTCCGGAGTGGAAGGACTGGTGAGCGTGGTGGCCAACGGTCCCCTGGCGGAAAAGACCATCACGGAACTGGTCAAAACGTATAAAGGACAGCTGGTGGGAGAGCACGTCTATGCCGCCACCGGAGACGAATTCCCCCTGCTGTTCAAATTCATCGACGCCCTCCGGGACCTCTCCATCCAGGTACACCCTAACGATGCCCTGGCCGCGCAGTTGCACCCCGGTTCCCGCGGAAAAACGGAGATGTGGTACGTGATTGACGCCGAACCCGGCGCCAAGCTGTACAGCGGCCTCACCAAGTCCATCACCCCGGAGCAGCTGGCCACGATGGCCGCCGACGGCACCATCACGGACGTACTGGCCTGCTATGACGTAAAGCCCGGGGATGTCTTCTTCCTGCCCGCCGGCCGCATCCACGCCATCTGCAGCGGCTGCTTCATCGCAGAAATCCAGCAGACATCGGACCTCACCTACCGCATCTACGACTATGGGCGCATGGGCCTGGACGGCAAACCCCGCCAGCTGCACATCTCCCAGGCGCAGCAGGCCGTGGACTACAAGGTATACGACAACTACAGGACCGAATACGAACCCGTACCGGACGAAGAAGTAGAGCTGGTGAGCTGCCCCTACTTCACCACCAGCGTCCTGGACCTCACACTCCCCTATGCCAAGGACCTCTCCGAACTGGACTCCTTCCTCACCGTGATGTGCCTGAGCGGCAACGGTACCCTGGAAGTGGACGGCGAGGAAATAAGCATCGGCCAGGGTGAGACGGTACTCATCCCGGCCGACGCCGACGACGTCTGCTTCATCCCCGTGGAGCGAATGAAATTGTTAATCAGTCACTTATAGAAAAAGGGGTGCACTTGCAGGTGCACCCCTTTTCTTATAATCAATTTATAGTCAAGCTATTGCAGGCCACGGGCGCGCATCAGCGCGGAGGGATCGGGGCGGGAACCGCGGAACTGCAGATACAGGACCATGGGTTCTTCGCTGCCGCCCTTCTCCAGGAAGGTCTTGCGGAATGCATTGGCGGTCTCCTTGTTGAAGATGCCGTCTTCCTTGAACTTCTCCCAGGCATCCACGGCCAGCACCTCGCTCCAGAGGTAGCTGTAGTAGCCGGCGCTGTAGCCGCTGGCGATGATGTGGTTGAAGTAGGAAGTGCGGTAACGGGGGATGATTTCGTCGATCAGACCCATCTCCCGGCAAACCTTGTCCTCGAAGCGGCGGATATCTTCCGGTCCTTCGAAGGCGGCCAGCTGGTCCACGGACAGTTCGTGCCATTTCATATCCAGGATGGATGCGGCGCAGGTTTCACCCGCGGCGAAGCCCTGGTTGAACTTGAGGGCTTTCTGGATTTTGTCTACCAGAGCCGCCGGGATGGGCTCTCCGGTATAGCAGTTATTAGCATAACCGGCCAGGATTTCCGGTACAAAGGCGAAGTTCTCGTTGAACTGGGAGAACATTTCCACGAAGTCGCGGGCCACGTTGGTACCGGACACGCTGGAATAGTTGCACTGGCTGAGGAAACCGTGCAGGGCGTGGCCGAACTCGTGGAAGGCAGTCTGCACATTGTCGATGGTGAGCAGGCTGGGCTGGGCGGCGGTGGGATCCGCGCCGGGGGCCGGGAAGTTGCACACGTTCACGATGATGGGACGTACGCCCTTGGACTGCTCCCGGAAGTTGTTCATCCAGGCGCCGCCCCGCTTGGTGGGACGCACATAGTAGTCGCGGTAGAAGATGCCGATGAGGCTGCCGTCGGGCTCGGTGAGTTTGTAGGCGCGCACCTCGGGGTTATACACCTCTACTTCCGGGGCTTCCTCGATGCAGATGCCGTAAATCTTCTCGGCGGCGGTAAACACGCCCTTGAGGACGCTGTCGGCCTGGAAATAAGGCTTGGTGACGTTCTCGTCCAGGGCATACTTCTGCGCACGCAGTTTCTCGGCATAGTACATCCAGTCCCAGGCCTCGATCTTGTGACCGGCAATCTTCTGCATTTCCTTCATCTGGGCCTTGGCGCTGCGCATGCAGGCGTCCATGATGGGCTGCAGGAAATGGTCTACCGTTGCGGGGTCTCCGGCCATCTTGTCGGACAGCTGGAAGGCGGCGAAGTTGGGATAGCCCAGCAGGCGGGCCATTTCGGCGCGCAGTTTCAGGACCTCCAGGACAATGTCGTTGGTATCGTTCTCATTGCCGTGATTGCCGCGGCTGGAGTAGGCCTTGAACACTTCTTCGCGCTTGGCGCGGTCGTCACAGGAAGCCATGAAATCGTAGTACGCGCTCACGGTGATGCCGGTGGCCTCCTTGAAGGCGTTGTTCTCGGCCAGCAGCTTCTGGCCGAACTGCTGCGTAAGGGTGGCCAGGCGGTTGGAAATCTCGGCGAAACGCTTCTTTCCGGCTTCGTCCAGGCCCACGCCGTTGCGCTCGAAAGCCTGATACAGCTTCTTGGTGGCCATCTGCTGCTCGCGGGTGAGGCCGTCCTGGTTGTCATACACGGCTTTCACGCGGGCGAAGAGATCGGCGTTCATCATAATCTCGTTGGAGGCGTCGGTGAGCAGAGGCGTCACTTCCTCCTCGATGGCCTGCATCTCGGGCGTGGAGTCGCTCTCGGCCAGGTTGAAGAAAACGCCCTGCACCTTGTCCAGGATGGGGCTGGCTTTTTCGAAGGCCAGGATGGTATTTTCAAAGGTGGGAGCCTCCTTGCAGTCGATGATGGCCTGGATATTGGCCTTTTCTTCCTCTATGCCGGCTTTAAAAGCGGGCATATACTGGTCCAGCGTGATCTGGGAGAAGGGAGCGGTACCGTAAGGGGTATCCCACTCCTGCAGGAAGATATTCTTGGGTTCGTTCTTACAGGCGCTTACAAGCATAAGCAAAGCCAGGCCCAAAGGCCTGGCAATTTTAAAGGTTCTTTTCATTAGTCAAACACAACTGAAATGGAAGGATCGTCTACCAGGGAAATCTGAGCCGCACCGTTGTACAGGGTAACGATACCCGTGATGGTTACCGGCTGGTGGTCCAGGATGCCGGCGGCCAGCTGGGATGCCGCAAACTTGGCATAACCGCTGGTGCGCACCTGGATGGAGGTGGAGCCCAGGTTGAAGTAGTGCGAGATGTAGTTGGCGGCGGCGTACTTGATCATGATTTCCTTATAGGTAAGATAGGCGTCCGGGCCGAACTTGGCCGCCGTGTCGGCGTCCAGGTACTGGTTGGGCGTTCCCAGGATGGAACCGTAGCGGGTGGCACCGCTGCCTACCTCGGCCTCGTCCCAGCAACCGTCCTGCAGATAGCCGATATAGCCGTCCTTGGTGCAGGACCAGGTGGTCACGCCCCAGGTACCCTTGTCGGAGAGGAACACACGGTTTTCCGGGTTGCCGCTCTTGTGGGCCATGTTGGAGTTGGGATAGAAGAGGGCGAAAATCTGGTCGCCGTACACGCAGCCCTTCAAGGAGACCACCTTGCCCCAGACGTTGTCCGAGCCACCGGCGGTGATGGCCTTTTTCAAGGCGTCCTCGGTGAGGGAAACGGGAGCGAAGGCAGTGTCCTGGAAGCCACGGAAGACATGACTTTCGATGATGGACTGCAGGTTGATGTAGGAGGTCTCGTACTCGTTGGTGGCGGTTTCATCGGCGGCCATACCCAGCTGGATCATACCGTTGTAGGCGCCCAGCGTGAGGCCCGTGCACTTCACGTACAGCCAGGTACCCACGGGATACTCGTTGTACAGGGAGCCTTTGCCCAACTTGAGGGAGATGGCGGCGCCGGAATTGGCGTCCTTACCGTCCTGGATATAGATTTCGTTGTAGATGTTACCGGACTGGTCGGAAGAAATCACCTTACCCTTGATCCAGATATTGCCCAGGATGGGAAGGGGCTTGTTCTTGTACATGGCCTTGAGGTCGGCGATGGCCGTAATCTCCTCCAGGCCCTGTTGCTCCTGAAGCTGCTCCTCGGTGTAAGGAACGGCCCAGGCGGCATCGGGCTGCTTTCCGGTGAACACGGGATCCCATTCTTCCTTCAGACTCTTGCAGGAAACGACGGCTGCCAGTGCAGCGATAGCGATAAAATACTTTTTCATGGCTCTTAGAATCTGAAGTAAATGTTAAGCATGTAGTTGGTACCTGCCATATAGAAGTACTTGGAGTCGAAGCGGTAGTAACGGCTCTTGGAAGCGGTGTTGTCCACCATACGGGTCTGTTCGTAACCGCCGGTCTTCACGTCCTTGTTGTTCAGGATGTTCTTCACGTTGAGGGAGAAACCAATCTGGTACTTGCGCTGGATGTACCAGCTCTTGCCCACGGAAATATTCACCAGCCACGCGGGTTTGAACTTCTCCTGGGTGGTCATATAGATCACCTCTTCGTCGGTGATGGTGTTGTCCAGGCCGGCCACGGCGTAGTCCGTGCGGTACAGGGGATTCATATCCAGGTAGGCGCGGTCGAAGTACTCCACATCGGCGTCGATGAACCAGTAATTGTAGTTGTAGCTCAGGCCCAGGCTGGCAGCCGTCTGCGGCGTGGAAGGCACATAGTGCTTCTGCCTCACGGTGCCGTCGGCGAGCACGGTCTTGGTCCAGTAAGGAACCAGGACGTTCTCCATCACGGTTTCGGCGCTGTTGTCCACGGTCTGGGTCATCGTAGGCGTAGAGGTGTAGACGTACTCACCCAGGGAGAGAACGCCCTGCAGACTCAGGTTGGGAACGATGTAGGTGGGAATCTTGAAGCCCAGTTCCACACCCATGTGACGCTCGTTGATACCGCTGATAGCAAAGTTGGAGAAGGCGTTCTGGAGGTCGTCGTAGGCGCTCATCACCTTGCTCTGGTCCCAGATCTTGGTCCAGTAGGCGGTGGCGCGCACGTTGATGCCGCTGCCGCTGAACTGCCAGTTGATGTCGGAGGCAAAGGTCTTGGTGGTGGTGAGGTTGCTCACCATGGAGTTGCGGGTACGGGGGCTCAGGAACACCTGGTTGAACTTGGGTGCATCGTTGAAGTAGCCCACGTTGGCGTACAGGCGCATATTGCCGCCGATCACCAGGTTCAGGTTGGCCTTGCCGGCATAGGTGAAGAAGCGGGCTACCTTGGACTTGCCATAGGAGGTGGTCACGCTGCCGTCGGCCTCGTAGGTGGGTTCGATGGTCTCTCCGGTGAGCGGATCCACCATCTTGCTGCCGTTGGGAGCCAGGCCCGGGAACAGGCCCTTGCGAACCAGGCCTTCACGCCAGAAGCTCTCCAGGCCCGCACGGCCGGCGATGGTGGCGCTGAACGGACCGGCCACGAACTTGGCGCTGAGCCAGGCGTTGTAGTTGCGCACCTGGGCGTAGTAGTCGTAGCCGTATTTGTCGCCCACGTGCAACACCTCTGCGGAGCCGTTGATCAGGTAGTAATTGAGGTCATTCTGGGTCTTGTACGGAGAGGTGGAGAAGTCGCGCTCGGCAAAGTTGTCCACGTTCACGAAGTATTCGCCGCCCAGCAGATCGGCCAGTACCTTATAATATTCCGTCCGGTTGATGCGGGCGCTGAGGCCGCCGTTCAGGGTGACCACGTCGGAAGGACGGGCCTTGAAGGTGAAGGCCAGGTTCAGGTCCCGCTGGTCCACGCGGCGCTCTTCCTGCACATAGCGGGAACGGCCGGAGGACTGCATACGGTTGACGTTATACATACGGTCCCAGTCCAAATGGGTGAGGTTGGAATACATGTCGGAATAACGCCACTGGTTCAAGGCGGCCAGGTACTTGTCCGGGTTGTTGCGGTTCAAGTCCTCCACATACTCGCCGTTAATGGTGCCGTAATAGTAGCTGGGCAGATTGCGGTAGTAGTCCGGGCGGGGATCCTGGGCGTCGTACCAATCAAGGGCGGTGTACCCGTTCTTGCCGAAGCGGTACAGCACGGTGGCGCTGCCTTCGAACTTGTCGGAAGGCTTGAAGTCCCACTTGATGAGGGCGATGGGCTCGTGGGTCTTGCGCACGCGGGAGTTGCGTACACGGCCGTTCTGGTAACCCCAGTTGTCGTTATACATATTGTCTCCCATGAGGTCGTACACTTCCTGGGTGGAGGCGTTCTGTGCACCGCGCTCACCGGGCGTTCCGAAGAAGGCGAAATGCAGGGTGTTAGCGTGGTTCAGCACTTTGTCGGCCGCCAGGTAGTAAGCGAACGAACGGTAGTAAACGCCCTTGATCCAGTCGTTACCGCCCAGACGGGCGCTCACGTTGGCGGCGAAGGCCCAGCCGTTGTCCTGCAGACCGGTGGCGTAGGAAGCCATCACACGCAGACGGTACAGGGTGCTGTTGGTGAGCACGCTTCCGCGGAGGCCCTTGCGCACCTCACCGGCCGTACCGAAGATGTTGGTGAGGCCGTTGTAACCGCCGAAGCCAAAGTCGCTCATCTCGGAGCCGTTCACCGTCTCCTTGCTGCGCATGGCCTCGTTCAGGCCGCTCCACAGGGAGAAGGGGCTGTAGCCCGTGATGGCGTCGTTCAGCTTCACGCCGGCCAGATACACTTCCTGGCTCTCGGAGCTGTAACCGCGGGCGCGGAAACGCACGGAGGAGAAGTTGTATCCGGCAATGCTGTTGAACACGTCATTGCTGCCGAACAGGATGGTGGGGTTGTCGGAATAACCGCTGTCGTCCAGGTCGAAGGCTGCGAAGGAGTCGTCGTCCACCTCGGCCACCTGCGAAACGGCGGTAAGGGAGAGGTTGAACATGTTCTTCACATAGCCGTCGTTCACCGTCACCTGCACCTGGCTCTCCAGGAACTCAGGTGCTTCGATGACCAGGGTGTACGAGCCGTCGGGCAGGGCGGGGATCAGGAAGGTACCGTCCTGAGCCGATGTGACCGAGGCAATCTCCGCAGCCCCCTGCATCAGCAGAAGGCGGGCGTTTTCCACCGGCTGGCGACCGTTGCGGTTGACCACCGTACCCTTCACGCCGCCGGTGGGCTCCTGCGCGAACAGGGCCACGGCACCGAGAAGGGCGGCAAATGCCAGAATAATTCGTTTAGTCATATGCGGGTTTTATTTTTTGATGACGATGTAGGTGGGATAGTGGTCCGAGAAACCACCGATGAAGGAACCATTGGAGAAGGTACGGAACGGGGTTCCCTTGTACTGACCGGTCTGGTTGGTCATATAAGGCTTGCTGAACACACGGCCGTAGTACTTACCCTTGACGATGGGCTGGATCTGGAAGGTTCCCGCGGGAGCGTTGGCAAGGGCGTTGTTCACCATCACGATGTCGAAGATATTGCCTTCGCCACGGTAGTACAGGGAACTGTAACCGGCCTTGATCATGCTCAGGAAGGGATCAAAGAAGTCCTGGTCGGTGGTTTCGGAGATGAATTCCTTACCGTGCAGATACTCCATCATGGAAGGATCCGTGGGGTTGTCGTTCATATCGCCCATCACCACAATCTTGATACCGGGGAATTCCTTCTGGAGCTCCATGGCGCGGTTGTAGGCAATCTCGGCTCCGCGGGGGCGGAGGTCGGCGCCCTTGCCGCCCAGGCGGGACGGAAGGTGGCACACGAAGAAGGCGAACATTTCGCCGTCGATGGTGCCGCGGACCATGAGGACGTCACGGGTGCGGAAAGCGTCCTTCTCCTCCTGGCTCCACTCGCTCCAGTCGATTCGGGTGTTCTCGTCGAAGGTGAAAGGAATGGCCTCGCTGGTGATGTACTTGAAGATTTCGGGGCGGAAGAACAGGGCGCAGTCCACGCCGCGGCGGTCCGGGCTGTCGTAGTGGACAATCTGGTAGTGGGCCGGCGCAATGGCGGGCTCGGTCACCAGGTCCTCCAGGACGTGGCGGTTCTCTACCTCGGAAACGCCCAGGACGGCGTGCCAGGCACCGTTATCCTTGGCCATATCGGCAATCACCTTGGCCATGTTCTGCAGCTTCTTGGCATACTTGGCGTCGGTCCATTCGTTGGCGCCGTCCGGCAGATATTCGTAGTCGTTCTTGCCTTCGTCGTGATAGGTGTCGAACAGGTTCTCAAGGTTGTAGAAGCCAATCACATAGGATTTGCCTTTCACCTTCTTACCCTGTGCGCCGGCGTTCCATCCGGAAACCAGCAGCAGCACGGCGAGCAGATATACGATTCGTTTCATAATCCAGGTTATTTAGTGTCAGTTCATTAATTCCAGAATTGTGCGTTGGGTGCAGCGGCCTCGAGTTGTGCGGCCAGTTCCGGGGACCGCTTCTCCAGGTTGGGAAAGAAGTCAATGCCCGTCTGCGCCTCCAGCTCGTCGATGGACATACGGTAGCTGAGGCAGTTCGCTTCGGCAATTCCGTTGTCGTGCGGCAGGAGGAAGCCGGCCATCAGGTAGCCGTCCGTTTCCTTGGCGTAGGCCGATGTCCCCTTGTACAGCAAGGCCTTGAAGTAGTGGGTGGGAACCTTAACCCGGAAACCGGAAGAATTCCCGCTCACATTGGTGGACTTGTCGAAGAGGGCGCCGGTCACCACATACAGGGTGTCGGCCAGCGAAGCGTAATTGCGCACCTTCCCTTCCAGGTTGGCCCAGATGCCGCCGTTGAAGTAGTAGGCCTGAGGCGTCATATTGGTGGAAACGTAGGTGGACGCATTCTCCGCATAGTTCCGCTGTTTGTCGGCCGACGGAATCTGGTGTCCGCGGGTCCAGCCGCCGCCGTACGAACCATTGCGCAGGTCCGGCTGGATGTCGGCGGGCAGCAGCTTGTCGAAGCCCCAGGCTTCGGTGCGGCCCGTGCCGCTTCCCTTCAGGCTGTTATTCAGCGGATAGGCCACCCACAGGGACATATGGTCGTCGTAGTCCCAGTAGCAGCTCCAATTGCGGGTGCCGCTCTTGTCTTTGCCCATGTACTTGCCGCCGTCCATGCTGTGTACCAGCACTTCCCTGCCGTCGCCTTCCACGCAGGCGGGCAGTTCCAGCCAGCCCATGGGAGCCACGTCATAGCCGTAGTTGCCGTCGACACCATCGGCCACACCGGCCTGGGTAATATCCACCCGGGCGGGCACGCCGGAAACCGGCTTCAGCACGATGGTGGCGCCGCGGTTCTCCTTGTGGGGATTGGCGTCGAAGCTGAGGATGGCGTTGTTCATACTGCCCGTTCCGCTTTCCGGCTTCACGCTGGCCCATTCTTCCGAGCCCGCGGGGAATTCGATGGAAAGCGTCCACGCACCGCTGGCCCTAACCGCAAAGAAGACGCCGTCGGCCGTAGCCGGCAGGTAATCGCTCCTTAGCTGGATGGCCACCTCGTCCTCCTTCTGGCAGCCCGTAAGGACCACCAGAAGGAACAAGGCGATAAGGGTCAGTTTTCTGGACATGTTCTTGTTCAATTACTGCGCATTGACAGCAAACAACGCAGCCCGCTTATTGGAGCCGGTGGTTTCTACTGTAATACTTGTAACGCCTGCCGTAAATGAAATCTCATATTTGTCGGTGTCCGTAACCGTGAGGGTGTAAGGAGAGGAATTGGCCAGGCCGGAATTGGCGGCAGGTTCCACAGAGCCCAGCTCTGTCTCACCGGACTTGAAGACCAGTTTGGACTGCTTGCCGCTCCATGACACGGCATAGAACGTAAGCTTGGTTGCGGTAGCCGGAACCGTAAGGGTGGCGTTGCCGATGGCAGAGCTGGTTCCCAGCTTCAGGACAGCAACGTCGGCCTCTTCATTGACAGTGGCTTTTTCGTCATAGGCTTTGGTGCCCAGCGTCCAAGTTACATTGGATGCAAAAGCAGAGGTTTCTCCACCGGGGGTGTCGCCACCACCGGGTTCATCGCCGCCGCCGGCGGGAACGATCTCGATGGCATCAAGCGTCCAGGCCTTGATCTGGCAAACATTGTTGTACTGGCAGATGGTGCCGGTTACGGTGAGCTTGTCACCCACCGCGCAGGTAGCGTTGCCGGCGCTGGAGAATACCACATAGGTATTGTCTCCGTCCTTCACGTTCACATTCTTGCCGCTCACACC
>JAFWPA010000006.1 GCA_017509685.1 Bacteroidales bacterium
AGTGCCGTCTCCGGCGTCACGTCATACGCTTCCGTGAGGGCGGCAGCAGCCTCTTCGGCAGTCTTGCCAGCCTCTAACTGCTCGTAGATCAGCGCACCGGTGTCGTTCAACACCAGTGCGCCACCAAAGTCCTTGACTTGCAGCCCCGCAGGCAGTACGACGTTCACGCCGCACACCTTACGGAGTACAAAGTCTTTGTTTAATTGCAGTTCGCTCATTGCTTTTCACCAGGCCATGCATGATGTTTCAACGTCTTCAGTATGAGAGGGGGTGTCTGTACAACCCGACGCTGCAATCCTGGTCTTGAAGTCGAACTCCACCTTTTGCACGGTCGGCTTCTCGTAAGTCATTTTTTCTGTTTTCATCTTTTCTGTTTTTTTATTGTTATACATCATGACCTTTCGGTCGATAAATTTCTTACTTCGTCTTTTCCGCTGCCTTGTATCTTGCCTTTAAATAGTTGCAAAAGTCTGTGTCGCACTGATGCTTGGCAGCCACCTTCTGATGGTGCATCGGGCAGTAATGGCACTTGTCGTTCAGTTCGCAACTGTGGCATGCCTGCGGTACCTCGTAGTTCTTCACCGCCTCGTTCACCTCGTGCCATGCCTGACTGAATCCGTCGCGTAGCGGATAAGAACAAGCCACATCACGGGGAAAGGCAAGGCAGGGCAGCAAGGCACCATCCCAGTTGACGGCAAACCCTGAGCGCCCGGCACTGCAATACAATCCCTTGTCCGACAGCATGGGGCGATTCCTACGCTTCATAAAAAACTCATGGTCGGCAGCGTCGTATAGCGGGGGCAGCATCTCCCGCTTCTTCTCCTTGATGCTCATGTCCTCTTCAAGGCTGAGGTCAAAGTCTGCCTTCTTCCTGCCTGTATTCTCGTGCGGGTCAATCAGACTCCCATTCACCATCACGCTCACGCCAAACGAGCCAGCCAGTGCTATCACCCGCTCCGTCCAGGGCGACATATAACTGCTGGGGGTCACCATGATCTGAATCTTCAGCCCTGCCTCTACGGCAAGGCGGATATGGCGGACCACCTGCTCGTAGGCGTCCACGCCTGTCACCGCTACATACGACTCGCTGTCGCAGCCGTAAAGGGAGATGTCCAGTTTATAGGGCGGATAGTTCTTGAATCTGCTGATGGCATTCTCGCCGAGCAGGATGCCGTTGGTTTTGACGCAGGTCGGGATGCCGTGATTGATGAGATACATATAGATGTCCCAGAAGGCGGGGTGCGTCATCGCCTCGCCACCCGTCAGCAGCGCCTTCATCATGCCCTCGTCGATGGCCTGCTGGATGAGCGATATCCACTGCTCGCCCGTGAGCATTCGATGACGCACCGACGGGTCTTGCAGATGCACATAGCACATCTTGCAGTCGAGGTTGCACAGTGGTGTCAACTCGAAGCTGCCGCTGTAGGGGACATCCGCCTCGCGGGTCCGCTCCTGCATCATGGCGATGAATTCTCTATAGGGTAGTTTGTCCATAAATCCACATTATTGGAGGCAAAGATTGGGTTGGGGTCGTGCAGGCATACGAAAAGACGCGGCCCTCCTTGCGGAGTCCGCCACTCTGTTCCGTTAAACGATTGATTACAAGGCTATAATACCCCCCCCCTGAATACCGGAAGAGTATCCTCAAACATGAAATATGATGTGAAAGCCGTCACCATGAACGCTTTATCCAGAATACAAATTTACTGAATTATTTTAAAAAAACAACTTTTAGTACATGACAAAAATTAAAAATATTGTCTTACCTTGTTGATTTTCAGGTGATTATATTTGTAAAAGACCTTGGTTTTTCGTGGCTTTAAGGTATATAACTTCCACATTATTTCCAACCAAAGATTTTGACCAACAGCAAAGGGAGGGTGCGGCCTTTCCAACCACATCCTCCCTTTCACCGAGGTGGGAAATCTATCCTTTTAGAGAGAAATCCAACCAGAAATTTTATTTACCCAAAATAACCTCCCCGTCAAGGGAGGCTAAAATCGAAGGATTGCTGCAGGTATTGGCTCCGGTATCCGGATTTTCGGTCAAGCAGCACATGCCGTATATGTATGGTATATTCTTGGAGGTCGAGTCCCCATAGAGCAAGATAATCCGGTATCGCAAATCCCGTCACGGAGTGACCGGCCTTACATGGGAGCAGAGACAGGAACGAGCGCATCTTGCCGGGATCTCTTCCCCCTCCAGGCTTAGCCAGCTGAAGCCGGGCCAGCACCTGGTATCGGTCATCCCCTGCTGCCGGATCAAGCCATGTATCAAAATCCACAAACAACATCCCGTCCTCAATCATTGCGCCGCTGACCTTCTCAATCGCGTAGGGAGGAAACGCATCCCAGGGCTGCGGGTGCGGAACATGCTCTTGGCCGAGGGTCGCGAATCCGTGATAGGCGGAGACGAACAGATTGTGACCGCTGATGCCGGACTTTCCATCAAAAGGAGGCCGGTGCGACACGACGCCTACAGCGCAATCATTCCAACGCTTCTGCGACGCGAAGGAAAGCTTCCTCCACGCATCCAGCGCCCGAAGATGCACCGCCAGATGCTCCATCTGGGCCATAGTGCCTGGAAATCCGGGCCGTGCCCGCCTGCGGTAATAGCATTTGCCGCCACGGTGGTAGTAGGTTTTCTCCCCTACGGAACCATAGCAGTCTTCAAATGGCATGGACGGGATGTATCTGGGCATAATGGGTACTGGTGATTACAGGATATGCAGGCAGGGACAACGGATTTACAACTCTTGGGCTCAGAGTATGCTTCCAAGGACCTGGCTAGGACAAGCGATGCATCAGGACCTCATTCTCCACCCACTTCTTGATACGCTTCATGTCCGGCACTTTGCGGAGATTCTTGTCCAGTGTGCAAAGGTCAAACACAGTGGCCCGTTTGTAGTTGGGCTTCTCCGGGTAGTCATCAAAGACAACCTTGCCGTTGAGCTGATGCACCCATATTGGCGTAAGGAAGTGCATCGTGTCTTGATGTTCCGTGTATTCGGTGACATAGTAGAGAACCTGATTCTCAACTCTCTCGATAAATCCGACTAAGGTTTCCATAACAAATCGCGTTTTATTTCATCTACAAGATAAGCATTTTCTGTGACAATAACAAATTTATTTTCAATATGTTACATTAAGTTTTCTTAATAAAGTGGAACATGTGGAACACTCTCCACAAGCCCGGAAATCAGTCCGTCCAGATCTTCCTTGATACTCTCCAGAAGCGAAGCGGCAGCGGCGTCAGCCGCTGCTCCTTGTGGTATATATATAAACCTTGATCCCGTTCCCCGGTCGTGGTAGGTCGCCGGCATCAGCACTTCGGCTGGGGCGTAGGTCTCTTGGTTGGCCTTGGTTGCTGGCAGTCTCTTAGGCGGCACGGTGGCAGCGGGTGCCGGCGGCACCTTTCTTGATTTCGTGGAGGCGGGAGCCGCCTAAGAGTCTGGCAGTGACCAAGGGCGCGGAACGCAGTGGAGCGTGGCCGGGGAGGCGGTCTGGCGCGGTGGGGATGGCGGGCTTTGGCGGTGCAAGGGCTGGGAGACCTTAGGCTCCCAGACCCCGACAAAGACCGGCATGGTGCGAAAGGCAGACGGCCTCACCGGCCTGGGCCGGGACGGCCCAAAGGAGTGAGCGCGGCAGAACGGTCGAGCGGGGTACAAGCCCCCACGCTCACGGGCAGTGTCAGCCGAATAGAGGCACTGGGTAACGCCGTTGATGCGTAGAGAACGGTGCTACGAAGTAAGGACGTTGATGGCCGATAGGCCGGGGAAAACGGTGCAACCGCGCAGGGTGTGGCGGACAGCACGCAGGAAGGGCCGGGCCAACGGTCAGGAACTTCCGGCGGGATGACTGACACACGCTGCGCCAACGGCCGGGACGGCCGTGTCCTGGACGCCCGGAAGGCTCTTTGCGGACTGACGCCTTGGCGGCAGGCCCAAAGTGCCTGGAGGAATAGCGGCCAGGTTAAACTCTACCTTGGAGGAACGGCGTCAAAGGCGAGCTGGCGGGCTTGTCCCGACTGCTGGCCTTTGATGACGGGCCGACCCGCAGCTTCGCTGCATAAGGCGGCAGGACGCTCGCGTTGCACTGAGGCTGAAAGCGGGTGATGTCGGTGGAGACTTACTGACGCTCCCGCGGAGTTGCACCGGGTAGAGGAATTGGGGAAATTGGGGCCCCGATTCCTCTGCCCGGTGCGGGGCTGGCAAAGGGCCGGGTGCAAGCCGGCCACTGCCGCCAGGCCCTCTCCTGCCGCCGCCTCACCCGGGAGTTCGAAGGTAGGACCTTCGCACCTTGACGACGGAGCGTCCTTAACATAATCCGAATTGTGTAATCAGACGCCCTGCAGGCCGTTTTTGCGGGCTTCTGACCCATCAATAATTGATGCCCTCCGAGCGGGAGATGCCGGTCCCGGCGGCTGTTACACAATTCCGATGGGATTATGTTATGGAAAGCGGGATACGGGCACTGCCGGTCGCGCTGGCACTGCGGCTCCCGGGTGATTATCTCCCCTGGGGGCTGGGGGGACAAACCAGATGCAAGTCTGTGACGGACTTGCTCCGGCACAGTCTTGCATACCGCTTTTCCTTTATAAGTGCGTGAGCCTTGCGGCGAGGGCCAATGGAGCGGAGGGCGTCCGTGAGTCTGCGCCGGACTTGCTCCGGTGCAGTCTCACAGCGAAGGGTGGCAATAGAGGTTGCTGGTCTGGCTGTTTGGGCGAAGGCTCTGCCGGAGACCAAACTGACAGACGAGCAAGTACCGCTTTCATATCGACCTTCGCACACGTAGGACGTTGGAACTGGGCACCATCGGCCCGAACTGTTTCCATCGGCCTTATGGCCATATCGGCAAAAATGCGTAAATTTGCCTTGACTAATCCTCGGTATATGAAGAGAATACTATACTTTCTGATGCTCATCGGCCTTTGCGCCTGTTCTGGCAGCAAGAAAATTCTTCCGAACAGCGTGTACAACGTCAAACTCGGCGAGACCTATACGGAGTCACAGCTGATTGATGCTCTCAATAAGGACACCTTCCGTCGTTTCCGCGTTTACCACAGTGGAGAAGTATTCATGCAGGGTTTTTACGACACTTTCCATGTATCGCATCGGGAGAACGGAGTTGCATACATCTGTTTGGGGCGTACGGATAAGGTAGGATACTCTTTCTGTGATTGCGACTGGCAGAGTATCCGCATTGAGGCAGACTTAGAGGGTATGCTGACTTCCTTCAGTTTTGGCAAGGGGACAATCATGACAACGATACCTGTCTCCAGCATCAAAGCCGACTATGATGCTCTTTGTGCCAGGCTTCATCGCTTATATGGCACCTCTGAAGATATAGAAGAAGACGGGAAGATCCGGAACATCTGGAAGGATTCAGCCACCAGCCTGAAAGTTGAATACTGGGAGTATCTTGATTACAAAGAAGAGCCTTGCGCTTCGCTGGGTTGTGAAGTCTCTCTACTGGAGGTTAACAAATAACCTAAGCACAAAACTAACGGCTGGCTGTGTATCAATAGCCCATCCCGTTCAGGAAGGATATCACGTCTTCCAAATCGTCCTCTACATCCTTCAAATTGGACTTATAGGCTTCCTCTCTGCCGAGCATTACGTTTACTATGCTGTCAAGACTGGCCACCTTCTCCTGCAGGATCTGATTATCCCTGGCCAACTGTTCGTTCTGCAGCCGGAGACCTTCGATTTCTTTCTGCGCGCTGCTGGTACCGGCTTGATTGCAGGACGTCAATAGTAGAAATGAAGCAGCAGTTATGAGGGATAGTGTCGTTCTCATATCCATTTTCGTAATTGATTACGCTTGTTTAAGGGCGTCAAGAATCTTCTGCCTGAGTTCGTCCGGCAGTTCCTTTGTCTGCGGCTCTTCATCGGCCGGAGAGATGATGCCGAGCAGGATGCCCAGCTGCCAGTGCTGGTCGCGCTCAAGGCCGTTGAATAGGGCTTCGTCGGTGGCGGTGGTCCAGGTAGGTGGATTGTTGCGGTGGGCGTATCGGCATACATCCAAGACGGACTGGGCGAAGGTGCGGACACTCTCATCGGCC
>JAFWPA010000083.1 GCA_017509685.1 Bacteroidales bacterium
AAGAACGAGATCCAGGCCTATATCCAGCAGGGTATCGACCTCATGATCAAAGAAATGGCATAAGCTATGGCAGACGAAAAGAAACCCTGGTGGCATTCCACCGTCGACGCTTTCGACACCTTCCTGCGCGTTCCCGGCACCGTAACGGCCAAGGGAGCTCACGTGCGCGATGGTATCGACCTCAAGCGCGTGATGATCATGGTGGTCATCGCTCTGGTGCCGGCTGCCCTGTTCGGTATGTACAACGTAGGTCTCCAGACCTCTACGCTCTACAGCCTCAACTGGACGTTCTGGCACATGTTCTTCTACGGACTGCTGCGCATGCTGCCCCTGTTCGTAGTCTCCTACGCAATGGGTCTCGCCATTGAGTTCGCATCGGCCCAGATCCGCGGCGAAGAGGTGAACGAAGGTTACCTGGTAACCGGCTTCCTCATCCCGCTCATCGTTCCGGTAGACGTTCCGCTGTGGATGCTGGCACTGGCTGTGGCTTTCAGCGTCCTCTTCGTGAAAGAGGTCTTCGGCGGCACCGGTATGAATATCTGGAACCCCGCCCTGGTGGCCCGCGCGTTCCTGTTCTTCTCCTATCCTTCCAGCATGTCGGGCTCCAGCGTCTGGGTCTCCAAGACCTGGGCCGGCCTGGGCAATGTAGACGCCATCAGCGCCGCAACGCCCCTGGCCATCGCCCACGACGGCGGCGTGGAAGCGCTCTCTTCCCAGTATTCCTTTATGGATATGGTCTACGGTTTCATTCCGGGAAGTACCGGTGAAACCAGCGTCATCGCCATCCTGCTGGGCGCCATCCTGCTGGTCTGGTCCGGCGTGGCCTCCTGGAAGATCATGGTTAGCTCCCTGGCGGGCGGCCTGCTCATCGGCTGGCTGGGCCAGTTGGCCGGCGCCACCACCCTCCCCTGCTACTACCAGCTGGTGATGGGCGGCTTCCTCTTCGGCTCCGTCTTCATGGCCACCGACCCTGTCACCGCCGCCCAGACGGAAACCGGCAAATGGATTTACGGTTTCCTGGTGGGTGCCCTGGCCGTGGTCGTGCGTCTGTGGAACCCCGGTTATATGGAGGGTATGATGCTGGCTATCCTGTTCATGAACACCATGGCTCCCATCATCGACCACTGTGTTGTATCGGCCCGCACCAACCGTCGTGCCAAGAAAGCCTTAACCGCCTAAAGGATTTGCGCTATGAATACCAATAACAACGTATACACCGTTATCTACACTACCGTCATCGTAGTGATAGTAGCCGCACTCCTTGCCTTCGTTTCCCAGAGCCTCAAGGCCAAGCAGGAAGCCAACGAAAAGGCGGATACCATTTCCCAGATGCTCACCAGTGCCCAGTATGGCACCAAGGCGGAAATCAGCGGTCTGGGCAATGCGGCCGTCCTGGAGAAATACGCCCAGGAGATTGACAAAGCTTTCGTCATTGACCTGGAGGGCAACGTGCTCCGGGATCTGGACGAAATGGAGGTGTACAGCCCCAAGCAGCTGAAACGCCAGAACTATAATATTAAAGGTGGTCCCAACAAGACCGGGGAACCGGAACTTCCCGTTTTCCTGTTCAAGAACGGCCGCACGGTGGTTCCCATCTACGGGGCCGGCCTGTGGGGTCCCATCTGGGGCTACATGAGCTTCGACACCGACCTCAAGACCATCGGCGGCGCCTATTTCGACCACGAGTCCGAAACCGCCGGCCTGGGTGCCAAGATCAAGGACGACCCTTCCTTCCAGCAGGAATTCGTGGGCGAGGTGGCCGACTTCTCCAGCAAGAATGTCTTTGAAATCGTGAAGGGCGGAGCCCCCAAGGATGCCGAAGGCAAGTCTGTGGTGGACAACAAGATCGACGCCATCTCCGGCGCTACCATGACCTCCCAGGGCCTGGACGCCGCCATCGACACCTGGCTGGGCGCCTATGCCAAGTACTTCATGGGCAATGCGCCCAAGAAGCAGCATTGCGGCAAATGCGGCCATCACCACGAGGGAGAAGAAGTAGAATCTAATGAAGTGGAGGAATAAGCCATGGATGCAAAACTCAAAGAAACCATTCTGAACCCCATCTTCAAGGGCAACCCCATTACCGTCCTGGTGCTGGGTATCTGCTCTTCCCTGGCGGTTACCGTTACCCTGAAGGGTGCGCTGGTCATGGCCCTCTCCGTGATTGTGGTCTGCGGCATCTCCAGCCTCATCCTGTCGCTGTTGCGCAACACCATTCCCGGCCGCGTACGTATCATCGTACAGCTGGTGGTGGTGGCCATGATGGTGATCCTGGTAGACCAGGTGCTCAAATCCTTCGAAGCCACTTACGCCATTGACAAGCAACTGTCCGTGTACATCGGCCTCATCATCACCAACTGTATCGTGATGGGCCGTATCGAAGCTTTCGCCCTGGGCAACAAGCCCTGGCCCAGCTTCCTGGACGGTGTGGCCAACGGCGCCGGCTACGGCCTCATCCTCATCATCGTTGCCTTCTTCCGCGAGCTCCTGGGCTCCGGTACCCTGTTCGGCATCGACATCCTCAACCGCTTCGGCTATGTTCCCAACAACCTGGTGATCCTGCCGCCCTTCGCCCTCATCCTCCTGGGATGCATCGTGTGGGTGCAGCGTTCCATCCAGAAAGATCTCCAGGAAAAGTAAACTGTAACGCCTTATGGAATATCTTAGCTTATTCACCAAGTCCATCTTTGTGGACAACATGATCTTCGCTTACTTCCTGGGAATGTGCTCATTCCTGGCAGTATCGAAGAATGTGAAGACGGCTGCCGGCCTGGGCCTTGCAGTTATCTTCGTGCTCCTGGTGACCCTCCCCATCAACTATCTGCTCAACACCTATGTGCTGGCCCCCGACGCCCTCATCAAGGGTGTAGACCTTAGCTTCCTCAGCTTCATCGTCTTCATCGCGGTCATCGCAGCCATCGTGCAGATTGTAGAAATGGTGGTGGAGAAATTCTCTCCGGAACTTTACTCTTCCCTGGGTATCTTCCTCCCGCTGATTGCCGTGAACTGCGCCATCCTGGGCGGTTCCCTGTTCATGCAGCAGAAGGACTTCCTGAATATCGGCGAAGCCAGCGTCTACGCCCTGGGCTCCGGTCTGGGCTGGTTCCTGGCCATCGTCTCGCTGGCCGCCATCCGGGAGAAAATGGCTTACTCCAACGTTCCCCCGGCACTCAAGGGCCTGGGCATCACCTTTATCACCGTGGGTCTGATGGGCATCGCCTTCATGACCTTCATGGGCATTTCACTGTAGGAGGATTGATTTATGGGTAATACAATTCTGTTTTCCATCATCGTCATTACAGTAGTGACCCTGATTCTGGTAGCGCTCCTCCTCTGGATCAAGACCGCCCTCACCCCTTCCGGCACCGTGAAGATCAACATCAACAACGGCACCAAGGAGTTGGAGGTCACCCCCGGCGGAGACGTCATGCACACCCTGGCCGATCACGGCATCTTCCTTCCCTCCGCCTGCGGCGGCAAGGCCAACTGCGGCCAGTGCAAACTGCAGGTGATTGAAGGCGGCGGCACCATCCTTCCCACCGAAACGGGCTTCTTCTCCCGCAAGCAGATCAAGGAAGGCTGGCGTCTGGGTTGCCAGGTGAAGGTAAAGGACAACATCCAGATTGCCGTTCCGGAGAGCGCCCTCAGCGTGAAGAAGCTGGAGTGCGAGGTTATCTCCAACGACAACGTGGCCACCTTCATCAAGGAATTCACCGTGAAGCTCCCCGAAGGCGAGCACATCGACTTCAAGAGCGGCGAATACATCCAGATCGACATCCCCGAGTACGAAGCCGACTTCGCCGACATGGGCGTGGCCGATATCTACAAGGGCGACTGGGAGAAGTACGGTATCACTTCCCTGAAGTTCAAGAACACCGTGCCCACCATCCGCGCTTACTCCATGGCCAGCTATCCGGCCGAAAAGGACCTCATCAAGCTGAACGTACGTATCGCAACTCCTCCGTTCGACCGCACCCAGCCCAAGGGCGTCTTCAAGTTCGTGCCCGGCGTGCCTCCGGGAATCGCTTCCACCTATGTATTCTCCCGCAAGCCGGGTGACAAGGTGATGATTTCCGGCCCTTACGGCGAGTTCCTCCTCCCGAAGGACGACCCCGAGGATATGGAATACATCTTCGTTGGCGGCGGTGCCGGTATGGCTCCCCTGCGCAGCCACATCATGCACCTGTTCAAGACCCTCAAGACCAAGCGTCAGGTACACTTCTTCTACGGCGCCCGCGCCCTGGTGGAAGCCTTCTACCTGGAAGACTTCGCCGAAATCGAAAGGGACTTCCCCAACTTCCACTTCCATCTGGCCCTGGACCGTCCCGATCCCGCAGCCGATGCCGCTGGCGTGAAGTATACCGCCGGTTTCGTACACAACGTGATGAACGAAACCTACCTCAAGGACCACGAGGCCCCCGAGGACATCAAGTACTTCATGTGCGGTCCGCCCATGATGACCAAGTGCGTGTGCGACCTCCTGGATTCCCTGGGCGTTGCACCCGAAAGCATCCTCTTCGACAACTTCGGAGGTTAATCGATGAAAGCCCGGCTTTTTGATGCCGGGCTTTTTTTGCGTGCTATCGCCCGTTAACTGATTGATAATCTATGTGATTGGAGATTTTCTTTAGGCTCCACGGGCTAAAGAAAAACAAGAACAACATTGATAATCAGCTACTTACAACTTGTTCGAAAAGACGGCTACCACCGGATAAACCGTGTTCCGCACCACCGGGTCCAGAGGGACGCGGCAGACAAAGGGCGCGCCAGGGTCCGTGTGATAGTCCGGGGAGTGGTATTCGGCGCTTATCAAGATGTGGCTGGGGTGGATTTCGCTGCAGTTTTCCAGCAGGTAGAGACTGACTGTGCCGCTTAGGCCGTCGTTCAGGTCCCGGTTCAGCGCCTCCAGTTCCTGTCCTTCCAGCGTGAAGCCCCGGGCAAAGGCCTGGGAGGCGGTCTCTACGCCGCTGCCGGGGAACAGACTCACCGAAGAGGGACAGTTACCGACGGATACTTCGGCTACTTTCAGCAAAACATCGGCCTCCAACGCCCGCCGGTCCAGGCGAAGGTCCAGGCGCGCCATCAGGCGCTCCAGACGCAGGGGCATCTGTTCCGTGACCAGAACGTCCTCCAGCACGGCGGCCATGGGGATGCCCTCCCGATAATCGTCGGGGCGGGAAAGGTAGTAGCGGAAGGAGCGGGCATCGGCCAGGCTGTGAATGGGGAGCCGATAACCCAGGTTGGCGGCCGCCACCAGGGTATAAGGCACATCGCGTAGGAGGCGGGTCTTGTACATGGGCGTTCCCTTCCCATAGGCGTGCTCTTCCAGGTCGCCGAAGGCGTTGAATATCAAAAGATTCCAGTCGGACAGTTTTACTTCGTCGGGGAAATCGGCCTTGGTGGAGGCGTCCACATCCAGGGAAATGGTTACTTCTTGCGTCTGGCCGCGTGCCCAGGGAGTGGTGAGGGACTCGGCCACCACCGTGCCGCTTTCCACGGGCGTGTCGGAATCCGGAGCTCCTTTCCGCTGGAGGGTGAGGTCCAGTTCATACGTCTGCCCGGGCCGGAGGCCGCGGAGGGGGATGGGATAGTAGCAGACATCGGCCCCCACCGTTCCCTCCAGCACCAGACAGGTTTGCCGCCCGGGGTAGCAGTAGAAGTCTTTGCCGGGGTAGATTCTTTCCGGGCCGATGACTCCCAGCCCCTCCTGCCACAGCATCTCAGGATGGGGTAGCCGGCGTACTTCGGCACTGTCCAGGAAGCCGGGGTTCAGCCAGGAAAGAGGCTCCGGAAAGTCTCCTGCGCCTAAGGGGCGGCACTCGGCACCCGCATAGGTTAGGTACAAATGCTTGTTGAAGAAACAGAAATCGGAATAAGGCTGAGTGCTGAAATCGCAGGAGACGGACCGGAGATGGATACGCGCCAAAAGAGGCGAAAGCGCCAGCGACACTTCCCGGGAAGAAGCGTCTTCCACCAGGGCTTCCCCCCACAGCAGGGGATCCTGGGGGCTGTCTTTTTCCAGGAGGAAACTGGTCTTGGAGAGGTCGGTATAAGTACGGACACGGTACCACTGATCTGCACCGGAAGACAGCCCGCGCAGAGCCACCAACCGCTTGACTCCGCTGCGGGACAAGCCCGCGACACTTTTACCTTCCGCGTTGCGCACACGCTGGTAAGCGTCCAGGAGTTGGATGCCGGATGTGTCAAAAAAGAACAAATCTACCGTGTCTTGTATTGGATTATTGGTCCATGTTATATATATTTGCCTTCCGTTACGCGCAGGCGCGCTTTCACGCAAGGGTGTACAGGCAGAAAAAAAGGCCGGTAGCTGCAGTATGGCAGCCAGCATTATCACAGAGGCGTGATTCGCGGCGACGCGCGTGATGTCAGACGGGTGGTTTATGTTGGTAGAATTCCGGCCTTTCATTGTTTGGGCGTGTTGGGTACGGAAGCAAAGCTATAGAAGAAGAGTTTTGCGTGCAATAGCCAAACGGCAATCCTGCAAAACAAATTTATGTTTTGAGGGTTCTGCATGCAGATTTTAATGTTTTGATGGATTTTTCCATCAGAAAAAATATTTTTTGTAAGATGAGTTGGCGCCTTTTTCATCCCACAAGAGACCTGATTCCCATTTTGGAACGTCAGGCAGGCCTGCTTTGCCAGAGTGCAAGCCTTTTCTCCCAGATGCAGAAAACCCTGGACCGGGACAGCTGGAAGAACACCTTTAACGAGATGCGCAGCCTGGAGCACCAGGGCGACGCCCTGCTCACGGAATTCCGTGAGGAGATTGCGCGCGTAGCCATCGGCCCCGGCTTCCGCAGGGAACTCACCACCATCTCCATGGCCATGGACGACTGCCTGGACGTCCTCAAGGACTGCTCCAACGCCCTCAACATCTACAAGCCCGCCAAAATTGACGAGCAGCTTCGGGAACTCTCCCGCATCATCGTAGACGAAACCAAGGTCCTGAAGCAGCTGATGCCCCTTCTGGCCGATATCAAGAAAAACGCCACCGCCATCTCCCACCAGGCCGACCGTGTCACCGAACTGGAACACGACGCCGACGAAACCTATGAGACCTACGTGGGTTACATCTTCTCCGAAGAACCCGACATGCGGGAAATGACCAAATACAAGAACCTGGCAGAACTCTACGAAAAAGCCACGGACTCCGGAAAGCACGTGGCCGACTGTGTAAGGATTCTGCTGATGCGGTTCGTCTAAGTAGCTGATTATCAATACTGTTCTGGTTTTTCTTTAGCCCGTGGAGCCTAAAGAAAAACTCCAACAACGCTGATTATCAAGTGGTTAGTAAAGAGACCAGGCACTTTTGGAGCGATTCGCGCCAGTGAGGGATGCTGATACCCAGCGTTCCTTTAATTTTACTCTTGTCCAGGACGGAATAGGCGGGCCGATGGACCTTCGAGGGGAACTCGTCGCTGGTGCACGGCCGGATTTCGCACGTCGTGTGCCCGGACAGTTCAGCGATGGCGCACGCAAACTCGTACCACGTGCACTCCCCCTCGTTGGTATAATTATACATACCTTCTTTTGCAGAAAGCATCTTGACAATGACTTCGGCCAGGTCTCCGGCATAGGTGGGCGTGCCGCGCTGGTCATCTACCACCTTCAGGGAAGGTTTTTCGGCGGTGAGGCGAAGCATGGTCTTGACGAAGTTTTTGCCGTATTCGCTGTACAGCCAGGCGGTGCGGATAATGATGTGCCGGCAGCTTACCCGCTGAATAGCTTCCTCCCCGTGGAGTTTGGACTGGGCGTACACGCCCTGCGGGGCAGGTTTTTGTGTTTCCGTAATGGGAGTGTTCAACACTTCCCCGCCAAAGACATAGTCCGTGGAGATATGCAGCAGCAAGCCGTTCACTTCCTTCATAGCCACGGCCAGGTTTTCCACCGCCTTGGCATTCAGCAGTTCAGCCAGTTCCGGATTATCCTCCGCCCCCTCTACATTCGTATATCCCGCACAGTTGACAATGGTGTCAATGCCCTCCCGGGCCACCAGCGCACGAATGGCCGGAAGATCTGTAATATCCAGCTCATCAACATCGGTGAAAAGCCAATCTTGCTTGCGCGTTGGCATTGCGATGGCCGGAGTTGATTGTAAACTCCGTCCGAGTTGCCCGTTGGCACCGGTTACCAGCACTTTCATAGGCCGTAGTCAAACAGATCCTGGCAATCGGCCAGAAGTGGATTATGAAAGTCCTTCTCCGACAGGAGGATATCGGCCCGGGGAAGACCCCAGTCAATGCCCAGGGCAGGGTCGTCCCAGGCAATGCCGGCTTCGGATTCCGGATGGTAGTAGCGGTCGCACTTGTACTGGAAAACGGCCTCCTGGCTAAGGACGGCAAAGCCGTGGGCGAAGCCACGCGGCACGAAGAACTGCCGATGGTTCTCTCCGGAGAGTTCACAGGCCACGTGCTGGCCGAACCAGGGGGATCCGCGGCGGATATCCACCGCAATGTCCAGCACCCGGCCGCTCACTACGCGCACCAGCTTGCTCTGGGCCCACTCCCCTTTCTGGAAATGAAGGCCGCGCACCACGCCATAGTGACTCTTGCTCTCGTTGTCCTGCACAAAGTCCACGTGGAAGCCCAGCGCGGCGTCCAGGTCCCGCTGGCTCCAGCTCTCGAAGAAATAGCCCCTGCTGTCCCCGAACACTCGCGGTTCCAGGACATAGACGCCGGATATAGCTGTTTCAATAACGTTCATTAGATGCAAAGATACAAAATTATATACAAAGTATATTGCTGGGAATATTCGTAATTTTTGCATATTTTTGTAGATTTTAACGAAGTACGCACGCATGTTCGACAGAGAGAGATTCATCGCGGAACACGTCACCGGAAGGAAGGAGAGCTTCTTCGCCGGGGACATGGTGAAGCATGAAGAGGAAATCCGCCGGGAAATCAGCGGGAAGAAGGTATGTGTCATTGGCGGCGCCGGCTCCATCGGCAGCGCCTTTATCCGGGAACTGGTGAAATTCGGCCCCGCGTCCCTCACGGTAGTGGACCTCAGCGAGAACGGCCTGGCCGAACTTACGCGGGACCTGCGCTCCACGGACGGCATCCAGATGCCGGAAGTGTACCGCACGTATGCCCTCAACTTCGCCGACCCCATTTTCGCCCGCATCTTCCGGGAGGAGAAAGGCTTTGACATCGTGGCCAATTTCAGCGCCCACAAGCACGTGCGCAGCGAAAAGGACAAATACGCCGTCCAGGCCCTCCTGGAGAACAAC
Organism: Bacteroidales bacterium; assembly: GCA_017509685.1. Lineage (GTDB taxonomy): Bacteria > Bacteroidota > Bacteroidia > Bacteroidales > UBA932 > Cryptobacteroides. The sequence goes on from JAFWPA010000083.1 coordinate 9,251, forward strand.
GACATCAAGGCCGCCGGCCTCATGGACCTCCTGTGCGAATATCCCCCGCGCCACTTCTTCTGCGTGAGCACGGACAAAGCCGCCAATCCCGTGAACGTAATGGGTGCCAGCAAGCGCATCATGGAAGACGTGATCATGGCCTACAAGGACCGTTTCAAGGTGAGCACCGCCCGTTTTGCCAACGTGGCCTTCTCCAACGGCTCCCTGCCCGACGCCTGGATGCAGCGCCTGCAGCGCCGTCAGCCCCTGGCCGCCCCCAAGGACGTAAAACGCTACTTCGTATCCCCCGCCGAAAGCGGACAGATTTGTCTGATGGCCTGTATCCTGGGCCGCGACGGGGAAATCTTCTTCCCCCGCCTGCAGGAAGACCAGATGAAGACCTTCTCTGAAATCTGCGACGCCTTCCTCGTGGCTAACGGACTAATCAAGAAAGAATTTACGGCCGATGCCGATGCCCGCGCCTATGCCGCTGCCATGCCGGCAGACAGCAAGGTGTATCCCGTGGTGTACAGCCTGAGCGACACCACCGGCGAAAAGGGTTTCGAAGAATTCTACGTCCCCGGCGAGAAACTGGACATGGACCGCTTCGCCAGCCTGGGCGTCATCCTGGAGAGCCCCCGCAAACCGGCCGCCGAAGTGAACGCCTTCCTGCAGGAACTGGAGGCCATTTTCGCCAGCCCCGATTTTACCAAGGAGGAAGTGGTAAAGGCCATCAAACGCTTCATCCCCAACTTCGAGCACGAAGAAAAGGGAAAGAACCTGGATCAAAAAATGTAAGATGCAATACAAGGAAATCACCGATTTTGTGCACCAGCTGTACGGGACCAAAGACTTTGTGCCCCTGAGCGTACCGCTGTTTGTAGGAAATGAAAAGAAATACCTGGAGGAGTGCATAGACACCACCTTCGTCTCCAGCGTGGGCCCCTTCGTAGACCGTTTTGAGAAGGAGATTGCCGCCTACACCGGCGCCGCCCGCGCCGTGGTGTGCGTGAGCGGCACCAATGCCCTGCATATGTCCCTGATGCTCTCCGGCGTGCAGCGGGACGACGAAGTCCTCACCCAGGCCCTCACCTTCATCGCCACTTGCAACGCCATCAGCTATATCGGCGCGCATCCCGTCTTCGTGGACGTGGACCGCGAAACCCTGGGCCTGTCGCCCGACGCCCTGCGCAACTGGCTGAAAGAGAGCGCCGAACTGCGGGAAGACGGTTGCTACAACCGCCGCACCGGCCGCCGCGTGAAGGCCTGCGTGCCCATGCACACCTTCGGCCATCCCGTGCGCATCGAAGAGGTTGCCGCCATTTGCCAGGAGTGGAAGATTGCCCTGGTAGAGGACGCGGCCGAGAGCATCGGCAGCCTGTACCACGGCCGGCATACCGGTACCTTCGCCCCCATCGGCGCCCTGTCCTTCAACGGCAACAAGACCATCACCACGGGCGGCGGCGGCATGCTGCTTTTCCAGGATCCCGCCGTGGGCGAGCACGCCAAGCACCTCACCACGCAGGCCAAGATGCCCCACCGCTGGGAGTTCCGCCACGACGAAATCGGCTACAACTACCGCATGCCCAACATCAATGCGGCCCTGGGATGCGCCCAGCTGGAGAATCTGGACCGCTACATCGAGAGCAAGCGCCGCATCGCCGCAGCGTATGCTAATTACTTCAAGGACGTCCCCGGCGTGCAGTTCTTCACCGAACCGGAGGGTTGCCGCTCCAATTACTGGCTCAACGCCGTCATCCTGGAAAACCGGGAGGCGCGGGACGCCTTCCTGGAATACAGCAACGACAACGGCGTGATGACGCGCCCCGTGTGGGAGCTGATGAACCGCCTGCCCATGTTTGAAAAATGCGAAACCGACGGCCTGGAGAACACCATCTGGCTGGCCGACCGCATTGTGAATATCCCCAGCAGCGCCAAATTATGAAAAAGATAGCCGTCGTCACCGCCACCCGGGCCGAATACGGCCTGCTCCGCCGGACCGTGGAAGCCCTGCGGGCACAGGCGTGCTTTGACGTGCGGCTCATCGTAACCGGCACGCACTTGAGCCCCGCCTTCGGGGAAACCTGGAAGGAAATCGAGGCCGACGGCGTGCGCATAGACTGTAAGATAGATTATCTTTCGGAAGACCGCTCCCCCGCCGGCATCGCCCGGGAAGCCGGCCACTGCGCGCAACTGTTCGCCGATACCCTGGCGCAGATGCAGCCGGACCTGCTGCTGGTGCTGGGAGACCGCTACGAACTACTGCCCATCTGTTCCAGCGCCCTGGTGCTGGGCATTCCCATCGGCCACATTGGCGGCGGGGAACGCACGGAAGGCGCCATTGACGACGCCGTGCGCAATGCCGTGACCATGCTGGCCACCGTCCACTTCCCCAACAGCCCCGAGGCTGCCGAAGCCATCGTGCAGATGCGCGGCAGTGAAGAAAACGTCTTCGAAGTGGGCGAACCCGGCGCCGAAAACATCCTCAAGGCCACCCTCCCCACAAGGGAAGAGCTGGCCGCCCGCCTGAACCTGGACGCCGCCAAGCCCTGGGTACTGGGCACCCTGCACCCTGAAACCCGGGAAAGCCTGGACTACAACCTGTCCATGGCCCGGAACATGCTGGAAGCCCTGGGCCACCTTAATGGATACGAGATTGTGCTCACCAAAGCCAACGCAGACCCCTGCGGGGAAAAGATGAACGCCCTGTATACCGCCGCCAAAGGCATCCATATGTACGATTCGCTGGGCCAGAACGGTTATCTGGGCCTGATGAAGGAAGCCGCCTTTGTCATTGGCAATTCCAGCAGCGGCGTCATCGAGGCGCCCCTTTTCGGCACGCCGGTGGTGAATATCGGCCACAGGCAGACAGGCCGGAAAATGAACCGCTGCGTCATCCCCTGCGAAGCGGGACTTCAAGACATCCAGGCCGCCATCGCAGCCGTCAAAGGGCGTTTCCAGCCCGATATCCTTCCCGGCACCGGCCATACGTCGGAACTCATCGCAGGACACTTAAAAGCGTATTTCCATGAACTTTAACGAGCTCCGCACACCCTGTTTCATCCTGGACGCAGATACCCTGCGCCACCTGTACCGCAGTTTCCGGGACGCCCTGCAAAACCACTTTGCCAGCGCCCGGGTGGCCTATTCCGTGAAAACGAATGCCAATCCCACCCTGCTGCAGATCCTGCTGGAAGAGGGCGCCGCGGCCGAAGTGGTGTCGGATACCGAATATGACCTGGCATCGGCCCTGGGATTCCAGGAAATCGTGTTCAACGGCCCCGTCAAGGGAAAGGAGCACTTCCTGAAAGCCCTGGAGGACGGCCAAACAGTGAATATTGACAGCAAACGGGAGCTGGACTGGCTGGGGGAACTGCCCGCCGGAGCGCAGGCTTCCGTGGGGCTTCGTGTGAACGTGCCGCTGCCGGACGACGACACCTTCTCCCGCTTCGGCTTCGGGATGGAGGAGTTCAAGGAGGCCGTGGAGCGCATCAAGGCCCTTCCGAACGTGCGCCTGGCCGGCCTGCACCTGCACCGCACCTCCAGGACCCGCAGCCTGGAAGTGTATGCCACCATCGCCGCCAAGGCGGCCGCCGTGCTGCATGCTTATAAGTTGGAGCCGGACTACATTGATATCGGCGGCGGTTACTTTGGGGAGATGCCCGGGAAACCTTCCTTTGAAGAATATGCGGCCACGCTGGCCAAGGGACTCAAGGATTACCCCCGCGCCCGCATCATCGTGGAGCCGGGCAATGCCCTGTGCGCCGGCGTCTTCTCCTTCCTTTCCAGCGTGCTGGACGTGAAGGAAATCAGCGGCCACGCCGTGGTGGTGTGCGACGGCAGCCGCAACGACATCGACCCCTTCTTCCGCAAGACAGACTATTTCAAATCCTTCCCCACGGTAGAGGAAGGCCGGCCCCACGCACCCATACAGACGGTGGTGGGTGGCACCTGCCTGGAAAACGACCGCCTCTTTACGCTGGAGGGAGAACCGGCGCTGCGTCCCGGAGACCGCATCGCCTTTGCCAATACGGGAGCCTATACAATGGCCCTGAGCCCCCTGTTCATCCGCTATTTCCCGCGGGTGTATGTCCTGGAAAGCGGCCTGTACCGCCTGGCCAGCGAACAGTGGAGTGCCCAAGATTACTTAAACGCCTATGGAATATAACCTTCTTTGCTGTAACGTGGGCCGTCGCGGCCGCCTGATGCTGGACTTCCGCAAGTCGCTTGCCGGAAAGGGCCTGGTAGTGGGCACCGACAACTGGAGCGTGGCCCCCGCCATCTTCCTGGCCGACAAAATGTACGTGACGCCCAAGATCACGGACCCGCACTATATGGATGAGGTTTTCGCCATCTGCGAAAAGGAGCATATCCGCGCCGTGAGCACGTTCATCGACCCCGAAATCGAAGTGCTGGCCGCCCACCGGGATGAATTCCTGGCCAAGGGCATACTGCCTCTATGTCCTTCCCTGAAAACAGCCCAGCTGTGCATGGACAAGTACCTGATGTTCAAGCATCTGAAGGAACACGGCGTAAGGACAGTCCTCACCTACCGCACGCTGGCCGACTTCCAGGCCGGTCTGGGCGCCGGGGAGATTGACTTCCCCGTGTTCATCAAACCGGTGAAAGGCAGCGGCAGCGTGGGCGCCCGCAAGGTGAACGACATGGAGACGCTCAAGGACCTCTTTGCCGAAGGGGCCCACGACTATATCATCCAGGAACTGATGACCGAAGGAGACTGCGACGCCGACGTATACGTAGACTGCATCTCCCACCAGGTGATTTCCGTCTTTTCCAAGCGCAAGATCGAGACCCGCATCGGCGGGGCCTCCAAGACCATCAGCTTCAAGGACCCCTCCCTCTTTGCCTTCGTGCAGGAGGTAGTGAGCGTGCTGGAACTCAGCGGCCCCTGCGACATGGACTTCTTCATCAAGGGCGGCCAGTGGTACCTGTCGGAAATCAATCCGCGCTTCGGCGGAGCCTATCTGCATGCCTACGGCGCCGGGGTGGACTTTGTGAAATACATCCTGCAGAACATGGACGGGAAGGCCTCCCAGCCGGAAATCGGCCAGTACGACGAAGGTGTGCTGATGCTGATGTACGACGACGTGGTCATCGCCCGCGAGGCCGATTTGCTGAGAGACTACCATGACTAAGACCTTCATCATAGCCGAAGCCGGGGTGAACCACAACGGCCGCCTGGACCTGGCGCTGCAGCTTTGCGACGCCGCCAAGGCCGCCGGGGCCGATGCCGTCAAGTTCCAGACCTGGGTGACGGAGAAAATCATTGTCCCGGACACGCAGAAGGCCGATTACCAAAAGGCCAACAGCGGCGCCGGCGAATCCCAGTACCAGATGCTGAAAGCGCTGGAGCTGGGCTACGACCAGTTTGCGCAGATCAAGGCCTACTGCGACCGCATAGGCATCACCTTCCTCTCTACCGGCGACAATCCCGAGGACGTGGATTTCCTGCTGGGGCTGGGCATGCCGCTGGTCAAGATTGGCTCCGGCGACATCACCAACATTCCCCTGCTGCGCCATATCGGCGCCTGCGGCAAGCCCGTCATCCTCTCTACGGGGATGGCCGATATGGAGATGGTGCGCAAAGCGTACCGAACGCTGCAGGAGGCCGGTGCAAAAGACATCACGGTGCTGCACTGCACCACCAACTACCCCTGCCCGCCGCAGGAAGTGAACCTGAAGGCCATGCTCACCATGAAGGCCGAACTGGGCTGCCCCGTGGGCTATTCAGACCATACGCTGGGAACCGAGGTTCCCGTGGCCGCCGTGGCCATGGGCGCCTGCGTCATCGAAAAGCACCTGACGCTGGACAGCCAGATGGAAGGCCCGGACCATGCCGCTTCCATGGAGCCGGACGCCTTTAGAGAAATGTGCCGCCAGATTCGCGCCATCGAGGTGGCGCTGGGCAGCGGCGTCAAGGAACCCAACGCCAGCGAGAAGGCCATCTCCGGCGTGGTGCTCAAACGCATCGTGGCCGCCAGTCCCATCCGCAAGGGAGAGGTGCTGTCGGCCCAGAATTTGGCCGTCAAACGCGCCCCCCAGGGCCTCAGTGTGGACCATTGGGACCAGGTTTGCGGCACGGTGGCCGGCCGGGATTACCAGACAGACGAACCTATCCAGTTATGAAAACGCTCATTACCATCTGCGCCCGCGGCGGCTCCAAAGGCATTCCGGGCAAGAATATCAAGACCATCGCCGGGAAACCGCTGATTGCCTATTCCATCGAGTGCGCCCGCAAGGTGCAGGCGGCCGTCGGCGCCGATATCATCCTGTCCACGGACTCCGCCGACATCACCGCCGTGGCGGCCTCCCTGGGGTTGGAGACGCCCTACCATCGGCCGGCCGAACTGGCCAACGACACCTGCGGCAAGCTGGACGCCATCGCCCACGCATGGGCCTGGGCCGAGGAACACTTCGGCTGCCGCTACGACTATGTGCTGGACCTGGACTGCACCTCTCCCCTGCGCACCCTGCAGGACGTTCTGGAAGGGTTCAAGCTGCTGGAGGCAGACCCGCAGGCCCTGGACATTTTCTCCGTGAGCCCCGCCGGCCGCAACCCCTATTTCAATATGGTGGAGCAGAAGCCCAGCGGCTACTTTGACCTGGTGATGGAGGGCAGCACCTTCACCACGCGCCAGGGTTCCCCAAAGGTGTACGACATGAACGGCTCTTTTTATATCTATCGGCGCCGTTTCTTCGAGGAGAACTTGCGGGATCCCAACACTCCCCTGTCCCTGGTGTACATCATGCCCCACCTGTGCTTCGACCTGGACGAGCGCACGGACTTTGACTATATGAGTTTCCTGCTGGAGCAGAACAAACTAGACTTTACCATCAATGGATAATATCATCGGAAGAAACGCCAGCGTGCGGGAAGCCCTGGCCCTCATGGAAGACATCGATCTGCTGAAAACCCTCTTCGTGGTGGACGAGGAAGGCCATCTGGTGGGCACGCTCACCGACGGCGACATCCGTCGCGGCACGTTAAGCGGCAAAAGCATCGATGACACCGTAAGTGCTTTCATGCACCGCAATTTCCGCTCCGTGGTGGAAGGCGATGTAGATGTGGAATTCCTCAAGGCCTGCCGGGAAAAGGGCATTTTCATTATCCCCGTACTGGATATCACCGGACGGCTGAAAGAAATCATCAACCTCAAGGAGAAGAAGAGCATCCTCCCCATCGACGCCGTCCTGATGGCCGGCGGGCAAGGCAAACGGCTGCGTCCCCTCACGGAAAATACGCCCAAGCCCCTGCTGAAGGTGGGCGGGAAAGCCATCATCGACCACACGATTGACCGCCTGCACAGCTATGGCGTGGGCCGTATCTGCGTGACGGTGAACTACCTGGCCAGCCAGATGATCGAGCACTTCAAGGATGCGCCGGGTGTGGAATGCGTGCAGGAACAGGAGTTCATGGGCACCATCGGCTCCCTGCGCTTTGTGAAGGACCTGGGCGAAGAAATCCTGGTGATGAATTCCGACATCCTCACCCAGATTGACTACGAAGCCTTTTACCTGCAGTTCCGCCACAGCGGGGCCGATATGTGCATCGCCACCACCCCCTACGATGTCTCCATCCCCTACGGCATCATGGAATTCCGCAACGGACAGGTGAAGTGCATCAAGGAAAAGCCCGTGTTCAACTACTACGCCAACGCAGGCATCTACCTCATAAAGAAATCCGTTCTGGATCTCATCCCTGAAGGACGCGTCTTCGACGCCACAGACCTGGTGAACGCCCTAGCCGCCAACGGTGGCAAGGTGGTACACTTCCCCATCAACGGTATCTGGATTGATATCGGCAGCTTCGAGGAATATCAGAAGGCCTGCGAACTGGTGGCCAGAGGATAGCCTGTCAGTCAAATAAGATATGCATGATAGCATCGGTTGCGCCGGCATTTGCCCGGCAGTAATCCGATGCTATTTTCGACTGCCGCTGCAGCTCTTCCGGATGGGTGGTGAGGTAATCGAACCAGGCCACGGCTTCCTCCGGCCCGTTAACGGACGTGGCGGCGCCCAGGCGCACCAGGGCAGCGCAGTTGGGTTCCCGCTGATACTTGGGGCCGAAAAGCACGGGCTGCCCGTACACGGCCGGTTCCACCACGCTGTGCGGCACAAATACAAAACCGGCGCCCACCATGGCGGCATACCCGTACCGGTACAGGCGGGACAGCATTCCCACCTTGTCTACAATGAGAACCTGAACCTTTTCAATACCGCTTTCTCCGTGCTCGAAATGGGAATAGAGGTCTCCGCGGCCTCCCACCAGGGAGATAATACGCTGCATGGGTTCGGGATTCATCTCCTTGGGCACCACCATAATCTTTCTGTCCGGATGGGCGTTGGCGATGGCAATGACCAGGTCTTCGTCGTGGAAGGAGTGGGTACAGCCGGAGACGAGCACTTTTTCACCGCCGCTCCACTGCTCTACAAGGGCGTTGGACCAAGGCTCGGAGGCCGTTTTCAGCACGCGGTCTATACGCGGATCCCCCACCTGCGTAACGTTTTGCACGCCGATGCTTTCCAGCAGATTCTTGGAAGTCTTGTCCTGCACCAACACGTGGCGGTAGCAGGTACGGAAGAAATCACGCCGCCTGTATCCGAGCCAGCCCATCAGGGAGGATTTTTCACTCACGCGCACCGACATGATGGACGCGTCGATGCCCCGCCGGCGGATTTCCCGCATCATATGGGGCCACAGCTCTCCAATGGTGAAAATGGCCTTAGAAGGACGTACGATGTCAAAGAAGCGCCGCATGTTCCGACGGGTGTCGAAGGGCAGGTAAAACACCCAGTCCACCACCGGCCAGTCCTTGCGGGCCTCATATCCGTTGGGCGAGAAGAACGTGAGCAGGATTTTCCCCTGGGGGTAACGCTCCCGCGCAGCCTCTATCACCGGGCGCGCTTCTTCGAATTCGCCCAGCGAGGCCACGTGAAACCAGATAATCCCTTCCACGCCACCGCAGGCAGCCTCCAACTGCTGCAGCAACCCTTTCCGTCCTACAATGAGTTTCTTGGTCTTTTCCCAGTTCATCACTTCACCTCCAGATACTTGGCAGTAAACGTCTTACCCTGTTTCACCAGGTCTTCCGGCGTACCGGCAAAGACCACCTCGCCGCCCTTGTCGCCGGCGTCGGGGCCCAGGTCGATGACCCAGTCGGCGCTGCGGATTACGTCCAGATTATGCTCCACCACAATCACGGTGTGGCCCTTGGAAAGGAGCACGTCGAAGGCCTTGAGCAGTTTCTCCACGTCGTAGAAATGCAGGCCGGTGGTGGGTTCGTCGAAGATGAACATGATGCGCTCCCGCCCGCCGGAAGCCAGGGACAGGAAGTAGGCCAGCTTGATACGCTGGCTCTCGCCCCCGGACAACGTACTGGACGGCTGTCCCAGTTTGATATAGCCCAGGCCCACGTCCTTGAGCGGCTGCAGCTTCTGGGCAATGGACTTGGCGGCATCCTCCTTCTGCGCGCCGAAGAAGTCGATGGCCTGCTCCACGCTCATGTTCAAGATGTCGTCCACGTTCAGGCCCTGGTAACGGACCTCCAGGATTTCCGGCTTGAAGCGCTTGCCGCCGCAGCTTTCGCACACCATGGTCACATCGGCCATGAACTGCATGCCAATCTTCACGAAGCCGTCGCCCTGGCACTCGGGGCACCGGCCGCCCTCCTGGTTGAAGGAGAAGTAACTGGGCGTGAAGCCGTTGATGCGGGCGTACTGCTGGTCGGAGAGGAGCTTGCGGATGTCGTCGTACACCTTGAGGTACGTCACTGCGTTGGAACGGGAACTGCGGCCGATAGGATTCTGGTCCACGTACTCCACGCGCGTGATGCGCCCCAGGTCTCCGGACAAACCCTTGAACGTACCCGGCAGGTCCCCGGTCTCGTTCAGGCGCCGGTGCAGGGCCGGGTACAGGATGTCCCCCACCAGCGAGCTCTTTCCGCTGCCGGAAACGCCGCTCACCACCGTGAACGCGTTCAACGGGAACTGCACGTCAGTGTCTTTCAGGTTATTCTGCATGGCCCCTTCCACGGTAATCGAATACCTCCAGGGGTTCTTTTCCCGCACATACGGCTTGCGGACGCCCGCTAGGTACTGCAAGGTAAGGGACCGCCCGGCTTCACCGGGCATCTGCTCCAGGGACCCTTCAAACACCACCTCACCGCCGTTAACCCCGGCGCGGGGGCCCAGGTCGATGACCCAGTCGGCGGACCGGATGATTTCGGCGTCGTGTTCCACCACCACCACCGTGTTGCCGATGTCCCGCAGACGCTTGAGCACGGCGATAAGCCGGTCCGTATCCCGCGGATGCAGGCCGATGGAAGGCTCGTCCAGGATGTACAGGGAGCCCACCAGGGAGCTTCCCAGCGCCGTCACCAGATTCACACGCTGGCTCTCGCCGCCAGACAGCGTGTTCATGGTACGGCTCAAGGTGAGATACCCCAGCCCCACATCCTGGATGCACTGCAGACGGTACTGTATCTCTTCAATGGCCTTCCCGGCGATAGACAGTTCGTGTTCCGTAAGACGGCACGTCTTGAACCATCCCAACAGTTCATCCACCGTCATGCTCAGTAGTTCGTGGATGGTTTTTCCGGCCACTTTCACATACAGGGCCTCCGGGCGCAAGCGGCTTCCGCCGCAAGCGTGGCAGGTAGTACGGCCGCTGTACCGGGACAGCATATATTTATATTGTATCTTATACCGGTTACTCTCTACCCATTCGAAGAACTGGTCCAGTCCGCAAAAATCACTGGGGTCCTCATAATTCCCCCGATAGGTCCAGATAATGCGCTTCTGCTCCGCCGTAAGCTTGGCATACGGCTCAAAGATGGGAATGTCAAACCGTTCGGCATTCTTGATGAGCTGGTCCTTGAACCAACCCATCTTGTCCCCTCTCCAGCACGCGATGGCCCCGTCATAAATACTCTTGGTCTTGTCCGGCACCACCAGGTCCTCGCTCACCCCCACAATCTTTCCCAATCCCCCGCACACCGGGCAAGCCCCCAACGGGCTGTTAAAACTGAACAGATACTCATCCGGCTTCCGAAATACCATTCCATCCCGCTCAAACCTTGAGCAGAAATGCAAAAGTCCGGGTATGCCCTGGACCTGGTCCAACACCTGCAATTTTTCCCATAAGAACATGTCCCCCTCCCCTTTGTCAAATGCCGTCTGAATTGAACTGTGAAGACGAGTGCACATATCCTCGTCCAGGGATGAGGACAACTTGACGCGGTCTATTAAGAGAAGCAGATTATCGGGGTAGTTCCCATCCATTTGCATTACCTCTTCAATGCTCAGAATCTGCTCATTATCAGGGTTGAAGAAACGGCTGAAGCCTTCTTCTTTCAGAGAAAGCATGTACTCAACTTTGTCGGAACGGGACTGCCAGCGGGTTTCGGCCAGGATGTACCAGGCGTGCGGATGACCATCGGCCAGGACGGCCAGGACGTCCCCTACGGTGTGGGCTTTCACCTCTTCCCCGCTCACGGGGGAATAGGTGCGGCCGATGCGGGCAAAGAGGATGCGCAGATAGTCGTAGATTTCCGTGGTGGTGGCTACGGTACTGCGGGGATTCTTGATGTTGACCTTCTGCTCGATGGCGATGGCGGGGGGAATGCCCTCGATGACGTCTACGTCGGGCTTGGACATACGTCCCAGGAACTGCCGGGCATAGGAGGAAAGGCTTTCGGCGAAGCGGCGCTGCCCTTCGGCGAACAGGGTGTCGAAGGCCAGGGAGCTCTTGCCGCTGCCGGAAACGCCGGTAATCACCACCAGGCGGTTACGGGGAATCTCCACCGTAATCTCCTTGAGGTTGTTCACCCGGGCCTTTCTGACAATGATATTTCCCTCTTGCGGCATAGATTGCAAAGATAGCAAAATTGACGCAATTTTTTGTAACTTTGCGTGTAATGAGAAAGATACCGGATACCATCAAAGTACGCTGGCGCGCTTTTACCATCTGGCAGAAACTGGGGTACAACCCCTGGCACAAGCCCAAGGAGAAGAAAAAGCGCGTCAGAAAAGGAAACGCGTTTTACAAAGGGGCCTTCGACACCATTCCCTTCCTGAACGACGACGCCAAGCGCACGTTCTCCCACCTGCTGCTGCGTCCCGGTTATATGATGCGGGACTACATCCGCGGAGACAACGAGCGTTATCTGGCCCCGTTAACCGCGCTCATCATCTTCTATGCCTTCTTCGCCCTGGTATCGGCCGTCCTGCAGCCTGTCCAGAAAGAGACCCGGGCCCAGCGGGTAGTGGAACAGTTGAGTATGGATAATGTAGACCTGGACGATATAAATAGTAGAGTCCACGGTGAAGACAGCACCTACACCACCTCATCAAGGGCCTTCAGCGTCCTCCAGAACGCTACCAAACTGATGCGTACCGGCTACATCTACCTGCACCTGGACCAGTTCCCCGAAGAGGTGGATACCCAGCACGAATCCTCCATCGCCGCCCTGGAAAACACCCTGCGCAGCCAGGGTATTCCCCTGTTCATCGGCAAGTTCATCCTGCTGTGGCTGGCCCTGGGCGTGGCGCTCCGGCGCTATAAGGTAGGGATGGCGGCGTGCGCGGCCATATCGGCCTACACCCTGTGCCAGTTCAGCTTCTTCATGCTCTTCGCCGTGCTGCTTACGTGGGGAAAGAGTGCCTCCATCAGCACCGTCCTGATGGGCGTGCTGCTCACGTTCGACCTGCACCAACTGCTGGGCATCAGCTACAAGAAGAGCATCCGGCGCGCCATTGCGGTGGGCATCCACTACGGCCTCATCTTCTGCGGCATGCTGCTCCTTTTCAGCCTGCTTTCCGTAGGCGTGGCCTATTACCAGAATTAATTAACACTAACTGATATGACCCGAGTATTACAACCCGAGATTGCTCTTGAAAAGAACCTCGCCGCGCAGATTTACCACGCCCTGGAAGGCGACGTAGTGCGCTTTGTCCTCAAGAACGCCGAAGAAACCTCCGACGACGAATACTGGCGCAGCCACATGGAAGGCCACTGCATGAAGGCCGACGAAAAACTGCTGGGCAACTTCTACAGAATGTGCATGGATGTCAAGCGCAGGCTGTCCTTCGACGAGCCCGTAGACTTTTACGTCACGGGCGATTCCTCCATCAACGCTTTCTCCATTGCGGCCGAAGACGAGGGACATCCCCACATCGTGAACGTGAATTCAGAACTGTTCAACCTGATGAGCGAGGACGAACTCAAGTTTGTGGTGGGACACGAACTGGGACATCTGATTAACCAGGACACCGCCCTGCGGCGCCTCATCAATTTCGTCTATCCGCCCCAGGTTTCCCAGATTCCCCTTACCCTGCAGTACAAGATCCACCTGCACGACAACCTGGCCGAACTGGTGGCCGACCGCTACGGCTACATCGCCTGCGGTAACCTGGACGCCTGCGTCACGGCCTTCTTCAAGATGGCGTCGGGCCTGGACTTGGGGAAAATGCAGGTGAGCATCGAAGAGCTCCTGAACAACAACAGCGAGCACCTGGATTACTTCCTGCACGGCGGCGGCATGAGCCATTTCGACCATCCCGTGAATCCCATCCGCGTGCAGGCCATCAACCTGTTCGCCACGGCCCTTAACCAGGAAGAACTGGACAAGGGGATGGACGAACTCATCCAGATTCTCCTGAAGGTGGGCAATCACCCCCTGGACGAACCTATGTCCATCTTCGTGGCCACTGCCGGCATCATCGCCGCCAACGTGGACGGCAAGGTGACCAAGGAAGAGTACGAACACATCATCGGCACGCTGGCCGGCAGCCACATCTTCCCCAAGGATTTCCTGGATGCCGTGGCCAAAGCCGACGTAGACAAACTGTTCCAGGATTCGGTGAACGCCATTCTCAGCATCAACCCCAACCTGAAGCCCAACCTGCTGGAATACATCATCGGCATTATGCTGGCCGACAAGGAAATCGGGGAGAAGGAGGTGAACTTCGTCTATAATATCGGCCAGAGAATGGGCCTGAGCATCAAGGAGATTTCCATTATCTTCGCCAATATGGTCCAGCGCAACTTCAACCCCAGCCTGGACGCCATTTCCTAAACGTCCGTGCATAAAAAAACAGGTCCGGCCGCATCACAAGCGCCGGACCTGCTTTTTGTATAGGAATCAGTTATCTCTCGTTGGAGGGAATGCCGCTCACGCTGGTTTCGTCCAGCGGAATCTGGTACTGAATCTTGGGGCTGTCGTAAGGGATCACCTCAGTCTTGGTACGGCTGGGGAAGCGACGGTCGATGTTCTTCTTGTTGCGGATCAGGTCGATGGTACGGAAGCCCTCATAGAAGAACTCCAGACGGCGCTCGTCCAGCACCATGTCCACGGGATCGGCATAGCCGCGACCGGCGATGTTGGCGGCGGTCATCAGGGCGGTTCCGGACAGACCGGCACGGGTGCGGATCACATTCACGTCGGCGATGGCTTTGGCCTTGTCGCCCAGGTGGGCATAGGCCTCGGCGCGGTTCAGGATCACCTCGGAATAGCGGACCATGATGTAGGAAGCGTTCAGATCATAGGCCGACCCTTCCCGCACGCTGAACTTGTTGCAGAACCAGGTGGGGAAACCGCCCGGACGCACACTGTACAGATTCTGCTCCCAAAGAGCCGATCCCTTCTTCGTTATCATGGGAGTAGGCATCTTGTGACGCACATAGCAACGGGTATGGGCGGCGTCGTTGAGGATGTATCCAGGGAATTCGTCGCAGTACTTGGAGGACGTATTGTCCGGGATAGCCTTGTAGGACTTGCCGTCCTTGGAGAAGGAATAAGTGCCGTCACCGTTGTCCGTGATGCTGGAAGTGAGCACCAGCGGATCGGGACTGGTCACATTAGGATAAACGTTGACGTTGGTGAGGCAGCTATTCACTTCGTCGGTCTCGCCCCAGGTGATGAACAGGCCGTCCACACCCAGATGGAGCCGGACCAGGTCCGTGTAACGCTTGTCCTGCGGGAAACGCTCCATCAGGTCCAGCAGCGGGTCGGCCACATAGAGTTCGCCCCAGCCGATTCCCTGCGTGCCGTTAGGAGAGTCGTACATGCTGGCGATCAGGCCCTTGACAGACCAGCCGGCCACATCGGCATCGGTGACGTCGATGCACCAGAGGACCTCCTTGTTGGAGCTGGCCTTGGCATACAGGTCCTTCACCTCTACCAGATAAGAGGAAGGGTCGGCCACCAGGATTTCGTCGCACACGTCAATGCACTTCTGCCATTCCCCTTCATAGAGATAGACTCTGGAGAGCAGGGCCTGGGCGGCTTCCTTGGAAGCATAACCGTTGTCACCGCGCTTGGTGCTGGGATCCATCAGGCGGATGGCCTCCTTGAGGTCTGCTTCAATGGCATCATAGCACTCGCCCACGGTGGAACGCTTGGTAACGGTATAGTCCGTGCCGATACGAAGCACCACGCCCATGTTGTCCCGGCCGAAGCTGTACGGCTTGGCGTACAGGTTGCACAGGATGAGGTGGAAGAAGGCGCGCAGGAAATAGTTTTCGCCTTTGAGCTGGTTATTCTCGCTGGGATCTTCGGTTTCCGGAATGGCCTGGATGTTGGAATTGGCCGCATAAATCATCTTGTAGCAGGCCATCCACAAATAGCTGGCGTCGGCCGAGTTGGCGTCGTCCATATACTGGGCCGATGTCCAGAACGGGTCCGTACTGGTCCAGGAGAAGCAGATGTTGTCCGCCTTCACCTCGTTCAGCAGGAAATACTGGCGGGCAAAGGTGTTGTTGAGGCTGATACTTCCGCGGAATTCCTGCATATCCTTCATCATCGAATAGATACCGTCGGTGGTGTACACGGCGGCGGCCGGGTTGCTGGCCAGCGATTCGCTGTTCAGGGTATCGGACGGGAAGTAATCCAGTTTAACGCAGCCTGCAAGGAGCAGGGGAAGGAATATGAATGAGAATATCTTTTTCATGATGATCCTGTTTTAGAATTTGAGCTCGATACCGAAGATAAAGGATCTGGGTACAGGATAGTTGTCGCTGAACGTACCGGCAAGGGAGGAACCGCTGCCTTCCAGACGGACTTCAGGGTCGGCGCCGGAGAACTTCGTGAAGGTGAAGACATTGTCGGCGGTGAAATAAATGCGGCCGCCCTGGATGAAGCCCTTGAACAGAGGCTTGTTGATGTTGTAGGCCAGGGTGATGTTCTTCACACGGAGGAAGCTGCCGTCTTCCAGATAACGGGTAGAGTAGCTGTTACTCTTCTTGTTACCATTCATCATGGGACGGGGATGGGTGGCGATTTCGTGCGTGCTCTCGTCATTGGGATCCCAGCGCACCCAGCCCAGACCGTTGTTGATACTCATCATATTGTAGTCCACGTAAGAACCGTCGCAGTCGTTGGTGATACGGCTCCTGTTGAAAATCTGGTTGCCGTAGACAAAGTAGAAATTGGCACCCAGGCTCCAGTTCCTCCAGGTGAGGGTGGTGTTGATACCGCCGGTGAACTTGGGAGTGGCAGAGCCTACCATACGGTAGTCGGCCTTGTCATACAGGTTGGTCTTCTCACGGTTGCCGGTGTAAACGGGCCATGCGGTTTCTTCTGTAGATTTCTCGGAAGTGGGATTGCCACGGCCGTCCAGCACATAGTAAAGCGTGTTGCCATCGGTATCCGTTTCCTTTTCATACATCCACCACTGCGGCTCGCCGGTGGCGGGGTCTACGCCGGCCCATTCGGGCATGTACCAGGTGTAGATGTCATAGCCTTCGCACACGATCTGCTCCACCTTCGGGGTGCCGTAACCGCGGCGGAAAGCGCCGTTGGGAAGGTACTTCACGGTGTTGCGGTTAAGGCCGAAGTTGAAACCGAGGTTCCAGCGCCAGTCCTTGTTCTTGATGATATCGGCGTCCATGGCCAGTTCGATACCCTTGTTGTTGATGGTACCGACGTTGGCGGTGAAGTAAGTAAAACCGCTGGAAGCGGCCTGAGGAACGTCCAGAAGCAGGTTCTTGTTGTCCGTGTTATACAGGTCCAGGGAAATGTTGAGACGGTCGAACAGACGTGCCTCGATACCCAGGCTGGCCATGTAGGCCATTTCCCATCCCAGCTCGGGGTTGGCCATACGCTCGGCCACGGCCACTACCTTATCATTATAGGTATAGCTGGTAGAGAAGGAGTCCTGATAGAGGAAAGGAGAGATGTCGGAGTTACCGGTGACACCGTAACCCACACGCAGTTTGAGCATATCCAGGGCCTTGGCATTCTGCAGGAAGGGTTCCTTGCTGATGATCCAGGCTGCGGAAACGCCGGGGAAGAAACCGCCGCGGGTCTTGGGAGCGAACTTGTACGTTTTGTCGTAACGGATAGAGGCGGTGGCAATGTACTTTTCCTTATAGGAGTACTGTGCCTGCGCCAGGACAGCCCAGGCGGCGGAATCGTAGTCACTGCCCCAGACACCCATACCGGAAGAGGAGACGCTGTTGAGCGCCTTCATGCCGGTGGGCATAAAGCTGCCGGAAGCGCCGATGTTTTCGTCGTAGCCACGGCTCAGTTCATAGCCGATGATACCGTTGATGGCGTGGTCCCCGAAGGTCTTATGGGCCTTGAGGAGGGCGGTGAGGCCAATGCCCCACGCACGGCCCGTGCTCTGGGAAAGGGAACCGACACCCAGGGAGCCGGTGTTGGTGCGGGCGTCCGAGTACGACTTGCTGTTCCAGTTGGAGGAAGCAAAACGGCCGGTCCCGGTGAGGGAGAGCCAGTCGGTGATGTTCCAGATGAGCTGCAGGTCGGCCACAATCTCTTCGCTCCAGCTCTCCGAAGTGTTATACAGAAGCGTGTGGAAAGGATTGTACTGTTCCTTACCGTACCAGGTAATGCCCTCCCCTTCGGGAGTGCCAACGGCATAAGGATTGCCGTTTTCGTCGAACGGGATATCCCAGGGCAGGCCCTGATAAGCCATGGCCACATCCTTCCAGTCGGAGGTATAGTTGCTCTTGGCACGGTTGTAGGCCAGACGGGTGTTGAAAGTAAGGGATTTGCCGATAGGGGCCGACAGGTTCAGGCGGGCGGAATTGCGCTTGAAGCCGGTGAAAATCAGGGAACCCTGCTCATTATAATGGTCGAAGCTGGCGAAATAGCTGATACGTCCGGCCATGCCGGCCAGGGAAGCATAGTAGTCCTGTACCACACCCTTCTTGAAGATGTGGTTGTACCAGTCGTAGTCGCGCTCCAGGAGCGATTCCGGGCGCAGGCTGGCGAACTGCTTCTCGCTCATCATCAGACGCTGGGTCTCATAGAGTTCCTGACTTTTCATGGGATGATAGCGGCCGGAAAGGGCCTGCTTGATACCGGCGCTGGCCTTGAAGTTCACCTCGGTGCGGCTGCGGTCCTTGGCGTTCTTGGTGGTGACCACAATCACACCGCCGGCAGCGGAGGCACCGTACAGAGCGGTGGCGGAAGCATCCTTCAGGATGGTCACGCTCTCTACGTCATTGGGGTTGAAGGTGCCGCCGGCGATACCGTCCACCACGTAGAGAGGATCGGCGCTGGCCGAAATGGAACCGGTACCACGGATGCGGATCTGGGCGCCTTCACCGGGCTGGCCGCTGGCGTTCATTACCACCACACCGGCCGCCTTGCCCTGGATCATGGTCCCCAGGTCGGCGGTGGAGTTGTCCAGGAGTTCCTCGCTGCGGAGGGAAACTACGGAACTGGAGAGTTCGTTCTTCTTCTGGGAGGTATAACCCAGCACCACGACCTCGTCCAGGAAATTGATGTCTTCCTTCATGAAGACTTCCATCTTAGTGCGTCCGTTCACAGGCTCCACCACATCGGAATAACCGAGGAGGTTGAAGGTGAGGACGGCGTTCTTTCCAACCGTGACGGTGAAATTACCGTCTGCGTCGGTCATGGCACCGCCGCCGGTAGAAACAATCACGCCCACGCCGATGAGGGGTTCACCCGTCACGGCGTCCTTTACCGAACCCGAAACGGTATTCTGCGCGAACGCAACCACCGAAAACAAGCTCAGCAGGATGACAGTAAATACTTTTTTCATTGTAAATTAAGGTAAGTAATAGTTTTTAGTACCCAAATTTACCAATTATTTTAAAAAGCGCCCGGCAGATAATCTATAAAATTAGATTACCCGCCGGAGCATAAATCAACTATTTTTAGTAAAATAGGCCTTGGGGCGCCAGTGATTGATAAATTCGGCGTTTCGGTTTCCTATTAAAAAGTGTTTCGGACTGTTCCGTTCGAAACAGGCATCATTTGTTACAAGGCCAGCGAAAGCGCCACGCCGAAGACCAGGTTCACATTGGCCAGGGTTCCTTCCAGGTCCCAGTCTTCCCGGTACTCGTCACAGGGTTTGTGATACCAGCTGGCCATCGGATATTTGTCTGGCTTGGCGGGATCGGCCGGCACAAGGCCGTTCTCCATCACCACGGCGGGAACGCCTTTTTTCACAAAATTGTAATGGTCGGACCGGTAGAACCAGCCGTCGGAGTTGTCGTCGTCAAAGAAAATATAACGCCCCTGGGCGGCAGCAGAAGCTACATAATAGGGAGCCAGGACACTATGCTCGCCGCCCAGGATGACGACGTCGCGCGTGAGCGGAGCCGGGCCGATACTCTCGTAATTCAGGCACGCAACCGTTTTCCCCAGCGGAACCGCCGGATGCTCGCAGTAGTAGGCCGATCCGAACAGGCCGCTCTCCTCCGAGGAAGGGAACAGGAACACGATGCTGCGGCGGGGCTTGACAGCGAGGTCTTTGAACTTCTGGGCCGTGAGCAGGGCGCCGGCCACACCGGTGGCGTTGTCGGCGGCTCCGTTGTAGATGGAGTCCCCGTTTTCATCGGGTGTGCCAATGCCCAGGTGGTCCCAATGGGCGCATACGACCACGGCGCCGCTTTCCTCATCGGCCCCGCGAAGGATGCCTCCCACATTGCGGGTTTCCTGAATGTCATAGGAGACGGCCATCTTCACATCCCCTTTCACCTTGAGCGGGATGCTGCGGAAACCGGGCTTCTTGGCATCGGCCAGGGCCTTGTCCATATCCATTCCGGCGGCCGAGAAAATCTTGCGGGCGCCGTCCTCGTGCAGCCAGCCCTTCACGCCCAACTCATCGGCATTGCGGGTCTGAGGATTATACAGAGCTAGGTTATCCTCCAGATGACCGTTCACGCACACGTGCCATCCGTAACTGGCGGCCGCGGTATTGTGCAGCACCAGGCAGCCGGCGGCACCCTGGCGGATAGCCTCCTCGAACTTGTACAGCCATCGGCCATAGTAGGTCATATTGCGGCCCTGGAAAAGCGAAGGGTCATAGTAGCCGGGATCGTTCACCATGGCTATCACAATCTTCCCCTTAACGTCCACGTCTGCGTAATCATCCCAGCCGAACTCCGGCGCGTGGATGCCAAAGCCGCAGAAGACGAATTCGGCCTTGGGAATCTCCACTTTGTCGGCAGCACGGGCGGTCCACACTATCAGGTCTTCCGGATACTTTAACTGCGCCTTTTTCTTCCCCTTTACGGTAATCTTGTCGCCTTCCAGCCGGGCCGTGACGGAAAGCATCTGGAAAGGCTGGAACCAGCTGCCGTCAAAGGCGGGTTCCAAACCCAGTTTTTCCAACTCCCCTGCCAGATAGTTGATAGTAAGGTCCTCGTGGGGAGTCATCGGCTTCCGGCCGCCGAAAGCGTCGGAGGCGACGATCTGGATCCAGGAGCGCATGAGTAGTTCATCATCACCTGTTTCGGCGCCTCCCGGTTCGGCCTGCGCCGTAACGCTCAGAAACAGGAGCGCCCCGGCGGCGAGTATCAGTACTTTTTTCATCATGTACGAGGAAATACTTTTATTGGTAAAAATAAGCAAATGTTGGCAATAAACCAACTGCTTATTCCAGATACCGTTCCCTGAGTTTTTTGAAATCATCGTCCGTGAGTTCGATGGGGCCTTTCAAATAGGCTTCCAGGGAACCGTATTCCTGGTCGATGCGGTCCAGGGCTTTCACAAAGTTGTCTGTATTGCAGCCCAGGAAGGCTTTTACAACGCCTATCTCCTCTTCCTTGCCACCCCAGAACTTGACGCGGCGGGTATACTTTTTAACGTCTTTTTCATAGACTTTGTTGGTGGCGTCGAAATCGGCCACAATGGTTTCCCGGCAAGCTCCCAGCGCCGCCAGCAGAAGAGCCGATGCTACGCCGGTGCGGTCTTTCCCCTGCGTGCAGTGGAAAAACACGGCGCCGTCTTCCGTAGCCAGCACATGGCGGAAGAACTGGGCAAACTGCGCCTGGCACTCCGGATCGAACAGCAGGTTGGGATACATTTCCCGGGCCACCTTCTTCCCCTTCTCATTGAAGGCGGCAAAGACGATGATCTTCCGCACGTCAAACTTCTTCTTTCCCCGGGTGAACTTCTTCTTTTCCTTATCCGTCATCTGCTCCTTGGCGTGGCCGCTGGCGTCGATGGGAAGGAGGATGTAATCGGCCCCGGGGACCTCCCGGTCGGCCCGTTCCACTTTCTCGCTCTCTGTGCGGAAATCCACCACTTTTGCCACTGGCATCTGGGAAAGGAATTCCAGGTCTTTGTCGGTGGCATCGGCCAGATGGGCGGCCCTGATGAGGACATGATCCTTTACCTTTCTGCCATCCTCCGTGATATAGCCGCCCAGATCCCGGGCATTCACAATGCTCTTGGTGGGGAGAAACTGCTGGGCGTATAGGGAGGAGGAAACGGTCATGGCAAGTGCTAAAACAACTGCGGTCTTATTCATCAGAAGTAGTTTTTAACATGATTGCGGATGTACGAGGCAAAGAAAAGGCTCTCCACCAGGCTGGGCTTTTGAAATTCGTTGCGTACGACCAAATCCAGGCAGGCGAACTTTCCGGCCAGGCGGTTGAACGCTTCCGGGGTTTCCTCACCCGTATACGCTTTGGCAAACGCTGTCCAGAAACGCTTCAGCTGCTCCTCTGACATATGGAAGATGTCCTGCACCTGTTTCATGGAAGAATACACGTTGCATATCTGGAAAAGATGGCCGATGTCGAACATAGGATCCCCGTAGCCAAAGCGGTCCAGGTCTATCCAGTAGTAATTGCCTTCCGATACAATGATATTGGCCATACTGAAATCTCCGTGAACGCAGGTCTTTTCTTCCGGGATTGTCCGGGCGAATTGGGCAATGATTTCACGGTTCTTTTTGCCGATGAACCTCGCTTTGCCGATGGCCCTCAGCAACTGCTCCTTCCGGCTGGGGAAGATATCCGTATTGCAGGGAGTACGGAACAGTTCCTTCCCCTTCTCACACAGCACCCGAGCCATCTCTTCCGTGCGGTCAGGATTCTCCTGACAGGTCCGGGAGAAGGATTTCTTGTTCCTGATGCGCTGGGAAAGGGTAGCATATGCATCTCCCACCTTCACAATCTCATACATCTTGGGGACCTGAATTCCCAGTCCCTCCACGGCCCTGGAAACCTTGTACTCGTTGGAAACAAACGCAAGCGTATTGATCCCCGCCTTATTCACCTTCAAAATCACATCCGGCTCCGACGGATTCTCGTACACAGTCCCGTTTCCGCCCTCACCCACCTTAGTCCAGGCACTGATGTCTATATTTCTGTATTCGTCCATAGGATAAGTAATTAAATTGTACAAATATACACAGAAAAACGAAATACGCAGACTCGGAACCGGCACCGGCATCAGCAGCAGAATCTTGTAATCGACTGATAATTAACACCTTAAGTTTTTTTCTTTATCCCCGCGGGAGTCAAGAAAATTTCTTACACACTTGATAATCAGAACTTTACGCCATGAGCGCCTGCTTATGTGCCGGGAAGGAGGTGGCCGAGGGTGTGGCCACCCTCGGCCGCATTAGAGGGAGGGGCCCGCTGGATGGCCGTTCACGAAGTGGACGAGCCAGACAGTGGGAAGGATGAAGTGGAGCGCGAAGCGCGGAACGGAACCGCTCGGCCACCTCCTTTTCGGCACTAAGCTGACTAAGGCACATTGTGAAACAAAAAAGCCCCTACAGATAGCTGTAGAGGCATTTTAAGCGGTGCGGACGAGGCTCGAACTCGCGACCCCCGGCGTGACAGGCCGTTAAACACCCTCATAAGACGCTGAAAATGAGCAACTTAAGAAATCCCATTTTCATTCTCACTGATTTC
>JAFWPA010000084.1 GCA_017509685.1 Bacteroidales bacterium
AGATGGGAAAATCTGGAAAGAGAGAAGAGACGCTATTACATGTGTATCACCATCAAGAAGACCGGGAATAGCGTTCGTATTCCGCTTTCTAAAGAGGCCGTTTCCATTTTGAGGCCGATCAGGAAGAAGGGTGCCATCTTCCCTACCCTTTCTCCGTACATCCTTAATCACAAAGTCCCGCAATTAATGGAGGCTGCCGGTATTGACAAGCATATTACCTTTCACTGCTTCAGGCATACCTTCGCCATGCAACTGCTGGACAAAGGCGTCGATATCCCGACAATCGCTTTCTTCCTGGGACACAAGTTCCTGGGCAGTTCCTTGACCTATCTCCATTGCACTAAAGAGCATCTAGAGGAGGCCATTGCGAAACTGGAGAGATAATGCCTCTACATGATTATCATTAAAAGAATTGCCGCCACCCTATTGGGATGACGGCAGTTCTCATATTCACCTGATTCGTTCGAAATCTTTTGTCCTCGTTTTTACTATTATACAGATGTGGCACAAAAAGACTATCTTTATTGACATCTCAAATCATTCGGCAGCATTCCGAAGAGTTCCTTGAAGCACTTGGAGAAGTAGGAAGGTGAACTGAAGCCCACTTCGTAGGCAATTTCGGCCACGGTGCGGTCGGTAGATTTGAGCAGTTTTTCGGCTTCCTTCAGGCGGGTGATGCGTACCAGTTCCACGGGAGAATAGCCGGTGAGCGCCTTGGTCTTCCGGTACAGTTGAACTCGGCTCAGGCCCAGTTCGCCGCCCATCCACTCCACGCCAAGTTCGGGGTCGGATAGATGCGCCCGCACCAACTTGCGGAACTTGGAGAGGAAGTCGGATTCCTTGGGGGCCGAAGCGCTTTCTCCGGTTTCCAGGTAGTGCTCTTTCAGTTGAGCCCTGCTCTTCAACAGATTCCCGATACGGGATAGCAGCACCTTTTCACTGAAAGGCTTGGAGATATAGGCATCGGCGCCGGAGTCGTAGCCCTCGGCCCGCTGCTCGTCCAGCGATTTGGCAGTGAGAAGGATGACCGGGATATGGCTGGTGGCCAGTTGCTCCTTGAGTGTTTTGCAGAACGCAAGGCCGTCCATCACGGGCATCATCACGTCGCAGACCACCAGATCCGGCAGCTCACGAGTGGCCTTCTCTAGCGCCTGCTGCCCATCAGCCGCCGTGAGGATGCGATAATCCCCCTGCAGGATGGACTTCACAAAGTCCCGGATATCCTCGTTGTCATCCACAACCAGGACGGTGGGCTTGTCGGCATCGGCCTCCGTAGCCCGCTCGGCCGCTTCCTGCTGCGCACTGTCGCCGCGGGAATACATCACCACATAGTGCTCTGTGAACGCAGAAGCATCCCAGGCCTGTTCCACCACTTTGCCGCGGCCCTTCCGGGGAATGCGGATGCTGAAAGTGCTGCCGTGCCCCTTCTCGCTCTGCACATCTACGGACCCGCCATGCAGTTGGGCGATGCTTCTGACCAGCGCCAGGCCGATGCCGGTCCCGGAAGACTCGTTCCGCCCCTGATAGAACTGCTCGAAAATCTTCGGGAGCTGGTCGGCGTCGATGCCACTGCCATCGTCCTCCACAGAAAGGATGACATCTGCGCCATCCTGAGCCACTTTAACCTGGATATGGGCACCTTCCTCCGTATGTTTGAAGGCATTGCTCAAGAGGTTAAACAGCGCCCGCTCCATGAGGTGCATATCGGCCTCCACTTCCAGCGACTCCGGGCCAACGAAACGCAATTCCTTATTCCGGATTGCCTCCTCAAATCCGCTCATCCATTCCCGCACGGCGGCGCAGAGGTCGAAACGGGTAAGGGTAAGCGGGAAAGAGCCGCTTTCTATCTTTCTGAAATCCAGGATGTTGTTTACCAGCCGCAGCAATACGTCTACGTTGCGGCGCACCACCTGCAGCGTCTGCTTCTGCGCCGGCTTCATGTCATCGGCCATCACCCGATCCAGCGGGGCCGATACCAGCGACAGCGGCGTACGAAGGTCGTGACTGACGCTGGTAAAGAACTCCAGTTTGGCCTTGGTACTCTCTTCCAGTTGCTGGGAGAGTTTGCGGGTAACGAAGTAACTGCGGACGGCCAGGACTGTTCCCATGATGAGTACGGCAATCAAGGCCAGGAGCAGCAGGAGCACCAGTTTTTGGCTGTTGATTTGCGACAGGAAGGCATCCTGCTTTTCGTTCAGTTCCTCCACCATGGCCAGCTGCCGGGCCGTCACCTGCTCCTGGATGAGTTGCATCCTGGCGTTTTGCCCGTCCACCAGCAGGGATTCCAGCCGATTTTCCCGCTCAAAGGGTTCCCCGGAGAGGATGTGCATAGCTATCTCCATCACCTGGTCCCCGCTGGTGGGATACAGGTATGTGGCCGTAAGCACCCCGTCGATGACGTCCTGGATGCCGTCGGCAAGGGCATCTATGCCGAAGAAAGGAATCCCGGCAGGGTCCGGGAGGACCTCAAAAGCGCCGCGGGCCATCCGGTCATTCTGGGCAAAGACGGCGTCGAAGGCGATCCCCTCGTCCAGGAATTCCTGCATGGCCCTGGCTCCGCCTTCCTGCAGCCATCCGCCAAAACGGGAGGCCACCACGGAAATGCCTGGATAAGCCTCCAAAGCCTCGGCAAAGCCATTATGCCGGTCGATGGCAGGTGACGATCCCTCCAGGCCCTGAATCTCCACAATCCGGCCTTTTCCGCCCAGTACCTTGGCCGCATAGTTGCCCAGGATGCGGCCAATCTCCACATTGTCGGCCCCGATGAAAGCCGTGTATTTGTCGGAATCAATCTTCCGGTCGAAGAGGATGACCGGGATGCCCGCATCGAAGGCTGCTTCTACGGCCGGCGTGATGGTGTTCACCTGGTTGGGCGAGACGATGAGAAGGTCAACTCCGTCCTTCACAAACTGCCCGATCTGGGCAATCTGCCGCCCGGAATCGTCATCGGCTGAGGCAAAACGGACATCGACATTTCCATAAAAATGGGCCGAGGCCTGCAGTTCGGCATTCAGCTTGGTACGCCAGATGTCCTCGCTGCACTGGGATACGCCAATGACGAGCGACTTCTTCCCGCCGGAACAACCGGTGAGAAGAAGCAGCGCGAATATGAGAGCTAATAACCTGTTTTTCAATGTATTGTTACTGTTTTAATTCTTCAGGTACAATGGGCATGGCCCCCTTCTGCGTGCAGACGAAGGCCGATACCTTCACGGCCGTCTGGTGTGCTTCCGGGACCGTCTTGCCCTTCAGGATGGAGCCGATGAAGGAACCCGTGAACGAGTCTCCGGCGCCCACCGTATCGGCCACTTCCACCTTGGGGGTAACCTGGTAGGACATGCCGCCCTCGTAGAAGACATAGCTGCCGTTGGTGCCGCAGGTGAGGATGAGCATCTTTAGGTCGTAGTCCTTCATGATCTTCCAGCACTTGTCTTCCAGGCCCAGGCCGGCATAATCGAACATCCGGGCGATGATGACCAGTTCTTCGTCGTTGATTTTGAGGATGTCGCAGCGGCGAAAAGAAGCCTCCAGAACTTCTGTGTTATAGAAGTTCTGACGGAGATTGATATCGAACACCTTCAGGCAATCCTGAGGAACGGCGTCCAGGAAAGCGCCGATGGTGGCGCGGGAAACCTCGCTGCGCTGGGCCAGGGAGCCGAAACAAACGGCCTTGCAGTCCTTGGCGAGGGCCCTCAGATCGTCCGTGAACGGGATGTTGTCCCAGGCCACGTCTGTCTTGATCTCATACTGGGGAACACCCTGGGCATCCAGGGTTACCTGTACGGTACCGGTGGGAAAATCCACGCGGGAGAGGTTGTACGGCAGATTATGCGCCTCGAAATCCTCCACGATTTCTTCTCCCAGTTTGTCGTGGCCAATGGCACTCACGGCTATGCCTTCCAGCCCGAACTGACGGGCGTGATAGGCGAAGTTGGCAGGCGCACCACCCAGTTTCTTGCCTTCCGGAAGCACATCCCACAGTGCTTCTCCAATTCCAATAACGTATTTATCCATAATTACTTGCGAATCTTAATGAAATAATAGAAAAGATAGATGACTCCAATGGCCATCACGGCGACGGCACCGGCCTGGCCCACTGCGTCGGAGGCAAAGCCCATCAACAGCGGGAACACCGTTCCGCCGAAGAGGCCCATGATCATGAGGCCGGAAACCTCATTCTGCTTTTCGGGAACGGCGGTAAGCGCCTGCGCGAAAACCATGGAAAAGATATTGGAATTGCCGAAGCCCACCAGGGCAATGGCCACATAGAGCATCAACTTGCTTGTTCCGAAGAACATACCGCACATGGAAAGGGCCATGAGGATGACGCTGATTAGGAAGAACTTGCGGTTATTGAATTTGGCAAGGATAAACGAACCTGACAGGCAGCCCAGCGTACGGAAGATGAAGTACAGGCTGGTGGCGAAGCCGGCCTCGGTCAGGGTCATGCCCACGCGCTCCATGAGGAGTTTGGGGGCCGTGGTATTGGTGCCCACGTCGATACCCACGTGGCACATGATGCCGAGGAAACTGAGCAGGATGATGGGCTTGCCCAGGAGCTTGAAGCACTCGGCAAAACTGGAAGCCTTGTCAGGAGCAGCCTCCCGTTCAATGGGGGTAACCAGCAGCAGGAGTGAAGCCAGGATGCCGATGGCCATATAGACCGGGAACAGCACCCTCCAGCCCAGACCGAAGGTGGGCATGGCGGCAGTGGCGCCCCACATGGCGATGTACGGAGCCAGGAAGGAGGCGATGGCCTTCACAAACTGACCGAAGGTCATGGTGCTGGCCAGCTTGTCACCCTTGATTACGTTGGTAATGAGCGGATTCAAGGAAGTCTGCATCAGCGCATTGCCGATACCCAGCAGGGAGAAGGCCACCAGCATGAGGCCGTAGGTTTCTCCGAAGAGCGGAAGCAGCAGGGAGATGACCGTAACCACCAGGCTCAGGAGCACGGTGTTCTTGCGGCCGATCTTGTTCATCAGCATCCCCGTGGGGACGGAGAAGATGAGGAACCAGAAGAATACGAGGGACGGGAAAATATTGGCGGCCGAGTCGGAAAGACCCAGATCGCTCTGTACGTAGTTGGAGGCGATGCCCACGAGGTCCACGAACCCCATGGCGAAGAAGCAGAGCATCACCGGAACCAGCTGTAGTTTCTTGTTCATGGTGTATTATTTTGTGATTTCGTAAATGGTGGCCTTGCCACCGGTCACTTTGAGGGAATTGTAGGGCTGGCTGGGGAAAACCAGGTTGGTCATGGCCATGCGGCCTTCGGCGTCAAAAGCTTCGATGCTGCAATTGTCCAAGAAGAGGCGCAGCTGCTTCATCTCGCCGCGGACGGGAGCCACGGTCACGCAGGGGAAAGATTCGCTGAAACTGACATAGCTGCGCGTGCGGTCCATGGAGAAGGTGCGATTTTCGGTGTCATATTGCATCACCACCTGCTCTCCGATAGGATTGGAGAGCGTAATCTCGGCCGGGCCACCCTTGAGGTCAATGACAATCTCACAGGCCTGGGGCAGTTTCTTGACGGCATTTCCGCGGATGGCTCTCAGTTCCCGGGAAGGCGTTACGCCGCAATAGATTTCTCCATTGTACTCGAAGAGGTCCAGGTCCCTGGGAACGCTGTTGGCGCTGCGGAACTGTTTGGTGGGCACCTGGTTGGCATACTGCCAGTTGGACATCCATGCCAGGGCGATCTTGCGGCCGTCCGGCGCGTTGTCGAAGGTGACGGTGGCATAGTGGTCCTTGCCGTAATCCATCCAGCGGGTGTCCTTCTGCTCGCAGGTGAACTTGTGGCCGTCAAACTCTCCGATGAAATACTGCGTGGCGCTGCCGCCGAAAGGACCGCCGGGATTGATGTTGCAGATGAGCATCCACTTCTGCTTGTCGGTTCCCCTCACCTGCAGTTTCATCAGGTCCGGGCACTCCCACACGCCCTCGTGATTGCCGTATTCCTTGCCGAAAGTACTCTCGAAAGTCCAGTCGACGAGGTTGTCGGAGGAATAGATCCACATCTCGTCCCCGGCAGCCAGGATGAGGTTCCACTTCTGGATCTCGGGGTTCCAGAAAGCCTTGGGGTCGCGGAAATCGGGCTGGTTACTCACCAGGATGGGATTGTCGGCATACTTGACGAAGGTCTTTCCTCCGTCCTTGGAGATGGCCATGGACTGCACCTGGCTCCTGCCGTCGGAAGTATAGAAGGCAACCACACGGTTGTTCTTCTTGTCCACCACGCAGGAGCCGCTGAAGATGGTTCCCAGAGCATCGGCTTCGATGGCGGCGGGGTGTTCTTCCCAATGGATCAGGTCCGTGGAGGTGGCGTGTCCCCAGTTCATGTTTTCCCACATGGAGCCGTAGGGGTTCCACTGATAGAACAGATGGTAAACGCCGTCCTTGTAAAACATGCCGTTGGGGTCGTTCATCCAGCCGTAAGATGGGGTATGGTGATACTGCGGGCGGAAGGCCTCGCGGTTGGCGGTGTCAAAGGTTTCGGTCTGCGTCATCTCCTTCCAGCAGATGAAATCTTTCATGGCACCGGTATAACGGCGGTCGCCGTGGAAGGTGATGTCCAGAAGGAGGCTCTCCGCGCCAAAGCGTTCGATATCCAGCGGGACAAAGTAGTCCACTTTGTCCACGGCCAGCCGTACGTTGATGGACTGGACCTGCCGGTTGTCGGAAAGAACCACGATGGTGGCAAGGTCTTCCCGATCCTGAACGGGGAGCAGCAGATAACGGTGACTTACCGCTACGCGCTGATGGGCATGGTTCTTTCCAAGCTGCTGCGGATTCTGGGCAAGGGCTGGAACTGCCGTCAGGAGAGCCGCCGCGAGAGCGGCTCCCAGGATGGCTGTCAGGTGTTTGGCGGTGTTATTCATATGCGGAAATGTGGCGACTTTACAAATGTACTAATTAATTATCAGTATTGATAGACCTTCACGTCGCTCACGGTCACGCTGCCGCCGTAATTGTTCACGCTCCAGCAGTTCTTCTGGATGCCGTAGATACGGTTGGTGTAGGCGCATACATCGTTGATGTACATCACGGCCACGGAATTGTCGGTGTAGATGTCGATGTGGTACACGTTGTCGGCCGGGCGGGCGAAATTGTAGCCGTCGATGGCCTCGATGAAGCCCTTGCCTTCCTCACCTTCTTGCTCGAAGTTCACCTTGCGGCCATCCTCCCATTCGGGATTCACCACCATGGTGTAGTACTTCTTGGAGTCGGAGCCGCGGACCAGGGAAATGCCGAAGCGGTCCCAATTGTTGCTGGTGGTCACCGTGAGGGAAATGTGATTGTGGTTGCCCAGGCGGTTGTAGAGGACATAGGCGTCGTTGCCGGAGAGAGTCCCTCCGTTATAGCCGTTGGAGGCCATCACACTCACAGTCTGCTCGCTGGCATACTTGGCAGCCATGGCAGGGACTTCGCCCAGGGTGAGGGTTCCGTCGGCGTGCTGGATGATCTTGTGGCAAACCAGGGAGCCGGACCAGTTGGGCTCGTTGCCGTCACCGGCACCCACGTTGACATTCTTCTCGTGCAGGCTGGATCCGGTGCGGTAAGGGCACCAGCCCCAGATATAGCGGTCGGTTCCGTTGGATGCCGTCTTTCCGGCATAGAAACCGCGGCTGTCCAGAATGCCCTCATGGCCGTCCTTGGGCCAGTTGGCACCGGGATCGTTGAAGCAGGCTTTGAGCTCGTCCCAGGACCCCGCCATCATGTATTTCACCTTACGGCTCCAGCTGGTCTTGAGGCTTTCGCTGTACACCAGATACCACCAGTCGCCCATCTTGAAGACGTCGGGGCATTCCAGCATACGGTCCCAGATCATGTTGAAAGAACCGGCATCGGCCCAGGTCTTGAGGTCGGAGGAAGTGAACTCGGCAAAGCGCGGGTCTCCGCCCCAGGAGGGCTTGGTGGAGATGACCATGTGCCAGAGACCTGCATCGTCCTTGAAGAGCTGCGGGTCGCGGAAGTCCACCTTGGAATAGCCGTAGTCATCACCCTTCAGCACCCAGGTCAGGTCCTTGGTCCAGTTCTGGAAATCAGAAGATGTGGCCCTCATCACGGCCTCGGTATTGGCGCCCTTGTCGCTGCGGCCCGTGTAGTAGATGTGGTACAGGCCGGAAGCCTCATCGTAGACACAGCAGCCGGTGCCCAGGGCAGCATCCTGCTCCAGGGAGGAGCTGCCCGTAGGCAGCACCTCTCCTAGAGAGAGATAGTTGGCTCCGTCCTTGGTGGAAACACCCCAGTAAGGATGGTAGTTGTAAGCGGAATTCTTCACGTACTCCTGCAGATAGAGCACTTTGAATTCACCTGCCTTCTGGTCGTAGAAGGGCATCGGGTCACCACAACGGCCCACGGCGGGGTTGTAGTAGGTCTGGAAGCCGGCCTCGTCGGCAGATTCGAAGAAGTAGGTTGTGCCTGCCCAGTCTTTCTGGGGATCCGGACCGAAATCCTCCTTGGCGCATCCGGCCAGCAGAACTCCTCCCAGCATAGCGGCGACACCTGCGTATATCATAGTTTTCATATTCATTACTTCGTTAAGTGGTTGATTGCGTTCTTGGTGATGATTTCGATGTTCTTGTGGAACTTCTCGGCATAACCGTCCTCATAGGTGTAGGAGTACCAGTCGTAGCAGCCGGAGCCGATGCAGACGATACCGCCCTTGCCATCCTTGGGTTCATATTCCCAGGCCACCACGGCGCCGTCGCCGCCCACGCCCAGGATCTTGCCGCCCGTACGGGCTTCCCAGTCTGCGTGGTCATTGTAGCCGCCCCAGTCGGAGCCGATGTGGTACTGGGCCGTGGAGTTGGTGATGTGGTAGCCGGCATCGGTGCAGTACACCTTGTTGGCGTCATCGCCCTGAACCAGATCCTGGAACAGAGGGTGGGCTTTCTGACCGGCGTAGATATTGAAGTCCCAGGGACCGCCGCAGAGTTCTGCGCTATCCTCGGCACCGCCCCAGCAGTTGTTCGGAGTGGTCCACTCGTCGTCACCCGTGACACCGATGAAGGAAGGCAGATGGGTTGCATAACGGGTAAGGAGCAGGGCGCCGCCGTTCTCGTAGAATTCACGGAGCTGGTTCCTGGTGCTCAAGGCATCCTGCCCCTTCTCCTCGAAGCCGTTGTGGCCGTCCACACCCCAATCCATGTGCCAGTGCCACCAGATGAGCTTGCAGTCGCTCATGTCGATGGTGCCGATGCGGAGGTCGGCGAAGGAAGCGTACAGCGTGCTGGGAACATTGGCCATCATCCACTCACAGGCGGTGCGGGCCTCGGGATCCAGTTCTTCCATGGTGGCGGCGGAACCCACGAACAGGGCCTTGGGCTTGCCGATGGCAGTCACCGTGACCACATAGGCGGTTTCAGCAGTATTGTTCTTGACCGTATAGGTGACGGGATTGGTGAAATCCTGTGCCACACCGGGAGCGGGCGTCACGGTTGCATATTTGCTGTAAGTAATGGTGGGGACCAGGTGGGTTACTCCAACCGAAGCGGGAACCGTGATGGTAATGGTCCTGGCATCCTGGTCAATGGCGCCGGCATAGATGTCGTTCACCACGAACTGGGTGATAAGGGCTTCATCGCGCAGGATGGAGAGGGTCCAGTCCAGGCACACATCGCCGTTGGTAACCTTGAGCACGCGGGCGGTGTTCATGTTGAGGGTTTCGCCCTGGCGGACGTTGCAGTCGGCACCGGAGGAAAGGGTGAGCTTGCTCACTTTCATGGTTGCGGCGTCATAGCCCATGGGAAGACGCACTTCCACGGTGCGGGTGAGAAGATCCACGGTTCCGGCGTAATCGTCCAGCGCAATCTCTTCAATCAGGCAATCACCGCTCACTTGCATAGGGGCCACTATTTCGGCCGTACAGGCATTCAGCCCGAGCATCAGGGCAAGCGCCTCAAATATGTAGATTAATCTTTTCATTTCGTTCAATGCTTAAAGGAATCACCAATTGCCGATATTCTGAGTGTAATGGCCGTTGGCGGCAGCCATCTGGACGGCCGGGATGGGCAGGTATTCGCCCTGGTTGGCCGTGAAATGGGCGTCCTGGTAGAAGGTGCAGTTGTCAATTTCCTCTGCGTAGTACTTGTTCAGTACCTGCTCGGCATCACCCCAGCGAACCAGGTCGAAGAAGCGCTCGCACTCCATGCCCAGTTCCAGGCGGCGTTCCATCTTGACCATCTTGACGGCCTGCTCCTTGGTGTAGGAGCCGCTGTAATTGGTGATGTAAATCTTGACGCCATAGGTGGTGGGATAGCTGGCGATCATCTGCAGGCTGCCCTTGGCGCGGGTGCGGATTTCATTGACCAGCGCGACGGCTTCGTCGGCCTTACCCAGCTGGGCATAGGCCTCGGCACGCTCCAGCAGTACGTCGGCATAGCGGAAGGCGATGCGGTTCATGGAACTGGCCCAGTAGGAGCCCTTGATCAGGTAGTTGTCAACCAGGGCGGGGTCTACGTTCTGCTTGAGGGATACATAGTAGCCATAGCGGCCGTTGGAGCGGCTCCAAATGCTGGTCTTGGCCATCATGAAAGCCTTGTTGAACATGTACGGCAGGCCGGGCATTCCTACGGTGAGGAAGAGTCTAGGGTCGGCGTTGTCAGTAGCCATGTCATAGTCTTTGGCATTGAAGCTGTCCAGCAGGGGCAGGCCGTCGGCGCCGGTGCGGTAAGCGTTCACCAAGTTCTGGGAAGGCTTGTAGAAGTCGCAGCCGCCGTCGGTGACACCGGTGATGCTGGGCGGGATAAGGCCGTAGCTCCAGTTGAGGTTGCCATAGGTGGAACCATCGTTGCGGGAGTACTGGATGGCCCAGAGGCTCTCCTTGCCGTTTTCGTACTGCTCCTCGGGACGGAAGTTGTTGTGGATGTCGTCTTCCAGTCCGTAGCCTGCATAGAGTTCGGGAGCCGAGAATTCAATCACCTTGTTCAGGTCTTCGGTGTTGATTTCCGTGACCTGATGGCTGTTCACGTCATCCTGGTGATAAGCCTTGTAAAGATATACCTTCGTGAGGAAAGCGGCAGCCGCTGCCTTGGTGGGACGGCCTTTGTCGGCCTGGACGGTCGGGAGGGTGTTGTAGGCCTCCATCAGGTCGTCGATGATGAGCTGCCAGCCTTCGTCGTTAGTGTAGGTGCGGTTGGAGAGGTTGTTGTACTCCTCATAGGTGAGGTTCTCGTTCACCACGAAGGGGATGTACTTGAACAGGCGCTTCAGGAGGAAGTGGCCATAGGCGCGCAGGAACTTCATTTCAGCCAGGCGCTGACCCTTCAGGGGGAAACTGGCCTCGTCGGTCTCGTTCAAGAGGGCGATGGCGCTGTTCACGCGGGAGAGGCTGTTGTACAGGCGCACCCAGATGTCGTTCAGGTTCCAGTTGGTGGAAAGGACGCCCTGCTGGATCTCCAGCTGGTGGAATACATCGCCGTCACTGCTGTCGTTGCCGCCCTTATAGGCGTCATCTGAACGCACGTCAAAGTTCCACATGGAGAAGGAAGAGTTGATGTCTTCGGCCGTGGTGAAGATGGCATAGGCCGATACGACCATGGCTTCCGCGTTTTCGGGGCTCTTGGCCTGCTCGTCGCTTAAGGTTGCCTGGGGCACGTGTTCCTCCAGGAATTTGGTGCAAGAAGCCAGGCTGCAGATCATCAGCGCGGAGAAAAGTATATTGCTTATCTTGGTTTTCATATCCGTCGTATCATTTAGAAGGAAACATTGACGCCGAAGGTGACATTCACCGGGATGGGATAGCCGAAGTTGGCGTTCTCGGGATCGACGCCCGAGAAGCTCTTGCTCCGGATGGTGAGAAGGTTCTGGGCGGAGAGGTAGGCGCGGACTTTCTGCATGTGCAGTTTCTCACAGACGCTCTCGGACAGGTTGTAGCCCAGCTGGACGGTGCGCAGTTTGGCAAAGGAGCCGTTCTCCACGAAATAGCTGCTCACGCGCTTCTCGTTGTTGTTGTCCATGGTGCTCACAGCGGGGATGTTGGAGTTGTAGTTGGTGGGAGACCAGGCGTCCAGCAGGCGGCGGCCCTTGTTCAGGTTGGAGATGTTGAGGCCGCTCCACAGGTCGGTTTCCTTCTTGAGGTCGGAAATCACGTCCACACCCTGCGTGCCCTGCCAGAACATGGTGAAGTCGACGTTCTTGTACTGCAGGTAGATATTGATACCCCAGGTGAAGGCGGGAGTGGGATCGTAAATCCAGTCCTGGTCTGCTTCGTTGATGACGCCGTCGTTATTGAGGTCCTTCCAACGGATGCGGCCCAGGCCGGCACCGCTTTGGGTGGCGTGGTTGTCAATCTCTTCCTGGCTTTTGAAGATGCCGTCGTAGACGTAGCCCACCTGGGAATACATCGGATGGCCGATGACACTCTTGACGCCATTGCCGCCGAAGGTTCCGTTGACAGCCACCGTTTCGGGAAGTTTGACCACGGTGTTGCGGTACGTGCCGATATTGCCGGAGAAGTCATAGAGGAAATCACCAATTTCGCCGCGATACCCCATGTTGAATTCGATACCCTTGTTGTTCACCTCGCCGGCGTTGATCCACTGGCTGGCACCTTCGCCCATCACACCGATGCCGGGCATGTAGACCAGGATGTCCGTGGTATTCTTGTCATACCATTCGAAGGAACCGTAGAGGGCGCTCTTGAAAAGGCCGAAGTCCAGACCGATGTTGGTCTGCGTGGTGGTTTCCCACTTGAGGTCATCGTTGCCCAGCTGGTCGCGCTTGAAACCGGAAGGCAGCGTGTGACCACCGTTGGTGCCTTCAATATCGTAGCTGGTGCCGTAGCTCTGTCCGCCGAAGCCTGCCTCGCCATAGTTGCTGTGGTAGAGGGTGTAGCGGGCGGTATTGTCGATTTCCTGGTTACCGGTCTGGCCCCAGCTGGCGCGGAGTTTCAGGTTGTCCAGCCAGCCGATGCCCTGCATGAACTTTTCCTGGCTGATTCTCCAGGCGGCGCTCACCGACGGGAACATACCGAAGCGGTTGTTCTTGCCGAAGCGGCTGGAGCCGTCGTAACGCATGGTGAGGCTCAGGAGGTAGCGGTCGTCGTAATTGTAATTGACCTTGCCGAAATAGGAAATCAGGGAGTATCCGCCGGCGCTGCCATAAGCTTCGGCCTCGCCCACGGCGGCATCGGGCCACATGTAGTCCGGCGTGAGGGTCATGAAATCATAGGCCTTGCCGCTGAACCAGACATCGTCTTCGTTGTTGAGCTCCATACCCACCATGGCGTCGCCGCGGTGCTTGCCGGTCTCGAAATTATAGGTAGCGATGGCATTCCACATCCACTTGGTCCAGTGCTCCTGCTTGGCCTCCACGGCATTGGTACTGGTGGCCACGGTGCCTTCCGTCACGGGATAAGTGAAGACGCGCTGCTGTTTCTGGGCGTAATCGATACCGAAGGTGGTCTTGACGTTGAAGTTCTTGAAGGGGTTGATATTCAGGTAGGCGTCGCCGAACATGCGCCAGTAGGTATAGCGGTTGTCGGCATTACGCTGGAGGCGGGCCACCGGGTTCTCGCGGTCGGGATAACCGCCCACGGGACCGGCGTACTTGCCTTCATTGGTATACACGGGGATGGAAGGGTTGAACTGGAGTACGTTCTCCAGGAAGCCGCCGGGAGCCTGCACTTCGCCGGTGCGGTTCACGGTGAAGTGCTCGCCCACCGTGACAATGCGGCGGTCATTGATTTCCAAGAGTTTGTATTCCGTATTCATACGGGCTGAGATGCGGTCGAACTCGCTGGTCTTGATGATACCTTCGTTCTTGTAGTAGCCCAGGGAGAAGAAGGAGGAACCTTTGTCGGAGCCGTTGCTCAGGGAAAGGTTATACTGCTGAACCAGGCCGTTGCGGGTAGTCTCCTTGAACCAGTCGGTATCGGCAGCGGGCGTTGTGCCGGCCATATCCAGGTATTTGTCCATGGAAACGCCGTTCAGGACGGGATAGCCGTTGGCGTCATAACCCCAGTTGAAGCGATAGCCCAGGCCGTTGCTGTTGGGATCCAGACCGTCATTCACATAGCCCTGCCACATTACCTGGCCGAACTCTCTGGCGCTGAGCACGTCCATCTTGTTGGCATAGGTCTGGAGGGCGACACTTCCATCGAAGTCGATGCGCACCTGGCCATCCTTGCCTTTCTTGGTGGTGATGATGATAACGCCGTTCGCTGCCCGGGAGCCGTAAATGCTGGCAGAGGCCGCATCCTTCAGGACCTGGATGCTCTCGATGTCGTTACCATTGAGCTCGTGCATGCCGGCCTTGGTAGGTACACCATCAATAATATACAGAGGGTCGTTGTTGTTGAGGGTTCCGACGCCGCGGATGCGCACGGTGGCGCTGCCGGAAGGAGAACCGTCGGCACTGATGTTCATGCCTGGGACGCGGCCCTGCATGGCTTTCACGGGGTTGTTCTCATTCTGCTTGGAGAGGTCGGAGGGTGTTACCGTGGAGATGGCGCCGGTGAGGTCGGCCTTGCGCTGCACGGTATAGCCGGTCACCACCACTTCTTCCAGCATTTGGGAGTCTTCCTCCATGACCACCTGCATGTCGGGGGTGGCGGGAAGTTCCAGCGTGACATATCCAATGGACGAAAAAACGAGAATCGCGCCCTCGTTCACGCGAATGGTAAAGTTCCCGTCGAAGTCCGTGACCGTACCGTTCGTCGTTCCCTTTTCCATCACCGCGGCGCCGATGACGCCGTAGCCGTCGGCCTTGGATGTTACCACGCCGGTAACTTCCACCTGCTGGGCAAAGGCCGTGAAGCCCGCCAGCAGTAAGGCCGCAATCAGAACAGATTTGAATCGATGCATAAAATATAAATTGGTTATAAACAGTTTCGCGCTGTGGGAGTGGTTTCCCGCTGACAAAGTTATTTATAGAGCCCATGGTGGGACGAAACAAATGTTTCAATCCCTGCATCGAATGTTACATCGTATCATATGTAGTATGGATTGTATCATTTCAGCGATTTCCAGTCAAAAAAAAGGGCCTCGCATCAAATCTCGAAGCCCTGAATATCATATTTACTTATACACAATCATATCGGCCAGTTTAAGGAAGTAGTCCTTCGACCAGATATCCAGCGAATGCGGATCTGTGCGGAGAAAACGCATCACATCCTGCTTCACCATATCTATGTCGGTAGTCGCCAAACGCTCCTTCAAGCTGGAGATGAATTCGTCCTTTGTGAGTTCCTTCCCGTTGAATTCCAGAATGCGCTTCTGCAGATGGGCGAAATCCAGTGGAACTTTGTTCGCCACATACCACTCGAAGTCATACCAGTCACGTCCCTTCACGCGGGTTTGCCAGTTGCGGTAAACCAGCGCATGCATCTTGCCGGCAAATAGATCCGGTAGCGAAACGCAACGTACCATGAAAGAAAACGGCTTGAGAAGCAGCTTCTGCTCCGTTTCGAAATCAAGCGGCGGGTCAGTATCCAACTCAATCTTCACCTTCATGCTCTTTTCCGTCCGGAAGGCAATGTCATAGACATCCGTGTTATCCTTCAGGAAAGCCGATTCGACCTTACCGAAGGACTTCTTTTCCTTCTTCTTGATCTCCACCTCGCGTCCCGTCAACTTGAATGCCTCGATAATATCAGGGAAAAAGTCCTCCAGATGCACGTTCGGATTCTTCTCTGTCAGTGTGAAATCCATATCTTCACTGAACCGCCGAAGCCCATGGAAGATTCGCAGGCAGGTGCCGCCATAGAATGCGGCATGCTCGAAAAAACCGCCCCGCTGCAGTCCTGAAAGCGCAATCTGCTGCATCACCTCGTGCTGGGCATTCGTCTTGTCAATAGAGGTCTGCGGATTCTGTTCCGCTACCATTTCGTCAAATACAGTCATCGCTCAATCAGTTTCAATAAGTTCGTCAAAACCTGCTTCTTGTTACCGGCCTCCATGCACTGGCGGATGACGTTGTCGTCCATCTGTCTTAAGTCTTCCAGGTCTATCCGCATATCCTCCTCAAAGAAGACCTCCAGCCGGGAAATGGACTGGTCCGGCACGTGCTTTTCCTGCATGAGCATATCGCACAGAGCCTTCTCCGGGCTGGCCAGTAGGAAGTGCAGTCCGGCATCCTCCTGACTCTTTATGCCAATGGGAAAATACTCCTGGGAAACGCCTCGGAAAGTAAAGCGCCCAAGGGAGTTCTCAAATCCGCGTGTATGCCGCGTGGTAATAGATGTGACGGTATCAATCCGCTCAGGAATAAGCCCGTACCACCTCAGCGCCCAGTGAAGGGAAACGTAGGAAGGACCATACAGATGGTTGGCAACCAATCCTAGGGACAATTCCTTGCCACTAATCTCAGGCGAAACCACATACAGTCCACGCTTCAGACGGATCAGCAGCCCCTTCTTCTCCAACATGGAAATATGCATATTGGGAGACTGATAATCCTTGTACAGGCTTTGCAGGACCTCCATGCTTATAGGCACGTTGCCTAGAGTCTTCAATTCCTTATAAGGTACTTGTTGCGTCATAACAGATGCAAATATAAGAATTCTCGTACAGAAAACCTAATTAATGTTTATTTTCTATACGGAAAACAATATGCCGTACTGACTACACTGGTATGTGTAATCCCCGATTCGAGCTGTAATCGGTTGTAAAAACTGTGTACTGACGGATTCGGATGAAGCCGCTATAATCCTTTTCTTTTGACCAGAATAATAGTTGGCAATTTCCGTCATTTTTCGTATCTTTGAACTCGGGCTTGGGCAAGTTATTCCGCAGCAATCGCAGAGGGCAATTATGGCATAAAGCTATAAGACCTCGGATATGCATAAACTCTAATTCCAGAGAGAGGGTTTTGTCCCGTTGGCTTGCGTTGGGTGAGTTTAGTTACGGTGAGCCGGATGTGCCGAATCCGGTTGTCGTACCCAGGTTTCCAGGCCTTTTCGTGTTCATTGACTGGAACAAGCCGGTTTCCTTCCAGCCGCATAACATCCGTCACGCATAGGAACTGCCTGTCCCCGGCGGCCTCTTCACGTTGATACGTCTCAAACAAATGATAAGGGTACACTTCCCCAAATGGTTCTTCCCTTGTTTCCCAGGTGCCGTCACCATGCTGGATTTCCAGTTTGTATTCTTTCGCGCGCGCTTCCCGTGCCCATGCATCTGCATCGTCGGGGTTGCCGTTGAAGAAGGAAATATCCGTCACCGGAACAGGCTTGGGGAAAACTAAGTCGATGGTGTTTTCCGTCTGTGTCATATTATATGCCGATGACGGAAGGCGGAATGACTCGATATTGACCCAGGCCGGGAAAGGCTCTCCTTTCCTGGGAGGGCGTGCCCCGAACCTCAGAGAGATTTCGGGCGCCTGCGCATAGTC
>JAFWPA010000085.1 GCA_017509685.1 Bacteroidales bacterium
AAGACGGTCGGGGGTGTTCTTCTTGTTCTTGGTGGTGATGTAACGGGACATGCCGGGAACACCGCTGGCCTTCTGCTCCGTGCACTCCAGGATGACCTGCACCCTGTTTCCTTTCTGTTTCTTTGCCATAATTCTTAAGGATTAAAAGGGTTAAACAAGGCTTACGTATCCTTTCTCCTGAGCGGCCTTGAGGGTGGCGTCGAGACCATTCTTCTCGATGATGCGCATACCCTTGGTGGTCACTTTCAGGGTGACGAAACGCTGTTCGGACTCGGACCAGAATTTCTTGGTCTTGAGGTTGAGGGAGAAGTCGCGCTTGGTGCGCAGCTTGGAATGGGCAACGTTGTTGCCAATCATTCTCTTCCTACCGGTTATCTGACAAACCTTTGACATAATATTTTACTTTTTTAATTGTTACTTGTTGGGGTGGTTAGACGATTTTGAGGAACCGTTTCCACCGGATGCTTTTGGGGAAGCGCTTGCTTCCGTCTGTTGAAAGCCAAATGATGGAGGGCTTTCCGACAATGTGGTCTTCCGGGACGAATCCCCAATAACGGGAATCCAGGGAGTTATGCCGGTTGTCACCCATCATAAAGTAGTAATCTTGCCGGAACGTGTACGTAGTGGCCGGTTCTCCGTTGATGAGTATCTCATTACCCTTCACTTCCAGGGTGTTGTGTTCGTAGTCGCGGATAATGCGCTCGTAGAGCGGCAGGTTATCCTTGTCCAACGTAACGGTGGCACCCTTTTGGGGAATCCACAGCGGGCCGAAGTAGTCGCAGGTCCAGCGCGTTTTCCCGGTGAACGGGAAGATGCCGGTGTCCTGGCCGGTGGCGGGGAACTGCTCCAGGTTGAGCGTTACGTCCACCACATTGGAAAGATCTTTTACCTTTTCCAGCATTTCGTCCGTGAGCGGCATCATGGGATAGCCGGGAAGACGGGGGTCGAAATACAGTTCATTCAGGTTGAGACCCAACTGCTCCAGCTTGAGCTGGTTGATGCGGGAACCGGTAGTGATTACCTGGTATGTGAGCTGGCGTCCGGGATAGTCGGGCTCCTTTTCTCCGTTCACCCACACCAGACCGTCCTTCACTATCAGCGTGTCTCCGGCAACGGCTACACAGCGTTTTACGTAGTGGTCCTTTTTATCGGCGGGACGTACGATGATGGGGCCGAACTGGTCGATGGTCTTTTTCCTTCCGTATGTGCGTACCCAGGCGTAATAATCGTCGGCGGGACGGCGGGTAAGGACAGTGTCACCGTTGGGGAATCCGAAGACCACGATATCTCCGCGTTTTACCTCTCCGAAACCCTTCAGGCGGCGGTACTTGTTCTGGATGAGCGTGGAATACGACTCATGGCCGAAAGCCCGGTTGTGCGTAAAGGGGATGGTGAGGGGCGTCTGGGGAATGCGCGGTCCGTAAGCGAGCTTGGAAACGAAGAGATGGTCTCCCGTGTACAGGCTGCTTTCCATGGACGAGGAAGGAATCTTGAAGGCCTGGAAGAAGAAAATATTGATGAAGGTCACTACAACCACGGCGAAGATGATGGCGTCCAGCCAGTCCAGCCAGAAGTTGTGCTTTTCTCCCGGGGCGTACTCTTTCTTCCAGAAGAGCCAGTTCACCTTCTTGGTAATGCAAAGGTCGAAGATGACGCCCAGGCCCAAAATCCACCAATAATTTCCGAGCCAGATCACCCAAGCAATGTACAGCAGGGACCAGAATCCCAGCTTTACCCACTTGTTTTGGATGATTTCCTTCCAGCTCACGGGGCAATAACT
Source organism: Bacteroidales bacterium (assembly GCA_017509685.1). GTDB lineage: Bacteria > Bacteroidota > Bacteroidia > Bacteroidales > UBA932 > Cryptobacteroides. Next base: position 1,781 of record JAFWPA010000085.1, read on the forward strand.
ACTTTACGGATTTCACAATTGCCTCAAAAGCCTGAGGATTGTTCATGGCAAGGTCTGCGAGAACTTTGCGGTTGAGGCCGATGTTCTGCTTGGCAAGACGACCCATGAGCTGGGAGTAGGTGAGGCCGTGCTGGCGGGCGGCAGCGTTGATACGCTGGATCCACAGGGAGCGGAACTCACGCTTCTTGGCCTTGCGGTCGCGGTAGGCGTAGGTGAGACCTTTTTCGTAAGTGTTCTTGGCGACTGTCCACACATTCTTGCGGGACAGGAAGTTGCCGCGGGTTCTGGAGAGAATCTTCTTGCGGCGAGCCCTGGAGGCTACAGAATTAACTGATCTAGGCATTTTTTAATTCATTTTTGGAGGCAGTGGCGGTTTTTTTTACCAGCGCTTTTGACTGCGATCCAGTTAAACAATAAGAGTTACAGGACCAGGAGTTCTTTTACGCGATTGATGTCCACTTTCTCCAGGATGGCGAAGTGATCCAGGTTGCGTTTCTGTTTCTTGGTCTTCTTGGTGAGGATGTGGCTGTGATAAGCGTGCTTCCTCTTGATCTTTCCCGATCCGGTAAGCGTAAAGCGCTTTTTGGCACCGGAGTTGGTTTTAAGCTTTGCCATTGTGTTAAACAATTAATTAATTATACATATAAGGATAATACCTTACTTCTTTTTAATAGGAGCAATCATCATGCTCATGCGCTTGCCTTCCAGCTGGGGCATGCTTTCGGCCCGGCCGTATTCTTCCAGTTCCACGGCAAAGCGAAGCAGCTGCTTCTCTCCCTGCTGGGCAAACTGGATGGAGCGTCCGCGGAAGAAGATGGAGGCTTTCACCTTGGATCCTTCCTGCAGGAACTCCTGCGCGTGCTTGAGCTTGAACTGGAAGTCGTGTTCGTCCGTGTTGGGGCCGAAACGGATTTCCTTGATCACAATCTTGGCCGCGTTGGCTTTCATCTCCTTGGCGCGCTTGCGCTGCTGATAGAGGTACTTCTGGTAATCCAGAATCTTGCAAACGGGCGGTTCTGCCTTTGCGCTGATTTCCACCAGATCCAGCTCCAGTTCCTCGGCCAGGGCCAGGGCTTTGCTGAAGGGGTAGATTCCTTGCTCGGGGATGTTATCTCCTACCAGGCGAACCTCAGAGGCGGTAATTTCACGGTTAATCCGAAGGGCGTTTTCGTCCTTCTGGTTAGCCTGAGCCTGCTGGGGCTTCTTTTTGAGACCCGAAGGTCTCGGTTTAAAAGGCGTTGCGATAGTTTTGCTCCTTTAAAAGTTAAACTTACTGGGCCAGTTCTTCTGCCACAGCTGCGCGGACATAGTCCACAAACTGAGGCACGCTCATGGAACCCTGGTCCACGGCTCCACGGCGTACAGACACGGTTTCGTCGGCCTGTTCTTTCTCGCCGACAATCACCAGAAGAGGCACGCGCATAAGGGAAGTCTCACGGATTCTCTTGCCCAGCGTCTCGTTCCGGTCGTCTATAGAGGCGCGAATTTCGGAATTATTTAGCAGATTTACAACTTTTTTTGCATAATCTGCATATTTTTCGCTCACAGGCAGCACTTTCACCTGGTCCGGGTGCAGCCACAGGGGCAGGTGACCGGCGGTGTGCTCCAACAGCACGGCCACGAAGCGCTCCAGGGAGCCGAAGGGAGCGCGGTGGATCATGACGGGGCGCTTGCGGCTGCCGTCGCTGTCCACGTATTCCAGCTCGAAGCGCTCGGGCAGGTTGTAGTCTACCTGGATGGTACCCAGCTGCCAGCTACGGCCGATGGCGTCCTTCACCATGAAGTCCAGTTTGGGACCGTAGAAGGCAGCCTCGCCGGTCTCTACCACGTAAGGGAGACCCTTCTTCTTGGCGGCGTCGATGATACCCTGTTCGGCCTTGTTCCAGTTTTCCTCGGAGCCGATGTACTTGCCGGGATTCTTGGGATCCCTTAACGACACCTGGGCGGTGAACTTATCGAACTTCAAGGTCTTGAACACGTACAGGATGAGGTCGATCACCTTCTCGAATTCCTCCTGGAGCTGGTCCTGGCGGCAGAAGAGGTGGGCGTCGTCCTGGGTGAAGCTGCGCACGCGGGTGAGGCCGTGGAGCTCGCCGCTCTGCTCGTAGCGGTACACGGTACCGAATTCGGCGAAGCGCAGCGGCAGATCACGGTAAGAACGCGGGGAACTGCGGAAAATCTCGCAGTGGTGCGGGCAGTTCATGGGTTTCAGCAGGTACTCTTCACCCTCCTGCGGAGTGTGGATGGGCTGGAAGGAGTCCTTGCCGTATTTGGCATAGTGACCGGAAGTCACATAAAGGTCTTTTGCGCCGATATGGGGCGTCACCACGGGCAGGTAGCCGTATTCGGCCTGCTTCTTGGCCAGGAAGGCCTGCAGCGTGTTGCGCAGGGCGGCACCGCGGGGCAGCCACAGGGGCAGACCGGCACCCACGCGCTGGGAGAAGGTGAAGAGTTCCATCTCCTTGCCAATCTTGCGGTGGTCCCGCTTCTTGGCTTCCTCCAGCACCACCAGATATTCGTCCAGCAGGCTCTTCTTGGGGAAGGTGATACCGTAGATACGGGTGAGCTGGTTGCGGGTTTCGTCACCGCGCCAGTAAGCACCGGCCAGGGAGAGTACCTTCACGGCCTTGATCACATCGGTGTTCTTCAGGTGCGGGCCGCGACACAGGTCCGTGAATTGACCATTGGTATAATAAGTAATGGTACCGTCTTCCAGTTCGGAGATGAGCTCCTGCTTGTACTGGTCGCCTTTTTCGGTGAAGTATTTCAGGGCATCGGCCTTGGAAACCTCTATGCGGCAGAAATCCTGTTTCTGACGGGCGAACTCCATCATCTTGTCCTCGATGGCCTTGAAATCGGCGTCCGTGAGGGTGCGGCCGTTCATGTCCACGTCATAGTAGAAGCCGTTTTCAATAGCGGGGCCGATACCGAACTTCACGCCCGGGAACAGGGCCTCCAGGGCCTCGGCCATCAGGTGGGACGATGAGTGCCAGAACACTTTCTTGGCTTCGTCGTCTTCCCACTTGAGAAGGCGGATCTCTACGTCCTCAGTTATGGGACGCATCACGTCTATGGTTGTTCCGCGGGATGTCTCCGGCTCATCCGGGCGCTTGATATTCACTGCCAGAACCTGCTCTGCAAGACGCGGGCTGATTGACATTGCCACGTCATAACCGGTCACGCCAGCCTCATACTGACGGACACTTCCATCCGGGAACTTAATGTTTATCATAATCTCTGTTTTTGTTATAGCCTGCAAAGATACTAATTTTTTGGCTTATATCCTGTTTTTAATCTGGTAATTGTTGCGCTCGGTGGAACTGCGGGAGACCATTTCACCAAGGAAGCCGGCTAGGAAGAGCATTACGCCAAGGATGACGGCAACAAGGGCAAGGTAGAAAAGGGGCTGGTCCGTGACGGCGCGGAACTTAAGGCCGTTTGCCTGATGGTATAGTTTGGCGGCGATAATCCAGACGGTCATCACGAAGCCCACCAGGAACATCAGGATGCCGCTGGTGCCGAAAAAGTGCATGGGCTTACCCCCGAAGCGTGACAGGAACCAAAGGCTCATAAGGTCCAGGAGGCCGTTCACAAAGCGGCTCATACCGAATTTGGACTTGCCGTACTTTCGTTTCTGGTGATGGACGGGCTTCTCCCCAATCCTTGTAAACCCGGCGTTCTTTGCCAGATAAGGGATGTAGCGGTGCATTTCACCGTATACCTCTATATTCTTTACAACCTCCTTGCGGTAGGCCTTGAGGCCGCAGTTCATATCGTGGAGTTTGATGCCGGTAACCTTACGGGCAGTCCAGTTATAGAGTTTGGACGGGAGGTTCTTGGTAAGGGCGTTGTCCTTACGCTTTTTCTTCCAGCCTGATACAAGGTCATAACCCTCTTCACGGATCATACGGACCATCTCGGGGATTTCCTCCGGGGAATCCTGAAGATCGGCATCCATCGTGACCACAATGTCCCCTTCCGCGGCGGCAAAGCCCTCATACAGGGCGGCCGATTTTCCGTAGTTCCGGCGGAAACGGATGCCACGGACGGAATTCCCGGTCCCTGCCGGGAATGAAGAAATCACCTTCCAGGAGTCATCCGTGGACCCGTCGTCCACAAAGATGAGTTCATAGGTGAAGCCTTCAAGCGCCTTCTCTATCCAGGCCTTCAGTTCCGGGAGGGAATCGGCCTCATTGTAAAGGGGTATGATTATAGAAAGGTCCATAACTTATTGCTGCTCAGGATTGTTGTCATCTTCTTTGGGAGGGAAACCGCCGCCGAAGAGTTTCTGGAGGAAAATGTATCGGGACATTACGGATGCAAGGATGCTGCCGTAAAGGTAGCAGTACAGCCACTGGAAAATGAATGTGAGTACCGGGAGGTTGGCAAGGGCTGCGTCCACGGCGTCACGGTCTGTGGGAAGAAGCTGCGCAGTGGACATCATCTGGTTCACGAATTCGTCCATGGTTTCCGCAGGCATTTTCATGATAATGAAAGCCTGGGCCGAAGCCAGGATAAGGCCGGAAAGGAAGCCCGCCCTTCGGCCCAGTTTGTAGGTATCCTCCATCTTCACACCCTCATATTTGTCGCGGAAGCGGAGCATGATGTTTTTCATGATGAGTATACATCCGAAAAACTCCACAACCCACAGGATTATGGCCGCCGCCTGCACAAGGAAAGCGCTGCCGCTTAGGGCCGACAGTTCCTTCAGGCCCAGGCACGCCACCGACACCGCCCCGAAGAGCAGCCCGGCACGCGCCGCCTCATTCCATATGGTATTGTTGTCAAATCTCATACAGACTACAAA